>DBTM01000049.1 GCA_002307055.1 Clostridiales bacterium UBA1316
GATAGACTGAGACAGGTTTAAAACAATCAATGACAGTGATGGCCATGATGTCGGCGATAAGGTCATCATTGAGATATCAAAAAGGCTGATGCAATGGAATAAATGCGGGGCTGTTCTGGCGCGGCTCGGCGGAGATGAGTTCATCATATTGCTGGGCGGCAGCCCTTCCTGCTATATACTAGGTGAATACTGCAAACAAATTATCAATATGTGCAGCGAACCGATACATATTGAAAACCATACCCTTTACCTGACAATCAGCATCGGAATAGCTTCGTGCCCGGGGGATTCGGGCGACAGCATTTCTTTGATGAAGAATGCTGATATTGCCATGTATAAGGCGAAGGCAGAAGGCTATAACAAATATGTGTTTTACAATTCGTCTTTTAAGGATAATATCAGCCGGAAAAATGAGATTGAGGCGCTCCTGAGAAATGCTGATCTCCAAACGGAATTTGAACTCGTTTATCAGCCGCAATTTACGCTGCCTGACAAAAAACTGATTGGCGCCGAGGCGCTTATACGATGGAAAAGCCCGGAACACGGTTATATTCCGCCGAGTATCTTTGTCCCAATTGCCGAAGAAATCAATTATATCAGCAGGATCGGGAAATGGGTTTTATATAAAGCCGTTGACCAAATCATCAAATGGAACACCGAGTATTCGCTACAACTGAAAATGGGCATCAACATATCTCCGAAGCAGCTTTCCGAAGACGATTTTTTCCTGACGCTGAAGGAGCTCATCACAACCAGCCAATTCGACACATCTTGGATTGACGCGGAGATAACCGAAAACTTAATGATTGAGGACAACGCAAAGGTAAAACCGATTTTTGATCTGTTTAAAGAGCTCGATATCTCTGTGTCCATTGACGATTTCGGTTCGGGCTATTCCTCTCTCGGATATTTGAATAAATACCATTTCGACAGGATTAAAATTGACAAATCGCTCATCGACAACCTGACAGCACCCGGCGGCAGCGGCATTGAGGTCGTCAAGGCGATCATCACGATGTCGGAAGCCGTTGGCAAAACGATGATCGCAGAGGGTGTCGAAACACAGGAACAGCTGCAGATACTCAGTGCGCTTGGTTGCAGGCAGGTACAAGGCTATCTATTCGGCAAACCGGTCTCCGCAAAAGAATTTGTTAAGAAATTCATTGAAACAGACGCCGAGCGCACAGCCGTAAACCAGGTTTGAACGATAACAGCAATAAATAGACGATAGTGAAGAAGACCGCTGACCATTAAGTCGGCGGTCTTTTGACATGCGTTAGCTTTCCGCCTGAAGCAGTGTTAAAAAACTCTTTGGGACAGGGCTTTCAAAGGTCATTATTTTACCTGTAAACGGATGCCGGAACTCGAGTATATCGGCGTGCAGGCAAAGACGGCTCAGCGGGTTTTTTACCGCACCGTACTTTTTATCACCGGATATGGGATGACCTAAATCCTTCATATGGACTCTGATCTGATTTTTGCGGCCTGTTTCAATATCAATTTTCACAAGCGCATAGTCTTTTGAAACGGCTGTCACAGTATAGTTCGTTATGGCTTCCTGACCGTCACCCGGCGTTCCGCTGGAATAGGCAAGCAGCGTTTTTGTCTCCTTGAGCCATGACTGAATCCGACCGCTTGTTTCTTTAGGCACGCCTTCAACAACCGCTGTATAGCCGCGCCTGGTCACGAGCTCGTTCCAGTTCTCCTGCAAAGCCTGCCTCAGCTTATCATTTTTCGAGGCAATCAATACGCCGGACGTGTCGCGGTCCAGACGGTGGACGACAAAAATTCTGTTTTTTGGATTGCCTAAACGGACATAATCCGTCATAAGGTGATAAGCGGTTTTTTCTTTTTCGTTGTCTGTTGCGATCGATAAAAGACCGGCTGGTTTGTCGATGACAATCAGTTCATCGTCCTCAAAAAGGACCTTCAGGTGCTTGTACTGCTTCTTGAGCATATGCTCAGGAGACGCGATGCGCACCGACTGGCCGATTTTCAGCGGATAGTCGTGCTGCGTCACTGTCTTCCCGTTGACCGATATCGTTTTATTCGTCAAAAGCGACTTGACGGTGTTCCTGGATTTGTCTGCCAGCTGTTTAAGTAAAAATTCCAGAAGACCCGTTTGTTCTTCAACAATGCAGACCTTATCGTCCTGTTGCTTTGTATGCTCTGTTTTCAGGTGTATCACAGCTTTCTTATTTTTATCAGCCCTGGTTTTGAGACAGGGATTGGCGCGACTTTCTCTTTCTTACTGACTTTTTCGAGTAGTTTTCAGTCAGCACACTGATGTTACCGTCTACCTCCAGAACAGCCAGATCGACATCCTCAATCTTTGCCGCTCCGTGCTCTCTAAGCGCTTCCATAATTTCGTCCATTGTGAGACGCGCCCGATCAATATTCTGCTTATTGAGCTTGCCCGCATATATGAGCATCAGCGACTCACCCTGAATCAGCCGGCCAACTCTTGGGAATCGGTATAGGAGCTGCTTGAAAAGAAAATTTGTCACAAATAAAGCACAAGCGGCAACTAAACCGCCTAAGAGCGTCGTATTCGATCCCACCATCGCGTTCTGAACGGAGTTTGAAATAAGCAGGATGAAGACGAGATCGACAACCGACAGCTGCGAAAACTCCTTTTTCCCAAAAACACGAACAGCAATGATGATGAATATATAGATTATAATAGAACTGAAAACGATCTGAACATAACTGTTATTGATAAATCCCATAATACTTAATCCTTTCGGACTTTATTTATCTTACCCTCTGAGCAGCTTTTTTCTCTCTTTATAGTCCGGCATGTAAGATTCAATGAGTGTATAAAACGCTTTGCCGTGATTTTTATGCGGAATATGTGCAAGCTCGTGCACGACGACGTAGTCAATAGCCGCTTCCGGATATTGCATAAGCCGCCACGAAAAGCATAGGCGGTTCTTCGGACTGCAGCTCCCGAATCTTTTCTCGGCGCCGGTAATTGTTATACCTGTCGGCGCTAACCCCATGAGACTGCTGTAATAAGCTACCCGAGCGGGAAGGAAAGCCATTGCCTGACTCACCAGCACCTGCTGCGCATCGCCGCTCGGCTCGGGATGTGCGGCCATGCGCATTCGCTGCTTTTCAAGATGAGAGTCTATCCAGGGTGCGTGTTTGTCAATCATTTGCTCGATATCACGTTTTGTGGCGTGCATCGGCGCTCTGACTAAAATTCTTGAATCTTTTGTAATTTCAAGCCCCATGGTTTTACGTTTTGAGCGTATAACATAATAAGTATAGTTCATAACGGCGTATCGATCACTTTCTTTTCTTTAAAAGGAAATGTTTTATCGAATTCGGAGGCATCCGCCGAATTGATTTTATAAATGTCCGCTTCATGAAAAACACCGCTTAAGCGGGATAGGCTGCCCGGATTGAGTTCGAGGGCCATGAATGGGTCGAACGTTTCACCGTGTTCTGTTGCCAAGCCGAATTCTCTGGCGCGCCTGAAGCCAAACCTGGGGTAATACTCGGGATGACCGAGTATTATGACGGCGCGGCAGCCCATCTCACGCGCCAGCTTGAGCGTATGGAAAATGAGCCGCGCACCGACGCCGCTTTTCTGGTAATCGGGCAGAACGCTGACCGGACCGAATGTGATAACCTCGTGCTGTACGCCGTTATCGTCAACAATGCAGCTTTTGGTATAGACAATATTGCCGATGATTTTGCCGCCTTTCAGCGCCACATAGTTGAGCTCAGGGAGGAAGGACGAATCGCTGCGCATGATGTGCAGCAAATAATGCTCATCACAGCCCGGCTGAAAGGCGTTCCAAAATGCTTCTCGGGTCAAGTTCTCTGTTTCACGGTAATCACCGTGTTCTTCAGGGCGAACCTGAATATCCATATCGCCCGTATAGGTGAAGCGCGGCACCTGCGCCCCATTATATGTGACTGTTTCCGACCACATTGAGCTCGGACGCACCCACACACCGTTATCACCGTAAAGAGCGCGGTATATGACCAGCGGCTCGAGTGTTTCCGAATGGCGGGCGTTATAAAGCACCTCGTATTCATTTCCTTTATAGTGATACCAGCGGCCTTTTTTTATCTCTTCCATAATAATTCTACATACACCCGGAATCTTACCGCCGGGGTTCCTTTTGATATTTTTAGTCTGAATAATTTTAACACAAAATGAAGCGTTAAGTAAAGGTAAACAGAACCGGAAGAGACAGCGGCATGGCGCCTCTATAAAATAAATTACCTTTCTGATGCATATTGACCATTCTCATTCTTAATGGTAATATCATGCAATAGAAGTAATTTAATACGAAAACGGTAAAAGAAAAATGGAAAAAACAAATGTCATGCGCATTCTCGAGCAAAAGAAGATTGCCTATACGCCGCACACCTATGACCCAATAATTTTAGACGGCGTATCGGTGGCATCAGCGATAAAAAAACAAACGGAATGTGTATTCAAAACACTTGTGACCACTGCGAATACGGGGGAATACTTTGTTTTTGCCATCCCTGTTGATCAAAGCCTTGATTTGAAAAAAGCAGCTAAGGCCGTTTGTGTAAAATCGGTATCTATGATTAAGCAAAAAGAGCTTTTGCCGCTGACCGGTTATATCCATGGCGGCTGTTCGCCTGTCGGTATGAGAAAACAGTTCAGAACGGTTATCGATGAGAGCGCTTTGAAATTTGAAACGATCACAGTCAGCGCCGGGCGTGTCGGGTATCAGACGGAGCTCAGCCCAAAGCTGCTGGCGGAACTGGTTGGCGCAGGTTTTTCGGATTTAACGGGGGAAGAGGATTAAACATAAATGCCGGATGACGAGCAGCTGACGAAAAAAAGGTTTCAGGAACTGGCCAGCAGAGCCTATGCGCAGCAGCGCTATACATCCTCGGAATTTCTTACCTTAGCCGAGCAGGATATCCTTTATAAGACGAGCTTTGATAGGAATGCCGCGCCTTTTGCGCTCTTCGGCGGTTATGACGGCGCGGAACGCCAAATCGCACAATTCGGCAGTGAAGAGCTTTGCGGTTATAACGAGCAGCCGCCGCTCCGATGCATCGGTATCATGCCGATCTCACAGAAATTCGCGGACCTTCTGACACACCGCGATTTTCTCGGCGCCTTGATGGCGCTCGGTGTGCGCCGAAGCGTGCTCGGCGACATCATCCTCCATGAAAATTGCGGGTTCTTGTTCTGCCTGGACACAATTTCCGGCTTCATCATCAGCGAATTCACCCAAGTCAAACACACATCTGTGAAATGTGAAAGCATAAGCGGTTTGCCCGATATTGCCGTCGGCAAACCTGCCGTCAGCAGCGTTAACGTCGCCTCCGAACGGCTCGACGCAATCATAGCCGCAGTTTATAAAATGCCACGCAGCGACAGTCAGGAGCTTTTTACGCAGAGCAAGGTATTCGTCAACGGCCGCTTAACCGAAAACACAAGCTTTCAGCCGGATACCGGCATGGTGATATCAGTCCGCGGGCACGGACGCTTTACCTATGAAGGCATCTCCAAAGAAACGAAAAAAGGCCGTTTATTCGTCAATGTGAGGGTATATTAAGGGAATGTGCGCGGTATATGCGGCACCATATATGGAATAATCACAGCGGAAGCATCTGCGCGATTCCAGCGGATGCCTAATATTGAAGCTTGATAAACTTTACAATCAGGATGTGAATGTGACATGGATATTCAAACTCTTATTTCACAGAAGGATAAGGATAATATACTCGAATTTGCCGCCAGTCTGACAAATGAGTATATAGAATTTCTCGTACCCCTGCTTGCCGAAAAAAATGACGAAATACGGTATCCGGCGTTTCTTGTGCTTTGTGAGCGGAGCAGAATGAATGCGGATGTTTACCCGTATTGGGATGTGTTTGTGTCCAAATTAAGCCATGAGAACTCCTATCAGAGAAACATAGGTGTGACGCTCATCGGCGCGAATATCAGGTGGGATGAAAAAAAGAAGTTTGCTCGTATATTTCAAAGCTTCATGAGCTTGTGCAACGATGAAAAATTCATCACTTCAAGACTCACCATTCAGACAATACCGCTTTGGGCGAAATATGTGCCGGAGCTTCTCGATAAAACTGTGAAGGAACTCATCACTATCAATGTTAAAAGCCTGAAGGAGAGTCAGCGAAAGCTGATCCTCATTGATATCATCAATGCGCTGATAGCTATCCGTGAAATTAAGCCGTCCGATCAAATTACCCATTACCTCATTGAGGCGATGACAGGCGGGCTGCTGGATAAAAAGAGTGTGAAGCAGCTTGAAACGCAGGTTAAATAATCAGCAAAAAACGCCGCCGCGACCGCCGCGGCGTTTTTTTGTGAAATAACCAGGTAAGATATGAATTTGACAGTAATTTTACCTGCTCAACATCAGTGATCCGAAAAATCAGTATTATTTTGTTCAATACTTTTTCTTGAATATATTCATATGTTATGCTAGATTGTAGGCATTGGGATACATAAGAGGATACATAATTATAGGTATGTCCTGCCGCGGTGAAAGGATGGTTATAGTGAGTTCCACACTGTTTGATTATGAATGGCAATTTCTCCTCCAAATGGTCTCGCGGATTAATTATTGCGAGACATATACAGAGACTTGTGATACGATCCTCCAGCAGATGAGAACGCTTATTCCGTTTCAGACGGGCATTATCTTCCAAGCCGGCAGGGAGAACGGCCGCGTTATCCTTAATAATCCGATTTCCACTGAGACGCTTGATGACAGTTCTGATCACGCCTTTTTTATGGAGGGCAATTACCCGCATTGGAATGAATTTATTATGGCGCCGTATAGCATTGTTTTCAGACAGTCAGATATTATAGCGCCTGCAAAAATGGAAAAAACAAGAGTATACCGTGAGATATGGCAGCCGAGGAACATCTACTGGGGCCTTTTTATTTCACTCGTTTATAAGGACTGTCCCCTCGCCGTTATCGGTCTCATGCGCGATAAAACTGATGAGGACTTTTCGGCGCGCGATATTTACATCATGAATACGCTTAAGGATCCGCTGGAACGCAAGTATTACAGCCTTCTTGAGGGCAAACTGCGGCATGGCAGCAATACCTCGCACCCGGAAAGAATTGCAAAAACGGCATCACGTTACGGCCTGACAAAAAGAGAGACGGAGATTGTGGCACTCGTCTGCGGCAGCAAAAGCAGCGAGGACATGTGCCAGCAGCTCTATATCACACACGCTACCCTGTCCAAGCACCTGTCGAATATCTATTCCAAGACGAAGGTACGCAACAGAACGCAGCTTTTCGGTTTATTTAATGATACATGACTCTTCGTACCCGAAAAACAATTATTTTGGAAAATTCGACTTTCTTTTTGTACTTTGATTTGTTTTAACTTCAACGAATTTCGCCGATGCGTACGAATTATGCGATAATGCAAAATACCAAAAAATTTTCATAGAATTCACTGTAATGAAGTGCTACTATGCATAAGGAGTGTCATAACGATGAAAGAATTAAACGGCAGCAAAACAGCGGAAAACCTGATGACAGCATTTTCAGGCGAGTCTCAGGCGAGAAACAAATACTCCTATTACGCGTCCAAGGCGAGGAAAGACGGGTATGAGCAGATTGCCGCTATCTTTGAAGAAACGGCTAACAATGAAAAAGAGCATGCAAAGATGTGGTTCAAGCTATTGCATAACGGCGATGTTCCCGATACCCTGACGAATCTCAATGATGCGGCAGCCGGCGAATATTACGAATGGACCGATATGTATGCGTCATTTGCCAAAGTTGCGCATGAAGAGGGCTATGACGATATTGCCAAGCAGTTTGAAGGTGTTGCAAAAGTCGAAAAAGTCCATGAAGAACGCTACAGAAGGCTGATTGCCAATGTCAAGGACGGTCTCGTTTTTTCGAAAGATCATGATGTCATCTGGCAGTGCAGTAACTGCGGCCACATTGAGATCGGGAAAAAAGCGCCTGGCGTATGTCCAGTGTGTGCGCATCCGCAGGCCTATTTCCAGCTCCGCGCAGAAAATTATTAAATATATTTTTTAGGGGTAAATTTATAGGAGGAGAACAATGAATTCACCGAAAGAAGTCGCACAGAATTACATATCCATCGGTGCGGCAAAAACGAAAATGTCCATTGGCAGAATGTTATGGCTGGGAGTCCTGGCCGGTATTTTTATCGCTTTGGCGGGCGTCACCTCGACTATTGCGTCGGCGACGCTGACCGGCTCAGTTGCCAAGCTTGTCGGAGCCGTTGTTTTCCCCGGTGGTCTGGCTATGGTGCTAATCGCAGGCAGTGAGCTTTTTACCGGAAATACTATGATCGTTATACCTGTATGCTGCAAGCAGGCGACAATAGGCGGAATGCTTAAAAACTGGCTGGTTGTGTATATCGGAAACTTAATCGGTGCGATGCTAATCGCAGCGCTTGTGGTTTTTGGGCATACCTTCGTCAAGGTAGTACCGGATGGAGCTGCCGGGGTAGCGGCAATCCATACGGCTGTCGGCAAGGTTAACCTGACCTTCGGCGACGCTTTTTTCCGCGGCATCCTCTGTAACTTCCTGGTTTGTATTGCTGTGTGGATGTCATTTGCCGCTAAGGATGTTGCCGGGAAAGTCGCGGGGCTCTTCTTCCCGATCATGTTCTTCGTCCTCTGCGGTTTTGAACACAGTGTTGCGAATATGTATTTTATTGCAGCGGGTCTGTTTGCCAATGGTACCGGTGCTTTCACGGATGCGATTACCAAAGCGTTCCCCAAAGATAATCTTGCCTCGCTGACTTGGGGCGCTTTCTTTATTAAAAACCTGCTGCCGGTTACACTTGGTAATATTGTAGGCGGGTCCGGACTGGTCGGCCTTGGATACTGGTTTACATATATGCGCGCCGATAAAAAAGATATTATTGCAGCCGGTAAAAAATAATCATTTTATATGCACAAGGCTCGGGCGTTTCTGTACTGGAAAGCCCGGGCTTTTACTATTTATTAAAATACAAATAATTACATATCTGCGCGAGACGGGGCTAGAGCACGCTGCACACCGGTTGACAAAATTCGACTACATATTGTATAATTATTAAATATATTTCGTCCGCGAAACATGATATTGTGCCTTTGGGAATTACGCTGCCGGAGTGCTGTAAAAAATGTTGAGAAAAGCTGTACTTACAAGCATTTTGACACGATAATAATACTGAAGATGAATCTTTGGAGAGATGGTGAATTCATTTGAACCTGCCGAAAAGAAAAATGCGGCTGGGCGACATACTCAAAGCGCAGGGGATTGTCACTGATAAGCAGCTTGAAGCCACTATAGCGATTCAGCAGAAAACGAAGCAGCGCATCGGGGATATCCTGATTGAAACAGGTATAACAACTGAATCACAGATAACGAATGCGCTCCATTCCCAGCTTGGCATCGAGCTGATTGAGCTCAGAGGCATAAAAATCCCGCCGGAGGTCATCGGGCTGGTCAATGGCTCCATTCTGCGCAAGCATAAGGTTTTGCCTGTCGGATTCGACGAAAAAGATTCAAATGCGCTGATCCTTGCTATGGCTGACCCGCTGGACATGGTGGCCCAGGACGATATCGCCATCATCACCAACCGCAGGATCGAGCCGCGGGTTGCGACAGTCGGCGCAATCAACTCTGTGCTTGACCGATATTTCGGCAATGAAGAGGCAATGACTGCCGCTGAGCAGTACACAAAAGAAAGAGAACAGCAGCTGCAGCTCCTGGAAGAGGCATCTTTGCAGGCAGAGCTTGAACTCAACTCGGCACCTATTGTCCAACTCGTTAAGACGATGATCGAGCAGGCGGTTCGCCAGAGAGCAAGCGATATTCATATTGAAGCGCTTGAGAAAAAAGTACGTATCCGGTTCCGTATAGACGGTGATCTGGTTGAAAAAATGATGTATGACGCTGCCTTGCTCGCAGCCATCGTCACAAGGATAAAAATACTCGGACGTATGGATATCTCCGAAAAGAGGAAACCGCAGGACGGGCGCATTACGATCTCTGTGGATCATGCCGAATATGATGTCCGTGTCTCTGTTCTGCCGACATCCTACGGCGAGAAAGTTGTCATGCGTATCGCATCGGCGACAGGTTTAACAAAAGAAAAATCGGAGCTCGGCTTCAAAAGCTGGGAACTGCAGAGATTTGACCATATACTCTCCAACCCAAATGGGATGATCCTTGTCACAGGTCCGACCGGGAGCGGGAAATCAACAACGCTTTATACGGCGCTCAGCGAGCTGAACAGTGAGGAGGTTAATATCATCACTGTTGAGGACCCTGTTGAAGCCAATATACCGGGTATCAACCAGGTTCAGGTTAATACGAAGGCTGAAATGACTTTTGCCAACGCCCTGCGCGCTATCCTCCGCCAGGACCCGGATATCATCATGATCGGAGAAATTCGAGACTATGAGACGGCATCCATCGCCGTGCAGGCGTCAATTACAGGCCACCTTGTTGTCTCTACGCTCCATACAAACAGCTCGGCTGCTACGGTGACGCGCCTTATCGATATGGGTGTTGAATCCTTCCTGCTGGCGGATTCTCTCGTTGGTGTTATCGCGCAAAGGCTTGTCCGCCGCTTGTGTACCTCCTGCCGAAAAAAGCGTCCGGCAACGGATCAGGAGAAAGCGCTGCTGGGCGTCGAGCGTGATCGTGAGCTGATGATATACACGCCCGGCGGCTGCCACCTCTGCGGTGAGACTGGCTATTATGGGCGTATCGGTGTTTACGAGATCATGGAAATCACACCTGCCCTCAAGCGGATAATTGCCGCCAAGGGAACGACTGAGCAGATCAAAGAACAGGCGATCCAAGACGGCATGCATACGCTTCGCATGTCCGCCTCGGAATATGTCATGGATGGGACAACATCGCTGAATGAAATGGTCAAGGTCTCATTCGAAGTTTAATACATTAAGCTGCCGGCGGTATGAATTTTCACCTTCGCAGAGAATTGAAATATTTGCACGCCCTTGCGGCGTATGTGAGGTTTAAATGGAAGCAATCGACGATATATTAAAAAAAGCCATGGATCGAAACGCCTCCGACATCCATTTTACTGTCGGAGTCGCGCCTGTCGGCAGAATTGACGGTGCTCTCGTATCTCTGGGAGGAGACGCGTTAAAACCAGCTGATACACGAGAGCTCGCCAACAGCCTGCTCAACGAGAAATACAAGGCGCAGCTTGAGCAGAAAGGCGAGGTGGATCTTGCCTACAGCATTGCCAATCTCGGGCGGTTCCGTGTCAATGTCTATATGCAAAGAGGCAGTGTTGCCATTGCGGTGCGTGTTTTGAACTTTGAAATACCAAGCCCGGAAAAGCTCGGTATACCTGAAAGTGTTGTCGACATTGTCAAAAAGCAGAGAGGTCTCGTGCTTGTCACCGGCCCGACAGGAAGCGGCAAATCGACGACGCTGGCGTCGCTGGTCAATGTCTTGAACGAAAACTATCCGTATCATATCATCACGCTTGAAGACCCTGTCGAATATCTTCACAGGCATAAAAAAGGAATGGTCAACCAGCGCGAAATGGGTACGGATTCGGATAATTATGCAAGCGCTCTGCGTGCGGCTATGCGCGAGGACCCCGATGTTATACTTGTCGGGGAAATGCGCGATCTGGAGACAATTTCTATTGCCATAACGGCAGCTGAAACAGGTCATCTCGTGTTTTCAACGTTGCATACCATCGGTGCCGCCAGTACGATTGACCGTATCATAGACGTTTTTCCGCCGTATCAGCAGCAGCAGATCCGTACACAGCTGGCCGAGGTCCTCGTCTGCGTCGTCTCGCAGCAGCTTATCGCCAAGCAGACAGGAAAGGGACGCTGTGCCGCTTTCGAAGTGATGCACATCAACCCCGCTATACGGAATCTGATCCGGGAATCGAAAACATTCCAGATAACCTCTGTCATGCAGACAAATAAAAAGTCCGGTATGCAGACGATGGACGACTGTATTTATGATCTTTACGCCAGAAACATCATTGCCGGTACGGAAGCAATGCGTTATGCCCAGGATGTCGCATATATCAGCAAACGTATAATATAGAGATAAAAACGAACGTAAGATAAGGAAAGTAGGGGGCGCATTGACAAGCGCCCCTCAGCTGAGGAGGCGAGACATTGGCAGCTTTTAATTATACGGCAATCGACAGTACCGGCAAGGACCGCAAAGGTTCGGTTGAGGCTGAAAACAAGGAAAAAGCCAGAGACATGATAAAAGCCGAAGGCCTGGTAGTGCTCACCGTCGGTGAACAAAGCTTGATGACAAGAGATTTGAGCTTCAATATCGGCGGAAAACCGAAAGCGCGTGAATTGAGTATATTCTGCCGCCAGTTTGTGAGTATTGTCGGCGCCGGCGTCACAATCATCGATGCGATGGAGATGCTGGCCGAACAGACGGAAAATAAGGTTTTGAAGAAAGCGATTATGGATGCGAAAATCGCTGTCGAAAAGGGAGAATCGCTGGCTGATGCCATGCGGGTCAATAAGAAGGTTTTTACTGATATCTTCATTACCATGGTTGAAGCCGGGGAGGCCTCGGGCAGCCTGGAAATTTCCTTCTCGAGAATGGCGGATCAGTTTGAAAAAGACGCCCGGCTGAAAGCGCTGGCAAAAAAAGCGTCGATATATCCAACTGTCGTCGCCATCGTCGCCATCGCCGTCGTCATCGGAATGCTGACTTTTGTCATCCCGACGTTCCAGTCGATGTTCGACGACCTCGGCACGAAGCTCCCGGCAATTACGCTTTTTGTTATTGCGTTAAGCAAGTTTATGCAGCACTTCTGGTATATCGTTCTTATTGCGATTGGCGGGCTTGTGATTTTAACGAAGTATTTCAGGACAACCGATGTCGGCATGCATTTTTTCGGCAGGCTTTCCTTGAAGATTCCTCTCTTCGGGAAATTGACGGTTAAAACAGCGTCGTCCCGTCTAGCCCGAACGCTCTCAACGCTATTAGCAGCCGGCCTGCCGCTGATTGAAGCACTCGATATAACGGCGAATGTCATGACGAACGTATATTTCAAAGAAGCACTCTTGGCGGCTAAAGAGGATGTCACCATGGGCACGACGCTGTCCGAACCGCTTATACGCGGAAAGCTGTTCCCGCCGCTCGTCTGCCATATGCTGAAGATCGGCGAGGAATCCGGTAATATTGAGGCGATGCTCGACAAACTGGCGGATTATTACGACGATGAGGTGGAGGTCGCCACGCAATCTTTGATGGCGGCATTGGAACCGGCGATTATTGTTTTTTTGGCTGTCATAATTGGGACGATTATCATTTCGATTCTCGCGCCGATGGCTCAGATGTACAGCGGCTTGGAAAATATATAAATACTGATACCCATTTATTATCTATCCTGCGTGTTTTTGCTGGATGTTGGTTAAAAAACCGATATATTGCATAAAATTTACAAGACAAATGATAAAAAATGACGAATTGTGAGAAAAAATGAGAAAAGCGCTTGACATACATAAACTGAAGTGATATTGTCATGGTGACGAAGCACCAATTGAATCAATCGATAATAGCAAACCTGCCGAAAGGCAGGGACGCAAAGCTCAGGGTCTAAGGCAAAACGTTAATCACTAATGTGTTTAGCGCGGCGCTATGACTGCCAGTTGCCGAAGTTGAAGGGTACGCATTTTGCCTCCTTTCCGAAATTTCGGTAAAGGAGGTTTTTTATTGCGGAAAAACAAAAACAAAGAGTGCCACACAAGGCGAATGGTCACAACACGCATTTCAGCCTCAGCGCTAAATGACGGCGGAACTTTGGGGGTCCCCGCTTCATTTAGAACAAAAAGTACCGATAAATATAGTGCCGTCGTTCAGGCACACATTAATGAAAGAGGGTAAATTTAAAATGATGCAAGTACTTAACAAGAAACATAAACTCATCGGCAACAAAGGCTTTTCGCTTATCGAACTCATCATTGTCATCGCCATCATGGCCGTCCTCATGGCAATCCTAGCGCCGCAGCTTTTAAAGTATGTTGAAAAATCAAGAGTTCAGGCAGACAATACAGCAGCTTCGGAAATTGTCAGCGCAGTTAGAGTAGCCCTAACAGATGAGGACACAGTTGAGGCATTAAGCGCTACTCAAACAGTAATTTGGAGTGGCCCAAATCATAATATAACGGTATCTGGTGGTGCTACAGCGCTCATATCAGATCAGTTGACAGCTACATTAGGTGATATTACTGATTTCCATGTAAAATCAAAAGCACATCTAACACAGTCATATACCATAACAATAAATGTTGTGGCTGGAGTCGCTTCGGTAATACTTCCTGCGGATTGGGCTTAATTCTGCTAGCAATTTGCAGATAGAATGCGACTTTACACACCCAGCACATCGAAAGGACGCCGGACAATGCTAGCTCTAACGGTACTGACATACATCTTTATCGCTCTGTTTGGAATGATGATCGGCAGCTTCTTAAATGTCTGCATCATCAGGATTCCCGAGGGAGAAAGCATTGTCACGACGCCTTCGCACTGCATGAAATGCGGCAAAAAAATAAAATGGTATGAACTTGTCCCTGTGTTCAGCTGGTTATTACTCCGGGGCCGCTGCTCCGGATGCAAAAGTCCGATATCCGCTCAATACCCCCTTATTGAAGCGGCGACCGGCATCCTGTACACTTCAATCTATTATCGATTCGGATACTCTGTCGAAACACTCATCTATTGTTCTATGACCTCAGCGCTGCTCGCGCTGAGTGTCATAGACTTTAGGACCTTTGAAATTCCTTCCGGCTTTAATATTTTCCTCTTAATTGTCGGCGCGGCGCGCGTCGTAACCGATTTGGACAACTGGTTGGTTTACCTGATCGGCTTTTGCGCCGTCAGCATATTCCTCCTTCTTGTTTTTTTTATCAGCCGCGGAAGAGGCATCGGCGGCGGCGATATCAAACTCATGGCTGTCTGTGGGCTTATCCTTGGCTGGAAACTGATTATCGCGGCGTTTATTATAGGCTGTGTCCTGGGTTCGGTCATACATCTCATCCGAATGGCCGTTACAAAGGAAGGCTCGGTTTTGGCTCTCGGGCCGTATCTGTCCATCGGTGTATTTATTGCCGCCATGTGGGGCGGGCCGATACTCAGCGCGTATCTGGGGCTTTTTTCAATCGTGTAAATCCAAGGGAATTCATCCTTTTAATTATATAATCATAATTCAGAGATTCTACATTGTTTATACAAATGGGAGTGTGCTGCGGCGATGGCAAATAAAGTACTGGGAATCGAGATCGGTGAACGCCTCATTAAGGTCTGCGAAATCAATGCGGGGCCGGGTGTCAAAAAGGTGAGCGGCTGCGTCATGTTTCAAACACCGCCGGGCGCCGTTGTTGACGGTGAAATTAAAGACCCTGAAGGTATTGTGTCGGTCTTGAAGGAAAACCTGCAAAAAAGCGGTCTGAAGAATAAAAAGGTCATCTTTACTATTTCTTCGGGACGGATTGCCATTCGCGAAGTAACGATTCCGCCTGTCAAAGAGAGCAGAATCAAGGCCATCGTTGAAGCCAGCGCCGCCGACTATTTTCCGGTCGATATGAGCAGATATCACATTACATACACGCTGCAGGAGAGAAAGACCTCCGGTGAAGACGCAGGGAACAGGCTGCTTGTCATGGCGGCGCCGCTGCTCATCCTGGATGGGTATTTCAATCTGGCAACGCTGATGGGCTTCACAGTGCAGGCGATTGACTACAGCGGTAACAGCCAGTTCCGCTTATTGGAGACGATGCACAACGAAGGCGTCACAATGTACGTGGACATCAATGGCGCTTACTCGATAACAACAGTCCTGAAGAAAAACAAGCTCCTTATGCAAAGGACCTTCCCTAGCGGTGTGGACGATTACATTCTGGCCTATATGAATGGTTTGGGAAAAGATGAAAGTGATTATCTTTCAACGCTTCAGGAAATAAACGCGATGCCCGCTCAGCCTGCAAACGACGCATCAGCGGCAGATGGCGAGGCAAATGAATACCTGTCACGCCTTGTCGGAAATATTTCACGCATCGCGGATTACTATAATTCATCCAACTGGGAAACGCCGATTGAACGGCTTGTTTTAACCGGTATCGGAGCATCGGTCGCCGGACTCAAGGATGCGATTGCCGAATCGACAGGGCTGGCTGTTGCGTTCATGTTAAAGCTCGATAAGGTTTCGGCGCCAAGCAATCTGGAGAGTGTACTGCCTTTATTCATTTCTTGTCTGGGCTGCTCCAACGATCCGGTAGATTTTATTCCGGAGAAGTATTCAAAGGCAAAGAAAAAAGAGGCAAATAAGAAGAAAGAATCCTTATCTTTCGGCGTCACTGTTTTAGTTATCGGTATTGTGGGTGCCGCGGCGCTTTCCGCTTCCGCTTTCTTCAGCTATATATCCGCTCAGGATGAAAAGCAAAAAATCGAAAAGCAGGTAGCAGAGCTCGCCTATTCCGAAACAGTCTATAATAACGCTCTTGCGTATAATAAATTTAAAGACGATGTGTCGGTGCTTGAAAAAGCGATCAAATCCCCGAATGACGATTTGCGGCAGTTTATTGATGAGCTGGAGAAAAAAATGCCTTCAGAAATCAATATCCTGTCGGCGAACTGCACCAAGACAGGGATCAACATGAATATAACCGTCCAGTCGAAGACGGCGGCGGCTAAGACGATCCAGCAGCTGCGTTCATTTGATTCAATCAGCGATATAGTCGTCGGACAGATTTCGGAGCTCGTTGATGAGAGCGGTAATAGATCAGTTTCTTTCTCGGTTGGCTGTACATACAGTTATGTGCCTTTTGCTCTCCCATCGCCGTCGCCGGCCGCCGCCAGTCCAGCTCCCAGTGCGAATCCTGCCGCCAGTCCGACAGATGAAGCGACCGCGCAGGTATCCGGCAATGCGAAAAAAGGTTAGGAGGGTACACACATGAGCTTATCAAAAAGAACGCTGAAATATATGCTGATGTTTTTAGGTGTGATTATTTTTCTGGCCGGTTATTTTATGGTTTATATGGACTATTCGGATAAGACGGATGCCTTAAATACGGAGATCACGACGTTAAATGTCAAACTGGATAAATTGAAAGAATACTCAGCTAATATTGCCCAATATAAGAGCACTATTGAAGAAGACAGGTCAGCCGTCAATGACACGCTGAGCAGATACAACAGTGTTGAAATGCCGGAAGATTTCATCATGCTGGCGACGGACCTCGAGAATAACCTGGGACTTGACATCAGCACACTGTCCTTTACCAAGAGCCTTCCCGTTTTTACCATCACAGGCGTTAAGGACGCGGACGATTACAATGTCCCGCTCAAAACGGCAACTCTGACAGGATATAAAATTTCGTCGACAATCGGAGGCCAGATGAGTTACAGCCAGATGAAATTGGCGCTCGATTCCATCTGTTCTCAGAAAACCGTCACAAAGCTGGATAGCTTGAGTATTAACTTTGACAGTTCCACAGGGTATATAATGGGCAATTTTGCAATCGACAAATATTACATCACGGGTAGAGACATACAGGAGCATCAGGCTGTTATACCGTTTACGCAGCTCGGTAAAAGCGTATTAATGGGCAGCTGAGCAAGCGCGTCGGTTTTGCGCGGAGGGAGATGGGACAATGAAAATTAAGAGGGAGCTCGGCAATAAAGGCTTTTCGCTTCTGGAGCTCTTGGTTGGCATCACAATGCTTGCGATTATCGTTGTTCCGATCATGCACGCGTTTATAACCTCCTCGTCTACGACGAGCAGAGCTCAGGAAGTTCGCAATCAAACGGTTGCCGCGCAAAACGTGCTGGAATCGTATGAAGCAACAGATATCAGCACGATCATCAGCGGTATAAAAAAAGATGTTGCACCATTCGGCACCATAACCAGTGAGGCGGCGCAGGTTTTTGTGCATACTGCCGCTAACGGTTATCAGGAGGTTACAGACAGCAGCACGGAGGTTGCAGACGGGCCTCAATATAAGATCAACCTGCCCGGTATTACTGCCGGAAATAAAAAATACGACGCCGTGCTCCATATTGACGCGACACAGTACAGCGCCTTAAATGCTGAAGGTATTGTCGATTACAAGTCGATGGATGCCGTTTATATCCAGCCCAATGACGACTCCAGCCCGGACGTCTTGGCGGCAAAAGAATTCGCTTCCAAGGCGACAATAGAAAGCGGATATGACGTCGATTACAATCAATTTCTCAATAGCGGTATACATCCTATGCGGAGAACAGTCACGATCACAATTAACAAGATTGGTGATCAGACTGGCGTCATCACGTGCAAAGCAGATTTCAAATATATCATGACAGCTTACAGAGCGATAATTCCCAGTTATGTGTTGACTGACGGAACTGTCATACCGTCTTCCACACAGGATTTTAATGCAAACTATGAGACTACGATATCCAGCGACTTTTACAGCGGGAATTATTCTGCCAGCGAGAACGGAATATACGGCCTCTATTTCTTTTTCAATCCCATTTTAACACCAAGCGTATCAGCGCTGGAGCCCGGCGATGATATTGAAGTCATCAACCGCGGTAATATCGATATGAGTGTCTACCTGATCAGGCAGACCGCTGCCAGCGGCTCATACAATCCCGACATTAACCTCAGAGAAAAGTATGACGAGACCAGGATACCACCCACACCTCATACTCAGATATATTACAATAAAGATCAGAACGAGTATAAAACTTACACATTTCGTGTCGGTTTCTTACAGAGTTCCGGGAGCTATGTCGATTGGATTCGTGATTCGATTCTGTTCGACGGTAATCTCGTCGGCACACCAGCCAAGAACCGTCTTTATAAGGTGACAGTGGATATTTATAAACTTGGCACCGGTTTTTCAGGTACGCCTCTGGCGACATTCGACGCATCGTCATTAGAGTAATTTTAGAATTAACACAACCGATTGAAGCAGATTGGATGTTTCGTATGAAATGGTTCAGAGAAAAAAAGTATAATTTATATCAGGACAACAGAGGTTCGACCATTATTGTTGTGCTTGTTACGATGACGCTGCTGACCATTCTGGCCTCCGTATTGCTCTACCTCTCTCTCGTAAATTTGCAAATGAAAAGAATGGATAAAGCGGGGAAAGTCAATTTTTACAGCGCTGAAGCAGTCATGAACGAAATTCGGACCGGTGTTCAGGGAACAGTATCAGATGCGATTAAGGTTGCTTATACCAGTATTCTAGTTAACTATAAATCATCAGCGGATGACACGCTGAAGCAGCAGCAGCTGCTGGAATTCAGAGAGACGTTTTTTGATAATCTTTATAATAGTACGATTGCCTGCACAGATGGGCTTAAACCCCTTTTCGTACCTTTGGGAGCATCTTATAATTATGATCCAAGCGTACTCGCCGCATTCGTATCAGACAGGGCAGGCGTCAATATCAGCAGCGGTGGAGCTGTGGAGCTTGTCAAGGACAGTGACGATAACCTGATCGGCATCATACTGAAGGCTGTGACAGTCGAATATGTACGCAATGGTTATGAGACCACAGTGACGGCCGATATCAAGATACAAGCGCCCGACCTGCCGTACACATCCACTTCCAGTAAGGATACAGCCATTCCAGATTTTGCAATCGTCGCCAGAGGTACGCTGCAACAGCTCCCCGGCGGGGGAGAGGTCGGCATTAAGGGCAATGTATATGCCGGGAATCTCACTGTCAACGGTGATAACAACAAATTCAACGTACAAACCAGCCCCTATTTTGTTGTAAAAAACGCTGTTAATGTAATTAGCGGCACCTTGTCGCTCGATATGAACTCATCTCTTTGGGCTCGGGATATTAAGCTCGATGTCGGCGGGAAAATCAATCTTGCCGGCGACGCGTATATCGCAAATGACTTGAATCTGCTGGGCAACGATACGCAGGCTGTTCTCTCGGGCAGATATTACGGATATGGAAATGATCTGACTGACCCGGATAACAGCAGCTCCATCATCATCAATGGGAAAAACACACGCCTGGATATGAATCTGCGCATGCTGATGCTGGCCGGCCACAGCTTTATTAATTTTGGCACCGACATAAGCACTGACGCAAGCATTAACGTAATGATGGGTGAGTCCGTCTCGGTCAAAAGCAACCAAATGGCTTATCTCGTCCCCGATAATTGCCTGAAAAGCGGCTTTTCTAACCCTTATAAATACACAGGCACGCCTCCTGATCCATCGGTACTTCAAGCCGCCGTGCTGCTGG
Source organism: Clostridiales bacterium UBA1316 (assembly GCA_002307055.1). Lineage (GTDB taxonomy): Bacteria > Bacillota > Clostridia > Oscillospirales > Oscillospiraceae > Sporobacter. The sequence continues at coordinate 20,251 of DBTM01000049.1, forward strand.
ATCAGAAGGTGAACGGCAAGGACCTCTCTACATATGGGATTACAAGCACAGTCAGCAACATCGCATACATACATAAAAATGTCGGTACGACCAATCTCATATATTTCTGCTTTAAATTCCCAAACTCCGACGCGGCAAATGCCTATTTTAAAGATTATTATAACGCGAATGGTTCACTGATTCAAAAATATCTCAGCATTTACAGCGATGGCATCCTATTAAAGAACGACGCGACAAAGAGTCTTGCCGGTGGAGCTTTTACTTATGATGAAGGTTCGCTCGGGCCAATCATCAGCGCCAACGGCACACCATCGCTCTCCATTGACGAAATTAAAAGCAGCTATAAAAACCTAAAAGTCACGCTCACAAGAACCGACAGCGGCAACGGCGCAGACTCGCCGTACGACTATTTTGTAAATGAGGATGAAATAAAAGACAATGTACCTGATGGGACGACGCTCACTTATCCGCTCGGCGGCACACCGAAGGTTGCTGTCATAAACAACTACAACTATCCTGATTACATTATAAATGCTGATGACAATAAAACCATCCATCTGATTATCGCGACAGGTAATGTCACTGTTATCGGAGAATATGTCGGTCTGATTTTAGCCGGCGGCAATATCACGCTCAGTAACGGGAGCATCAACACAGCCAACAGAACCGCTGTTGCCGATGCGCTGCAAGCACTGCTTCCGACAGGTGATGGAGCCAAGTATTATATATATCTGAATCCTCAATATATCTCACCGACGAATGTCAGTACCAATACCACAGCCACAGAGATATGGGATATGAATACGCTGGTTTCCTATGAGAATTGGGCGAAAAATGAAAAGTAATACCAAACCGTGCAAGGCGCTTGCGCTTGGCAGCAGAAAAAAAGGAGCCGGAAGCTTGAAAAATGCCGGATATACACTCCTTGAAATGATTGTCGTTGTTGCGATACTGGCTGTCGGCTTAGCAATTGCCTCGATGTCTATCAACACAATTTTTTCACTTGAGATGAAGGAATGCACAAAAGAGTTAGGCAGCGAGCTCGGCAAGGAAAAAGTTGCGGCGATGACCAGAATAGGCGACGTTTACATGCGGGTTTATAAAAAAAGCGACGGCGTTTATATTGACAAATTCGAGAACGGTCTTTTAGTTGAACAGGGCACAAAAATCGGTAAAGCTAAAATTATTATAGAATATTATACAGACACAAGCCCGGACGCAAAGGCGACGCTGCTCGACTCCGATGGAATCATCATTGCCTTCAACAAGAACGACGGAAGCTTCAAGCTGATCGGCGACGCGTGGCATATGTATGATGATGCGTATAACCCAAAGTATCCTGACAAGTATTACACAAAGCTTGTCATATCCAGCGCCAATAACAGCAGGACGATTGTGCTGTGGCCTGATACCGGCAAATTCACCATCTCCGGCTGATACGAGTTTAAGAGAAAGGAATGGTCAGGTATGAAAAAACTGGGCAATAAAGGGTTCACGCTTATTGAAATGGCCATTGCTTTTTCAATTCTGGCTGTCGTCATGCTGACAGTCACACTCATTATCACGACCAGCTCAAATACTTATAATATGGTCGCGACCGATATCAGCCTGCAGTATGAATCCCAGACAGCTATGAGCCAGATACAGGAATATATCATCGATTGCAATGCTTATATGACCGTGAGCTGGGACAACAGTGTGCTCTATATATATACCAAAACTGATGACACGCATTATCAGGCATATATGTTCGCAAAAAAAGCGGATACCGATGAATTATACTTTTACAAGAAAACGATAGAAACCGACAATTTATCGAATGATTCGAGTAAATTTACCTTTGCAGACGATACAGGCCAGCTGATGTCAAGCCATGTCACATCATTTTCTGCCGCCGTATCATCGGCGTCGGTTTCTGTGACGATCAATTACAAGTCGGGCAAGAAAACGTACAGCGGTCAACAGACAATTGCTTTCAGAAATCCGGTTAACCCTATTTATTGACATCGGCAGATACAAGGATAACCAACGGCTTCATGTAAAAAGGAGAACTAAAGTGCGCAGAACGAAAACAAAACGTATCGGAAAAATTATATTATCCGTTATTGCAGTCATAATGCTTATAGTGACGCTGACGTCTTTGGATTCGGCGACGATGACCGTTGAAGCAGCATCTCTGAAGCATATTGATGAAATTGTGGCGCAGAGCGGCACATTTAACATTCTTGAAATTGTACCGGATAAACAAGCGGCGTCCTTCGGCTATTATATTGACGGGCAAGAACCGATTACATCAGCTGATTTTGATACATACCAGGATGGGACAACGCAAATAAACGGCTGGAAGGCAACGCTGACCAAGAAAACGTCTCCGGCTGACAGAACCAGCTTTGTCAATGACCTCTTTTCAAGGCTGAAAGCCAAAGGTGTTCTCGGAGATATCGGTGTTACGGCAGCTCCGCTTCAGAATCTATATTATAACAATAACAGTTATTACACCGAATCATACCTCCCGGGTGACGTACCCGGCGGAACCCAGCTCCTGCTTTCCAAAACTGAAAGCAAAACAGTAAACGGTACCTTTACTCCGACAGCTGACGGCGACTACAGAGCGGAATATAATTATACCAGCTTGGCGGCAAACGAAAACGGCGGGTATGTACAGAATATATCGAGGTTTGAATACACGGCGGATCCCACCGAAAGCGGCACCTACTATTACAGCCCGACGTTCTCATTAATTACGACCTCGTTAATAGCATCCGAAACGGATTTATCAAAATGGGATAATGTTGCCGTCTATACGAAAACAAATGAAATTTACTCCGTTGACCCGGAGCATATTACGGTTGCCGACATTCTGGAAAACGGCGGGTTTGATGCCAAAACAGAATATTATTATGTTAACCCGTCGCAGACCGGCTCACCTGGCAGCTTCAACTACGCCGCCATCGTGGATAAAACCGATAATGACGACGCGCCGGGTGATGGGTTTATTGCGGCGACGTCAGGGCCGTCCTATTTCAAACGCATTATATCGAGCTATACATATGTCGGCACGGGCGGCAGCTATACTTATTCGGCGACGGGCAGCGATTCGAATACGGTTAATTTTAACAGTGTTTATTATAAGGGCGGCTTTACGAACAACAATCTGTTCAAGCAGCTGGTTTTTGGGTTGAATAGTGCAAATTATGACGCGCTCAATGTAACAGTGACCGTCAGAACGGCAAGTGAGGTTACAGCCGCAGATATCAGTACTGCCGGCATGATTTATGTCTCCTCAGGTACCGACATAGCGAAGAGCGGTATGACAACGAGTTATACAGCGGAAGATATCCCGGACGCGCGTGCGGTTGACCTTTACAATTATGCCGCCAATCAAAATCCGGTCATCATTGATTATGCCATTGTAAAAGGTGTAACGGCACCGGCTGATAACATTCAAAAGCTTTGCCTGCTCTGCCTGCAGTCGACGATAACAGCGACGACACAGACGAGCCTTTCCGGTTTAACTGTTGATACAGCGAAGCTGGCATATATAACGAGCGATGCCGATAAAACCTTTGTCAACAACAATATTTTCTGCTTCAACGCTTTTAACACAGACAGTACGGCGGCAGCGCCCGATATCAGTTCGCCGAAGACTAACGATATATTCACAATTGTATCTTCTTTATATAACCAATCCTTTGCGTCCGGTGTTTATACGAGCGGCTTTAGCGATGTGCTGGCGGAAATTCAGAATGAAAACTTTTTGAAGCAGATTGCCGGCCAGACGAACCTGCTCCCTGAAAATGTGACCGTTTCCGCATCCGTCAGGCATATCATCAACTATAAAGGGCGCCGTCAAACGAACGCCAAGACAAGTATCAAGGTACTCGACCTTGAACCCGCGAAGGTGACGTCAGCCACATGGCTCACCCCCGCAACGGTCCAGAGCTGGATTACCGACCCGATTACCAAAACCACACTCCCCGCATCGAGCATTACGATTGTCCATATGACAACAGGCGAGTTCGCCGGTAAGATTGAAGATATCAACGAAACGTATGATATGGTTTATATCGGCGCGTCTACCGAAGCCTTGAACACCTCCAGCGGCAGTACTGTTTATAACGATTCGAACATGAACGGGCTTATATATTCGAATATCGGCGATACCTATTACGCCAGCCTTGAGCTTACCGGTATCCGCTCACAGGATTATGTGACGGTCAATAACACAAAAGCGATAAACGGCGGAACCGGTACGACGGCAAACAAATTCCGCTTTTCCGGTAATGACATTACGAAGACGAAAGTGGCTGATCTGAAGAAATTCGCCATGGCCGGTTATCCGATTGTAGTGGCGGACAGCTTGGTAACGGGCAGTGCCATCAATGGAAATACAGTAGACAACAGTTCTTATATGTATGAGGCGTTATCCGGAACTTTTGGAACTTACGCGAACGTTATTAATCAGGGATATGCCGTAAACAATGATACGACGGTCATTAAGTACCTGAATGTTTCCAAGCCGGCAGTGAATATCACAACGAAACCGGTTGATTATGCAAGTGACAGCAGCGCTTCCATCACTGTCGATTCGAATGATGGGTATTATTATCTTAAATATGTGTTTTCCATCAGCAATGTCACCGACTCGACACCGATATCGACGACATATGACTGCAGGCTCTATATCGATCTCAACGCGGACGGCAGATATTCCGACAATGAGGAGCTCAGCGATATTGAAGTCCATCAAGCATCCGATGGGACACTGGTCCTTCCTTTGACAGATACCGACGGGAAAGAGTATTACGCGCTCTCAGCCGATATCCAGTATCAGGTCACCCGGCAGATGCCAAGCACTTATGTCGGCATTATCCCATGGAAGCTTGAAGTTATTAAGAATGGTGCCGACCAGATCCACGCGTCTTCTCAGGGATATACGCGGATTGCTTCGGTTAACGCTGAAACAATCAAGGTGCTGCAGATCATGCAGGTTGGGACAACAAGCTCCAAGCTGAACCTGGCTCAGCAGCTGACCGTTAACGCGTCCGGTTCAAATATACAGCTTCAAGGTAAGGACGGTAAGTACTATACTGGTATTTACGGGAAGCTGATTGCCGATCTGGCTGATTTCAAGGTGACGATCGATACGGTTGAAACAAGCACACTCGAAGCAAAAGGAGATTCGGCGACAATACAAGCATACCTGAACGATTATGATATGGTGATTATCGGGTTTAACGACTGCTACGATGGTATTCAGCCCAACAGCGCCGCGGCGATCGTCAACTACATCAACAGCGGTAAAAGCGTTCTGTTTACGCACGATACCACATCACTCACTCAGCTGGCAAAGAACTATCCGGAGGTTACTTCTACTAAAACGACACTGAATAGTACGGATGTCCTATGGAACATCGCAAACTCGGAGTATAAAAGCATCGACAATGCGATTAATTGGTATGGTGATTACTCAACGACGAGCGCCTTCAGTATCAAACAATACAGTCCAACAGTAAGTAATCCGACATATGTTGTCATGATATCTTCAAACAGCAGTTTCAGCACCGAGGCCGAATATTTTAACGCGAGAGTCGGCACGAGCATCTATAAGCTTACCGGTTCTACGCTTCCATCTCCGATGACAAACCCAGCGAGTTATGCGGCTTTCAAAAGTATAACCGGTTCTGCACCTGTTATTTACGTCTATTGCAGCGCAGTGGGATCATCTTCATGGTACGGCAGCGGATACAATAACACCGGTATTTATAATTTAACGGCAACGTGTAATTTGACCAAATTCACCAGCACAAAATATACATGCACCGGTCTGACATATAAATCCTCAAACGGGTCAAAATCGGGGAGTACTACTTATTTAAAAACGACAGATTATGCCCAAATTTTTAAGTGCCTTTTCAACGACAGCACACCTGATACCTATACGGTTGTCGGCAAGTATAATTCTGCGGCAAATACGTATACCATCGGCAGCGCTACCCTGCATCCGTCAACTACCAGCGATTCTTTCCCGCAGAGCGAGTTGTATGCGGATTCACTCGGGACGCTTTCATACAGATATTCAATATGGCCGTGGGGTATTTACTTTAACTCAATTATCAGGGATGCCGTGGGTCTGGACAGATACGGTGTCACGAGTTCGGTAAGTGTTAACAGCAGCCAAACGCTGGGCAGTATCGTCAATGTCAATGCACCGATGAGCAGTGACAGTATCTTGGCGGTATTGAATAACAGCAGAAGCGTACCATACACACCGAAAAGCGGAAAAACGTCAACTGTAAACGAATACCAGGGATATACGAACTACAATCTGATCAATGTTCAAGACAGCCCTGCGCCAACGCAATATAAAAATACAAACAACACATATACTTCCGGCACTAATAAAACAACCGCCGTTTCTCAGGTGAATAAAGGGCAGATTACAACGTATCCGTATAACGTGAATACGGCAAATTTCGGCGGCAATGACAGCTCCATCATTTCATCCGGCACCAGCTATATGCAGATCGGTTTAACCCATGAGCAGTACTTCCAAATCAACATGAATACGGATGATATCGTTGTTTGGTATTGCCTGTCGTCCGGCGGTGGAACAAGCTCCTTTTATAATGACGTACCGAACGATTGTGTTAACGCGTATTACATTTATAATAAAGGAAATGTCACATATTCCGGTGTTGGACACTCATCAGATGCCAGCCTTTATACCGGCTCCAGTATCGGGCAGGAATATATAAACGAGGCAAAGCTTTTCGTCAACACCATGATTGCAGCGTATCAATCCGCAGCGCAGGCTCCGACCATCGCAATTAAACGGGATGCACGCGGTACGAGTGATGTCAACGATAAGTATGTGCTTAACGACGATGCGGCAACCGACAATTCCGTGCTTTCGGCAGACCTGAGTCAAACCGACGATAGCCGGGCGGTTTATTACAGATTATCCGACCCGAACGTCGGTGTCGACAAAAAGATAACAGTATCCTATTATATTGCGGATGCGAGCGGTACGACCGTCAGCGGAATAGATGAGCCGGTATTGCTGTTAGCCGCGGATGATCATCCGAATACGCCATTAACAACATATAATACCAATGATGTGGCGGTAACTGCAGTAGATGTCAGCGGTGTACTTGAGACCAGACTGAAGGGCGGGTATGTTTATAAATTTTACCTTCCAAACACCAATTGTCTTGATAAGCTTTCAAATAGCAGCGTCTATTCAATAAAGGTCTATATCAAGGTAACGACAATGATCGGCACGACGTCGCTGCAGCCTGCGGTTGACTCCATAGAAATTAAGAAGCAGCAGTTGTTTACACTGTCATAACCCAACAGCGAATACGGGAGATAATAAATAACCGGGGCCATTTAAGGCCCCGGTTATTTATTAATCGGATTTTCGTTGTAAGAGCAGGGATTTTGAGATATTATTTAAAACATATCATGTTCCGTTTGCCTTAATTATAACCTGATCACTGGAATTGACTTCCGCTCTCAGGATTGTGACGACGACGCGCCTGTTCTTTGCCTTGTTTTCAGGTGTGTCATTCGGGGCAATCGGTCTGTATTCGCCGTAACCGACAGAGGCCATATTATCGGCTGAAAGCCCGCATTTAACGAGCTCGCGCCATACATTCGCTGCGCGCTGAGTACTTAAATCCATATTGTCCTTGAACTGTGAGGTGTGTATGGGGTCGGTGTCGGTGTGACCTTCAACAAGAATATACGTATATTTCAAGCTTCTCAGCATGCTGCCGATATTGTCAATCAGGCTGAGCGGTTCGGTCCCCAGTTCTGCCTGGCCGCTTTGGAACAGCGCATTATCCTTGAAGGATATAACAACGCCTCTGTCGTCTAATGAGACATCTACCAGTTTGTCAAGATTATTATCTTTAAGCAGTTTCTCAACATCATCATAAAAATTTTTAAAGGCCTCAGTTTGCTGCGACCAATAGAGATCATTGCCGCTCGTACCGGCAGATGCGTCGGCTGAGGAAGGATTTGCCGACGACTCTGTACCGGGTGTCGTCATATCAGCGCCGTAAAGCCCGCTGCCTTCACCCGAGGCTTCACCGGTGCCGCCGTTTTCGACATATCCAAAGCCGGCACGTATCGATTCGGCAACCGCTTCAGCCTTTGCCTTGTCGGTTTGACTCATAGAGTAAAAGATGATGAATAGGATGAGAAGCAGGTTCATGAGGTCCGAATAGGTCAGCAGCCATCGTTCGGAAGAATCTTTCTCAGGCGGTTTAGGTTTCTTTGCCATAATAAGCTCCGTTCATTAAAAGCTAAGCACTCTTTTCCTCTTCACCTGCTGGTTTGCCTTTTTTACCTTTATCCTTGCCATCCTGTAGTCCGCCGATGACAGCCATTAGGTTATCTTTCATTCTGGCCGGATATTCGCCTTCAAGAATGCTTAAAAGGCCGGTCACGATCAGGCCCATATATTCCTCGTCTTCAGCCGCACAGTTTTTTATGTGACCGGCGAGCGGCAACCATAATAAATTCGCCGAGCCGACGCCGTACATTGTGGCTATGAACGCTGTGGAGATTTTTGCGCCGAGCGCGGCAGTGTCCCCGCCCATATCGCGCAGAATGCTGACCATGCCCATAACTGTGCCAAGAACGCCCATCGCCGGTGAAACGCCGCCGGCGCCTTCCATAACCTTGGCGCCGCGCTCATATTCTCCTGTCTTAGCTTCAATTTCATTCTCGAGAACTTCCTTCAGAAATTCAGGCTCAACACCGTCGGCGACATATAACAGGCCTTTCTTAATGAAAGGGTCCTTGATTTTTTCTGCTTCGGCTTCCATCGCAAGTATACCGTCCCGCCGCGCGACGTTTGCCAGGTTATATAGAAGCTCGATAACCTCTGCGTAATTCTTTTTTTTACGAAAAAAAATCATCTTAAGCGCCTTTGGTACTTGCTTGATATACGAGAGCGGAAACGACAGAAATATAAAGCCAAAGGTGCCGCCGAAAACGATGCTGGCCGCAGTTGGCCGCACGAGCGCGGAAAGAACACCTTCGTCACCCAGATAACCATACACAACGCCGCCGAATCCGAGTAAAAGGCCGACGATTAAAAATATATTCATGTGTAATCTCCTGATCTATTATAAATATCATAGTATCAGCTATATACTGTTATCGGCATATTTTCAAAAAAATAAATAGAAAAAGTGAAAAGATTCGTATTATTTAAAAATTTATACTATATAATACATCTTTCAGAAAAATCGAGCGTTTATCTATCGAAAGTGTTGGAACTGGTGCATAATGGCACCCATAAACATAAATCATAAAATGGTAATTATGATAAAAATTGAGAAAGAGGACCGGCTATGGAATTTACTCTTAGGGGCTGGCAGCCTGAGGATGACACCAGTACAGCCAAATATGCGGATAACGCAAAGATTGCAGCCAATCTGCGTGATGGATTTCCTTATCCATACAGTCTTGAGGCGGCGCAGCTCTTTATAAAAAAATGCATGGAGGCGGACAAATCGCAGAAGCTTTTTTACGCCATTGATGTCAATGGAGAAGCCGTTGGGAGCATTGGTGTCTTTAAAAAGGACGATGTTTATTTAAAGAGTGCCGAATTGGGGTATTGGCTTGGCGAACCCTTTTGGGGGCAGGGCGTCATGACACGAGCCGTTTATCAAGTTTGCAGGATTGCTTTTGTACAGCTCGATGTCGTCCGTATTGCCGCCGAGCCCTTCGCGCATAACACCGGCTCCCGCAAGGTCCTTGAAAACGCCGGTTTCGAGCTCGAGGGGATACATAGAGCAAGCATTTATAAAAACGGCCAAATAGGGGATTCGTGCACCTATGCTCTAATCCGTCAGGAGAAAGAAAATTGATAAGTAGAAATAGGTGAAATAAGTGCAGATCAGCCGATTATTTGAAATCATCTACATCATCCTTGAAAAGGGTACAGTATCCGCGCGTGAGCTGGCTGAGCGGTTCGAGGTGACCACACGCACGATTTACCGTGATGTGGAAAGCTTGTCCGCGGCGGGAATCCCTGTTTATATGACGAAAGGACGAAATGGCGGAATCGCACTTTTACCGGAATTTGTCCTTGATAAGGCTGTCTTAACGCAGAATGAAAAAGATGAGATTTTGTCAGCATTGTCAAGCTTATCCGCGACAGGCCGCACCGAAGCCGACGGTGCTCTGAATAAACTCTCGTCGCTTTTCGGAGCTTCGCGATATAACTGGATTGAGGTAAATTTCTCCGGCTGGGGATGGACACAGGGGCTGAAGGACACCTTTTCGCTGCTGAAGGAGGCTGTTCTCAGCCGCCGCGTTCTGACTTTTGACTATTTTGGCAGTAAAGGGGAGAAGACAAGCCGCAGCGTTGAGCCGCTGAAGCTGGTTTTTCGGGGGCAGTCCTGGTATTTATACGCCTATTGCAGGCAGAGGAGCAGTGACCGATGTTTTAAGCTGTCCCGCATGGAGCGGATTATGCTGCAAAATGAAAGCTTCTCAATGAGAGCACCGGAACGGCTGCTGTCAAATGAACCGGGCAGCCCGGAACCTGAGCCGCTCCTTGTTAAATTCCGGGTATTTGCGCCGATCGCTTTCCGTGTTTTTGATGAATACCCGCACCGCTTTATCAGCGAAGAAAGGGACGGCAGCCTGCTTGTCTGCGCGCCAATGCCCCGCGGAGACTGGCTTTGCTCGTACTTCATGTCATACGGCGAGCATGTTGAGATACTTGAGCCCCCAGAGCTGAGAGACGAAATAAAGCAAAAGATTGACAAATTGCATGAATTGTATTTGAAAAATAAAACGGAAATATGACACGAGGGTGTCATATTTCCTGTGTTATGATGCGCTTATCAAAACTCGAAAGGATCATAACACATGGATAAGCTGGACTATAAAAAAGAATTTAGGAGTCTTTACCTGCCCGCGGTAACACCGAGTAAAATCCTCGTGCCTAAAATGGCGTTCCTTATGGCAGACGGCAAGGGCGACCCGAATTTGCCGGGCGGTGAATATGCGCAAGCAGTCAGTACGCTTTATGCGCTGACATATTCCATCAAAATGAGTAAGCTGGGCAGAAATGCGCCTGCCGGGTATTTCGAGTATGTTGTTCCGCCGCTCGAGGGGCTCTGGTGGTATGCTGACGGCAGACCTTTCCGTTTGGATAACAAAGCGGACTTCTGCTGGACAGCCATGATCCGGCAGCCGGCGTTCATAACGCAGGAAGTGCTTGAATGGGCCTGCCTGGAAACATCAAAGAAAAAACCCGAAATTGATACGGTAAAAACGCGGCTGGCGGATTTTGATGAAGGCTTATGCGTCCAGTGCATGCACATAGGCCCTTATGACAGTGAGCTTGAGACAGTTGAAAAAATGAACACCTATATGAATGAGCAGGGACTTGTCCCGGATTTTTCAGATACACGCCGACACCATGAAATTTATCTGAGCGATCCGCGCAAAACCGATCCGGCAAAAATGAAAACGGTTGTGCGGCATCCGGTCAGATGAAAATTATACACTGTACCAAAACGCCCGGCGGCATCGAAGCTGTCGGGTGCTTTAGCTTGAAATTATGAATAAAAAGGTACTGTCACGAGAATATAATCAGAAAGCCGGCTTGTGCCGTTTGACATTCCGATCAAGCCGTATTATTATTTTCAATATAGTACAAGCTGTTCAATAAGGGGTTTCTATGAGAGAGAAAAAGACAATGGCGATTGTAATTGCGGTTGGCATCGGGACGTTTGTGTCCGCGCTGGATTCCAGCGTCGTCAATCTTGTGATGCCGATGATGCAAAAGGATTTCGGTGTTTCAATGTCAATGCTTGAGTGGATCATGACGGCGTATCTGCTTGTCGTCAGCAGTCTGCTTTTGACATATGGACGTATGAGCGACCTTTATGGGCAGAAAAGGATTTACCTGACAGGTTTCTTCATTTTTATCATTGGTTCGGCGCTGTGCGGACTCTCACGCGGTATCGGAATGCTGATTGCGATGAGAATTATTCAGGCACTCGGCGCCGGTATGCTTTTTTCAACTGGACCGGCGATTATCACCAATGCCGTGCCTCCGGAAAACAGGGGAAGGGCGCTCAGTGCCGTTGCGGTTTCCGTGGCGCTGGGTCTGACCTCCGGGCCTCTGATCGGCGGTTTACTGGCGACGCATGTCGGCTGGCCGAGCATTTTTTACATTAATGTGCCTATAGGGATTATCGGCATCATTATGGTGATGAAATTTGTACCCGATATCAAACCTAAAAATGAGAAAATACCATTTGACATTGCGGGGAGCATCCTGATTTTTGCCGCGCTGCTTCTTATTCTACTGCCGCTGAACATATCGGACGATGCAAAAATATCGCCAGCGCTGTTTGCTGGGCTGCTGGGTGCGGGTGTGCTCTTGATTGCCGTTTTTATCATGCTTGAATTGAAGCTGAAGTACCCGATGCTGAATGTCAGACTCTTTAAAAACCGTGTCTTTGCCGCCAGCAACGGAGCCGCGCTGTTTATTTATATGGCGCAGTTTGTGCTCGTGTTTTTATCGCCGTTCTACCTTCAAACGCTCCGGCACTTTGCACCGGATTTTGCGGGACTGCTTTACTTGCCCATGCCGCTTGCGACCTTATGCATCGCGCCTGTCAGCGGTATTCTGTCCGACCGGGTCGACAGCAGGCTCATAAGCAGCGCGGGTGCCTTGATCATGGCCGGAGGCTTATTAATGCTTGGCCTGATGAACACCTGGACACCGATACCATATATTCTGGTGTCCATGGCAGTGACAGGCTTCGGTTTCGGGCTTTTTCAAACGCCCAACAACAGCGCTATCATGGGCAATGTTCCCGTACAAAACCGCGGCACGGCGTCCGGTACGCTTGCGCTGATGCGCAATATCGGAATGGCGCTCGGCGTTGCTGTCTCCGGCGCGTTGTTTGGCTTCTTTAACAACAAGGCGCAGGCGATTTTCGCCTTATCCGGTCAGACGGGAACACGGCTGACCGACTCGGTTTTTTCCTATGCGTTTCACCTTACACTATACGCCGCTGTGGCTGCCGCGTTAATTTCCATGATTGCATCATTGATCAAAGGAAGAGTGATGACAGAAAAGCAGAAAAACGCGTGATAATAAACGAACACAAGGCTGTCCTGATATTGTTGTCAGGACAGCCTTATACTGTAAATTATTACCGAATTGTAACTTGTTTGTTTCTTTAAAAGTTTACTGCAATTAAAGCGAGTCTTATAATGGTAAAGACATAAAAAACAATTTTGTTCTTATGGAACAATATACAAGGTCAATACGTCTTTATAAAACAACGGAAATTACCTTGGGGGGCAGACGAATGGATGAAGTAAAAAGTGCGGCGGCAACAGTCCTGGAACCTCAGAAATTTAAGCGCAGAAAGAAAAAGAAGGCGGCCAGGATTATTATTATCACCGCAATCGTCGCGGTTATCATCGCCGGAATCACCTTGGAGCTATTTAAGCTTTTCAGTAAGAGTAACGCGGTTAAACAGATGCTCACCGATGTTGTCACGAGAGGCTCCATCCAGAGCACCGTCACGGGCAGCGGGGTGACGAAGGCCGAAGAGGCGGCGACGATAACGCTCACATCCGGCGGTACTGTTCTGGAAGTCTATGTTAAGGACGGTGACCTGGTCAGACAGGGCGACCCTCTATATTCGATTGACAGCACTGAAGCACTGGCTGCCGTTGACGCGGCTCAAAAGACGGTAACTAATTATCAGAAGCAGTTAAAAGCGGTGAATGATGCTTCCAACTATCTCACGGTGAAGGCGGATTACAGCGGAACACTCATCGACGCCGCCGAGATTAAGGTCGGCGATACGGTCAGCTCAGGCCAAAAAATAGCAACACTCGTTGACGACAGCCAAATGAAGCTCGTTCTCTATTTTAATTATGCATATAAAGACGATATTAAAAAAGGGCAGTCTGCTGTCGTATCCGTTCCGTCATCAATGGATCAGATCAGCGGTACGGTGTCCGAAGTGAACTATGTCAAAAAGATAACTCAAGAAGGATCGATGCTCTTTCAGGTTGTTGTAGTTGTGGACAATCCGGGTGTTCTCACAGCGGACATGGGAGCAACCGCCATCCTGACAAGCGTGTCGGGTGAAACCATCTATCCATACGAAGCGGGGAAGCTGGCTTATAACCGGTCTGCGGATATAGTGACGAAAGTCGCTGGGAAAGCCAGCCTCGTCAGCCTCTTGAGCTACGCGCCTGTCAACGCCGGTGATATACTCCTGAAGATTGACGCGGACGATAACGACGATCAGGCTGCGGTAATTGAAAATCAGCTGAAAAGCGCGCAGGAGGCCCTTGCGAAAGCGCAGAATAACCTCGAAAATTTCAATGCTGTGTCTCCGCTGGACGGCACTGTTTTATCCTGTTCGCTGGTACCCGGGGAGAAAGTTGAAACGGGCAGGGTTGCCATTAACATCGCCGATACAGCAACAATGACGGTGGAAGCGCAGATTGATCAGATTAATATCTCTTATGTCAAACCGGGCATGATGTGCACGATAACCCAGTGGGGACGCAACGGACAGGAGACATTTACGGGAACCGTGGATTCGGTCAGTCTGGAAGGTAAATTTGAAAACGGCGTTTCTTTTTATCCGGCAATCATCAAGGTCGAAAATACGTCCGGTACCATGCTGACAGGGATGTATGTTGATTATAGTCTTGTCGCCTCGCAGTCGGATGACACACTATTAGTTCCGATACAGGCTGTCAAATACACAGACAGCGGAACCTGCGTGTTCGTCAAAGCCGATACTAAGCCTGAAAATGCCTTGGATGCCGCAGCTCTGAGCTTGGATGTTCCGGAAGGATTTTATGCGGTTGCTGTAACAGTAGGCTTGTCTGATAATACATATGCTGAAATCATAAGCGGAGTTACCGAGGGTACGGTTGTCTTTACACAATATATGACGGATAACGGCAACTCCGGTGCGGGCGGCGATGGCGGCGTCAGCTCCGTCATGATCCAGGGCAAGGGTTAGGAGCGTAATTTGAATCTGATTGATTTAAGAGATACCTATAGAATTAATGATGAAAACCGCGGCAGAGAAGAAGCGGCTATTATCCTGATTACCCATAATATAAATTCGGCGGATTCGTCTGATAAATGCATCCGGATGTCAGACAGGCTTGTTTTTGAAGACAGAACCCGAGAGGGGGCAATGATGGCATGAGTATCCGCCAAGGCTTTAAAATGGCATCAAAGTCCATATTCTCAAATAAAGTCCGGTCATTTCTAACAATGCTCGGCATCATCATCGGTGTGGCGGCTGTTGTCATCATGGTCTCCATAGTCCAGGGGTCAAACCAAAAGATGAAGGATTACTATGAGAGTATGGGGACAAACAAGATTTCCGTTTCAGCCTCACTATACAATGGGCAGGATATGACACAGGAGCTCTATGATTACTGCCTGAGTCTGAAGAACCTTGTTATCGGGGTTACGCCCAACGGCTCATATTTCGGGACCGTCAAATACCTGACGAAATCAACCGAGAGCAACCAGCAATATGGCGCACCGACAACCTATTTGGGGAGCGACCTATACTCCCTGTGCAATAATTACAAGCTCCGGGAGGGCAGGGACATCAGCTGGCTTGATGTGAAAAATTATAATCAGGTCGTCGTCATCGGTTCTCAGCTCAAGACCTTCCTTTTCGATTACAAGGACCCAATCGGTGAAAAAATTACGATCGGCGGACAGAGATTCGAGGTTATCGGCGTATACGAAGCAAAGGGTACGGATCAGAACTGGTTTTTGGATTATATGTGTGTTGTACCCTATACGATGAACCGCCTGCTTAATAAGCAAAACATGCTCAGCGAGTTTACCGTCAAGGCAAAAAGCGCCGAGGCGACGACAGAATCCATTACACGCCTGACGGGGTTCTTAACCGGCAGAATCAACAATGACAATGGCTACTTTAACGTGTACACGGATAATACATGGATTCAGCAGTCTGATCAGCAAAACAAAATGATGAGTTTAGTCCTCGGTGGTATTGCGGGTATATCGCTGCTTGTCGGCGGTATCGGCATCATGAATATCATGCTTGTCACAGTGCGGGAACGCACGCGGGAAATTGGTATACGAAAGGCGATCGGCGGCACACGGCATTCGATACTCATTCAATTCTTAATTGAAGCAGCTGTGATTTGCGGAACAGGCGGCATCTTAGGTATACTGCTTGGCTACTTGGGAACGCTCACCGCCGGAAAATTGATTTTGGATATCGTATTGTTCCCAAGTATCCCTATGACGATCGGCGCGTTTTGCTTCTCGGTTATTCTCGGTATCAGCTTCGGAATGTACCCCGCCGTTAAAGCATCAGGCCTGCAGCCAGTCGAAGCGCTGCGCGCAGATTAATTGATAGGAATGGTCATGTATATGAAAAAAATAATCGCTGGATTTTTAACGGTTGTACTTTTTATCACGCTGGTATCGAATGCCGCTGCATTAAACGCCGTATTCCCTGATATCAAGGATGAGAATCTGACGAGGGAAGTTGCTGTGCTTCAGATGCTGGGCGTCATCAGTGGGGATGACAAGGGCAACTATGTGCCGAACGGCACGCTGACACGCGCATCCTTCTGTAAAATGGCTGTCATCACAATGGGCCGCGGCGACGAGGAAGCCTTATACAGAAACCGGACGATATTCCCCGATGTCAGAGCTTCTCATTGGGCCAGGGGGTATATCAATCTTGCTGTTACCGGCGATAAAAAAATCATCATGGGGACGAATGCCGGGACTTTCAAGCCTGATGCTGACATCAGCTACGCCCAGGCGGTCACAATCCTCATGCGGATGCTCGGATATACAGACACCGACGCCGGTATGCTTTGGCCGGACGGTTATCTGGCACTGGCACAGGAGACAGGGCTGACGGATGGTCTCACGGTTGCCTCCTCGGATAGCCCCATAACCCGGGCGCAGGCTGCTCATCTTTTCTGCAATCTGCTCAGAACGCCGGTAAAAGGCGGCGAGAGCTACATCACGACACTAGGATCTACAGCCGATGATGTCGTGATCATGCAGCTTGATGTGCAGGCGTCCGACGGGACAACAGGAGCAATCAGGACATCGTCGGGAATATTCAAGCCCATCAATGGCATTGTGCCGCCGAGTATACTTGGCTTGCGAGGTACGCTTTTAAAAAATACATCCGGTAAAATACTCACATTTCTGCCTGACGAAAATCAGCAGCGAACAATAACCGCGTCTCAGACGAGTGCATCATGGATCAAGGATGCTGCCGGCGTTCGATATGACATATCGGATGCTGCCCCCGCGTATACCGCTGCGACGACGAGTACTTATGGTGCCGTGTTTGTCGATATTGCCGCAGGTATGCTTGTGACGCTTTATTTTTCCGCTGACGGAGAAGTCGAGAGTGTCTATATCAATACAGCGGAAGCAGATAGCGCTGTTGTCGTCGGAGAAGATACCTCATCCGGGTCTTTCAGTGCGCTCACAAACGGCGATACCGGTTATAAGATCATCAAAGACGGCGCACCGGCGGCCTTGTCTGATATTAGGCAGTATGATGTGATTACATATAACAGCTCGGCAAAGGTTGTCAATATTTCAGATTTTCGGTTGGCAGGTTGTTATGAAAAGAGCTGGCCTAATATGACAAGCCCATCGAAGATAACGGTAATAGGTCATGAATTCACGGTGCTGCCGTCGGCTGTTGACAGCTTGGCAAATTATAAAGTTGGTCAAGCCGTCACGTTTCTGTTTACAAGCGAACTTCAGGTAGCAGGCGCTGTCGCCGGAACTGTCGGTTCGACGGCTGTCGGTATCGTCCAACCGGGCCTTACGGCTGCTAGTGCGACAGTAAAGCTGCTTAATGGACTGGAGCTGTCAGGAAATCCATCGTTAAGCGATGAAGCAGCAGCGCAGCTTACAGGCGAACTGGTCACGGTAAGTTCTTATATATCCGGTCAAATTATACTAAACAAACTGAGCGGGCAAGTATTAGCAGGTGATCTGGATTTGATAAAAGGTACGTTGGGTGACGTATTACTCAGCCCAGCGACTAAAGTGTTTGAACGCGTCGGTGCAGGCAGCGTGACACAAATTTCGCTCAGTGAGCTGCGGCAAACAAAGATTAATACCTCGAAAGTATTGTATGCCAGAATGGATTACGCCGGACGCGTTGATATGCTTATTCTCAATGATGTTACAGGTGATCGATATACTTATGGAATTCTGACAGAGGGTACAATATCAGTACCGCAAGAGGATTTTAGCTTAACGCAGCGTACGATATCCGTAAAAAACAGCCATAATACAACAGGAACGGAGCCTGTGGCGTTAATTGACCTGTTCACGAGCGGTGTCCCCGGCGGTGTCGTCTTCAGTGCCGATGGAGAGTATGTTGAAAAGATTGTGATACTTACCGAAGTAAAAAATGTCATGCGATCCGCATTTTACATGCGAAATGATGTATGGTATGTACAGATTAATGGTGCTGAATATCCTGTTTCAAATGATGTGGAATGCTACAACAGCCTCGGTAAAACATGGTTTGGCACCCTCAATGACGCGCGGGCTTTTGCTGATACCCTGACGGTTTATTACGACCGGGGACAGTCGGAAAGTGGAAAAATAAGGATGGTTGCTTCGGGGTGAGCAGCAAAATAGGTTTAAAAGCGGGGCTGCAGCACGAAATGTGAAGCAGCCCCACTATATTGCGGCCTATGAATGACTGGAGAAAACGGTTCGCCCGCCCTTATATCATTCGTATCTCAGCGCGTCTATCGGATTCAGGCGTGCGGCTTTTTTGGCGGGCAGATAACCGAACAGAATTCCGATGGCGGCGGAAATGCCGAAGGCCATGAGGATTGCTGAAATAGAGGGGACAACTGCCAGCTTCGCGTCAACTGCACTCTTGAGAATGACAGTCGCTAACGCTGAAAGGAGATATCCAAAGCCGATTCCGACAAGACCGCCAAGAGCGCTCAGTGTGGCGGCTTCGATAACAAACTGCTGCATGATCACGCGCTGCTTCGCTCCCAAGGCTTTGCGAATGCCGATCTCCCGTGTCCGCTCGGAGACGGAGACAAGCATGATGTTCATGATGCCGATGCCGCCTACAACGAGGGAGATCGCGGCAATCGCAGCGAGGATAGTGACCAGGACGTTGAGCATAGTTGTCATGGTATCAAGCATTTCGGACATGCTGATGATGGTATAGGCATCCTTCGTACCGTACACGTTAAACAGCGCGTCGCCGATAATCTCTTTTGGTTTAGTGATGCTGTCCTCGGACACAACCTGAAAACTGTAGCTGTTAATCATGCCGGTTGATGACATCCTGGCGGCAGTGGAGTACGGGATATAGACCGCGTCATCAATTCCGCCTTCGGTACTGTCTGACAGCTCTTTCAAAGCACCTACTATTGTGAATGTCGTTCCGTTGATCTTTATGGTTTTTCCGATGGCATCGCCATTAAACCACAGCTTTGTAATGTAGCTGCCGACAACACAGACATCGTTTCGGTTTAAGATATCCACATATTGAAGAAAGCGGCCGCCGTTTAATTCGTATTTCTTCATCGAGGCATAAGACTCGCTCACACCGGATACATTGGTGGAGGCAAGCGCTGAACTGCTGATTTTGACACTGCCGATCACTCTGACGGTCGGCGATACGTTTTTCAGATAATTGGGATTACTGGCTACAAGCTGATACATATCGTCAACACTGACTATTTTTGAGGATCCGGTTCCGGTGATGGTGACAGTTAAAAGGTCAGTCCCAAGGGCTTTGAAGCTGTCCTTCATATAATTCTGCATGCCGTTGCCCATACCGATTATGACCATAACGCCTGAGACGCCTATGATGATGCCGAGCATCGTCAAAATAGACCGAAGCTTGCTGGACAGGATATTTTTCAGTGCGAGAAGGAAGGACTGATAAATTCTCATTTATTGATCCTCCTTGGGCAGCTTGAGATTGTTTTCATTAAACGCATCTGACGAGCCGTCAAAGATCACCTTTCCATCGGCAAGACGGATAATCCGCTGTGCCTGAGCGGCAATCGAGGCGTCGTGCGTAATAAGCACAATCGTGTTGCCCTCGCGGTTTAAAGCCTGCAGAAGACCGAGGACTTCCTTGCCGGTTTTAGAGTCAAGAGCGCCGGTGGGTTCGTCGGCAAGGATGACAGACGGTTTTCCAACAAGCGCCCTGGCAATCGAAACACGCTGCTGCTGACCGCCTGAGAGCTGGTTAGGCCTGTTTTTTAGCTTATCGGATAATCCCACACGTGCGAGGACTTCAAGAGCACGCTCGTGACGGATCTTTTTCGATACCCCGGCATACAGCATTGAAACCTCGACGTTTTCCTGAACGGTGAGCTTTGGCAGAAGATTATACTGCTGAAAGATGAAGCCAATCATTTTATTGCGGATGTCAGCCAAAGCGTCGTCATTCATTTTACCGATATTTTGGCCGTTGAGCAAATACTCACCCGAGGTTGGAACATCGAGGCAGCCGATAATATTCATGCACGTTGTTTTGCCTGAACCGGATTGACCGACGATTGCGACAAATTCGCCCCTGTTGATTTTTATGCTCATCCCATCAACAGCTCGGACAACGGCGTCGCCCATTCTGTAGATCTTGTAGAGATTTTTGAATTCAATTAAAGGCGTCATCCCGATACACCTGCCGCCGTCTGCGAGGATTGCCGGCTGTCCGACGATTCGCTGCTCGAAGCGGGCTCGCGGTTTTGCCCCCGCTGTAAAGGATTATATTCATATGAGGTCGGTGTTTGGTCCATAACGGCGACAATATCACCTTCCTTCAGACCTTTGGTGATGACGATTTCTTTATCGTTTGCTGAACCGAGTGTCACCTCGGTATAATTATATCCGGCAGGTACACCGGACTGCGTGACTTTTGGGTTCACTTCATTTGACTTCAGCAGAACAAAGTTATTGCGCAGGACGGCGCTGACGGGAACCGTTATCACATTTTTCAGCGATTCTACAACGATTTTTGCGTCGACATTCATACCTGGGAGCAAATCATTTGACTGATCAATTTGGATGGTAACAGGGTACGAGGTTACACCGGTTTTCGTCGTCCCTTTTATATTGACTTTCGTCACGATCCCTGTGTAAACACTGCCCTTGACAGCGTCGGCTGTAATTGTGACAGACTGTCCGGGCTGCACCTTTTTAATATCGAGTTCATCGACATTCAGCGTGAGTATCAAATGAGACAGATCGAAAATGGTGCATAGGTCTTCACCGGCTTTCATGGTGTCACCGGCCTTATAATCCTTTTCAACAATCGTCCCTGAAATCGGAGATTTAATACTGTATCCGGATTCTTTGTTGGTTTGGCTATCAAGTGCCAGTTTTGCATTATCAAGAGTGATTTTAGCGCTTTGTATCTGCTGATCGACCGAATCGCTCTGTAAGACGGCGATAATTTGGTCTTTTACCACATGGCTGCCTACTGCGATATTGATCTGTGATACTTTACCGGCCACCGCTGCTGAAACATCGCCTGTATACTTATAATCAAACGTTCCGTTCTGGAGACCGAAAACGCCGCCAATGTTAGCGAACGCTGTTTGATCGGGTGAGAAAACACCGGGGTTTTTAACGTCAATCGTCACTTCACGGGCAAGAACATTGCCGGTAAGCACTTGATCAATCGTGCTGACAGCCGATACATTGCCGGTATATGTTTCCGCTGTGCTGTCCAGTGTCACCGAAGCACTCTCGCCAATGTAAAAGTGTTCGGTTGCAGCCTTCAGGAACAGTATTTTGATGCTCATGATATCGCTATCGCGAATACTTGCAATTACCTGCCCCGCTTGTACGTTATCGCCCTGCTGTACGTTTAATTCGGTGATCGCCCCCGCTCCGCCGGCCTTTACCTGCAGGTTATCCAGCAGCTTTAACGCACTGTTGTATTTCGTCTGGCTGTCATTTACGGTATTTTCAGCTTGCTTAATGCTGCTGTCAACATCTGAGCTGTCGATGTTATAAAGGACCTGATCCTTATTGACGATGTCACCCTCTTCAAACGGAGCCTTGAGGATATCGCCTGAAATAAGCGATGTGACCGTATAAGAATCTGCCGGCTGCAATGTACCGCTGCCGCTGAGTGTTACGGTGATATCACCGCGCTTGACAGTGTACGCGGTAAACGTACCGGCATTAAAGGCAATCTTCCGCAAGCCAAGGAATCGCGGCAAAACAACGATCACAGCCAGTACAACAACAATCACGAGTAAAATAATCCAGCCTTTGCGGCGCTTTTTGCGCGGGACTCCCAGCACGGAATAATCAGATATCGCAGAACTGTCCTGCAAAATATTATTATCCTGTAACGGTGTATTGACGTCTCCGGCGGCAGAATCTAAATATTCTTTATTTTTTTTCTTCTTCTTTTCGTCTTTGTCATTTGGACTCATTTCCCGAATCATACCTTTCCTTGATAACTTGTATAATCATAAAATATTAGCAGAGCCTTGCTCATATGTATTATTGTATTAGGATAATGATACAATAATACATCTCCATATAAAAAGTCAAGAGAGAAATTATTAAACATTCTGAATCAAATAAAGAAATAAATATTGGATTTTGCAGCTGTGCTCGGTATCCGCATTATCCAATATTTTAAATGATTATCAAGCCATTCACAACTGGTATTTTATGTTCAGAATACAATTCATAATTAGTAAAGCAGAAAATCACCGGCATTGATGATTTTCTGCTTCATTTATCATACTCATATTATATTTATAACCGCTTTTTATTGAAAATTGAGACTGCTGAAATTAAAAACGCCGCTATCAAGCCGAGTGAAACCCAGACGGTAATAGCCATACCATGCGCATCAGTCTGGCTGCTGAGGAGGCTGGTGTTGTTTGCTGCCAGTGATACGGGGTTCCATTTTTGAACAGCGGGGAAACTGTTTAAAATGAGCAGAACGATCAGCACACCGGCTGTTAACAAAAGGCCGCCGTAATTTCCCTGTGCGACAGTGCTGGCGAGCAGCAGCAGCGCAATGACAAAAACGCCGAAAAACCAGAGGCAAAACAGCGCGTAAAACAGATTGAGAACAACCGTATTGCCAAAAAGATAGACAGTATAGCCATAAGCGGTAACGGCAGCCAGCGCATAACCGACGGTCCAAAGCGTGAGTGCTGATATAAATTTTGATAGGATCACGGTATGACGCGGCAGCCCCTTCGCTAAAAGCACGATTAGTGTGCCCTTTGTGATATCCTGCGACAGTAATCCGCTGAAAATAAGCAGCAGGATAACGAGGCCCATCTGACCGATGTTTTTGAAAAACTGACCGTATGCGTCAAGTGCTGACGTTGGCGGAATGCTGAGCGTTAAGCCCTGCATTTTCATCCCGGACATAATATCCGGCAGCATTTTAGCCAGCAGCGGACTCATCATGCCGAATAAAAAGAGGACGGCGACAAGAATGACAGACTTGTAGCTGCGAAGATGCTCGGTGAACTCTTTTTTTGTAAAGGCAAAAAATCCGCTCATTGGATCACCTCCAGAAATACGTCTTCAAGGGAAGGCTCGAGCACTTCAAATTTCAATATCGGGATATTTTCGTGGGCAAGAAATGCCAGTATATTCTGGCTGTCCATAGCGGTCCCGGTCAAACGTACGACCACGGCATTATCTTTCACCTCTGCGGATTTAACGGAGGAGACCGCCTTGAGCTGACCCGCAAGCAGCGGCAATCTGTCTTTTTGTGCCGGCTCAATGAGAACAGTGTCGCTGCGGTAGGTGTTTTTAACATCGGCGAGTTTACCGGTCAAAACGAGCTTTCCGCCGTCCAAAATGCCGATCTCATCGCAGATGCGTTCAACATCGGAGAGAATGTGCGTGGAGAAAACGATTGATGTCTGCTTGCTTGCGACTGACAGAATATCGAGAATCTCTTTGCGCCCAACGGGGTCGAGCGCGGATGTCGGTTCGTCGCAGATGAGAAGCGCCGGTTCACCCAGAAGCGCCTGCGCAATCCCAAGCCGTTGCTTCATGCCACGTGAAAAGCCGCCGATTTTACGGTTAATGCCGTGCAGGCCGACAAGCTCGAGAAGCTCCTCCGACCTTGTTTTAATCTTGGCAGGATTGAGCCCGGAAATTTCCCCGCACAGCTTCAGATACTCCTTTGGTTTCATAAACCCATAAAACTCCGGCACATCCGGCAGATACCCGATGAACCGATTCGTTTTAGAGTTGCCGTAAACGACCTTTTCGCCATGCACATAAATATCTCCGCCGGATGGTTTGAGCAAACCCAGAACCATCCTCATCGCCGTTGTCTTTCCGGCACCGTTTTTGCCGATCAGCCCGAAAACAGAATGCTCCCCGACGGTGAAGCTCAAGTCCTTGATGACCGCGAGGCTGCCGAAGCTTTTTGCCGCGTGGTCAAGCTTCAGAATGTCCATTACTCATCACCCTTGCCGATTATAAAATAGAGGATAGGCCCGATAATATTAAAGATGATGACAATGATTACCCATAGGACTCTGTTCCCGGCTTTATATGTTTCATGCCGAAATATGCTGACAAGCGCCGCGGCGAGCAGTCCAAGCTGTATGAGCGCAGCCGGAATAAGAAAAGGTATATACTGTGTCAGATTTGCCATGCATTGAACACTCCTTTATTTATAATTATTGGTTTGGCGGCGAGTATCTGCCGTGTGCTGTATTTAATCATCGATGTGCTCAAGACGCTGCAACAGGCGGCGGAACCGTTCTTCCTGCATTAAGCCGAAAAACGCGGGGCTATTGAGGACGACATCCTTCAGGTCCTTTTTAATCAGTATTTCGCTCCTGGGCGGAAAATTACCAAAGCTCTGCGTGTCGTAATATTGTGCCAACCGGTCAAAAAATGAGCTGTCTCTGAGTTTCAGAGGGTAGATGCTGCAGTCGGTGGCAATATCTGTATACGCTTCGAGCATATCTAAGGCTTTACCGGTATCCGGAACAGAAGCATAAAGTGCCGCTGCGGTCAGGTAGAGCGTAAAATAAAGGTGCGGAAGAATTTTTCTGAATTCAAAAGCCTCGGCAACCTCAAGAGCAAGCTTAAGACAAGCGTCCAATTTGTCAGTATTACCGGCGTAGAGCGCCATAAAATCAGGCATTGCCGCAAAGATATTAATGCCGTTAGTGAAGATAAAGCGCTGCAGTATCCCATTGGCTTTGTCGCCGTCACCTCTCATCGCGTATGCTTTAGCCAGCAGAATTTCAACCGACAGATGCTGCTCGTCATAGTCATCAAGCAGATCAATAACGCCGGCGGGCTTACCCAGGGCTATGCAGCAATATGCGCGCAGCGCCATAGCGTCTTTGGCGAGTCTGGCATCATTGCTGTCCTTTTCCACATGCTCGAAAAGAGCTGAAGCTTCCCGCAGGATATCGTTCATCTTCTCCGGGCTGCCTGCGAGCATAGAGTGGTTGATCAGCAGCTGCCCTATTGCTAATAGAAGATTCCAGCAGGAATGATATTTTCTTATATGCTCGCGGCACTCTTCATATACTTTGCCGAACGGTTCGGATGCAAATGCAGCTGCCAGCTTTTTATAGAGCTTACTGACATCCGCTTTTGTCAACTGAGCTTCGTATCCGATGAGCTCATCGACACTTGTATTGAAGTAAGACGCCAATACGGGCAGGAGCAAAATGTCGGGGTAGCTTTGTCCGGATTCCCATTTCGAGACCGCTGGTTTTGAAACACCGAGATAAAGTGCCAGCTCCTCCTGTGTCAGTCCTTTTTCTTTTCGCTTTGCGGCGATATAAGTACCGATATTTATTTTTGCCATGCTAATCCTCACCTCGCGCCTTCAGTATAGGCGGGCAGACGCGTAAATTCAATGGAACGGCTGTTAACTTTTAGAAATATTTTTAACCTGCGGTTAACTTTCCGCTAAAAAAGTCTCCGCCATTTCCGTACATAAATTACCGTATAAGGCACATGATATTACAAACAGGAATGGAGGGTTATTATGGCACTGCTTGGCAATCCTTTTGTCGGCAATATTACGAAACAAATGTCACCGG
This sequence comes from Clostridiales bacterium UBA1316, assembly GCA_002307055.1. Lineage (GTDB taxonomy): Bacteria > Bacillota > Clostridia > Oscillospirales > Oscillospiraceae > Sporobacter. The sequence goes on from DBTM01000049.1 coordinate 46,381, forward strand.
GTGAGCTGGTCCAGGCTATCCGGGTGGATATAGCCGGTGAGCTTGAAGCCATCATCGGCTATGAAGCGCACGCCATGAGCACAAACGATGAACATGCAAAAAAGATACTCAGCCACATTGCTGATGAGGAACGGCAGCATGTCGGTGAGCTGCAGCAGCTTCTGTATATCCTGAGCCCTAATGATATGGTGTTGACTGAAAAGGGTAAGCAGGAAGTAATCAAACAGCAGCAGCAGAATTTTCAGCCTGCAATGCAATAAAGAAAGCCCTGAAATCCGTGTACTTCGGATTTCAGGGCTTTTTGCAATATCATACTTGGAGCGGCAGTGAATAGAATAAATAAGACGGTATGCATCGCTGAACTTGACAGAACTATGAATGAATGCTAATCTTTAAATGACGAATTTTAGGAGGCAGAGGTTTGAAAGATGAATCTTTCAAACAGGATTTTGTGCCTTTCGGGTCTTCCGACTCGAAGTCGAGCAAAGCTCGGCACAGCACAAATTCCGAGAAAGGAGTGGTCATATATATGTATTGTCGGAATTGCGCGAACCAAATCGATCCAAACGCTGCCGTTTGCGTTAAATGTGGTTTTCAAAATGGTACGGGTACTCATTATTGCCCCAACTGCGGAGCGGAGACGATGCAGAGCGCCGCAGTCTGCGTCCGATGCGGTATCGCACTTTATCAGCAATATGCCTACAATAGCGAGCAAAAATCAAAAATCGCAGCCGGCTTGCTTGGTATCTTCCTCGGCAGCTTAGGTATACATAATTTTTATTTAGGCTATACGGGCAAGGCTGTCGCTCAGCTTTTAATCACGGTTCTCACGCTCGGGTTCGGAACCATAATTACCGGCATCTGGGGACTCATTGAGGGTATACTCATCCTGACCGGCAGCATCAATGTTGACGGCAAAGGGATTCCGCTGCGAGATTGACATAATATATAACAAACGCACCCTGCCTCGTCATGCGCCGCGCACGTGCGCGGCACATGACGAGGCAGGGTGCAAATCATGAAATAATAAGAGAGGGAACAAATGATTAAAGTAGAAATTGAACTCAATGATATTGATTACGACAGTCTGATCGAACAATACCTGCCCCTGATGCTTGAAAAGCTCCGCCAGTCAGGCAACCCGGCTTCAAAGCTCATCTCCGGCGGCATGCCGGCCTCCATGGCAAAAATGATCTTGAGAAAGCTCCCGCAGCCGCTTAAAGAGCAATTAACAGCCGACCTGATCAACTCCAACAAGAATAAAATTGCCGAGCTGCTGCAGGAAACCGCCAGACAGAATAACGTCCGGCTGAGTATCGGTGATATCAAAACGAAGTCTGGCAATATATAAAAGCTGTTATTTTACTTGAAACCAGATTTCCATTGAAGAAGATTCGGCTGATGTATCGCCGTACAACTCGGCCATGAACGGCTCAATTGATACCTTGTGGTTTGGAAGCCATACACCGAGCATATAATCCCGCGCCTTATTCAGCGCGTTTGTTGTCAGCAGGCTGAAGCTTTCGGCTTCAATGGAGCACAGCACATAGCTGCCGGTCGGCAGCAGCATTTGCTCATAACCGCGCTGTTTTTCCGAACCGCTGATTTCCACTCCGGCAAAGTACGAAAAAAAGCCTTCTTGTATACCGGGATAGGACATACCCAATTCGTTTCCGATTGGCAGTACATTCAGCATTTTTGCTTTTTGCTGATGCAGGCGGTTCCAGAGCTGACCGAGAAAGTCAATTCCCGGTGTGTCGTTGATAGGATTCTGAACGGAGAGTCCGTTAAAAAACCGTTGGGTATTCAGCTGAGTCCTTCGAACTTCCAGTACAATGCCGTCTGCGATTAACGGTACATTTTCGTCAATAAGCTGGTATATTAATGAAAGCTCCGGCATGTTGAAATGCGAGAGGGGACGCGGCGCTTTTCGGAATTCTTCCGGTGTTACACCATACGCTTCCTTAAAGCCTCTTGTAAAAGTTTCGTGATTATCAAAACCGTAATCGAAAGCGACATCAATGATTCGTCTCGGATTGCTTGCCAGATCATCGGCAGCATGCGCCAGACGCCGAAGCTTGACGTACTCCATCACCGGTTTTTCGACAAGCCGACTGAAGAGCCTCTGGTAGTAAAATGGCGACAAGTACGCAATTTCTGCCAACCTTTCTATCTCCAGGTTTTCAGGTAAATTATCTTCAATCCATTTTAAGCTGCTTTGAATAGATTCCCATGCGTGCATATAAGCACCTCCCTGATATCAAGAATAGCGGTTAAAGTATATCATGTCTTGACGTATAGTGCTCTGTCGCTGTGTTGCGCAGCGCAACTCACGGTTGAGTCCGTCTAAGCCGAGCGGTTATTGTGTTCGATACGGTAAAATGTATAATCATCATAGCAGCTGCTCAAAACGGAAAAGAGGTGCGCATATATGACCATCGGAGAAAAAATTAAAAAGCTTCGCAGGGATAACGATATCACGCAGGAAAAGCTTGCTGAATATCTCAATATTTCATATCAGGCTGTATCAAAATGGGAAAACGGCAGTGCGCTGCCGGATATTTCGCTTGTCATACCTCTGGCGAATTTTTTCGGCGTTACGACAGACGTTTTATTTGATCTGGATTCGCAGGCGCGGGAAGCCGATATTAAAGCATTTGATGAGGAAGGCTCTCGGCTGGCTAACCTAGGACTTGTTAAAGAACAAATTACGCACTGGAGGAAAGCAGTACTTAGATACCCGAAAAATTATCATTTCTTAATTATGCTGGCTTATGCTCTGCTTGGAGCAAAGCATAGTGATATCTGTGCAGATGATAAGCAGATGACGGATTACTTTGAGGAAGCCGTTTCAATATGCGATCGCGTGCTTACTGATTGTACAGATACAGAGAATCGCACCAGTGCTATACAGATCCTTGTCCTTTTTTATGGTCCCGGGCCATTCTATAATGAGGAAAAGGCCGTAGAAACCGCGAATAAAGCCGCATCTATCGTTGTCAGCCGAGAAATTCTGCTTGAATTTGCACTTAACGGAGATAAAAGCAAAAAACAGAAGCATCAGGATAATTTATACTTTGTTGATTTGCTGTGCAGCAACTTAATATATGGCCAATATAATTCGACAGATGAATACATATTTGCATTTGAGACCGCGCTGGGAATTTACAAAATGGTATTCAATGATGAAAATTACCTTTTTTATCATTGCCGTGTCGCAGACATGCATAAGGAACTTGCGAGATTTTATGCTGAATCTCAAAATAAAGAAAAGGTTATGGCACATTTAAAATCAGCCAAAGAGCATGCCTATTTATACGATACAATACCGGAAGGAGAGCAGCATTATACAAGTCCCTTTTTAAACATGGCAACGCATCATAATAGTTCCACTTCAAAGAATTACACTGGCTCAGATACAGATTTATTAAGAGAGAATCTAAAGCAAACGCACTTTGACTTTTTAAGAGATGAACCTGATTTTATAGAATTTGAGAAATCGTTCTAAATGGGATTCGTCCGATGTGATGAAAGATGACTGGCGAGCGACTATGAGTCGTCCGCCAGTCATTTTTTATAGCTTCAGTTCGAAATAGTCGTAGATTGTCAGTTCATTGAAGCCGCAGGATTTATAGAGGGTCAGGGCGCTGTCGTTTTTGGTGGCGACTTCAAGGATAACCGAGGTGCTTTGATGATCAAAATGCCTTTTGAGTACGGCATTGAGCATGGCCCGTCCGTATCCGAGACCGCGGTATTCGGGGAGGATGCATACGCCGAATATATAGCCCAGGCTGCCCTCATATGTGAGTCCGATTTTACCGATATCGGTGCTGTTTATTTCAGATACAAACAGATGATAGAGCTCCCGCTCGTAACCATCAGGAAAGGTGCTGCCAAAACAGATTTCATCGAGATTTTGAAGAAACGGTATATCGATTGCTGCGGCTGCACGGAGACTGAACCCCTCGGGAGCCTGCTTCAGCGGACGATAAGCGCCGCACTTCATACGATATTCGGAGAATGAATAAGTCAGCCCGGCTTTTTTAGCAAAGCCTGCCGCATTGGACGACTGCCGTTCAGCGATGAGAAGTATTCTGCCGATACCGCGCGACCGGCTTATCGGTACCGCGTCTCTCAGTAGTTTTGTGAATATGCCGCGCCGGCGATAATGCGGATGTACCATACCTGTGATTTCAAGTTCGTCCGTGTTTGAACCGATAACATAAAGACCAAGATAACCGACAAGTCTTCCGTTCTCATAATAAAAGAGGTCATTAATTTCGTCATCGGGGCGGGTATCAAGCATATCCCAGTTGAGCTTCATGCACAGCGGCGCATACGCGCTGCAGGCGCTGTCGAGCTCCCGGATCTCTGCGCGTATGGCATCTGTTAAGCCTTTTGAATGTATAATGTCGTTCAAGTGTTTACCTGTAACCTATTTACCTTTCCGAGCGTTGATTCGATCAATCAATAGACCGAGACTGACAGCAGGCGTTGTCAAAACAGGAACCTGCAGATCGGATAACAGCGGCAGCGCACCCAGATGCGACATTTGGGTGAGTATAATGGCTTCACAGCTGCCTGCCAGACTTCTGGCGCAGTCGGCGACGGTTTTATTGTGCGTGTCGGCATCGCCTCGGGCGGCGGCATCGAAAGCGCCTTCTGCCAGACGGATGTCGGCATGGACAGGCCCGATTTTTTCACGGCAGCGGTTGAGGATAGCCCCGACGCTTTTTAGTGTAGGCTCGAAAGTCACGACGACACCGATTTTATTATAAGTGGCGACAGCATTCTCAAGAGTGGCGACATCGGCGGCTATGAGAGGCGACTCTGAAAATTCGGCCAACAGTTCATCGTAGGGTGAAAAAATCGTGCAGGAAAGCAGTACGCCGTCTACGCCGAAATCATTGGCGTTTCGAATGAGGCTGACCATCCGGCAGAGGTTTGACGGTGAGATAACACCGCCGTCGCGCTTGGCGATCAGGGACATGGCTTCGTCCACAAAATGAACCAGCTGAACCTCGGGGAAATGTTGCGCTGCGGTCTGCTCAATCGGTGCGAGTGAAACGCGCGCCGCGCTGATGACTGCGATTTTTATCATATGAACCTCTCCCTGCTGTACAACGGCAGCATATAATTATTGATGCAGGATAAAAATATAACAACTTGTATTATACCATGAAGCAGCATAGGCTGAATATAGCAATTATTTATTATGGTACGACGGCTATACGATTAAAGCCTTCAGCGGCCAGTGCATGAATACACAGTGAATAAATCATGAATTCCTTTATTGAAACAGCTGAAATGTGCGATAATAATACTGAAGAATACTATTATAAATACCGAACAGAAAAGGGGCGTACCAAATGAAAATCAGTGCCAGAAATCAAATAAAAGGCAAAATCACGAATATCAAAGAGGGTGCCGTCAATGCGATCGTCGTCCTTGATATTGGCGGAGGCAACAAAATAAGTGCGACGATTTCGATGGATGCCGTAAAGGAACTTGACCTGAAGGTTGGCAGAGACGCTTATGCAATTATTAAAGCTACATCTGTAATGGTTGGAATCGACTGAATATCAGCTTAATAAATAACGGAAATAATCGACCCTGGATTTCTTTAAGAAATCCAGGGTCGATTATTTTGCCTGCCCAAGATAAACGCTGTGTGTCCCGGTTTCCTGAAAGTTGCATTAGAGAAAGGCTCAAAATATATACAGTGAGATAAAGCTATGTTGTGAGAACAGTAAATGATTCGAATTTTGATACTGTGAGCACGTTACTCTAATAAATCCTAGGTGATACTATATTAGTTACTTTTAGTATAATAATCCAACTGTCTGAGGGAGGACACATCGGGAGAAACCAGCAATCCAGGAGGCTTATTAACCAGTAAGTTTTATGAAGAGGAAGGAAACAAATGAAGATTGCGTTGAAAAAGAAACTGTCGCTGTTACTTGTACTGGCATTGATTTTATCCATGCTACCGGGGCTGTCAGTCACAGCCGCCGCGGAAACCACCTCTTGCCTTGCATTTGCCTCTGACGCGCATAATGACACGGACAACAAGACAAACAACACGGATACTTGGCTCAAAGCCATCCAAACAACCGGTGCCGCCAGCCACATAGATTATATGGGCTTCTGCGGCGACATGGGCAGCGCCTACGACAGCGACACGATATTCTGGAACGATGTACAAGCCACAATGAACATAGTGGACGGGTATATAACCTCCGGCTTTATCGGAAAAGCTGATTACACACTGGGCAACCATGAATGGTTTGTGTCTGCAGGCGGCAACTATGGCTATTATCTCAACAACAGCGATTATCCCGAAGCCGCAGCTACCTGCAGCAAATTTCTCCGCATCGGCGAAAGTGCAAAAACAGACAGCTACATCACCTATTGCTTCGGCTCCTGGGGCGATGTGGCGACAGACACCTCAAAATACGGCTTCGGCGATGACGATATCGCCGCACTCAGCACATATCTGGCTACGGCTCCTACCGATATTCCCATTTTCATCATGTCCCATTATCCGCTCCATTCCTTCGGGAGCAGGGTCAGCATCAACGCGGATAAAGTCATTTCCTTGCTGAACAACTACCCCAATGTGGTCTTCCTTTGGGGCCATAACCACAGCGTCTTTGACACCAACTATGATATGGTCAATGAAGCCGGTGATTATCTCAATGTTTCCGGCGCCGATACGAAAATCAACTTCACCTACACTTCCGCGGGCTGCATGAGTGACAGTGAATACGGTACCGGCAGTCACTTCGTGGAAGGCAAAGGCCTAATCGTAAAAATTGACGGCAGTCAAGTTAATTTCACCCATTATGACATAAACGGCAAAGCGATCAACGACTCTCGGACAATCGATATGTCAAAGATCCGCGAGGACCACAGTGCCGGTCCGTTTGTTGTCAAGTTTAAGGACGGACACACCAACCAGATGATCGCTTATGAAACCGTCGCGGCGGGTGCGAGTGCCACGGAGCCGGCGCATGTCAAGTACGACGGTTATATCTATACGGGCTGGGATAAGGCGTTCAACAACATCACCCAAGACATAACCGCTACGGCTACATATATTGAAAAGCCTGAGCCGTTGGCCAAACAGACCGGGCTTGATACAGGCTACGTGTATATCAGTCTGTATGTCAATACCGATGCCGCCGTCGGGAAAGACGGCAGTCCGATTATCCTCTATCCGATTCCATGGACGGACGGGCAGACTATCGACGATGCCGTCCTCGCGCTGCATCAGCAGCAATATCCGGGCTATACGACCGATTCTGCGGGTGTCGTCATCAATAATGCAAACGGCTTTGACTGCTACAGCACGCTCTGGGGCCACACACCCAAATATAATGCCCTGGCTTTTAACAACACCAGCTTTGTAGACGGCGCCAAGACAACGGCGGACGGCGATGTCTACTATCTCCTAGCCTATGACGACAGTTGGATTACCACCAGCTTCATTAATCCCAATATTACACAAGCTGTAACCGGTGAATATATCACCATGCAGGCTATGACCCAGAACATGAACTCCGACTATACTTACACGCCTAAGGCTATTGCTGCCGCTGATATCTATGCCGGTACGAACCTCGCCAGCCTGACGGATACCGGTGTCGACACCGACACCAAGGGCTCGTTTACCCTCAGCTTTACCCAGCCCGGCAGATACTATATCGTGGCTAAGGTCAGCGGCAAGGGGAACCCCGTCGCCATTATTGATATTAAAGAAAACGACGGCAGCTATGTTTACATTAATCTCTCCGTTGACGGCAGCGTGAAGTACGACAAATCCGGTAATTATATCGCTCATTATCCTATCGCCTTCACACCCGGCGCCACCGTCAATGACATTTTATCCAAGCTCCACGCGTATGCTTACGGCGCGGGCAGCGCATGGACGTCTTATGACAAGGACGGTGCCACCATTGTCACGTCTGTCTGGGGCCTCGATTATGAGACCAACTGCGGCTATATCTATAAAAACAGCCTGCCCTCCGGCGGCTCCGCGACTGTGAGCAGCGGCGATGTCATCGATGTCAACGGCTTCTCCTCCTCGTCAACACACACCAAAGCATCGATGTTCGACGTGAAATACGCCGAAATTGCCGTCGACGAGAATATCACGCTGACAGCGGTGAATACAGTGCCGGGAGAAACGCCTGCGGTCAACGGCGCAACCCCCGTTTATATCAATTTCAAGAGCACCAGTTATACAACTGATGCCACAGGTAAGGCCACAATAAGCTTTGCCAAAGACGGCACTTATATCGTGACCGGCGGAACTATGACCAACTCTGCCTGCCCCATCGCTGTCATCAAGGTCGGTGCCGGCGGACCCATGACTATTTATCAAATTGCCGTCACGGGTATTACGAGTGTTCCCACGAACGGTTTAGTCGGCACGCCGCTGACGCTGACCGGCACCATTGCCCCTACCGGAGCCACATTTAAGAACATTGTCTGGAGCGTCAAGAGCGGTGCTGCGACAATCTCCGGCGCTCAGCTCACCGCTGCCGCCTCCGGCAGCGTGGTTGTTACCGCCACAATAAAAAATGGCGTCGAGACTGGAACGGACTTTACTAAAGACTTCTCCGTCGGTTTCTCTAAAGTATCTACAGATACGCCGGTCGGCACTGTTTACTTCTACGCTGTCATCGATAAAGACATTCAGAAGGATTCCGGCGGAAACAACATTGCGTACTATCCAATCCAGATATGTGCAGGCGATACTATTGCCGATGCGATCAGCAAGCTGCATCAGCAGGCTTACGGCGACGCCGGTGCCTGGGGATATCAGACGGTCACAACATATGGCTTGGTTCTCAACAAGCTTTTGGGTGTCAGCTGTCTCAACATGTCGTACGGCGGCGGTGTCTGGACTCCGGAAGATTTTGCAAAAATGGTGCATACCGACGTTACCAAATCGGCAGCCGACGGTATGATCATTTACCTCACCAACTTCACAAGCCTTACTTACTTCAGGACAGGCTACTTTGACCAGCAGTACGTCACTCTGCCCACCGGCGGTTCGGTTACTTTGACCTTCGGCCGCAGCTCCGGACAGGGCGCCTTAAGCCTTTGCACCGGTACCGCCGTCTCTGTGGATGGTACATCCGTCGGTAACACAGATAGCAAGACCGCTAAGATTACCCTCACATTTACCACGCCCGGCAGGCATATTGTCACCGGCGCGTCTGGCACATCCTGGGGAACAGCGGTATGCGTGGTTGATGTCATTAATCCGGTCACCGATATTACAGGAGTTACTTCATCAGGCATTGTCGGTACACCCCTGCCCCTGACCGGCTCTGTTGTCCCGGCTGATGCGACGAACAAGACAATTGTCTGGAGCGTCAAGAGCGGCGCAGCGACGATTTCCGGCGGTCAGCTCACAACCAACGCTGCCGGAAACGTGGTCGTCACCGCCACGATTGCCAAAGGTTTAGCCGGTTCAAGCTACACCAAGGACTTTTCAATTACCTTCACCGCCCCAACACCGGCGGCGACAACAACCTTCGCGGGCTTCACGCTGAGCTCAGCAGGTAATCCGATCAAGCTCAACGGTATCTCGGATCTGGTGGTTAACGCTGCCGGACATACGTTCATCACGGATTATTACAACGGCAGAGTCGTCGAATACGACGCGGCAGGGAAGTATGTAGCGTCCTACGGCACAGTGGGTACAGGAGCCAATCAGATGACAAAGCCGATGGGGATTGCCATTGACGCGAGCGGGTATCTGTATGTAGCAGACTCCGGCAACAGCAGAATCGTCCGCTTCCTGCCGTCAGCAGGCGCCATCACCAACTGGCAGACCTACGGCACCCTCGGCAGCGGCGCAAACCAGCTCAGCAAGCCGCTGGGCGTCGCGGTAAAGGACGGGACGATCTACGTCGCCGACACGGGCAACAACAGGATTGCGACGTTTGACACCGCAGGCGCAAACTGGCACGCCTACGGCACAAAGGGTTCCGGCGACGGCCAATTCGGCAACCCGTACGATGTGGCTGTGGATACACAGGGCAACATCTGGGTGAGCGACACGATGAATAAGCGCGTTGAAGAGCTTGACGCCGCCGGGAACTTCCTCAAAGCATACACGGGGTATGACTATACCTACGGTTTGGCAATCGACGGTTACGGCAACGTGTTTGTCACCGAACGGGCAACAGGCCTCATCAAATGCGTGAACAGCACAGCCGTCTACGGCGGCAAGGGAACCGTGACAGGGAAGTTCACAAACCCGGTCGGTCTATTCATCGGCACAGACAATGTCCTCTGGGTTGTCGACGTCACAAGCGGCAAAGTACAGAAGACACAGATAACATATTAAAATATGAAGGAGAATAAATCTATGGACAATCAGAAAAAGGAATACGCCGCACCGGAGCTTAAGGAGCTCGGCGAATTCAGCAAAATAACGCAGAGCGGCTGGGTGGGCGACTCAAGCGACGGCGTCTGGCCGGAGGATTTCCCGGAACAATGGGGGTCGTAAACATCACTAAAAGCTATAAATAAACAGGGAATCGCCTCGGTGTAGCCCACCGAGGCGATCTTTCTTATGTTAAAAAGGGTAATGCCGTATTTGGAAGCTTTTGAAATTACGCTGACAACACAGTGTTTTCCAGCAGCCGGATGAATACATTCATATCCGAGAAGCTTTTCGGTCGGCAGACGCGATAAAGAAGAACGTTGGATGCGACATTAGCACACTGGACAAACCGCTCCCGCGGTAAATCGGTCAGTTCGTAGATGAGCGGGCGGTAGATATTCTCGATGAGCAGCGTCAGCCTCTCCGCACCGGATATCTTTTTTATTTGGGGCGTATCAGCGGTCTCCTCCAGAACACATATGGCATACAGCGGGTGCGGTTCACGGCTGCCCGGAAATGAAGCGGCATATTTGTTCAGTACAGGCGAGACCGGCGGCGCGTCCGGTGCGCGGCGCAGTATCTCTTGATAACTGTCCAGGGCAATCTTTGATCGGGTCAAGCCGGGGTAAAGTACCGGTTTTCCCGATGCACTGATATGAATGGCGCAAATATCGTCCGATAAAAACGGATGGTCTCTCACAGCAAGTGCGGAAGCGGTCGTTGATTTTCCTGCGCCCTTCATACCGGTAAAGATAACAGCCCCGTTCGGCGTCGCGACAGCGCTCCCGTGCAGCACAAAAACACCCCGCTGGTACAGTAAGGTGCCGACAGCCGTACCGAATGCATATGTAGCGATATCGCCGTCCTTGGCACCGCTGAATGGCTCAATAATGATTTCGTCGCCGTTGCGTATGAGATACCGGGCGACATTTTTTATGTCCACCAGGACTGAACCGGGAGCGGCTGTGATAACCGGGTCGGCACGGACGCTGTTGTCAAGGGTTTCGGGAACTTTTCCGCAGCGCATAACGGCGTCCGGTATAACAGACCCTGACGCTTCGGGCAAACCAAAATCAGCGGCGCTTGGAAGCGCACACTGAAGATTGATGCCAAAAGCTCTGTAAATCGGATCACCGTCAGATGATCTCTGAAGCATTGTATAGCCCTCCAGCCTAATTATTGGGAATAAGTGTCAGACGGGCAGAAACTCGCTGTAGGTTCCGTTCTTTAAAACCTCATATCCGCAGCATTCCAGCCAGGCGTGCGCGTTGACGGATGATTTCCCTTTATTGACACCGATTCTGATGACGGCGCCGACGCCGGCAGCGCTGAGCGAGTCACGCAATGCCACGGCTTTTCGCAGGCATGTGACCTGCCACGGCAGGTGTGCACAAATTCTTTTTAAAATAATCAAGCGTTGCCTAAGAATTTCAATATCCCCGCTTTTGCCGGAGGAGGATTGATCCATGTCTCGAAAAACATGTTTTCTGGTTAAGCTGTAGGGTAAAAATCGCATCATTATTTCAGCACTGACGAGCCGGAGCGTCAGCTCAAGCACGACGCGCTTATCACCGGAGGGCATGCCGATAAAACCACGAAGAGCGTTCATGAGAGCGACACGAGATTCGCCGATACCAAGTGATTTATGAGACCGAGTAAGTCACGGCGCATAACTGATGCATCGGCATTAAATTCATTAATCAAAATTTTCAGGATGGCTTCTGTTTCTCCGTATTCAGGGATGAGCTCCCATATGCGTGTGCCAATCTCATTGAGGGCGTAATATTTACCTGTATTAATGTTTAATATGGTTACTTCGTTGTCTAGCTTTGTCGCGACAATATCAGATGCAGTTTTTATAGTCATCGGGGCTCACCGCCTATATAATTTACTGATTATCAATTCAGAGTATAAGCAAAAGCTCTTAAAATGTCAAACGTTTGAATGTATCCAGTACGTCCGCGCATACTCATCAGGTTCTTAAAATACGACGTATCAATAAAAATGAAGCATAATCCTTCCCCATACAGAATCACGCCTCAAACCCGAGGGGAATCAATGACATCGGTATTTAAGCTGGGATGAACTCAATACGTACAACGGCATATATCCAATAGGACGATTCGGCACCTGGGATGAAGAGCCTCATCGGCTGCATATTCTTTGCCAACGGATTTTTACCTGCGCACAACGACATCACTATTTTGTAGTTGGTCAGATATTCACCGGTGAGGCTTATGGTATATTGATCCCGCGCAATGAACCGGATAACTTTGAAATCTGTTAGCTTTTTACCGTATTTTGCCAGGAAGGTGTCAAGAAGCGGCCCGACTGCGCTGACATTGCCTGCTTTGGCTGTTTTACCTGAGGCGCTTAGCTGGACGCATCTAAGCTTTGCCAGGTCATTCGGTGTCACCGTAAATTCTTTATCCGTCAGACCGGAGATTGTAATCGGGGTATCTCCGTAAGACGATATGTCAGCTGTTATTTTTGCCGCGCAGCCCGTACAAAGAAAGCATACGAGCAGAGCGGTTGTTATTATTTTATAGTGTTTCATAAAATCACCCACAGGCACGTTAGCTCTTAAAACACGGCTTAATTTCATTGATAGTATCATATGCAAGAAAACATATCAATCACAAAATCTGAACAAAAGCATATAAAAGTAAACAAACAATGTCTGCCACATTATGAATCAATAACAAACGTAACAAAAATTGATGAATAGTGTTCGAAGCAATTGACATTTCAGCCGTTGGTCTTTAGAATAGACTCCGTTGGGAATATTTTCGTTTCGTCATCAAAATTTATATATTACCCACTTTTTCCAATTTAATTGAATAATCTGAATTTCCTTTGCTGAGCATGTTCTAAGGGCTTATGCCTATGAACGCACAGCCTGAGCTTTAAGCTCGCGATGCGGGGGTGGAAACGCTCCTGTTCTCCATATTTGAGAGGGAAGTCGCATGTTTTCAACGTCGATATGAGGATGCTATGTCATAATTGTATCTCATTTCTTCGTTTAAAAAGGCTGCTTTGCATCTCGGCAAGGCAGCCTTTTTAAGTAAATTACCTCTGATAGAAAAGATCGGCTATTCATACTATTGGTAACGATACATGCGGGCAGGCGGCGGTAAAATCATGAAAATCACCAAAAAAATCGCACTTTTCATCTTTATATTGCTCAATTGCCTGCTGTTGGTAGGTCCGCCAACAATGGCGTCCGGAGCCGACAACTTTAAGGTATATGTTACATGTAACGGTAAAAATGTCCTTGCCGCGAACTACAGTGTGCCGGATCTCCAAGCTATGAAGCAGGCGCTGATAGATTATTCGTCAATCGATGCTTCCGGCGCGCCGTCAGTATGCGAGGCACGAGGCGTCATGATAGACGACTTACTCGCAAGCCTCGGAATCAGGAAAGATACCGTCAGCAGCCTTGCGTTTGCATCCTCTGACGGCTGGCGAAAGAATTTTACCTCCGAAATCCTGACGGCAGAAAGGTATTATTACCCGCAGATTGTCAGCGGCTACGATAAAGCATCCCAGAATTCGCCGGAGTTCAGTGCGGGCGCAGCGGATGAAAAACAGTCCGTATTGCCGATGCTGGCACTTGAGAGCTATGAGGGGCGTTATGAAGGCAAGCCGGATATCGGCAGCCTGTCATCAAAAGACGGCCTTCGTTTTTGCTTCGGTCAGAAGGAAATTACCGATTGTGTTTCATCTGATTACGGAAAATTCATAAATTCTCTGACGATTGTTATGCCGGATAATTCGGAATACGTGCCCCCGAGCACACCGGCCGGGACCGGCACTGAAGAGCCGGCAGTGACAGGTGTGCCGGAGGATGACGCCGATAACGGACTCGCTTCCGACACACTGACAATCACCGTCGGTTATATGGGCGGACCATACTACACAAAAAAGGTATTTACACTTAACGATCTTAAGGCAATGAATCAGGTGAGGCAGGAGTACACGTTTATTGACAACATGCCGGCTGTCGTCCTGGACAGTGTTGTGGGTGTCAGGCTGACCGATATTCTTGCGGCTGCGGGCATCGATGTCAATTCCGTAGAGACCTTTCACTTCTACTGCGCGGATGTGACAAGCACCTGGTATACAAGCATCACAAAGGATTACCTGATTGATACGCGGCGGTATTATTATCCCTATCTGCCTGAACGCTGGGATTATGATAACGCACAAGCGCAGGCATACGCGACGGAAGGTGCGGTGGCTGTGGATACGCTCATCGCCTATGAGGATAACTGGAAGCGCTTTGCAACAGCGGCAGATTACGAGCATCTGACGTCCTCCACCCGGTTTAGGCTGATTTTCGGCCAGACTGATACGGTGACCCATACGGCATCGCGAAGCGCCAAATGGATTCACACCATTGAGGTCATGCTGGGCGGTTCCCCGCCTCCGGCTGCGTCAGCAGATAAATCCGCATTAACGAATGAAGTCGGCAGCCAATACCAGACAGATACCGGTGGCAGCAAAGGACAGGGCTTCGCGCAGGTCAGCAGTTCAGCGCAGGATAAACCCAGCCAAGTTGAGATCAAAAAAAGCGCAGAGGCAGGCACTGTACAGATTTCAGAAGCTCCGGCAGGTCAAGGTACAACAGACAGTATTATCAAAAACGCCTCAACACCGGACAGTAATACGGGAAGCATTCAGAATTGGAGGATGTACGACATGTCTGAAACGGCTGTTGAGCTTCCGAAAATCATACTTGATAACCCGCTCACAAACGTTACGGCAATTTCAGCCGGTTTCATTTTTATCATAGGCGGGCTGCTCCGCGGATTGAAATACTATAGAGATATCGGAGGAAAACGCAATGCTCACCGCAGTAAACCTAAATGATACCCTTCGCGCAGTAGCTACCGGTCTCCGGGTGCCTGTTGCCATCGTCCTTTTGCTGCTCATAACGACGGCAATTCTCATGGCGGGGTCGCTGGTCGTTGAATGCTTTACGGAGCATCGGCGGATGAAGGTCAAAATGCCGGTTCTCGTTGATAAGATAAAAAATAAAGCGCTTGATTTGGAAGAGACCATATCCGGCAGCGGTCTTTTAACCCGACAGAGAAATGTACTGCATGAGCTGACCCGGCACAAGGAACTGACACCCGACATGCGGGAGGCTCTAGCCTCCAGATTGATTTATGAAGAACAGTCTCATTACGATTTTATTACGCGTATTACGGACTTTGTAGCAAAGCTGGGGCCGATGTTAGGGCTCCTTGGGACGCTGATTCCACTCGGTCCGGGACTGATTGCCTTGGGACAAGGCGACACATACAGCTTGTCAAACTCGATGCTGATCGCTTTCGACTCGACAATTGCCGGACTCGCTTCGGCGGCTGTATGCTTTGTCATCTCCGGTATCCGAAAAAGCTGGTACGAAAATTATATGACAGCGCTTGAAGCGGCGATGGAATGCATTCTGGAGGTAGAGAAGCAATATGAAACGCAGTCTTAGAGCCGGCAGGCTCCGACGCAGCCGATACCACGACGACATCAACCCAATGGACGGCTTGGCTAATCTCGCCGATGTGATGCTGGTGCTTGCCTGTGGGCTGATGCTCTCCCTCATTGTCGCGTGGAATGTGGACATTGGACGCAGCGAGAAGCTGGTGGGTGTTGACCAAGGCAGCGCATTAACCGAGTTTAATACACAGCAAAGTGAGAACGCAAACAGCACCGCAGATCAAAAAAGCTATGAAGAATACGGCGTCGTCTACCGCGACCCGGTAACAGGAAAGCTTTTTATGGCTGTTGATACTGGAAAGTAATGAGAGGATGTTTTTATGAAACGCGGCAAATCAAAAAAGTTATTTCTTACTATGCTGATTATGGCGGTGCTGGTATTGTCGTGTACAGTGCTGGTCTCGGCGGATCACGATTCCCTGGTACCTCCGGCAGGAAAACTTGATGTTTACATAACTTCCGGAGGATCGACAACTCTTCTGCACAGCTACAGCTTAGATGACATGCGAAACATGGCGAATAATCTTGTGGCGCAGGGTGCAATTCAAAACACTGTATCGTATTCATCTATTGATGCCATGCCGGCCAGAGTTCTGACTGTCGCGCATGGTGTCGATATCCTTGATTTATTAGCGGATTTGCAGAATTATGTCACCGATCCGGCGATATCGATAGACGCTGCCAATCTCATCAAGTTCACAGCGACTGATGGATACCGCAGAAGCTACACATATACCAATCTGATAGATACCGACCGTTATTATTATCCGGCGATGTTTTCAGCAAGCTCGTGGAACAGCTTAACCGGGACTGTTAGTCCCGGTGATGTCCAGGCGGGTGCGACGCTTGTCCAGCCAATGCTGGCTGTCACATCGTATCAATACCGGACAGATATGGAAACCCAGCCGTCACAGTTAACGGAAGCCGATATATTCCGGTTCTGCATCGGAATGACGCCGGGTGATTTGATCTCGGGCAATTCCACAACATCAAGCTATATTAAGGGTGTATACCGGATTGATATCTTCATGGACGCGAATGTACCGCTGGATATCGGTGTCTCCGGTTTAACAATAGATAAGGACGACGCGGAAATTGAAGTGGGTTCAACCGTGACGCTGACTGCGAAGGTTGTACCCGACGACGCGACAAATAAAAATGTGGTATGGACGTCAAGTGACCAGTCAGTCGCGACAGTAGACGGCGGAGTTGTAACCGGTGTCGGTGCCGGCTCGGCAGTAATTACCGCAACTTCTATCGACGGCGGTAAAAATGTGACGTGCGATGTAACGGTTAAAACATCAAATGTCGCTGTTACTGGAATTACAATAAATGATGCGATTAGTCTGTCGGTGGGAAAAAGCCGGACACTTACGGCGGTCGTCGCGCCTTATAATGCGACAAACAGCGCTGTAACCTGGAGCAGTGATAATACGATAGTTGCGACGGTGAGCGACGGGAAAGTGCTGGGCGTTTCCCCAGGGACGGCAAATATAACCGTCACAACAGTCGACGGTGGGTTTACCGACTCATGTAAAATCACGGTTTTAGCCGATGCGGTCCGCGTAACAGGCGTGACGATGAACAGAAGCAGCCTCTCGCTCGCCAAAGGAGAATCGGATTTGCTTATTGCGACGGTCACGCCGAGCAATGCCTCTGACAATACGGTGCTCTGGAGCAGTGACACGCCGGGTGTCGCTGCAGTTGATACGAGCGGCGTTGTCACAGCTAAGGGCGCTGGCACGGCAGTCATCAGTGCCGTGACAGACGACGGCAATTTTACCGCAGAATGCACTGTGACGGTGACAAAGGAGCGCGAAGCTGTCAGCTTCAGCGACATCAGCGGCAACTGGGCGGAGGATAGCATTAAAAAGCTTGCAGCGCTGGGCGTTGTCACAGGCGGCGGTGACGGTACCTTCCGTCCTGAAGCGACGATTACGCGGGCAGAATTTGTTACCATGCTGATCCGTGCGATGATGAAGACGGATAGTGTGGTTATAGAGCCTGGTAATACTTTTGATGATATATCAAGCCATTGGGCGAGCGGATACATCTCCACCGCTGTTTCTCTGGGTATAGTCAGCGGTTGTACGAATAACACATTCAAGCCTGACGACAATATTACAAGAGAGCAGATCGCACTGATTATCGTCAACGCATATAAGCTGAAGGTTGATACTACACAGATCAGCACATATCCGGACGATGCGTCGATATCAGCATGGGCGAAAAGTGCGGTGGAAGCCGCTTTGAGCAACTGTATACTAGCAGGTTGTCCAGACGGGAACCTCAACCCGCAGAAAGCTGCGACAAGAGCCGAGGCTGTCAGCATCATCGTGCGCATTATGGAGAGGCTCGGTAAAATTTGAAAGATAAATGTTTCAAACTGGGTATTGTCATATCTATGAAAATTGTTGGAAGCTGGAAGAGGGGACGCGTGTGACAGGAATCAAAGCGGCGGGTTTATGGAAACGGAGCCGCATATTCAGTGCTGTCTTAGTCGTTATTGCATTAACAGCCGGTTTTCTTATATTGGGCGCGGCGGCAGAGGGCTCAAGTACAATACCTGCACCAAAACAAATTATGCTGTCATGGACAGGTGATCCGACATCGACACAGACGTTAACATGGAACGACAATCCCGATTTGACAGAGGTCGTCGAGTATATTGACAAGACAGACTATACTACAGCATTTTCCGGTGCGCTGCAGGCTGCGGCGATGTCGCTGCAGGTCAGTACGACGACGACTGGCTATTGGCGTTATGAAGCCACAGTATCCGGCCTCAGCCCAAGCACCGTCTATTACTACAGAATTGGCAACAGCGCGGGCTGGAGCACGGCGGGGACGTTCACCACAGCGCCGCCGAAATCGACGGAAAATTTCCTTTTCAGCTACTTCGGCGACATTCAGACGACGAATGAGACGGAGATGCAGGCATGGGGGACGCTGCTTCAGAACGCTTATTCGGCGTACGGACAGATGGCTTTCGGATTACAGGGCGGAGATATTGTTGAGAGCGGCCTCGACCTCGACGGCTGGCAGGCTTTCCTGAATCAAGCGACGACGGTATTTTCAAAAATACCGTTTATGTCCTGCAACGGCAATCATGAGAGCAACTTTGCCGGTGTCGGCAAGCCTGTGAGTTATCTGCAAATGTTTGCCCTCCCGACAAACGGACCGGATGGATTTAAAGAAGAATTTTATTCGTTTAACTACGGCAACTGCCATTACACAGTGCTCAACGCCAATGTTTTCTCCGGAGAGGAGAACCTGACAGACAGCGACTTTACGGCGCTTGCCGATTGGATTAGAAATGATCTCCAATCCAGCAGAGCGACATGGAATATCGTCATGCTGCACCAACCCGCGCTGCCTCTGGCTGCGGATTCGGTCTGCAGCGCGGTGAAAGCGAATTGGGTGCCGATATTTGAAAGCACAGGCGTCGATTTGGTAATAGAGGGCCATCAGCATGTCTATTCCCGCTCATATCCCATGTACGGCGGAAAGATTGATTATACAAACGGCATTACCTATCTGATGGGCGTATCCGGCAGCAAATTCTACAGCACCGCTGACGAGACATATGCTGCAAAAACGATTTATAACACGTCGAATTATGAGATATTTGAGGTTGACGGCAGCCACATGTATGTGTCGTCATACGATAAAAATGGCAATCTGCTGGATTATAACACGCTAACGGCTAAAGCAAAATCATATTCTGCTGTTACCGGTGACGTGAATAACGACGGCATCGTGAATATGGATGATGTGAATGCCGTAGAACAAGCCATCAAGAACAGCGCCGATTATAGCCAGGTGATGGATATAAACAGCGATGGTACCGTGGACATCAGAGATGCGCAGAAAATCCTGATCACATATCTTGCTCTGTGTTAGGAGGCGAAATGGGATGAGACAAAATAAAAGAAAGCTTTGGTTCCTGCTTCTGACGACAGTATTGATTATTTGCGCAACGCTTACCTTGACTATTGTGAAGGCACAGGCGAAAACCATAAATTCTGCTCCCGCAAGCAACATTTTCTTTTACGTGACAAACAGCGACGGCAAGGATGTCCTGATGAAAGTGATGACGCTTCAGGAGCTGACCGCGCTCCAGCACGGACAGCTTTCGGGCGTCACAACGGGTACAGACACCGGGACGAATTATTACTTTTCCTATACGGACAATTATCCGACAACCGGATACTGTGAAGCCAAAGGGATTACACTGCCGGAGCTTGCCGCATATGTAAAAAACACCTCTCCGGTCGCGGGCGCGTCATCTATAGCTTACAGCGGGAATGATCTGATGCAGTTTATGGCAACCGACAGTTATGGCAGCTACGTGAAGTCCTGGAGCTACAGTGTACTGTACGGCACACCGCGCTATTATTTTTCAGGGATGCTCAGCACGACAACCGGATGGAATACGGGCTGGGAGGTTGGCGGCGATGATCTGGCGAAATCCGGTATGGATCTGGATACATATAATACAACATATAAAGCCGCCGACGTTTATTACAACGCCAAACGCGCCGCATTCAACACCGGTGCCCTGTCAACGCCGATTCTGGCGACAACCTCCTACGCGGGAAGGACAACCTTCTCTGACGGGAGCAGCAGCGAGGTCGGGCTGGCCGAAGAGATTGCCGCCCATAACGGTGTGGTGACCGGGAGCCTCGCGAATAAAATCAATCAGGATTATGCACTGCGGCTCTGCCTCCCGCTGACGGAAGCAGACCTGATGAGCGGCCATAGGACGGCATATGACTATTTCAAATGGATTTACAATATTCGGCTGGTGATGAGTACACCTCCTGCCATTACGTCACTCGGTACGGTAGCGTCACCGACGTCCTTCGTTAGCATCAGCGCCGACGGCAATACAATGACGATTACAATGGCCTGCACCACACCAGGAGCGACAATTTATTATGCTGTACAGGATTCCAATTCCGATGATGATTCTGCCGGAGCGCCGCAAAAGCAATATACCGGGCCGGTAACTGTTGACATTACAGGCCGAAATCTGGCGTCAAATCCCGTCACATATTACATGACGGCTGTTGAGGCGGGTTATGCCGATAATGGAATCAAGACAGTCAATTATTATGCGACGGCTCCGGCATTCCAAACAGTATATTCGTGTAATGTCGGGAGCAGCCTAATCTTTACGGCAGCCTCAGCAGTAACTTCAACCGATTGGACGGCCTGGACCTCGGCGCTGACCAGCGTTGGCATCATGGCTCCCGGAGACAGCACATATACGGCAATCCCTTCAACCGGCTATACAATTAATAATACGGCTAAAACGATTACCCTGAATTCGAGCCTGTTTACAAAAAACGGCAGCTATGGCTTTGCCTTATATGCCGCGGCTTACTCGAATAAAACGATGAATGTCACTTTCTCCGGTGCTGCGCCCGTTATAAACACGGCATCCTATTATATCTGCGGCCAGGCAATTGCACTGACCTTCAGTGACACGGCTTATCAGAGCGCGGTTACCGTAAAAGTCACCCCTCCGGGCTCAACAACGGCGACAACAATATCGCCGACGTATCTGGACCGTACTGTCGCCGGGAAACTGACAATCAAAGCAAGCTATTTCAGCCTGGCTACAAGCAAAATAACCGGCCCCGGAACATACACACTGTCCATCACAAATACGAACTTTATACCAAACACGCAGACCGTCACAATCAAGGTCATTAACGAAGCGGATATACCGGCATACGCGTATACATTGACATATTCAAACGCCTCAAGCATTGCCATCGGAAATACTCTGCATATGACACTGACACTGACCGGCAAAACGGCGTTTGAGCTTTATGGCGGTGAATACCGTTTTACATTTGACGGAACGGCACTGTCACTTAACACAAGCAGCATTTCAGGAAGCTGGGACTACGGTGTCAAATCAGACAGTGCGACAGGTTTAACGACGCTGACCTTTATAAAGCTCGAAACGGCGAATACAGGGATTGCTATGAACGCCTCGACGACATTAGCGACGTTTGATCTGTCTGTGCGCAAGGCTGGTACCTTCAGCATGACCCCTACCGTCGCCATTCTGACGGACGCTTCGGCAAAACTGCTCGATAACGTCACGGCTGCTGCCGTATCTGTTACAAGCACAGATACTCTGGGCGACTTAGACGAAGACGGCAGCATCACCTCGTCAGATGTTGTTATGCTCATAAATAGTCTCATCGGTAACATTACGCTGAGCGATAAACAGCTGGTGGCTGCCGATGTCGACGAAGACGGCAGCATCACCTCGTCGGACGCCGTCCGTCTGGTGAATTACCTGGTCGGCAACATCACAGCTTTCAGCACAGAATCCACTGCGGAGCTGGCTTTATCAAGCAGTTCGAATTCAGCCGCCCTGAAAAAGGCTCTGAATGACACCCCTTTAACTGTCATAAATAATCTTCTTTTCACGCCTGTCCCGCACTTTTTAAAGCTTGCTGACACGAGCACATCAGCGGAAGCTGTTATCAGCGCGGCAGCCGTGACAGCGAAGCCCGGCGAAACCGTCATTGTACCGGTGACAATCAGCCAGGACTCAACGCTCGGCTTTGCCGGATTTACGATTGCGGCAGCTTATGACGCTTCAGTTCTGACGCTCAATGACATTACGAAAGGCGATGCGCTTTCAAATACACAAGGTTGGTTTTCTTCGAGTGCGGCAACGGCGCTTGTCAATTGGACAAGCGCTGAGAATGTGACCGCAAGCGGTGTGCTTTTTAATCTGAGCTTCACTGTTAAAGAAACGGCTGGGCTAGTTAATGAGCCCATCGTGCTCAGCCTTAAGAATAACAACAGCAATAACTTCGTGAATAACAAAGGAAATGCAGTTAAAGTGATGTTCTCCGACGGATCTATCAGTGTGCTGGGCAATGAAAGTGCTGACAGCACCGGCGGGAGCGACGTCAGCGGCGGCTCGACGGGCGGCACCGGCGGGAGCGACGTCAGCGGTGGCTCGACGAGCGGCTCCGGCAGCAGTGTGACCGGGAGCACGACTAAAAGCTTTTCTGATGTTGATCCCGATGATTGGTACGCAGGCGCCGTTGATTTCGTGGTTAAACGAGGATTGTTCAACGGTATGGGCAGCAATACCTTCAGCCCAAACAGCCCGATGACGCGCGCCATGCTTGTTACCGTACTCAGCAGGTTATCGGGAGAAAAGGACAGTACGGCTACAGCGACACCTTTCTCGGATGTCATATCAGGCTCATGGTATGACAATGCTGTGGCTTGGGCATCGGAGAAGGGGAT
Source organism: Clostridiales bacterium UBA1316 (assembly GCA_002307055.1). Lineage (GTDB taxonomy): Bacteria > Bacillota > Clostridia > Oscillospirales > Oscillospiraceae > Sporobacter. The sequence goes on from DBTM01000049.1 coordinate 69,572, forward strand.
TGTTACAGGCTATGGCGACGGGTGCTTTGGTATAAACGACGGCATCACGAGAGAACAGCTTGTGACAATTATATACCGATATTCAGCAGCTTACGGTTACAGTGTCAGCCATGACGCGGACATCAGCGGTTTCGGTGATTCAGAAAAAGTGTCCGGCTGGGCGGCAGAGGCTATGAAATGGGCAGTCGGGAAAGCAGTTCTTGCGGGTAATGATAAGAATCTGTTGAATCCAGGCGGTGTGGCGACACGTGCGGAGGTTGCTGTCATACTCCAGCGCTGGGTTGAGCTGACAGAGTCATAAAGCGCTTATATGGAGTAATGAGTTTGAAAGAAAAAGGAAAGGCATGGTCATATATGAAAAAGAGGATAATCGGCGGAATCATAACGAGCGTTGTAATGATGCTGTGCGTTATTTTATATCTTCCCAAAGCCGAAGCCAAGACGACACCTGACGGTCAGACGGTCGGTTCAATGCTGTTCTATGTGCAGAACAGTGCCGGTGAGGATATTCTCGTTTCGCAGATTCCCGTATCGGTTATGGCGGCTGATCTTACGGCCGGAACAATTGATAAGACAGTCTACAACTATTCAGTCCTGGATAAACTGGTGACTCCGGTACATCAGGAAAGCCAGGGCATGACTGTGAACCAATTCATCCCATACGCGCTGAATAAGACATCGGTACCGGCATTGAAAAGCCTCAGCCTCACCTTCAACGATAACGATAAAATCGGCTTCTGGGAACTCGACGATCAAGGCGGCTACGATACGGATACTTATACATATAACGATCTCTACGGTGCAACTCGATATGATTATCCGCTTTTATACCAGTACTGGGATTACGGCAACCAGAAATATTACGACCCCAACGGCGTTATGAACGATGCCCAAGTAATTTCGTATATACAGGCAAACGCGCAGGAAACATTGGTTCGCCTTTCGGTTACCGCATTCTCTCAGCGCTATATTATTACCAACGCGAAGGTGGACGCTGAAGATTACAATATGGAATATTATTGGAATTCGTTAGGACTTCTGGACACGCAGCGGACCGTGCGCCTGATGATGCCGATGACAGCCGATGAGCTGGCAAATAAGATATCGACTGCGGATGATTCGCGCTATTGGGTATGGAATGTGCTGCTTAACATGGAGTCGGCGCCTCAAGTTGATTCTCTCGGTTCGGTTGCCGCACCGACAGGCTATCTGACCGATGATGACACGTACTACTATGTGCATTTTAACTGTACGACAGCCGGAGCCACCGTCTATTATAACCAGAGCTACAAGAGCGCTACATATATGCCGTCGGAAAAATATGACCCGGCTGATCCGCTGAAAATCGCAAAAACAGATCTGCCGAACGGGACGCTGACGATGACAGCCCACGCGGTCGAGGACGGTTATACAGACGCAGGAGTTGTCACACTGACGCTGTCGTCCAGCGAATCGGCGCCGACTGTCACAGCTCAGACGGGATATACAACGGGGCAGAATGTCGTGCTTCCGATCAGCGGCGATACTGTCAATTATGACGACTGGGCAAGTAAGCTTATTGTTACCGTCAATAGTACGCAGCTGACCTCGGCGCAATTCTCCGTTGCATCATCGGCTGTGACCATCAATCAGGCGGTATTTGCTTCCGCCGGAAACTATACGATCACACTTGCAAGCGGCAGCTACACCACGCAAACGCTGCAGGGTGTGATGGTTTACATGGCGGCACCATCTATAACGGCGGGACTGGCTTATCTTGGCAAAGCGCTGACATTCACATACAGTGACACCGGGTATCAGACAAGCGCGACCGTTATGGTCAAGTCGTCGACCGATACGAGCTTTACCAGCATCAGCACGGGTACCTATCTCGACAGGAGCGTGTCCGGGCAGCTCACAATTCTGCAGAGCTATTTCACGTCATCGGATAATAAGGTCACGACAGCCGGCACCTATACTTTCAGGATTACGAACGGAGCCTATTGGCCGCAATACCAGGATGTGAGCGTCACATTCACCAATGCGCCGTCCTGTCTTGCCGCAGCCGGCAATATAGCAGCCCGGGCTGGGGATACAATCAGCATTCCCGTCACGCTGTCAAATAATCTCGGGTTTGCCGGATTCACTTTCCTCGTCAGTTACAATTCATCCGTTATGACGCTCAGCAGCGTCACGCAAGGGACAATCCTGACCAACGGGATATTCAACGCAAATACGACGACGAACCTGATTTCGTGGGCATCAGCTGTCAACACGGCGGCACCAGGTACGCTTTTTACGCTGAACTTTACCGTTAATACCGGCACGTCTGTCGCCGACTACACGATAGGATTATCTTTGAGGAACGGAAACGTTAAAAATTTCTGCGATTCGAACGGTCTTGCGGTCAATATAAGCTTTACTCCGGGGACGGTATCTGTCTACAAACTCGGTGATGTGAACAGGGACGGATATATCACATCGACGGACTCAGTGCTGCTGGCAAGGTTTATCCTTGGCAGAACGACGCCGACAGCAGTGCAGATAATTGCCGCAGATGTTAATAAAGACGGTTATTTAACGTCCGTTGACAGAGTAAAGATCGCACGTTTTCTCCTGGGAAAGATTACATCTTTCTGAGAACCGGTAGAACCAGCTGAGGCTGTCTACATAGATAATATTCATTGATTGCTCTGAGCCTGTCTTTCTAAAGGCAAACCCATGAAAGCTGGCCTGAGAGGAACCCCCTCTCACGGGTGACGCTGGAAACGGCATCGCCTCCCGTACTTGGAAAGGAGAACACAGCATAAAAGAGCAGCGATGCCCGGAGGTGAAGAAACGCAAATAAGGCAGTATGTACAGCAAATACAGATGATGTTAAGGGAATAGAATTCCGAGGTGTAGGGAACCGCAATGCGGAACCTGAGGGTGTAGGAATTCATATTTGAAAATAGGAGTTGAAATGATGAAAAAACTGAGCAAGCAGGCTTTGACATGGATACTGTGCCTTGCGATGATCTTTTCAATGTCTGCCGGCCTGACTGTAACAGCCGGAGCCGCAGATATCGCAACGATCGGAGTCGGCAGTACAGCAAGTGCCGTAGCCCCTGGCAGCACGGTGACACTACCTGTGACGATGACGCACAATACAGGTTTTGCAGGATTCGATTTCATCGTGTATTATGACAGCGCAAATTTGACGCTGAATTCAATAACGACGGATTCGAGTTGTATTGATAACGGCGGGCTGTATACGTACAATAATTTAATGACATATGCCACAGCTGACAATATTACTGCAAACGGAACGATGTTCTTTTTAAACTTTACAGTAGCGGCGACGGCGGCAAGCGGTAATTATGCTGTATCTGTCGCTGTTAACCCTGCACTGCCTAATGGCGGGCATGGTGATTTCATCGATGAAAATCTGACTACTGCTGTAGCGACATTTACCCCCGGTACTATTAGCGTACAGACGCCCGCGCAGACTGTAACGGCCTTTGACGCGCTCGACAGCGCTGCGGCGGTGCAGAATATGCCCAGCGGTACGGCTCAATCAGCACTGAGCTTGCCTCTGACGCTGACTGCGACCATCGGCGGAGCGTCCAAAACGATCAGCGGCGTCACGTGGAACGCCAGTCCTGCTTATAACGCAGCGGCAGCGGGCACCTATACGTTTACCGCCGTGCTGCCCAGCGGATATTTATGTGCGGACAGTGTAGCCTTACCAACAATCACAGTCAATGTCGCGTCGGCGATAACAACAATTGCGGCGTTTGATACCCTTGCCGATAGCGTGAAGCTGCAGAATGTCACCAGCGGCACCGCCCTAAGCGCACTGACGCTGCCGGATACGCTGCAAGCGACGGTCTGCGGAGCATCTCAGACAATAAGCGGCATCACCTGGGTACCCAGCCCGGCATATGACGCAGTGACAGCGGGTACTTATACGTTTACCGCCGTGCTGCCTGACGGATATGTGTGCGCGGACGGCGTTGCTCTGCCGAAGATCACTGTGATAGTTGATGAGGCTATGCAGGAAATTACAGCCTTTGATGCGCTTTCATCCAGCGTGGCGACACAGAATGTCGCAAACGGAACAGCGCTCGGTTCACTAAATCTTCCGACGACGCTAAACGCAACCATAGCCGCAGCATCGGTTACCATCAGCGGCGTCACTTGGACATCCAGCCCGGAGTATTCGGCTGCCACTGCCGGGACATATGTATTTACCGCAGTACTCCCCAGCGGTTATGGATGCGCGGATGGTGTAGCTTTACCCACAATAACCATTAAAACGATAACCGTATCGTCGGTGTGGGACGGCACAACGATCGATGTATCCTGGTACAACCCGTCAGGTACGGTATTTTATATTTCAACACCGGCGCAGCTCGAGGGGCTTGCCGCCATCGTCAACGGTACCTACAACGCTGGTATAACAGTTATCGGCGACAGCAGCTATATCCATTCCGATTATGGGAGCGGCGCTACTGCCGGCGGCGCTACCGCATCATTTATCCAGGGCGCGGATGATTTTGACGGAAAGACGGTCTATATTACCGCCGATCTCGATATGGGCGGTGTTTACAACACATCGGCAAATACTTGGAGCGGACCCAATTATATGCCGATCGGCGGCCAGTATTTGATGGATACATCCGACCTCAGTACACTCATTAGTGCCTCGTGGAACGGAACGTTTAACGGCCAGGGGCACACCATTAAAAACATCTACTGCAACCGGTATACCAGCCTTGGCTACGAATACAGCCAGTCCATCGGGCTGATCGGGCGCATGGGTATCCACGACAACGATGTTGCCAACGGCTATAACACGCTCGCAACACCTTCCGTTAAAAATGTTGCAGTTACGGGCAGCATCTACGGCAGACGCTCAGTCGGCGGTATCGTTGGCAAAAACGGTAAGAGCAACAGTTCAGTCATTGAGAACTGCATCAATTATGCCTCGGTCAGCAATACGGATTCCAAGGGTGTCGGCGGTATTGTTGGTGCAGGTTGGAATAGTCTGACTATTAAAAACTGCGCGAACTTCGGCACGATATACACCTCCTATTCAAACGCCGGCGGTATTTCCGGCAGCAGCGAAGCGAAGGTCATAAACTGCTACAACGCAGGCTACGTCAGCGCAAGCTCCGCAAGCCAGTCTGATGCTTTAGGCACCAACAACGGCGGTGCTGTATGGACAAACTGCTATTGGCTCAGTGGGTCAGCCTTAAGCAACACAGCGGTTTACGGCAGTACTACCGACAGTACGATAACCATGATGGATACAGCGGATTCCATGAAGACCGCCGCTTTCCTCACGGCGCTCAACGGCGACGGCAGATCGTGGATTTACATCGCCGGCGTCAATGACGGTTATCCGATGCCGCGATCCTTTGCCGGTGCTGATACGGCGGCTGTAACAAGCGTCGCCTTTACGTCGGACCCGACAATGCTCAGCTATATCGAGGGCAAGACATTCAACACGGCAAACCTTAAAATTACGGCCTATTATAGTGATGGCTCTTCGGAGACTGTGACGAATTATTCCGTCAGCAAGACAACGGCGCTGTCACCGACCGATACCAGTATTACCATCTCTGGGACATTCGGCGGTATTGCCTACAGCAAGACTTACACGATCAGTGTCACAGCAAATGCACTAGCCTCCATTGCGGTCACGACGCAGCCTACCAATCTGCTCTACGTGCCCGATGAGAGCTTTAACGCTGCGGGCATGGTTGTCAAGGCAACGTACACAAACGGTACAACAGTGACGCTTGGGAGTTCGGATTATACAATTTCGCCATCAGGAGCGCTGAAATCATCCGATATATCCGTAATTATCAGCTATACATATAACGGCGTAACTATGACAGCGAGTGTCCCGATTACGGTGCTCAGTACGCCTGCTCCGGTACTTTCTGCCGACGGCTATTATCAGCTGTCGAATGCTAACGACATGCTGTGGTTTGCCAATCAGGTCAACACAGGCACAAATCAGGTGATCAAAGGCAAGTTGTTAAACGGCATTGATCTATCCTCGGTTACATGGACGCCAATCGGCAGCAACTTAAAGAGCTTTAACGGTGAACTAGACGGCAGCGGCTATTCGGTCAAGCTTGCTGTTACCGGAAGCAACGCGTATACCGGTCTTTGCGGGAATGTCGGATCAGGAGCGAGCATTCATGACATTACCGTAACAGGCTCCGTCGGCGGCAGCAGGTATACCGGCGGTATAACGGGCTACTTAGGCTCGAATTCTGTAATTAGTAACTGCGTCAACAAAGCGACCGTTACTTGCTCGGATAGCTATGCGGGCGGTATCATAGGTTACGCAGCCTCAAGTTCAACAATCAGCAACTGCACCAACAACGCAGCTGTCAGCGGCGTTTCGTATACCGGCGGCATCACCGGTTATGCGGGCGAGGGCTCCGTGATCAGCAGCTGTGTAAATACTGCCGCTGTTACCGGGTCAAGCAGCTTTATCGGCGGAATCACAGGAGACGACTATACGGCAACCATTCAGAACTGCATGAATAACGGCCTTGTGACAGGCAGCAGTTATTATGCCGGCGGCATTGCCGGCCGTGTGTATAACTCCGGTTCGACAGCAGTGCGTATTACGCAGTGCAAAAATGATGGAGCTGTGGCAGGAACGTATGGGGTAGCCGGTATTGCCGGATATATCTCCAGTGCCAACGTGACAATCAGCAGCTGCTGCAACAGTGCAGCAATTCATGGCACTTATAATATTGGCGGTATCGTCGGATACAATAAAGCGGCGATTACTGACTGCTATAACACGGGTGCGGTTACAGCTTCCGCCGGAAGCGCAGCTCAGGGCGTGGGCGGTATAGCGGGCTTCCAGTATACGCCCGCTCTTACGATTGCAAATACATATAATTCGGGTGTAATTACAGGGACGAATGGGACGATCAAAGTCGGCGCAATCATCGGGTATGTTTATGGGGCGTCATTGACAATCAGCAACTCCTATTATCTTGCTGGTACTGCGTCAGTGGCATATACCGAAAAGACATCCGGTTCTGTTACAGCGACAAATCTCGCGTCAAAGTCAGCAACTGAGCTTTGGGCACTTGCATCGACTCTCGGCACCGCATACAAAACGGGTGCGGCAAGTCCGATATTGTCATGGCAGGCAGATGAGGACACATCCGTTAAGGTTACCATCAGCGTCAACGCCACAGGCGCGGCAGTCACTGTCAAGGACAGCGGCGGCACCATAATCGCAGCTAACAGCGATGGTACCTATTCCCTGAACAACGGCGAAAGCTATACCTATACAGCCGGCGCGGTGAATTATGTAACGGTGAGTGATGTCGCCTTTACAGCCAGCGTTGCCCAGATAATTGATGTGGTGCTCGCGCGTGCGACAGACACGGTGACCTTCAGCGTTACACCGTCTGCGGCAGCAGTGACAGTGACGGACAGCTCCGGCATTGCAGTCATACCGACGAGCGGCACGACATACACGCTCAACGAGGGTGAGACATATAACTACTCGGTCAGCGCAGCTAATTACGCGACAAAGACCGGAAGCATTGCCGTCTCTGCGGGCGGAACGACTATAACTGTCGACCTCGTCTGCTTGACGGACACGGTGACCTTCAGCGTTACACCGTCTGCGGCAGCAGTGACAGTGACGGACAGCTCCGGCATTGCAGTCATACCGACGAGCGGTACGACATACACGCTCAACGAGGGTGAGACATATAACTACTCGGTCAGCGCAGCTAATTACGCGACAAAGACCGGAAGCATTGCCGTCCCTGATGGCGGAACGACCATAACTGTCGACCTCGACCGCGTGACGGATACTGTGACCTTTAATGTCACACCTTCATCGGCAACGGTGACGGTGACAGATGCTTCGGGCAATACCGTCAGCCAGACCGGCAGCAACATGTATCTGCTGAACGAAGGCGCGATATACAGCTACACAGTCAGCGCGGACAGCTACGAGACCAACACGGGAAGCTTTACTGTGGCAAGCGGTGAGCAGACGATCACAGTGTCGCTGACCCCAATGTACATTGCGACATTAAATATCACGCCGGAAACAGCGACGGTGGTGGTTGTTCTCAATGGTACAAGCGCCGTTATCAATCCGACGGAACCTGGCGGACATTCCTATCAATTGGTCAATAAAAAGACGTACAAATATACAATCAGTGCGCCAGGTTATGCAACAGCAACATCAACCTTTTACCTGAAGGATAGCGGGGCTACGATCACGGTTGCATTAATCAAGACCGATACCGTCACCTTTACCGTTTCGCCAGCGAGCGCTTCAGTCAACGTATCGTACACAAACGTCTATTACCAAGTGAATCAGTACGTCTTTACTGATACTCCGGCATCTCCGTCCAGTTATGACTCGGCGACCGGTACATATGTCTATCAGCTTCTCGAAGGGCAGACCTATTTCTATCAGGTCAGTGCTACCGGCTATACAGGCAAGACCGGCACCTATACTGTCAATAGCAGCGGCAGTGCCAATGTCACGCTCAGCCCGGTCGGCACGGGAACCATCGCGGGCGGACAAACAATCAGCACAGGCGGAACATACTATCTGACAAGCGGCACAACAGGGGTGGTCAGCATCAGCACAACCGAACCGGTGACAATTGTGGGAACCGGTATTGCCGCAGCGCCCTCCCCGGCGAATAAATTCTCCGGCTTGACATTCCGCAGCACCGTAGCGGGCGCCAACCTGACGCTTCAGGATGTTTACATCAGCAATACGAGCAATGTAAATGCTGTTGACTTCACGGGCACAGGCAACAATCTCTATCTTGCCGGCACCAATATGCTTGAGCAAATGTCGTATAACAGCTCTGCGGTGATTCATGTCGGATCAACTGCCGGTCTGACGATCAGCGGCAGCGGTACGCTGTATATGTACAAATCCGGCGCGGGCTGCGGTATCGGCGGCAACTCCGGCGAAGCAAACGGTGTAATCACGCTGGCGGGCGGCAACATTCTCATCAAGGGCAGTAAAACAGGCGCTCTGATCGGCAATGATGCAGGCAGCACGACTGGAATCGGAGACATCTTTATTACGGGAGGCAACATCGTCCTCATTAATAAAGCGCAGGGCGCAGCTATCGGCGGCAGCCGTATGTCCTATGGCGGCAATGTATATTTGAGCGGCGGTACACTGACCATCATCTCCGACTTTTCGGGCTCGGCCATCGGCGCGGGTGCGCAGGTCAACGGGACAAGCGGTTCTGTGCCTGCAACCAATAACGGTACCCTGCATGTTACGGGCGGTTCATTCAGAGCTGTGCGTACCAATAACAGCACAACATACAATTATCAGTCGTACATCCAGTTTGATGATGATTATCTTGTTCTCGCAGCAAAGACTGACGGCTCGGGCAACCCTGTCTACAAGTGTGTGTTCGATACAGCGAGCCTGTCGGAGACTGCGAACACCTTTAATGTCAAAGTAGATGGCGCGAACTTCTACACCGGCGGATTACACAATACCCGTTATACAGAGAATACGACCTACACGACTTTCAATTTCGGCTCGGATACAGGGACTAATCTCTACTTCTACCTGACAGGTGCAAACCATACGCTGCTCATCAACGGTGAAATTTATAAAGCAACGTGGAACAGCACAACAAACAGCTTCACCATTACAAAGCCTCATGCGAACGTCAGCTTTAACGGTGACAACGCGACCGTTAAGGTCAACAGTGCCGCGGTGACCTCCGCGTCTGTGGCTAATAACGGCAGCCTCACCTTTACGGTCACGCCGAACGCGAACTACACACTCAGCTCGGTTACGCTCGTCAGTGCGGACCCCTCGGCGGTATTGACCCAAAACGGAGACGGCAGCTATACCCTCAGCAATATCGCAGACGATGCCGCTGTTACAATTATAACAGCGCTCAAGGCCTACAGTGTTGCGTTTGCCGTCACCCCGGCGTCAGCGACGGTGACCGTCAAGGACAGCGGCGGGAACCTGATCAGCGCTATTGGAGGCATTTATACCTTGACGGCAGGTGACACCTATGGCTACACCGTCAGCGCAGCCGGCTACGCGGCAAAGAGCGGCACACTGACAGTCACAAGTGACAGGACCGGAGTCAGTGCCGTAACCGTAACACTGGTATCAACCACACCGGCATCAAGCACCGTTTTCGGGAGTTATGCGATAGGAACAACAGCCAACAGCATTAAGCTCAACGGTATCTCGGACCTGGTGGTTAACGCTGCCGGACATA
>DBTM01000031.1 GCA_002307055.1 Clostridiales bacterium UBA1316
TTGCAGTCCGGGGGGCTGCCGTTGCTGCCGCGCGCGGAGCCGGCGCAGTCACAGCTGCCGCGCTTGCGGCATGCTCGGGCGCTTCGGGGCGCAGAACGGTTTTTCCCGACGGCGTCTCTTTTCTTCCCGAATATTTATTGCGCGTATAGCCTTCCGCACCGGCACTGAGATAAAAGCCTTTTTCCATGAGCTGGTCAAATTCCAGGTCAATGACGGCTTTGAAGCTGCTGGGCTCATAGATAGCGTTGGGAAGCTCGCCGTATATTTGAATCAATTGCCTGATTTCATCCATTTCAGGGCGCTTCATATTCATCATGAGATTCAGGGCCATTCCGGCCATCTGATCCTGCACGCACGCTCTGCCGTTTAACGGCTCCCGGGGCTTAATGCCCTCCATCTTGGATTTGACAACCGGTTCAAGCGTGTTGACCGCGTTTTTCATCATGGTAATGGACTCGGGCAAAAAGGGCATACTGGTTATCTTAACATAAGGCAGGTCATCACTTTGAAAGCCAAGCATAGATGCCGTCAGCCTGAAGGCGGTGTCAAAATACAGCTTACGTGCTTTATGTACGGCAATATCTGCCTCGCCGCCGCCATAGACAACGGCCATCTTGGAGACCGCATATGCCTGCATACGCTGCAGATTTTTCCACTGATTGATGGCATAGCCGGTTTTATACTCTGTAACCCGGGCAAACACGGCTTGCCCGAAGCTGTCTTTAACTGTCAGGTTCCTCACCCAGAGCTCTTCAAGCCCAATTCCCTGAGCCGTACAGATATTGTCAATAATGCAGTCCAGCGCGACCTTATCAAGCTCCGTGCTGAGCAGCGGCGCGCAATACGGATGGCAGTTGCGGATAAATTCTTTAAATGCAAGTGCTTTATCGAGAACATCTTCACCTGCGCTCAAATGATGCTCGTATATTTGGGCACACTGCTCCCCGAAATATTTCAAATCAAATTCGGCAAAATGAATGAGCGTATGCCCCAATTGTAATTCGTGTATTGAATTGCTTCCGGGAACGGAAAATGAAATGACATCTTTCATATAAACGATCCAGTCCGCCATGCATGGCTATGATATAGTGTCATAAAGCATGTCTCATCCGCAATGCGAGCAAAAGCGCTTGTTTAAAGCAAAATATTACAAAATCCTGCCATGTTGGATTTAATCTTAGCATACCGCATGTTTGTTTTCAATATGAATAATATTTCTTTACAATTAAAAAACAATGTTGTATTTCACCAATTGATGGGATATAATTTTTCAAGAATATATCGACGAAATTCAGCAAGTGCCGGCAAAGACCGACATGAGATTGGCGGTTTAGTTATGACCTTTACAAATGAATCTGCTGCGTTAGCTGAGCTGACGGACATGATCCTGAAGGCAGGGGCTAACCTTTTTAAAGCGACTAAATATCTTTACGCGCTGACAGCGGAAAACTACTATAACTGCAATATTAAGGACTTTTTTACGGTCATTCTGAACAACATCTTTAATGCCGATATTATGAGCGCTTTCCATATCACCATTGACAATGAACAATGCACCGCGATGAATACACGCGCCTATTTTGACGTATTCCGGCTGATCATTTACAGCTTTGCCGTCAGGCTTCCGGTTCTTTGCCATGACGAGGTCAAAGGTGAATTTATGAGCGCCAAGCAAGTTTCCGCCGTTTATGATGCGGTGATGGAAAAGGGCGTTGTCAATCATTGCGACGCCATTAGCGAAAGCTTCGCGCAAATAGCCTCAGATGTGAAAAAGGGAAAGAATATCGCTCCTTACAGCTCCGAATGGTTTCGGACGTATATATTCACAATGATTCCGGAGCTGGCTGAGATCAACAATCATAATCTCTTCTTCATCGGCGCCGCCGACATGCTGTTTTCGCTCTATTATATCTGCCTGGAAAATGAATTTGAAAAACGCCTTAAAACATTAGTAATCCCCGAAACCGTCCCTTCGGGCAGTTGACTTTTATCCAGCGGCACTATATAATAAACGTCATGTTTGTACCTTATAAATCGACATAATACGCCTGAATTTGAATACTATTCAAAAACCCGTCTGGAGTGAAGAGAATGTATTTTGGGAGCGTAAGATTTTTCCGTCACCTTATCATCACGGTTCTGGTTCTGCTCATTGTTATTCCGGCCTTTTTTGCGTTCTATTATGGATCTAAATACAATTCAACGAATAGTAAGCTTACCGAAGTACAGGAAATTGTCAGTAAATATGACAAGACGGGGCAAAATGAACTGGTTGACAGCCTCAGTCAGCTGCTCGACAGCTCTTTCAACACGCAGATACCGGCATTTCAGCAAAAAGTTGATGACTCCCTTGAGGAGCAGATCCATACACTTCAGAGGCAGATGGACGATTCCTTAAAGACCCAGATGGCCTCGCTCCAAAAAAAGATTGATGATTCGTTTGCGAATAATACGAGTAAAATAAACGATAAGCAGTCCAATAGCCAGCAGCAGCTGTCCGGCTTGATAAAAACACAGACAGCAGCGATTCAAAAGGCTCTCGACAAGAAGATGGACGAAAAGGCAGCCGAAATAATTAAACAATTCAATGAAACCATTAATAATCAGGTTGCGTCGCTCCAGCAGCAGATTGATGCGCTTAAAGCCACTGAAGCCGGCAACGGATAAAACTCTCGTGCGATTTGTTCCGGACATATATCAACGATGTGAATTTTTGCTTTGCAATTATCATCATTAAGAACAGGAGAACTCATATGGGTCTGAAAGAGAATTTTAATCAGGCACTTAAGGAATTGATCAGCAAAGGCGGCCTTGTAGGCTCCGAGCTGGAGGAAAAATCCAAGACCAAGTCCAATCTGGATTCTTACTTAGATATGCCCTCCGCACCGACAGCCGAAGCAGCCACCCACGGCCGCAGTGTCTCGGCCTTTGATCAAGCTTCTTCTGATATCGCAATGAGCGTCGCCGACACCGACTGGACGAATCCACCGAACTTTGAGGATCGCACCGCTTATACCGCCGATAGTTATACATCTGCTCAAAGCGGTGATTACGGCAAATTATTCCGTCAGGCTGATGAAATGACGGTTATATCTAAAAGCACCATGATCGTCGGTGATATCCGCACGCTGGCGAACATCACAATCGACGGCAACGTCCGCGGCAAGGTCGATGTCCTTAAAGACGCCAATATACGCGGCATGCTGATCGGCGACCTCGTCTGCAGCAACACCGAAATGAAAGGTTCTTCCATCCAGGGCAACGTGTTTGCCAAGGGCAGCACCTATATCGATAACGATTCCATCCTGCTCGGCGACCTGACGGCTCAATTTGCGAGCATTGACGGCAAGGTCAAGGGCAATATTGAAATCGGCAGCAAAATTGAACTGCATCCGAATGCCATCGTCGCCGGAAACATCAACACCAACACCATTTCCATCGCCGACGGCGCGAATATCAAGGGCTTCATCAACACAACCTTCTTAAAAGAGCATGGCGACAGCGCTTTCCCGAAGCAGGTCGTCATGGTCAATGAGAATGTGGACGCGTAAGCGATAACAAATATCCGATAATACAGAAGCCGGCTGATATCAGCCGGCTTCTGTTTACATCATTTTCAACTGATAATTTTCTGATATTCCAGGACATCCAGCAGCTTCCCGAATTTTATGCCGACTTCTTTATAATGGGCGCATTTAATAAAGCCGTTCTTCTCAAATAACTTTATACTGCTGGTATTATCCCCGCTGATGCCGGCAATCACGACATGGATGCCTTTTTCCTTTGCGTAGCGCTCAATATGCTGCAGGGCTACGCTGCCAATGCCTTTTGCGCTGCATTCGGCTCTTAAATAGATGCTGATTTCAGCTGTGCAACTGTATGCCTCCCGCGTTTTCCACTGCCGGAGCGACACATAACCACATAAGCCTGTATCGTCTTGTATTATATACGTCCTGTAAAGATCATTCTTGGAGAAAACCAGTTCCCGCATTTCCTCCGCTGTCAGGGTGTGTAAATGCCACGTCGCCGTTGTATTCAAGACATAATAATTGTAAATGTCCAAAACCTCATTGAGGCGGGCTTCGTTTAATTCTTCAAAATATATGTTATTCATTATCGTCTGCTCCATTTAGATTTACCGGCCAAATTATAAAAATTATACTCCAAACGCAGTAGATAACAACTGACATTGTCTACGAAAATTCTCGTTATCACACGTGCATCTGTAATAAGAATTGTTTTCCTGATGAATACTAACATCGTAATTACATTCACAGGAGGAAAACTATGTTCAAGCACGAAAAGCAGTTATTGAAGGATGTCAGGGTTGACAGGATTAATCCAAATTACGCGAATATGATGCAGGAACAGATTGGCGGGGCGCATGGGGAGCTGAAGGCGGCGATGCAGTATATGTCGCAGAGCTTCCGGATTAAGGATGAGCGGATTAAGGATTTGTTTCTGGATATCGCGTCTGAGGAGCTGTGCCATATGGAGATGGTGGCGACACTTGTCAACCTCCTGAACGGGCATCAGGTTGACGCCATGGGTACCACAGCGGGCAATATACAAGCCTCTGTCCAGACAGGGCTGACACCGGCGCTCACCAACGCGTCGGGCTATCCCTGGACGGGGGCTTATATGGAGTGCACCGGCGACCTCGCTGCGGATATTATCTCCAATATTGCCGCCGAGCAGAGGGCGAAGGTTGTGTATCAGTACCTTTACCGCCAAATTAACGACAGCGGCGTGCGCGAAGCCATCGACTTTCTTCTGAACCGCGAGGAGGCGCACAATACGCTTTTCAGGCAGGCGTTTAACATGCTTGAGGAAACAGGGTCTCTGGCCGATTGGGGCGTCACGCAAGATTCCAAGCAGTATTTTAATTTATCCACGCCGGGCCAGTATTTTGACCAGAACAATCTCTCCAATCCCAAGCCGCCGAAATTCAATATCCCAAACCAACCGAATCAGAATCAGAACCAGTGGCAGAATCCACAGAATTATACGATGACACATTAATCCTAGGGCGACTGTATAAATGCGGGGACGGGGACGGGAAACCCGTCCTCTACAAAACACCAGTATGCTCTTGTGAAAGTACGGTTGTATTGTTATGATATATAAATACATAAAACATAAGCGGGGTAAAACTATGGGTATCAGAAGTACGGCAAAAGCAATTATTATTGACAGCGGCAAGGTCCTGCTGAATAAATGCTATGATGAAAATAACGGAGAATACTACGTCTTGCCCGGCGGCGGACAGAATACATATGAGACACTGCAGGACGCCATTGTCAGGGAATGCCTTGAGGAGACAGGCTATACGGTATATCCTGTCCGGTTTGCCGCGCTGTGCGAGGTCATTTGCGACAATGTCAGCTTTAGAGATCAGCATGCGGATTACGCGCATAAAATGTACCACATTTTTATCTGCGGCTTGAAAAACAGCACCAGATTACAGCCGACGGAGATTGACAATATGCAGCTCGGCAGTGCGTGGATCGACATTCCGGCGCTGGATAAAATCCGGCTGCTGCCCACTGCGCTGGGTGAAAATATACAAAAGGTGCTTGATGGTGTGTCACCCGTTTTTTTGGGCTCGGAGCATATTCGTTATAACCATGGGTAAGGGCCGCAAGCGGCATGGAAGCCGCCCGCTACGGTATAATGTATAACAATGACAATGCGGCTTGAGCATTGTTGTAGCGGCGGGCTTACACGCCCGCCTTCTTATGCTACGCGGCAATTACATTATAATGCCGGTATTTCGCCGCTGATGACGGATCTGATGGCTTTACCGATTTCTTCGTAGCTGGTGCAGCGGCAGATATTGCTCTGGAGCCACTCGTCAATGACGATGTCCGGTGGAGCGGGTCTCAATTGAGCTAACGCGTGGCAGACCATCAGAAAGCCGGAGGTGCAATAACCGCACTGAAAGGCGAATTTTTCGATAAACGCCCGCTGGACGGGCGTGTTTTTTATGCCCTCGATTGTTGTAATCTCATGACTTATGGCTTCGGCAGTCAGCATCAGGCAGGACTTCACGGGATTGCCGTCAACAAGCACGGTGCATGCCCCGCAGTCTCCGTTCAGGCACCCGGGTTTTGCCCCGGTCAGGCCCAGTTGCTCTCTGAGCGTATCGAGCAAAATGGCAGACGGGCGGACGATGACTTCCTGCTCAAGGTCATTGATCTTGAGCCTTACTGCATTCTTTTCATTCAGCATAAGCATGGAATATCAGCTTTCTTAACGGCTTCCAGAATACCTGCCACTGTATTTTTTAAGATAAACCTGCGGTATTCCGCGGAAGCAATACTATTATTTTGAATAACACCTGAAAACGCCTCGGCAAACAGCTCGGCTCGCTTTGGGAAGGGATAATTAAGGTCAGCCAGTATTTTTTCAGCGCCGATATCTCTGAACGGGTACGGCGCGAGTCCCGAAAAGGCGATTCTTAAAGCGCCGTCGGCGATGATCGCCGCCGCTGTGAGGAGCGGATAATCAATTTTCTCGTTTTTTGTCTTTTTCTCGTGGAAATACGGCGCTAACGCCATTTTTTTTGATACAGCCGTCTGAACAAGGAGCTCTCCTTGAGGCAGCTGCAGCTTTTCGTTAAAAACAGTATGAATTGAATTGCTCTTCAATCCATTAACACCAAACGAAATAACGCCAGCATCGGTCAATAAAAGGGGTAGAATTGCTTCGCGGTAGATAATTGCTGACATCAGGTTACCGCCCAGCGTGATCTTGTTCTGCATGGTGTGGTCGGCGATGCGTCCGGCGGTTTTTTCAAGGAGAGGGAACTTTTTTGATGCAATAATTTCGGCTAAGGTCAAGGATGCGCCGAATATCACATTGTCCCCAGCCTCGTCAAGCGCCGTGCACTGCGGTATCCCTTTGAGATCAATCACCGCGCCGAAACGGAGATTACCGGTGCGCGCCATACTGAGGAGCTCGCTGCCTCCGCCGTAGTACACCGGCCTTTTACCCGCGCCGCTGAGCTGACTGTACAGTTCGGCGGCTTCCTTGAGTGTGTCCGGTCTGTAATACACAAAATCAAAGGGTATCATAGACCGCCGCCTTTGCTCATGCGCCATATCGCCTCAGGGAGAAGCGGCAGCGTATCAAGTTCAGCACCCGACGCGGCGGACAGGGCGTTTGCCAGCGCCGCGGGCATACCGATCATGCCATGTTCACCGAGCCCGCGCGCGCCGTACGGCCCATCGATATTTGGCGTTTCAACAAAGCCGACCAGATATTCGGGCGTTTGAGCAAAATGCATCACCTTATAGGTTCTCAGACTTGTATCCAACACCTGCCCGTTAGGGCCGTACTGGAAGTATTCCCGGTTCGCCCGCCCGAGACCCATGCACATACCGCCCTTGACAATCGCTTCGGCCATAGCCGGATTGATGGCCTTTCCGGCATCGACCACCGTTGCCGCCTTTAGGATGCGGTAAGTGTATTCCTTTGTGTCAAGCTCCACTTCAACAGCCTGGGCGCCAACCGTCCAGTAAGGCCCCGGCTTCCCTTTTCCGGTTTCCTTATCCAGATAGTTTAGGTCTCCCATGACATAGCTCCCCCGCCCCAAGATTTGCCCGCCGACGGAATTGCCGCTGTCAAACTGATAAGCATGCACAAGATCCTTAAAAACATGATGGACGTCGGGGTCGCTTTTAAGGAAAACGCGCCCGTCAGCGACCTCGAGATCCTCCGGCGCGCATTTCATCACGCCGGCAGCAAGGCTCTTGAGTTGGCAGCACACATCCTCCGCCGCCTTTAGAATCGACCTCCCCAGCATGAAGGTCGTCATGCTGGCTACGGTTTTCCAGTGCCGCGGACTCCAGCTCGTTATGACCTCCATGTTGACATGGATACGGTCAATATCCATGCTCAGCGCCTCTGACAGAATCTGCGCGGCTATTGTTTTCATCGCCGGGCCGATTTCTACGCAGCCGACATTCAAATTGACAGTCCCGTCTTCGTTGAAACTGATAACTGCACCCGACACCGCATCCGGCGGTGAATTCGAGGTTTTCCAGAAGCAAGCCATGCCTTTAGCCCGGACAATGTTATTCCCGAGCTCCAGCCGAACGCCCTCGTCCCAGCGGATAAGCATTTTGAGCTTTGCGATGCATGCCGGAAGGCAGCCGAGCATACTCAGCGTCAGCTCAACCTGCGTCGGTGTCACCTGACCTGGGATAATCGCATTTTTTTCACGCAGGCGGGCAGGGTCAAACTTCAGCTTTGAGGCAAGCTTGTCCAGCATCCGCTCAATGGCAAAGGTGAGGCAGACGTGCCCAAAACCGCGCAGCGAGGTGGCGTATGGGTGATTTGTATAGACGCACAGGCTGTCACACGAGACATTTTCGATTTGATACGGGCCGGTACAGTCGGCAGCAATGGCCTTTGCCATACGCGGCCCGATGTCCGAATACGCACCGGAATCCACAAGGAACGTCATCTCAGCGGCTTTGATGAACCCGTCAAACGACGCACCGAGCTTAATATCCGCATGCAGCCCCATCCCGCAGGGGGACGAGGAGATATCGCTTTCTCTCGTGTTTCTGATGCGGACTTCCCTGCCGCCGACGGCTCTTGAGGCCATGTAAGCCAGTATCTCCAGCTCGGTTCCGGCTTTTCCGCCGAATGCGCCGCCGACGAGCGGAGCTTCAACGATCACTTTTCCTTCGTCAAGCGCAAACAGCTTGCTCAGCGTTTTTTTGACTTCAAACGGGCTCTGCGTCGACGTTCGGATATACACCGTACCATCTGCTGTGATCCGAGCTTGGGCAGCACGGGTTTCCATGGCAATATGATCCGACTGCGGCAGGTCAAAGTGCCCCTCGAGAATGACGGTACTTTCAGAAAACCCTTTCTGGGTATCACCTTTCCTGATTTTTTCGCGGTCGCAGATATTTGTCCCCGGTTCCGGATACGCGTCTTCGACGGGTCGCTTATAGCTGCCCATATCTTCATGCAGGAGCACCGCGCCTTTCTTTATGGCCTGCATGGGCGAATGGATAACCGGCAGCATCTGATATTCAGCTTTTATAAGCGTCGCAGCCTGCGCGGCAATGAAATCACTGTCGGCAACGACAAGTGCGATCGGCTCGCCGTAATAACGCACCTTGCCCCTGGCTAAAGGCGGCCTGTCTTCAATAACAGGTCCGTTAAGCACCTCCGTGCCCTCACCTGTTAAAACAGCCCTGACGCCGGAGAGCTTCAGCGCCTCAGCCATATTAATCGACAGAATTTTCGCGTGAGCGCATGTGCTCGCCACGGTTCTGGCCGTCAGCATACCGGCAGAAATAAAATCATCCGTATATTTCGCGTCACCCGTCACCTTATTGGCTGCTTCTTTGCGTATGACAGAGACGCCGACACCTGTTTTCGGCATTTATATCACCACCCGTAGCCTTAGAATTCGCAGCCTTATAGAAAATATACCAGCGGGCACAGAAAGCCCCGGCTATATAATCATTTTTCAGCCCCCGAACATCAGGCCGGCGTTGTTGATTAAATTTTGAATTCTTCCCTTCATCATGCATATATGCACATAAAAATTGGCTGAAACTTTAAAATTTGCCGGAGCCTTCTCTTTTATAGTCGCCGCCGTTTCCGCCGGAGAAATGAATGACGGAACGGCTGTGCTTGGGCACAAGAATGGGGCTGTGCTTGACGCCTCTTGGAATATAAATAAGGCAGCTCTTCGTAAAGGAATAAATTTCGTCCCCAATTAAAAACTCGATTTCCGCATTCAGCTCTTCGGGATGCGCGGCGTCCGAACCGAGGAAACCAATAAACTCGTCAAAATCGTGGGCATGCGTTTCGGGGCCGGTATCATTCGTCGTATGGAACCAGACAGCCTCAAGGTAAGGCGCGCCTTGCAGCTTCTTGCCGTCTATCCAAAGCAGGCGTGTCAGAAATCCTTCCGGCGCAGAGGGCAGCCTGCCATCGACAGGCGCATATTTTTCAACCCTGTTATTGGCATAGGCGCCCTTGTGGGCTGCTGCGATAGCCGGAATTTCTTCATAATGGTCCGCCGTCATCTGGCACGTATAATGGAGCATCGGTTTCGTCACATTTCTGACGGAAACCCGGCCATGGGCGGCACCGGCTGGGATAAACACAATGCTCGTCCGATCGAAGGTCAGCCTGTCATTTTCAATCCAGAGCTCAATATCAGCGTTCAGGTTCTCGGGGTCATTCGGATCGCTGCCGATGAACATGAGCAGCTCATCCGAGGTGTGTTTAAAAAGCAGTCACGGCTGAAGTCTTTGACAAGCCAACAGGCAGCGCCGAAAATACAGCCTTTATAAAAGCTTCCGTCTATCGTGACAACGTGGGCATGCGCATCCTCCGGGTTCATATTAATATCGGCAGGCTGGACCATCCCCGCGAGAGCAAAATATTGAGAAATGGACATGATATTTCCTCCTCAGTTATTCCATAATTATCTGTTTTGTTGCTTCTGATTCTATTATATTCCATGCATCATTGCAAGAAAAGGAATGCTTGTTACGGCCGCAAAGCAGCCCCGACAAGCATTTTCAGCAGTATGTCCGGTCCTTCAAACCGGAAGAAGCCAATATGGCTAATCCGCATTATGTCAACTTGTGGGAACAAACGAAACCGCATCGATTTATTCAGAGGATACTATAAATGAGTTGGCTGCGCGGCTGCCCGCTTTCGTATAACCAATCACATCGTCCGTCATATCGCGTTGCCTCTATGGGTACTGCCATAATAGGATTTCCGGATAAAATCGATGGGGATGACCGAAAATGCGAGAATGAGCACGAACTGCAGCTCTGAGTACCGAAGACCTGTTGTCCTGAAGATTTCCCCGCCGAAGTAAATAATCAAAATCTGGATGACCGTTACAAACAGCATTATGGTGAGGAAGCCTTTGTTCTGCCAGATATGGGCGAGCAGATTCAGCCGCGTCGTTCGGGCATTAAAGCTGTTGAACACACCGGCAAATATAAACATGGCAAAAAAGGCTGTCATGAAGAATTCATCACCTGTCCCATGACTATACATAGAGTGTATGGCCGGCAGCTTCAGAAACAGGACGCATAGGAGTGTGATATAGATACCGCTGATCAGAATCTGATTATACATATATCGGTTGATAATCGGCTCATCGCGGCGTTTGGGCGGCTCCTCCATATACTCCTTCAGCGGTGCTTCCCCGGCAAAGGCGAGACCTGCGAGCGTATCCATGACCATATTGACCCAAAGCATCTGCAAAACGGTAATCGGCGAATTGATACCGATGAACGGCCCGATGATTGAGATAGCAACTGCGCACAAATTAATCGTCAGCTGGAATATGATAAACTTGCGGATGCTTTTAAATATCGTTCTCCCATACAGAATCGCTTTTGAAATAGATAAAAAATTATCATCCAGTATGACAATATCGCTGGCTTCCTTCGCAACCTCCGTACCGCTCCCCATTGAAAACCCGACATCGGCTTTTTTAAGCGCCGGGGCGTCATTGATGCCGTCACCCGTCATTCCGGCGACAAGCCCCAGCTCCTGAGAGAGCGCAATCAGTCTGCTTTTATCCGACGGCACAGTCCGCGCGACAACGCGCAGCTTCGGCAGAACGGCTTTAAGCTCCATGTCCGGCATTTTTTGCAGCGCGTCGCTCGTCAAAACAGCGTCTGCCTGGCCGCTCCTGATAAGGCCGATCTCCCGGGCAATAGCCTCAGCTGTTTCCATATTGTCCCCTGTTATCATAACGACCTGGATACCGGCGTTTGAGACCTCCTTAATCGCCTTCGCCGCCTCGCGCCGGATTTCGTCCCGAATGCAGGCAATGCCGATAAGCGTCATCTCTCTGCCCGGACTGACAGGACTGATGTCCTCCTCGCTTACGGCAAGAGCTAAAAGCCGAGCGGCATCTGAAGCCATGTCATTCATCAGCTTTTTCAGCGCGCTTTTATTTATAAAATCTCTTTTAACGCCGTCTGTATCATAGTAAAAAGAACAATTCGGTAAAATGAGTTCAGGCGCACCCTTAATGAGCGTGAGATTGAAATCGCCCTTGATCTGAGTACTGGAATATTTATTGATGCTGTTGAAAGGAATACTCGACTGAATTCTGACATCTTCCTGCTTCAACTTATCCTCCATGACGAATTCTAAAAGCGCCCGCTCGGTTGCGTTCCCCCCGATGGGGATTTTTCCCCCGCTAGAACGCCTGCCGCCGACGGTTCTCATTTTGTCGGTGGAAGCACTGCCTCCGCTTATGTATGCGCCGGTATTATAAACACACGATATTCTCAGGAGCCTGCCAAGCTCCGATTTTCGGAATTCAGAATAATCGTCAAGCTTTGTGCCGCTCCCGGTAATAAAGCAATTGACCTTCAGCTTCCCTTTCGTGATCGTACCCGTTTTGTCCGTAAATAAAATATTGAGGTTACCAGACGTCTCGATGCCGACAAGCTTCCTGACGAGGACGTTATCTTTGAGCATACGCTTCATATTGGACGACAGGACAATGGTAATCATCAGCGGCAAGCCTTCCGGAATAGCGACGACGATGACGGAGATAGCGAGCGTGGCGGCGTGAACAAGACAGCCCATGAGCACCTTCGGCGTGTCCAGGCACCGCAGGATGGCATCCATATTGGAGGCGTTATTCAGGACAATGGAATTAAAGAGGTCGGCAAAAGCGACGAGCGCCGCGCCGATATATCCGAATCGGCTGATGGACTGAGCGAGCTTGCCGAGACGGGCTTTCAGCGGGCTCTCCCGTGATTCCTCCTGAACGTCAAGAGCAAGCTTACCATAAAATGTATTCGCTCCGACGCTTAAAATGCGCATAATAGCCTCACCAGAACAGACAATGCAGCCGCGGAAAAGCCTGCTTTTATTCGTAAAATCCCGGCAATTCTCATCCGTTGGCTGCTCAGCACCTGGTTTTTTGACGACCTCCCTGCTCTCGCCGTTCAAGGGCGATTGGTCGACATAAACCTCCCCGCTCGTGATGATACCATCTGCAGGAATACGATCTCCGGGCTGCAGGAGTACATAATCCCCGACCACAACATCACTGACCGGCAATTCAACAAGCCCGTCGGCTCTTTTAACGCGGCACTTCGTTTTAAGCGCGTCCTCCTGTAGCTTTTCAAAAGCCGATTCGCTCCCATATTCCGACAAGGTGGAGACAAAGGTCGAAATAAGAATGGCGGCGGCGATTCCGATTGTCTCATACCAATTAAAATTCCTTATACGAATGACAATATTAACGACGAGTGCGATCAATAGAATCTTGATGATCGGGTCGCCGAAGTTTGATATGAATTCCTTTAAAAAGCTGTGCTTTTTCCCCCGAACAAGCGCATTGTCCCCGTACTGCTCTTTTGAGCGGTGCACATCCTTTTCGGTAAGCCCCTTTATCCTGCCTAAAAGCTCCATTGTGTTTTGATGATTCATACACGTCCCCTATTTGCGTTCATCAAGAGCAAAATTTATTACTCTAAAATATATTGAGGGGGTTGTCTATATATGTTTCAAATATTGTTGGTGACTGCACTATGCCTGGATGCCTTCACCGCAAGCCTCGCTTATGGCGTGAATAAAACAAAAATGCCGCCGGTTACCATCCTTGTCATCAGCGTCATCTGCACCTCAGTGCTGGCGTTGTCGACAGGGATTGGTGCGGCAGCTCAAAATATTATTTCCCAGAATATTTCGTCTGTTTTTTCTTTTGCGGTGCTCCTGCTCATTGGCGTTGTTAAAAGCTTTGAGAGCTTTTTAAAGCGCTTTATCACTAAAAAGGACGGCTGCGAAAACCAAATAAAAATGAAGCTTTTCGATATTAATTTTGTCCTGTCGGTCTACGCCGACAGCGAAAAGGCAGATATCGACCAGTCAAAAACCCTGTCTGTCAAGGAAGCCGTTTATCTCGCGCTGGCTCTGTCCCTCGATGGCTTCGCCGCCGGATTCGGCTGGGGCCTCGCTCCCGGCAACTACATAGAGCTGATCCTTTTGTCTCTGCTTTCAAACATCCTTGCCGTAACACTCGGCTATCTGATGGGAAAGCTGTTGACAAGAATCACAAAAATCGATTTTTCCTGGATCGGCGGCTTAATATTGATTATACTGGCGTTTACAAAGCTGAAGTGGTGACAGGATAAGCGGCTCCTTTTTGAAAGGAGCTGTCCGCGAAGAGGACTGAGGATTGCCTCTAGTGCCGCGTTACACCGCACTGGTAGGGCAGACACAAGGTCTGCCCTACTGTAGTGTTTTGCACCAGTGCGGCGCGCTGTTCTGCTTCAGTCTAACTGCAGGCAGACAGCACCTATGTCATTTAGGCAGTTTATCCGAGAACATGATGAGATTAAGTGTCACACACTCTGTGTCAGTGAAAGCCGGAAGCTCTTTGTTCTCCATCATCATATCGAGCAGCATCGTCACTGTTTGCGATGTGATAACACTTTTGGTTTCTTCACGGACAAGGTCATGCATCTGGGGCGGAAAAAGCTGCTTTTTCGTTTCGAAGCCTTTACCGGAAAACTCCGCGAGCTTCGCTTTTAACGTTTCCGGGAACTCAGGTAATGCCGCGCAAAGCTCATTTTGAGTGATACCGCTCACAATTACCTGAACTTTATCGTCTATTCCGATAAAGCGTCTATCATAGAGGCGTTTATATTTCTCAGCGTTTTCAAGGCCTTTATCGAGCTTGCCGCTGATAAATTCATAAAGGTACTCATAATCGGAAACAAGATTGTTCTTCCAACTGCCTTCACGCGCCGACAAATCGGAGTCAATAGACCACGAGCTGATGCCTGGATATTTTTCAGAACCGCGCGTCATGCTGCCGCAGATCCAATAATTTTTTATATGGATTTTCGGCGTGTAATCCGGGTCATTTCTGGATGCATTCATGAAAGCGTTTGCAATGTAATCGCCGCCATCCGACGGCTTGATATAATACTTTGACAAATCAGCTGTCTCGCCGTGAAAATGGCTTTTGAACATGATCGAATAGGTCAGCAGGGTCGCGTACAACAATGCGCGGTTTCCGCCCGGGAGATATATGTTCGCCATTTTTTCGGCAGCTTCACGCACAAGCGGGGC
This sequence comes from Clostridiales bacterium UBA1316, assembly GCA_002307055.1. Taxonomy (GTDB): domain Bacteria; phylum Bacillota; class Clostridia; order Oscillospirales; family Oscillospiraceae; genus Sporobacter. Next base: position 15,106 of record DBTM01000031.1, read on the forward strand.
GTATTCATCCTTCAATAAACGAACAATCTCAAGCTGCAATGTATATTCCTTTTCCGCCGCTTCGAGGGAATAGGTCGCAGGTGTGATGTTTACATAAGTCGTGAACTTATCATTTTTCACTCTGGTTAAAAATCCGTTATTCTCGAGTTTGCTGATGATGTCGTCAAGATATACAGGCGCTATCCCAAGTTCGTCTGAGATTTCACTTTCATTTTTCGGAGTAAAGTACACGCTGTACAGAACGTTCTGTTCAATTGTGCCGGTGATATAAGCTTCCGGTCCGCCGAGCTTTCCGGGATTGCCATTATGGCCCATTCCTGTGAATTTTATTGGGGCAATACCGAGTTTTCCGATTGTTCTTTCCATTCTTAAACCTTCTTTCAATTCATCTCTAGCACGATTCAAATGCCATTTGACCGTGCCCTCGGACAGCTTCATCGTCCGAGCGATCTTTGTAATCTTTTGCTTTTCAAAATAGAACAGAACAATAATTTCACGCCTTGTTTTTGTCAGATAAGCTATTTCCCGGCGGAGGACCGCATATTCCCGCTGCAAGTCATCCTCTGCCTCAAAATCCGGTTCCGCCGGAATTTCGAGACCGTCAATCGGCGTGTGCGCCTCACGCTTTTTGGCCATGACATACTTGGAATACACATTCTCGGATATGCGCCATACATATCCGTCCGGGTTATACAGCTCCGGTATTTTAAGAAGCGAAGAATAAACCTCATAGATAATTTCGGAGCATATTTCATCCGCTTCTGCGAGGTTAAACGTCTTCGAGACAGAAAAGCCGTATACTTTATTCATATACATATGGATGAATTCATCTGCTATTCGCTTTTCCATTGCTGCTCCCTTTTACCGCGTTTTTTATTGTTCTGCCTATACAGTGTTAAAACAGAAAGAAAGGTTGGGCATTAATCTGTGTTTGTTTTAATGTACATTAATTTATTTAAAGAAAAAGGAAGAGGCTCGATATCATTACAGATCATCGAACCTCTTTAATACTTGCTCATCTATTGAAACATCGAGATGACCAGCGTCGCGGTCAGGCCTAATAATATCACAACGGTGGCCCAGGATATAATGTTGGTAATGGGCTTGTTAATGTATTTACCCATGACCTCTTTTTTGTTGATAATGAGCAGCATGCAGATGAGGACGACTGGGAGCATGATACCGTTGATGCGCTGAGACCAGAGAGATATCTGGATGAGCGGCGCGTTGGGGATGAGGATCATGCCGGCCGAAATGGCAATAATGCCGGTATACAGCCAGTAAAACTGCGGGGCTTCATCCCAGCTTTTATCGATGCCCGCTTCGTAGCCGAACGCTTCGCAGACGTAGAAAGACACGGCGACAGGCAGGATGACGGCGGCAAATATGGACGCGACAAAAAGGCCGAACGCGAAAACCTGGGATGCCAGGGCTCCGGCGACGGGGGCTAAGGCCGCGGCGGCATCACTGGCCGCTGTGATTTCGATATGCTTCGGATAAAGGGTCGACGCGCAGGAGATGACGATAAAGAACGCGACGACGATCGTACAGATACAGCCGACCAAAACATCAATCCTCGACCACTTCAGGTCCTTAATACGAAGCTGCTTTTCAATGACAGAGGACTGCATATAAAACTGCATCCACGGTGCGATTGTCGTACCGATGAGTCCGATGACGGTGGCTATATAGGTGAAGCTTGTTTCCACCTGCGGCTTAATAATCGATTGCCCGATGGCGTGCCAGTCCGGCTTGCCCATAAGCGCAGCCGCGACATAGACAAACAACGCCAGGCAGAATATCAGAAAGATCTTTTCGGCGACGCGGTAGGTGCCTTTGACGACGATGAACCAGACACCGACGGCGACAATTGGAACCGAAATGTATTTGCTGACTCCAAAAATCTGCATACTGCCTGCTACGCCGGAAAACTCCGTCATGGTGTTCATGATGTCCGCACCCAGCAGGAAGATGACGATGAAAAAAGTAATTTTAACGCCGGTATTTTCACGGATCAAATCGGCAAGGCCTTTACCGGTGACGATGCCCATGCGCGCGTTCATCTCCTGCGTGACAAAAAGCACGACAAACGCAGGGATAAGCGTCCAGATGAGCTTATATCCGAAAAGCGCGCCGGCGACCGAATAGGTCGTGATGCCGCCGACATCGTTGTCAACGCTGCCGGTGATGATGCCGGGACCGAGGATGGCGAGAAATAATGCGATGTTGCGCCAGATGCTTTTCTTTTTAACGCTGTTGACGATAGCTGTCATTTTTCATACCCCATCAGATCTTTCTCCTCCTGGCTCTGAGGAGGTTATAGACGATATCGTCGATAACGACCATGCCAAGAAGCTCCATGTCCTTGTCAACGACGGGGACGGCAAGCAGATTGTATTTAGAGATGATATCACCGATTTCCTCTATTTCATCGGTATCTTTGACATAAATCATCTTCGTATTCATAATTTCATCGATTTTTGTATCGGGTTCGGAAACGACCAGGTCACGCAGAGACACGGTCGCTGTCAGTCTTTCCTTTTCGTCTACAATATACAGATAGTAGATAGAGCTTGGCTCCGGCTTTAACCGCCTGAGCTCGGTAATGACATCGCTGACTGTCATGCTGACTTTATATGCGATAAAGTCTGTCGTCATGATGCTGCCGACTTCATTGTCCTCATATTCCATGAGCTCGCGGATCTCGTCGGACGATTCTCTTTCCATCTCCAGGAGCAGCTCTTCCGCCTTTTCCTCTTCCATCTCTTCAAGGATATCAGCGACCTCGTCAGCCGGCATCATTTCAAGCAGATCGGCGGCTTTTTCAACCGACAGGCTCTCCAGTACCGTGATCTGTGCTTCTGTCTCGAGTTCCTCAAGCACATCGGCGGCTTTTTCGTCATCCAGGGAGGAGAATACCTCCGCCTGCATCTTGATATCCATATCCTCAAGAATATCGGCGAGGTCTGATACATGCAGTGTTTCGAGCTTGGAATAGGGTTTATTGAGCTTGATGCCCGCATGTCCGATGTCGACAGTTTCAACCTCGTCCCACAGGATAAATTTACCCGGCATCGCAATGTTAAACAGCCCTAATAGGCTCTTCAGCGGCTTGGCGACACCCAGACGCCGCATGAAGCCCTCAAAGCCCACGTCAACAGCCACAAGAAAGGTACCCGCAGACATAACAGCCAGACGTAAATCGTTGACCCGTACGAGCTTGCGCCCGTTGATATCGACAAGCTGCCTGTCAAGGACGTATTTTTTCAGCATAAGCGTGTTTTCCGGGAGGCTTGAACAGATAATAAGGTCGGTGCATTGAAAGCTGTACTGGCCCTTTTCTTCGGTGACGCTGAAATTAATATAATCGGCAATCACTTCTTTATGGCCGCTTTTCAGGATAAGCGCCGCAACCTGAGGCATTGCCGCCTCGAAATTAACGGCGATATCGGCGAGCGTCCCAATGAGGTTACCGGCTTTTGTGAAAACCTTCTTCCCGAGAACACGGCTTAAATAGAACGTTGTTTCTCTTAACATAAAAAATCCCTCCATTTGTCTACGGAAGGATTCTTGACATGTATTTAAAATCTAATCGCAAATTGCATATTCTTACAATTCGGTAATCAGACAAAAACCCCTCCGTATTTTATTATTGCCATACTTCGATAACTAGGGTCTGCGTCCATTTAAATGAAACCTCCTGAATGACAGAAATGTGAAATAAAAAATCTCCGCCATACTCAAACAGGCGAAGATCATAAAACCTTCAGGCACCCGTTCAAGCTTTAGCTTCGCAAGGCGGTGAAATTGCGTTAGGTTATGCCTTAAATTCGACAAATCCTGTTGACCAGCTATGGTTGTCTCCAACCCTTCGCGGCAGCAATCCATATCCTCGCGGTAGCCTCACCTACCGAGATTTATTAACTTCAATTTAAATATAGCCCCGCATGTAAATGTTTTCAACATTATTTTATTTAATAAAAAATAATCTTCTATATTAACAAAAAGCAGCGCGTTTGCTTAGAGTTATTTATGCATATTATATAATATTTTGACGATTACAAATAATTACCGTTGAGATCAATTATGCTGCTGAAGGCTCGTGGTATAGTATGCCGGCATCTGAAATTTGCTACATTTTATTAAAGGCTGGTGTTTATACTCGAACTTATAAACAGCATTTTCGTTTCACGCGGCAAAGCGCTTGCTTGCCGTGTAACATCAGCGCAGTTATCTGGCGGCAGCTACTACAATTATAATTGCACCGACGAGTATCAGCACTTCAAGCAATGCGCTTATAAAACGGCAGGGGACTGTTCGATGTCTTCGTGCAATAAAAAAGTCGTCAATAATTACCCGGCGTCATAATACGAGGCATAACAAGAGATTAAATATGGCGAACTCGACGATTGACATTTATGATATAGTACAATAAAATCATTGTCAGATATAGATTGCAAGAAATCACCCATAAAAGGAGTAACTAAAGATGAGTATGCAAAGTCCACTTGCGGGCATTAAGGTCATTGACATGAGTACCTTCATCGGTGCACCCGCCTGCGCGCGCTTTTTTGCCGAATTCGGCGCGGATGTCATAAAAATTGAGCCGAAGGGCGGCGATGTCGTCCGTTTCAACGGCGCGTCCGAGGGTCGTCTGGCCACACCTTATGAGAACACGACCTGGGACCTCGAAAACGCCCACAAGCGCGGCCTGATTCTTGATCTCAAAGCACCCGAAGGCAGAGAAGTACTCTTTAAGCTTCTCGAGACAACGGACATTTTCATCACCAACTGGCGTCCTCAGGCAATTGCCAAGCTCGGACTGGATTACGAGAGTCTGAAGGACAAGTTCCCGAAGCTCGTTTACGCTTCCTTTACCGGTTACGGCGAGGTCGGCCCCGACTGCAATCTGCCCGGCTACGACTTTACGTCTTACTGGGCGCGCAGCGGTCTGCTGGGCACTTCATACCAAAAGGGTACCGAGCCGATTAACCTCATCCCCGGTATTGGTGACCACACAACCGGTATGTTTCTGGCTGCCGGTATCATGGTCGCGCTCTTCAACGCGCAAAAAACCGGCAAGGGCGATAAGGTCGAAATCAACCTGCTCCACAGCGCCATCTGGACCCAGGGCATCGCCATCCAGGCCGCGCAGTATAAGGACCTCGGGACGAAATACCCCACAAGCCGCAAGGTCGCCGAAAACCCGTTCAACAACACCTATAAGAGTAAAGACGGCCGCTTTATCCAGCTTTCCATGCCGCCGTTCGATATCTTCTACCCGCAGTTTATGCCGCTCATCGGCCATCCCGAGCTCGTCGGGAACCCGCGCTACACAATGAAGAGCATCACCGAAAACAAGCTGCACGCCGAGTTTATCGCCATTGTTGAGGAAGCCTTCGCCCAGAAGACAGCCGCTGAATGGAGCGAAATCCTCGTTAAAGCCGATATCCCCCACTCCGTTGCGCAGGTCTGGGACGAAGTCCTCGAGGACAAACAGGCATGGGCTATCGGCGCTTTCGAAAATGTCAAGTACCTCACCGGCGAGCGCGCCATGGTCCGCCAGCCCGTCAGCCTCGTGGGCGCTGAAAAGCGCAAATATGCCAGAGGCCCGTTCCTCGGCGAGCACAGCGACGAAATCCTCAAGGAGCTCGGCTACACCGACGAGCAGCGTCAGGATATGCACCAGAGAAACATCTTCTACACCTGGGACGATCTCCGCGAAAAATTCGGCGGAAATCTCGCGCAGGAAAAGAGCTACTGACACTATCACAAAACAAGAGGCCTTTAGACGCAAGTCTGAAGGCCTCTTATTTTTGACTGCTGAAAGCTGCGTTGTTAAGCCATTACAACGCAGAGGTGTATGCTCTTGGTTGTCATTTCCTGCGTATTATCCGATAATCCCAGCCAGTTTAAGCATAAAGGTAATAGTTCCGGTTATTGCGAGTATTATTGCAATAATTTTCGAGCCTTTAAACTTCATAAACGAGATAACAAACGCGGCGATAGTCTGAATAATTCCGATAATTGGTATCAGCATATTGGCGTATGTGTCATTTGGCCCGGAAATAAGTACAGCTGAGGCTGCACGTGCGGTACCAAATAATATTGCTATCAGTATTATATTAATTGCTAGTATTGCAAGGCGCAGCAACCAGAGCCTGGCATTAAAATCACCTGACATCATCAATTGTTTATTATCATCTAAGTGCTGCTTATTTTTATTATAATTATTCACCCACTCACCTCCTTTTCCTGTTATTAATTGGTTTTCGCAACAATTATATAAGCAAAGAACAGTTAACGCGCGCCAAAATCTCTATTTACCAATTCGCTGATAACTCAGTGTTTATTAAGTGTCACTTCAAACATTTTGTCGAAGGTTTCCGGCAATTCTGCGTTAAACACTTTAACGCCTTCTTCGGTAATGCCGCCTTTTGTCGCGACGCGCCGAACCATTTCGCTAAAGCTCATGTGCTGCTCGGTTAATACCTTCGCCGTGCCGTAAAATGTCTGAATAACCATATCTTCGATATCTTTTTGACTTAATGCGCTGTTTTGCCGTAAGGCTGACTGTACGAACTCATCTAGAATCGCCGCAAAGAAGCCCGGAGCGCAGCTTGTCAGCTCGGTGGCCAGACCAAAATCATCCTCTTTAATTCTTTTCACTCGACTGATGCCGTTTAAGAGGGCTTCGATGTAAGTTGCTTCTTCATCCGTGATTTGTTCATTATAACAAACCAATGAAATACCCTCTGAAACCTCAGAGGTTAGGCTGGGAATCAGCTTGACGACCTTTGTACGCGTTAAATCAACGATATTTTTAATTGATACAGTTCCGGCAATCGAAATAATGACGCTCTCGGAACTCAGCGAATCTTTAATTTCTGCGAGTACCTCTTTAACAGTGAGCGGTTCGACACATACGAAAATGTATTTGGCGTTTTTAGCAGCATCACTATTGTTATTTGCGGTGTTTATCCCCGGGTATTTATTCTTAATATCCTCAAGTTTACTCTTTGTCCGGGTTGATATTATAATTTCTTCCGGGGTAATAACGCCTGATTTGATGAAGCCCTGCAGCAGCATGCTTCCCATACTGCCGTATCCGATAAAGCCGATTTGAATCATTGTGTTTCATCCTCTCGGAATTCTGATTGTCATATAAATAACGCTGATAGAATTATACACCAGCTGCCGAATATTACAATTGCTGGAACGATCAGGCGTTCTAAAGCTCTTTTTAACCGGGTTCTATTGACAAATCAATGTTTTCCCTTTAACATAAACACAAATATCATGTCATTGCGTTAAACCGCGGGCTTATAAAAAGCACATTACGCGGTTTAGGAAGTCGGGTGAAATTCCCGCGCGGAGCCGCCGCTGTAAGAGTACCAGCTTTGTTTCTTGGGGGTCGTTTGAGCCCTCGGTCACTGTGAAAAGCCTTTTGGCTTACATGGGAAGGCGAAACACAGCCATGACGCTCAAGCCAGAATACATGCGCAATGATAAGTTTCACGGGTTGACGGGATTTTCAGCCGGGGTGAAAAGCAAAATTTGCGAAGCAAATTTTACTTGGCAAAATTCACGAAGCAAATTTTATTTTGCAAAATCTGCGTTATGAATTCTGTGAGGCAAGCTTTCGCACGTAAGTAACTGCTTTTTCACGCCTCTCCGTCCCGGAGAGGTGTTTATTTTTGTATGAAGAATGAGGTGAAATTATGGCAAGCATACCGAGATTTATGATCGCAGCGCCGTCGAGCGGAACCGGTAAAACGACCTTGACGCTGGCTTTGCTGTCGGCGTTCAATAAACGCGGGTTGTCTCCTGTCAGCTTTAAGTGCGGCCCGGATTACATCGACCCGATGTTTCACAAAGCGGTACTCGGCATACCGAGCTATAATCTTGATTTATTTTTCACACCGGAGGATACGGTCAGGGGGCTCATGTGTGAGCACGCCGCCGGTCATGGCATCGCTGTTATTGAAGGTGTTATGGGCTATTACGACGGGTCTGGGACAGGGACTGAAGCCAGCAGTTACGCGCTTGCCGCTGTTACCAACACACCGGCTATCCTCGTTGTGTCCGCCTACGGTGCATTTCTGTCAATTGCGGCAGCGATTAAGGGTTTCATGGATTTCAGAGCAGACAGCCATATCGCCGGTGTTATATTGAACGATTGTTCAAAACATCTTTATGAGATGCTGGAGGATACTTTGGAGCGCGAAACCGGCCTCCCGATGCTGGGGTACTTCGCCCGGCTCGAGGACTGTTCGATCGAGAGCCGACACCTGGGGCTTATCACTGCCGGGGAAATCATGAATCTTCAGCAGAAGCTTGATCGTCTCGGAGAAGAGGCTGAAAAATGCCTTAATCTCGATTTATTGCTCAAAATCGCTGCATCTGCATCGTTTATAGAAGGTAATTTAGATTATATTGAATTATCGTTCAGTATTAAACCGCGTATTGCTGTCGCACAGGATGCGGCGTTCTGCTTTTATTACGCGGACAACCTTACCCTTTTGGAGCGATACGGAGCGGAAATCATCCCCTTCAGTCCGCTGCATGATTGCGTGCTGCCGGAGGGTGTGAGCGGGCTCTATCTCGGCGGCGGTTACCCCGAGCTATATGCCCAGACACTCAGCGAAAATGAACCGATGCTTCAAAGTATCAGCCAAGCGATAACCAGCGGTTTACCCACATTTGCCGAATGCGGCGGTTATATGTATCTACACCAGTCGCTCGAGGATAACAGCGGCACATCGTATCCAATGGCTGGCGTCGTCGAAGGCCGCAGTTATAAGACAGGCAGCCTCCAGCGCTTTGGCTATATTCACTTGACAGCGCGGGAAGACAATGTCCTCTGTTCTGCCGGTGATACAATTCCAGCGCACGAATTCCACTACTGGGATTCATCAGTCACCGGCGGCGTCTGCGCGGCGCGAAAGCCCAACGGTCAGGAATGGCCCTGCGTCGCTGCTACCCGCACACTGTTTGCCGGTTTCCCGCATCTATACTTCTACGGCAATCCAAAATTTGCGGAAAATTTTGTGAGAGCAGCGGCGGAATTCAACATGATACAGAGATAGGAGGAATCTTATGTTATCTCTCATTGCGCTCGTCATCGGCTTTACACTTGACCTGCTCATCGGCGATCCAATCGGATGGCCGCATATTGTTTTGGGTTATGGTAAGCTGATCCCGTTTTTTGAACACTTTTTACGCCGCCTTTTCCCGGAAACAGAAAAGGGCGAGCGGACCGGCGGTGTTTTTCTCGTTATTTTTATGTGCGTCATTTCGCTTGGTGTGAGTACCGGTATTTTGGTATTATGCCAGCTTGTTTCTGTTTACCTGCGGATTGCTGTCGAAAGTATCCTCATATGGCAGTGCCTGTCGCTGCGTTCGCTGCAGGTGGCCAGCCTGACTGTTTATAAACCGCTGAACGAGCAAAACCTCTCTGGCGCGCGCCTCGCTGTCGCCGAGATCGTCGGGCGCGATACAGCGTCCCTCGACGAAGGCGGCGTCACCCGCGCCGCCGTTGAAACGGTCGCGGAGAATACAGGCGACGGCATTATCGCACCTCTACTCTATACCGCCATCGGCGGAGCGCCGCTGGGTATGCTGTATAAAGCCGTCAACACGATGGACAGTATGGTCGGGTATAAAAACGACAAATATCTGAATTTCGGCAGAGCCGCGGCTAAATTCGACGACGCCGTCAATTTAATCCCAGCGCGCCTCGCCGGATTGTTTATGGTTCTGGCGGCATATCTCATAAAATTCGACGGCAGGAACGCGTGGCGCATTTTCAAGCGCGACAGACTCAACCATAAAAGTCCCAATTCGGCTCATACGGAAGCCCCCTGCGCGGGCGCGCTGCACGTGCGGCTCGGCGGCGACAATTATTATTTTGGCAAATTGGTACACAAGCCAACGATCGGCGACGATGACCGCCCGATTGAAATCGACGATATCAAGCGCGCAAACCGCCTGCTGTTTGCGACAGCAATCATTTTCTTATTTTTCTGCATAATTATCAAGGGGGTGCTCCTGTGGCTGCTTTAATTCACGGCGGTGATATCGAGGGCTATAAATTAGAGCGCGGCAGGGAACCGCTCGACTTCTCGGCTAATTGCAATCCGCTGGGTATACCAAAAAGCGTCCCCGCGGCGATATTTGAAGCCGCCGCACATGCGGATAAATATCCCGACCCGCTATGCCGCAGGCTGCGCGCAGCCTTATCTCAAAAAATCGGTGTTCCGACGGAGCGGCTCTTATGCGGCAACGGCGCTGCCGACTTAATTTTCCGCCTCGCGCTTGCCAAAAAGCCGAAAACCGCCCTCATCACCGCGCCGACGTTTGCCGAATACGCGCTGGCGCTTGAGGCAGCGGGTTGCGCGGTTCGTCAGCATCTTCTTCTAAAAGAAGAAGACTTTGCCGCTACCGAAAGTCTTCTTGCCCGCATTACCCCGGAAATTGATATGCTTTTTATATGCAACCCGAACAACCCAACAGGCTTGACGGTTACGCCCAGCCTGCTTGACCGCATTCTGAAAGCCTGCAACAAAAGCGGGACACTGCTCATTGTTGACGAATGCTTCAACGGTTTTCTGGACGAGCCGGAACAGCATTCTTTAAAGCCCAAGCTCCCGGAATACAGCAATCTGCTCATACTGGACGCCTTCACAAAGCTCTACGGTATGGCAGGCGTCCGCCTCGGGTACTGCATGACACAGAACATACAGCTGCTTGAGGAAATGAGAAATGCCGGCCAGCCCTGGGCAGTATCCTCTCTGGCGCAGGCCGCAGGACTCGCCGCGCTCGGTGAGGATGACTATGTCGCCCAAGCGCGTACGCTCGTCAAAGCCGAGCGGGAATTTCTTTTTCGTGAATTAAGAAGTCTCGGCATCGAGACGCTCGGCGGTGAAGCCAACTATATTTTCTTTTATACGGAGATACACGCGCTTATATCGGAACTGCGGGAACTGGGAATCCTTATCCGTGACTGCGGCAATTACGAAGGCTTGACGGCGGGATATTACCGTATCGCCGTACGGACGCACAGCGAAAACACGAAGCTGATTGACGCGCTGACTGCGATAATCAGCAATCGATAATCTATTGATTAAGGTGATATAAATGGCAAAACCAATTATGATACAAGGAACCATGTCCAACAGCGGAAAAAGCCTGATGACGGCAGGTCTCTGCCGTGTTTTTGTGCAGGACGGGTATAAGGTCGCACCTTATAAGAGCCAGAACATGGCACTCAACAGCTATATTACAAGCGAGGGGCTTGAGATGGGCCGGGCACAGGTCATGCAGGCGGAAGCTGCGAAGATTGAGCCGTCCGTCCTCATGAATCCCATCCTTTTAAAACCGACAAATGATATGGGCTGTCAGGTCATCGTCAACGGCGAGGTGTCCGGCACAATGTCCTCCGGTAAATACTATGATTACAAGGCGCAGCTGCGCCCGGTCGTCATAAAATCTTACCAAACACTTGCGGCACAAAATGATATTATTGTCATCGAAGGCGCGGGCAGCCCGGCTGAGATTAATCTGAATCGGGAAGATTTCGTTAATATGGGCATGGCAAAGATTGCCGACGCCCCTGTTCTACTCGTCGCCGATATTGACCGCGGCGGGGTTTTTGCGAGTGTGTATGGTACGGTGAAGCTGCTTGAACCGGACGAGCAAGCCCGCTTCAAGGGCATCATCATCAACAAATTCCGCGGTGATGTTGAAATTCTAAAGCCCGGTCTCGCAAAGCTCGAAGCGCTCGTCGGCATTCCCGTCCTCGGCGTCATACCATATCTGGAGCTTGATCTTGACGATGAGGACAGCCTTTCGGAGCGGCTCACAACTGAAACAACCGGAAAACCGCTCGATATTGCCGTAATCCGCCTGCCGAGAATATCAAACTTTACTGATTTTAACGCGTTATCCCGGCTCTCCCCCGTCGGTCTGCGGTATGTAGAAAAAGCGGAAGACCTCAAAAGCCCTGATCTCGTCATTTTACCCGGCACGAAGAATACGATGGGCGATTTGAACTGGATGCGCCAAAACGGCCTGGAGGCATCTATTATAACGCTGGCCGCGGGCGGAACGCCCATTATCGGTATCTGCGGCGGGTATCAGATGCTCGGGCGTACACTGAGCGACCCGGACTTTGTCGAGGACGGCGGAGAAATGCGGGGTATGGCCCTCTTACCCGCCGATACGGTGTTTGAGCATAAAAAGATTCGGACCCGCGTCACAGGACACGTCCTGCCGCAGGCCGGTTTCTTCGGCCCTCTGTCAGGGCATGAGATCAGCGGTTACGAAATCCATATGGGCAAAACAGTACTGTCAGACAGCGCATCCGCTTTTGCTGAATTATCCGGCGGCGCAATGGATGGCACCAGCCTTGGGCATATCTTCGGCAGCTATCTCCACGGCTTGTTCGACAACGCGTTCGGCATTGCCCTTGTCAGGATGCTGCTGCGGCATAAAGGCTTACCCGACAGCTTCGACGAAGGGCTGACATTTGACGAACATAAGGATAATCAATACAATATACTGGCGCAGTCCCTTCGCGAGCATCTTGATTTTAAAAAAATATATGAGATTATGGAGATACCGCGATAATTGACGAAAGTTGGGCCTCATAAATAAGTTGAATTATAAAAAGACTTTTATCCTCGGCTTTGGATTCATGGCAATTATGCTGTACACAACACTTTATGATGCCTTTGTGCCGGTATTCCTTCATCATTTTATCGAAAAAGCCTGGTTGATCGGTTTTCTGATGACCGTCGACCATTATTTAAGCATTTTTATCCAGCCCCTGGCCGGGCGATTGAGCGACAAGACAAATACCATATTCGGAAAAAGAAAACCATATTCGTCGGTATCGTCGTCATGATGCTTGTTTTCGGCGCAATCATCTTTACAATTGATCTCAACGTTATCGGATACCTGTTTATTCCAGCCGGAGTCGGCTGGGCGCTGATTATGATCAATTCGTATCCGTTTGTCACCAGCATGGCAGATAAGAAAAATACCGGTACCTACACCGGCTTTTATTATCTCTTTTCCTCCTTGGCCTCCTTAGTCTCTCCGCCGCTCATCGGGCTGCTGATCGACAAGCTCGGTTACGGCGTTTTATTTAAATACTCCGTCATCAGCTTTATTCTGGCGCTTATCTTTCTCCTGTTTGTTAAGCCGCCAAAAGCAGAGGACGCGGTTGCAGTTCAAACCGCATAAAACGGATATACTAATGCTGAGCTAAAAGAAGCAGGAAGGAATGATATTATGGCTGAAATTTATCTGGCGGGCGGGTGCTTTTGGGGGGCGGAGAAATACCTCGCGTCGGTGCGCGGCGTGACGCAGACACAGGTCGGGTATGCCAACGGGACGACGCAAAAACCCACGTATGAAGAGGTCTGCCGCCATGGAACAGGGCATACCGAAACTGTCAAAGTCGTTTATGACACGCGTATTGTTCCTCTTGATTTCCTGCTGTCTTTATTTTATGAAGCGATTGACCCGACCGCGGTAAACCGACAGGGCGGTGACCGCGGCGTTCAGTACAGAACCGGCATTTATTACACCGATGCCGGTGATTTACCGGTGATTCAGCAGTCTATAACGGCGCTCCAGAAGAAGCTGGATAAGCCGGTCGCCATCGAGGTCAAGCCGCTGGACAACTTTTATGCCGCTGAGGATTATCACCAAAAATATCTTGATAAAAACCCGGGCGGATACTGCCATGTCGGCCAAGACAAGCTTATAAAGGCATCATCGGCTGTCGTCAATCCGTCTCAGTATCCGTTACCTGAAAAAGAAAAGCTGCGCGCGGCTTTAACGCCGGTGCAGTATGATGTGACGCAGAAAAGCGCGACAGAACCGCCGTTTCAAAACGAATTCTGGAATCAATATAAGCCCGGTATCTACGCCGACATCACAACGGGCGAGCCGCTCTTCTCATCGGCGGACAAGTTTGAGTCCGGCTGCGGCTGGCCCAGCTTTAGTAAACCGATTGACCCGAATGCTGTCCATGAAAAAGCGGACAACTCGTTGTTCAGAGCCCGCACCGAGGTCAGGAGCCGCACTGGTGACGCCCACCTCGGCCATGTCTTTAACGACGGCCCGAAGGACAAGGGCGGTCTCCGTTACTGCATCAACAGCGCTTCGCTGAAGTTCATCCCCAAGGAAGAGATGGAGAATGCCGGGTATGGGTATTTGTTGGGGTTGGTGGAATAACGTTCGTGGGGGACGCCGCCTTCGGCATTCCATATTTATTACGCGCACCGCAAAAGAAGGGCCTCCGAAGGCGGGAGGCCCCTACGCGGTACGGAAAACGACTGCATAAACAACATATTTTGTAGGGGCGATTCATGAATCGCCCTCCGTTTTTCTATAATGTCCCGGATTTTAGCTCTTCGGCGGCAACCTTTAATTCGCGCAGCCAGGTGGCGGCTGTGGCGTCGCTGGGCATGCGCCAGTCGCCGCG
>DBTM01000035.1 GCA_002307055.1 Clostridiales bacterium UBA1316
CACTCTATCCGGCTGAGCTACAGGCGCATGTAGCACTTTGGTATACTAGCACACCGGCATGTAAAAAGCAATAGGCATTTGAATATTTGACGCGCTTTACAAATTGAAATTAACTTTTTCATTTCACCCATATAAACAAATACGTTCCAATTGACCTCAAGATATTGTGAAGATTACAGTGATGCTTGGCAGATATGGTACTAATGAATGAAAATATTCAGAATATTTAGAGAACATATCAGCTTGACCGATAATGAAGTAAAATGTATAATACTAGCAAATCAGACAGTTGAATGTCGTATGGAGGTTATGAGCATGAAACGCAAGGAAAAAGAAAACTACTATCTCGATATTGCCGAAACTGTTATGGAAAGGTCAACGTGTCTGCGCCGCAAGTATGGCGCGATTATTGTACATAATGATGAAATTATCGCCACCGGTTATAACGGCGCGCCGCGCGGCAGGAAAAATTGCGACGACCTCAACTACTGCACGAGAGAAAACCTGAAAGTCCCCAGCGGCGAGCGGTATGAGCTGTGCCGCAGCGTCCACGCCGAAGCCAATGCGATTATCTCAGCCGCGCGCAGAGATACGTTTGGTTCCACCCTCTATCTCGTCGGCATGGAAGCGGCAGCAGGGGATTATGTCGAAAACACGACGCCCTGCACGATGTGCAGAAGGCTGATCATAAACGCCGGCATCGCTAAAGTCATCAGCCGTGTCCGGAAAGACGTCTTTGTTGTCACGAATGTGCGTGACTGGGTATTTAATGACGATTCGCTCCCAACAACACTTTAAATTATGCCGTTAATTTTAAGCCGGTGACGTATTTCACCGGCTTAAAATATTTTATTGCATGTTCGGGATAATTCATTTATTATTAAACCATCAGTGCTAAAAGGAATGGTTGTCTATATGGAAAAAAGAAAAAGACGTTTCGGTGACAGAAAAGACGGGCGGCTTCTCCGCTCAATCGACTCGTTTACAAAATTAGCCCCATTTGTCATGAAAACAAAAAATGACGCCAACAACAGCTATTCAGACACTGTGGAAATCACTGAAATTGACAGGTTCCTTAAGAAAAAGAGGACGGAAGGCTACCCGGGGATGGGTATGCTCCACGTCTTTCTTGCCTCCTATGTCCGTGTTGTCAGCCAAAAGCCCGGCTTTAACCGATTTGTAGCGGGGCAGAGGATATACGCGCGCAACGTTATTGAGGTTATCATGATTGTCAAATTGGCAATGTCAACAAAGGCGACCGAAACGTCAATTAAAGTAAAGCTGAACCCGAGCGATACCATTACGGATATCTATCATAAAATAAACGCCGAGGTTGACAAAATCAAAGCAAATAATGAGGTGACAGATACCGATGATCTTGCCATCACGCTGATGAAGATACCGCGGCTGATCCTGAAATTCCTTGTTTTTATCCTTAATATTTTCGATTATTTCGGGATATTGCCGAATATGCTCGTTGAAGCGAGTCCCTTCCACGGCTCTTTATTTGTAACCGACTTGGGCTCAATCGGCATACAGCCGGTAGCGCACCATTTATATAATTTCGGCAACATCCCGCTGTTTCTCGCCTTCGGCACGAAGCGCAGGACGTTTGAAACGCAGTCGGACGGAACGGTTGCTGAAAAGAAATATGTCGATTATACCCTGACGATGGATGACCGCATTACCGACGGCTTTTATTTCGCGCAATCGGTGAAATACATGAAAAGCTTTATGCGCCATCCCCAGCAGCTCGATATCCCCCCCGAGACAGTTGCCGAGGATGTCGATTAATTTGGCTTTGCTCTGAGGGAAAGACCTTTATAATGATATATAAAAACGGCTGAGGTTAATTCCTCAGCCGCTTTCGTACTTGATATTATTATTGGTAGCTGTCGTAGATATCAGCCAGGACTTTATAGGCCACCTCGTCTGTGATTTTCACGGGGCAGTGATTACACAGGTGGCTCGAAACGACGTCCGGGACGAAGCTCAGCACATCTTCGCGCGCAAAGCCTGATTCCTTCAGCGATTTAATGTTGACCGCGCGCATCAGCTCCCTGATTTTGTCCGCGACAAGGTTCCCCAGCTGTTCGCCTGTTTCTGAGCCGTTCAGAGACACGCCCAGGGCGTCGGCTATGACGCGCATTTTCGCCGGTACGGCGGGCCCGGAGATCTTCATGGCGGCTGGGAGACAGATGCCGCAGCCGTAACCGTGCGCCGTGTGGAAATGGCCGGACATCGCGTCTGCCGCGGCGTGGCCGACATGCGTCAGCGGCTGGTTAAACGCGAGTCCCGCGAAATTCGCGGCGAGCATCATCTCCGTGCGCGCCTCGACATTACTCGGCTCGTTGTATGCGATAACGAGATACTTTGCGATCTTGCGTATCGCCGCCTCACCGAAAAGGTCGCTGTGCGGGTTACAATCCAGGCTTGTCATCGCCTCCGCGGCGTGAGCCAGGGCGTCCAGGCCCGTGTTGGCTGTCTCGCGCCTGGGCAGTGTCAGCGTCATCTCCGGGTCGACAATGGCGTATGTCGTATTGACAAAGGCGCTCCATTTTGCGTTGATGTCCGGGCGCGAGATAATACAGACGGATGTGACCTCACTGCCCGTACCGGCGGTCGTCGGGACGAGAATAACCGGCGTCTTCGTATCGTAACGGACCGGCTTGGCAAGGATGTAATCCTTGGCTATGCCGGGCATTGTCAGGAGAATGGAGATCGCTTTCGCCGTGTCCATGCTGCTGCCGCCGCCGATTCCGATCAGGCAGTCCACGCCTTCTTTCTTAGCCAGGTCGCCGCCCAGGTCAACCACCTCAACAGGCGGATCGGCAACGACGCCGCTGAAAATAACAACGCCGATACCCGCGTCCTTCAGGCTTTTAATCGCCTTGTCCGGAATGCCCGTCCCCTCAATGCCCTTATCGATAACACACATGGCTTTTTTACAGCCGAGCTCTTTGACCTTTTCTCCAAGGATGGAGACAGCGCCCCACCCGAAAATAATAGCTGCAGATTGTGAATACTCCTGGTACATATCGTGACCTCCTTATAGTTACTGTTAGAGCGAATGATAATTGCAACCTTATATATTATAAATTGAAAAACGGACAAAGACAACATATAAATATTTATTGCAGCCAACCTGTTAATAGAAATAACGCTTGACATATTGAAATTCCTGCGTATAATTTGAATATAATATAATCTATAAACTGTTGACTGGAAGCAAGTAACTGTTTCGAAACCGATTTAGAGAGCCGCTGCTGGTGGAAATGCGGTGCGGAAGAAGCGGCGAATGGGTCCGGGAGGGCAAACTGAAAGATTGCTGCGCTGCGGCTGTTGAGTAGGGGAGACGGAGCTGGCGCTTCGTTACAAAATGCCGGCACATATTTTTAGTGTGCATAGAGTGGATGTGGAAACACATCAAGCCGGGTGGTACCGCAGGAGTTTTAGCTCTTGTCCCTGCATGACAGCAGAGACAGGGGCATTTTTATACCTTTCTGTCTCCAGTGAAACAAGTTTCACAGCAAGTTTCACAGCAAGTTTCACAAAAAATGAAAGGAGAAAAAAACAATGTCAAAAATTCCGTACAGAATCACCTTAAGTGAAGAGGAAATTCCGAAAGCGTGGTATAACGTCCGCGCCGACATGAAAACTGACCACAGGCCGATGCTGAACCCCGGGACTATGAAGCCTGTTATTGAGTCTGACTTGACGCCCGTTTTCTGTACTGAGCTCGTTAAACAGGAGCTGAATGTCAAGGATCGCTTTATCGAGATACCGGAGGAAGTCAGAGAATATTACAAAATGTTCCGCCCGTCGCCGCTCTACAGGGCTTATGCGCTGGAAAAGGCACTCGGAACACCGGCAAAGATATATTATAAATTTGAGGGCGGCAACACCTCCGGCAGCCATAAGCTCAACTCTGCCATTACGCAGGCTTACTACGCCAAACAGCAGGGCTTAAAGGGCGTCACAACGGAGACAGGCGCCGGTCAGTGGGGCACGGCGCTTTCTATGGCCTGCAACTATATGGGGCTTGACTGTAAAATTTTCATGGTCAAGGTTTCGTATGAGCAGAAGCCATACCGCAAAGCCGTTATGGAAACCTACGGCGCGTCGATTATCGCCTCGCCGTCGAATACGACCAATATCGGGCGTAAAATGCTCGCCGATCACCCCGATAGTACCGGCAGCCTCGGCACCGCCATCAGTGAAGCCGTCGAGGTTGCCGTATCTACAGAGGGTTACAGATATGTGCTCGGCAGCGTTTTGAACCAGGTGCTTCTCCATCAGTCGGTTATCGGTCTTGAATCGAAAATCGCAATGGAAAAGATTGATGAGTATCCCGATATCGTCATCGGCTGCGCAGGCGGCGGCTCTAATCTCGGCGGACTCATGTCGGCGTTTATGGCAGATAAGCTGTCGGGTAAAGCAAAGCCGTATTTCATCGCCGTTGAACCGGCATCCTGCCCGTCCATGACGCGCGGCAGATTCGCCTATGATTTCTGCGATACCGGCATGGTCACGCCGCTTGCCAAGATGTATACGCTCGGCGCGACCTTCATCCCCTCGTCCAACCATGCCGGCGGGCTCCGGTACCACGGCATGAGCCCGATCCTCTCCCAGCTGTATCATGACGGCTATATTGATGAAGCGCGCGCTGTCGAACAGACAAGCGTCTTTGAAGCGGCAAAGCTGTTCGCGAAGGCGGAGGGCATCCTGCCCGCGCCGGAATCGGCTCACGCCATCCGCGTCTCAATTGACGAGGCTCTCAAATGCAAAGAGACCGGTGAATCCAAGACAATTCTATTCGGCCTCTCCGGCACAGGCTACTTCGACCTGTCGGCCTACATGGCCTATAACAGCGGCACCATGACCGATTATATCCCGACAGACGAGGACCTCCAGACCGGCTTTGACATGATTCCCAAAATCCCGGGCATCCAATAACATACCGCAATAATACGAGGCAAAGGAACGGGCGGGCTTGGAAGCCCGCCGCTACAGATATCTTCTGGTGTTTTGTAGCGGGCGGCTTCCACGCCGCCCATTATTTATACACCCAGTCCGTCGAAAATGAGGTTCAGGGAGCCTGCCATGCGGGCTTCGAGGTCGAAGCGGCCGCCGTAGACGCACCAGTTATAGCAGATGCCGCGGAGCAGGTCGAAGAAATAATCCACAAGCTGCCCCGGCTCCCAGTCGGTGCGCAGCTCACCGGACGCCTGCCCCCGGCGGATGATGCCCTCAAGCACATTCTGCATGGGGCGCGTCTGGCAGAACCATTCATTGTCCGCGTTAAAAAGCACCTTGACCGTATCAAGGCCTGTTTCCATATTAATCTGTGCGTAATATCTGACAAACAGGCGCAGCTGATCATAACAGGATTTCCCCTCCAGCTCGGGGGCGACGGATTCGAGGAAAAACTTGTCGCCCGAGAGATAAATTTCTCGGATAACATCACTTTTTGTGTTAAAATAACAGTAAAAGGTACCGATGGAGACATTGGCCCGCTTGCAGATGTCCCGGATGGTCGCTTCGCGATAGCCCTTTTCCTCCATCAATTCCAGCGCGGCCTTGTACACAAGCTCCTTGGTCAGCTCGGATTTTTTATACGGCATGGCAATTGACTCCCCTCTGAATGCAACTGCACACATTGCACAGCAACTGCACATATTATAAACACATTTTGGTATATACCGCAAGCCATAAGATGACTTGACAATGCCCCATCGCTGATGATACAATACATACGTTATCATTATAGTGAACACGTTCATAATTGCGATAAAATATAAAAATCACTTTTGGAGGGAAATATATGTTTTTCAACGAAGACCATGAATATATCCGCGACTTAGCGAAGCAGTTCGCCGAGAAAGAAATTGCGCCGATTGCCAACGATATTGACAAGAACGACGAAGTCCCGCAGCGTATTTATGACCTGATGGCTGATATGGGCTTTTTCGGTTTAAAAATCCCCGAAGCCTACGGCGGGCAGGGAATGGACACGCGTACCTACGTCTGCGTCATGGAGGAAATCTGCAAGAAGAGCATCACCTGCAGCCTCGTCATGTCCTCCTGCAACTCACTGTCCACAGCGCCGATGCTTTTAGTGGGCACCGAGGAGCAAAAGCAAAAGTATATCCCCAAAATCGCCAGCGGCGAGGAATTTATGGCTTTCGGTCTGACCGAGCCGGGCGCGGGCAGCGACGCGGGCTCCATGACCACGCGTGCGGTTGAAGACGGCGATTCCTATATTCTCAACGGGCGCAAAACCTTTATTACCGGCGCTCCGTTTGCCAAGAACGCGGTTATCTTTGCCAAGACAAGCCCGGAGAAGGGCGCGAAGGGCATCACCAGCTTTATCGTCGACATGAGCCTGCCCGGCGTTTCCGTCGGCAAACACGAGGAAAAAATGGGCCTTCGCGGCGTCGCCACGAGCGACATCGTCTTAGAGGATGTCCGCGTACCGAAGAGCGAGATCATCGGCGAAATCGACAAGGGCTTCACCACAGCCATGAAGACGCTGTCCATCGGGCGCATCGGCGTCGCCACTCAGGGCATCGGCGTGTCCCAGGGCGCGATGGATGAGGCGATCAAATATATGAAAGACCGCAAGCAGTTCGGCCAGCGGCTGGCTGATTTCCAGGCGCTCCGGTTCATGATGGCCGACAACGAGGCGAGACTCAACGCCGCGCGCCTTCTGGTCTACAACGCGGCTTATATGATGGATATGAAGCAGGACGTGAACAAAGCGGCCTCCATGGCAAAATACTTTGCCACAGAGTCGGCTCTTGAAATCGTCAGCAAGTGCCTGCAAATGTTCGGCGGCTACGGCTATATCAAAGAATATCC
Organism: Clostridiales bacterium UBA1316; assembly: GCA_002307055.1. Taxonomy (GTDB): domain Bacteria; phylum Bacillota; class Clostridia; order Oscillospirales; family Oscillospiraceae; genus Sporobacter. The sequence continues at coordinate 6,862 of DBTM01000035.1, forward strand.
AATCGAGCGCATGTATCGTGACGTACGCGTGCTGACCCTGTTTGAAGGCACATCACAGGTACAGCAGATGGTCATCGCGAGCGAAATATTAGGCAGATAACAAAGGAGAATATGGGATGAACATATTGGTATGCATCAAGCAAGTGCCGGATACCACGGAGATCAAGATAGATCCCGTCACAAACACCCTCATCAGAGAAGGTGTGCCGAGCATCGTCAACACATTTGACACATTTGCGCTGGAAACAGCAGCCAAGCTCAAGGATGCGGACCCGACGACACGGATTATCGTTGCGTCCATGGGCCCCGAGCAGGCAAAAGAAGCATTGAAAACCTGTCTTTCCGTCGGTGCGGACAAAGCGTATCTGGCAAGCGACCGTGCCTTCGGCGGTTCCGATACGTTGGCGACGAGCTACGTCCTGTCCTGCACCGTCAAGGAAATTGAGAAGCGCGAGGGCGCGCCGTTTGATCTTATCTTCTGCGGCAAGCAGGCTATTGACGGCGATACCGCACAGGTTGGCCCGGAACTGGCCGAGCATCTGAATTACCCGCAAATTACGAACGCGCTGGAAGTCTCTTTGGTTGGCGGAAAAGTACGCGCCCGCCGCGAGACAGAGGATGGCTACGAGGTTGTCGACGCGACGCTTCCCGCCGTTGTCACCGTCACCAAAACCGCTTATGACCCGCGTTACGCCTCAGTTAAATCCAAGATGGCGGCCAACCGTGCCGAAATACCGATGCTGACGGCCGCTGACATTGCAATAGACACAAGCCGTTCCGGCCTCAAAGGCTCACCCACCAAGGTGAAGAAGACATATGTCCCCGTACGCAAAAAGGGCGGCGTGAAGATTCAGGAAGAAACCGGCGAAATTGCTGCTCAAAAGCTAACGGCGCTCCTCAGCGACGCCGGCATCATTTAAGGGGGGCGCGACATGAGTGAATATAAGAATCTTTGGGTACTGATTGAAGTACTCGACGGAACTGCCAAAAGTGTTGGTTTAGAGCTTTTGGGCCCCGGCCGCAAAATGACGGACGCCATGGGCGAGAAGCTCGTTGCCGTTGTCATCGGCAATGGCTTGGATTCCGCGGTTAAAGCGGCTGTATCCTACGGCGCTGACCAGGTCCTCGTCGTCGAAGGCTCGGATTATGCCGATTACAGCACCGAAGCATATACCTATGCTATGGAACAGCTCATCAGCAAGTACAAGCCTGCCACGATTTTAGTCGGTGCGACAACCAAGGGCCGCGATATGGGTCCCCGCCTGTCCTGCCGTCTTAAAACAGGCCTGACAGCAGACTGCACCGGCCTTGAAATCGACACGGAGACCGGCAACGTCCAGTGGACGCGTCCCGCGTTCGGCGGCAACCTTATGGCGACAATCGAATGCCCGGGATCCCGTCCCCAAATCGGAACGGTTCGCCCCGGCGTGTTCAAGCGCGGCACGCCCGACACGGCGCGCACCGCTGAAATCATCAAAGAAAACATTCCTGTGCCTGCCGGAACCATCCGGACGACATTGGTAGAAAAAATCATGGAAGCAGCCGAAGGCGCCGTCAAGCTCGAAGAAGCCGACATCATTGTTTCCGGCGGACGCGGACTGGGCAAGCCCGAGAACTTCGCCCTTGTTAAGGCTCTGGCCGACGTACTGGGCGGTGTCGTGGGTTCCTCCCGCGCAGCTGTCGACGCAGGCTGGATTTCCCATGCTCATCAGGTAGGCCAGACCGGTAAAACCGTCGGCCCGAAGCTCTACATTGCCTGCGGAATCTCCGGTGCCATCCAGCATCTGGCCGGTATGTCCGGTTCCGATACCATCATCGCCATCAACCGCGATCCCGACGCCCCCATCTTTGACGTCGCCGATTACGGCATCGTCGGCGACCTGAAGGAAGTCCTCCCGGCCCTGACCGAAGCTATCAAAAAGCTCAAAGCATAAACACCATATTAATAAGCCAGCGCAGGGTGCCCCCCTGCGCTGTTACTTTTTCATAAGAGCGGCAGGCTTCCGCGCCCCTTACCCGGCGGGGTTTATATCCGTCATCCTATTCATAATCCTGCTTGTAATTTTGCTGTCGTTTGATATAATAAAATAAATGCTGATGTTTGGAGTTGAAAGGATGCGTCACTTTTCTTGCTGATATTTAAGGTATAACGTTAGGATGGCGGCAGCAGTAACCGCTCATTTTGTTGTACCTGTTAATGCAAGGAAGAGACGGATTCTATAACTCAGTGAATAGCGGTGTCTTGATTATTATATAAGACACCGGCTGTTATGAGCTGTGAGAATTTGTTTTCTTGCAGCTCATAAATTATTATAGGAGGACTTTTAGCATGTCGCTCATCAACATTACAAACCTAACCTTTGCCTATGAAGGCAGCTATGACACTATTTTTAAAAATGTCAGCTTTCAGATAGATACAGACTGGAAACTCGGTTTTATAGGGAGAAACGGCAGAGGAAAAACAACATTCTTAAGATTGCTTCTCGGTATATATCAGTATAACGGCAGCATTACCGCTTCAACCGAATTTGAGTATTTTCCCTTCGCGGTTAATGATGCGTCCGTCAACACGATTGACATTATAAATGCGATAAGCGCGCAGCATATGTCCTGGGAGCTCCTGCGCGAGATTTCGTTACTTGAAATGCAGGAAGATGTGCTGTACCGGCCTTTTACTACACTCTCATTCGGTGAACAAACCAAGGTGCTGCTTGCTGCGCTTTTCCTGAAGGAGAACCGGTTCCTGCTTATAGACGAGCCGACAAACCATCTTGATATGCACGGCAGAGAAATTGTCAGCAAATATCTGAACGGCAAAAAAGGCTATATCTTAGTCTCCCACGACAGGGCTTTTCTCGATGGCTGCATAGACCATGTGCTGAGTATTAATAAAACAAATATCGATATTCAGCGCGGTAATTTTTCGTCCTGGTTTGAGAACAAAGAGCGGCAGGACAATTATGAGCTCTCGGAAAATGAAAAGCTGAAAAAAGAAATAAACCGCCTTGAAAAAACCGCAAAGGAGAAAGCCGCGTGGTCGGCTGCGGCGGAGAGCAGAAAAATAGGATTTAGTCCTTCCGCGACTGAAAAAAGTATCGGCCGCCGTTCCTTTGAGGGCGCAAAATCAAAGAAGTTGATGAAAAGAGCGAAGGTCATCGAGACGAGGCAGCAAACGGCCATTGCTGAAAAAGCCGGATTACTAAAGAATCTTGAAATCCCGGAGAATTTGAAGATAGCACAGCTGCCTTATCATACCAACCGTCTTGCAGCTCTTGAAAATGTTGCACTATATTATGGATCAAAGGCCGTATGCCAAAATATCAGCTTTAGTATCGAGCAGGGGGATCGCGTCGCGCTTTTCGGCAGAAACGGTTCCGGCAAATCGAGTATCCTCAAGCTGCTTTGCGGCGGCGGCATAACCTATACCGGCAATGTTTTCGTCGGCAGCAGTCTGCGCGTCTCCTATGTCTCGCAGGACACCTCATATCTTGCCGGCAGCTTATCCGATTATGCCGCGCAATTGGGTATAGATGAGAGCCTTTTTAAGGCAATACTCCGCAAACTTGATTTCTCGAGAACGCAGTTCGAAAAGGATATGCAAGATTTCAGCGGCGGACAAAAGAAGAAAGTACTCATTGCCAAGAGCCTCTGCGAAACTTCTCATCTGCTCATCTGGGATGAACCGCTTAACTTTATTGATGTCATTTCACGCATGCAGATAGAAGCGCTGCTGCTTGTGTATAAACCGACAATATTATTTGTAGAACACGACAGTGCCTTCTGCGGAAATATCGCAACAAAGATTGTTCGGTTGTAACTAATAACGGAATGCGGCAGATACGACCCTCAAAACAAATGCAAATTAAATCTGGTCGTTGACATTCCCCATATTTCATGTATAATAATTTAGCCTGCAAATTCTGCGGGCACAAAGTCCGCGTGCAGCGGACTTTAATCCTTGCTCCCGGCTGGACCGGGGGCCATATGACCATAAGGAGGTGCAAATGATGGCAAAAGTAACAGCAAATTATGAGATCATGTACATCATTGACCTTGATAAGGGAGAAGAAGAAATTTCAGCGATTGCGGAGAAATTCAAAGCTCTTATTGAGGCTAATGGGACGCTCAGCGAGTATGAACTCATCGGAAAACGCAGACTCGCGTATCTGATCAACGACAAACCCGAGGGGTATTATGTTCTGGCGAAATTTCAGTCGGCGCCGCAGTTCCCCGCAGAGCTTGACCGTATTCTGAAAATCACGGACGGAATTATGCGTTCACTCATCATCGTAATAGGCGAATAGGAGGATTGTCATGAATCAAATCGTTCTTATGGGCAGACTTACTCGTGACCCAGAACTACGGCACACGCAGACAGGCACTGCCGTCTCATCCTTCTCGCTTGCGGTCGACAGGGGCTATGCCTCTAAGGACGGCGGCGAAAGACAGACCGATTTTATTGATATCGTGGCATGGCGGAATACGGCGGAGTTTGTCTCCAAGTATTTTGTTAAAGGGCAGATGGCCGCCGTTACAGGTCGGCTCCAAATCCGTGACTGGACGGACAAGGACGGCAACAAGCGCCGTTCGGCAGAGGTCATCGCCGATAACGTCTATTTCACCGACAGCAAGAAAAGCAGGGACAGCAGCCCCGGCATGAACTTCACCGAACAAAAGAACGATTACCCGGCAGGGTATCAGACGCCTGTATCAGGCTCTGATTTTGCGGAGCTTGAGGATGATGACGGCGATTTGCCGTTCTGAGCATCCCGGGCGCATCACATGTTAATTGATTAAGATAGGAGGAAACAATTTTGGCTAACGATAGAGATAACAGAGACAGAGGCGACAGAGACGGCAGAGATGGCAGAGACAACAGAGGCCACGGACGCAAACGCCGTAAAGTATGTCAATTCTGCGTCGATAAGGCCCAGACGATCGACTATAAGGATACGGCGAGAATCCGCCGCTATATTTCCGAGCGCAGCAAGATTCTGCCCCGCAGAACCACCGGTATCTGCGCCCAGCACCAGCGCCAGCTGATGATCGCCATCAAACGCGCCCGTCAGATCGCTCTGCTGCCCTACGTCACAGACTAAACAATGATGATCGCCCACCGTGAGGTGGGCGATTTATTTACGCGTCGTAATACCTTTGGATGAGGTCGAGAAGCTCCGGGAGCGAGAGACCGAGGCCCTTATAGAACGCGATGTCCTTTTTAAGTTTGTCGATTGCCAGCTCGTCGCGCATAGTGCCGAGCTGCACGGGCAGGAGCGGCGCGACAAAGCAGCCCTTGCCGGCCATTGTATAGATGAAGCCTTCGCGTTCTAAGTCCTCCCAGGCCTTTTTAACGGGGATCACGCTGATTCTGAGCTCTTTGGCAACAGTCCTGATCGGCGGCAGGCAATAGTCGCGTTCCAGCTCCCCTTTTATAATCTGGGCGGATATCTGCTCGAACAGCTGCTGATAAATCGGTTTGCCCGATGTATTTGACAGGACGATATTCATAGGCTTACAGGTCGACCATGTCGAAGCTCTTCGCTGAGCGCTTGTAAGCCAGCCATGTCAGAAAGAAGTAAAGTAAAATCCCCAAACCCAGCACAGTGAGCTGGATACCCAAATGACCTGTGCGGAAATCATTTACGCCGCATGTCATGACAGCCGGAAAAGCATGGATGATGAATTCAACAGCACTGCCGAATAAGACCGCCGCAGCGGTTCCCCAAAGCATAGGGAAGCCGATTTTGTAAGCCGTTTTATAAAAACCCGGGAGAAAAACAATGTTGAAAAGCGCGTACATCATAAGCACACAGCCGAAAAAGGCGATATTTGGGTTCATACCGGCTTGATTGCCGTGCGGGCTGATGTACGTATTGAGTATGGCAAAAGGTATCGCAATGACAACCTGCATAAGCTCAAAAACAGCTACCGTATAAATGCGCGCCTTCACCGTGTCGCTTTTGCGGACGGGCAGACATGCCGTGAAAAAGATATCCTGATTGGCCCTGTCCGCGATAAATATATTCATGAACGCGATAAATATATAACCGAAAGCAATGAAAAACGGCCAGCTGGGAATGAGCAGTAAAATACCGAAGAACATAAAAACAAACATCGCCGGATGAATAGCCAGCCTGAATTCCTTATATAATAAATTTTTCATCAATGCGTCATTCCTTTCTAAGCCCGTCCGGCAAGAGGGCTGTGCGCTTTTCAAAATAGATCATGATGGACTCAAGGTCGCTCGGCGCAGCCTCAAGGGCGTGATCGTCCGGCAGCTCAGCCGTTTTGATGAGACCGGAGAACCCAAACGCGTTTTCCTTATAACCGACGAGGCGGTGCCGCAGGTCGTCCGTCAATTGCTCAGCCGTCCCTTTAACAACTTTATATGTATCGAGAAACGCATCCTTTTCGGCGCTCGCAACGATTTCTCCGTTTTTGATGTATGTGATATAATCAGCGCATTTCTCCAGATCGCTTGTAATCTGAGTCGAAAACAAGATGCTTCTCTCGCCATTTTCGATAAGCTCCTGGAATATTTCCAGCAGATCGTCTCTGGAAACAGGATCAAGCCCGCTCGTCGGCTCGTCGAGGATTAAGAGCTGTGCGTTATGCGACAAAGCCAGCGCCAGGGCATATTTGACTTTCATACCGGAAGAGAGTTCCTCAACCTTTTTGTCTGAATCCAAATCAAACCGCTTCAGATAGCCTTCATAAGCGTCGTCGTCCCATTCCTCATAAAATCGTTTGACCACGCGTGTTATATTCCTGAGCTTCTGCTTTGGGTAAAAAGTCGTACCGCCCAGTATGAAACCCACTTTTTGTTTTAGAGCCAGTTCGTTGTTATTGAACACTTTGCCTAATATACTGACGCTGCCGCTGTCGGCACGCGCCAGATTCAGCATTGTTTTGAGCGTCGTGGTTTTTCCGGCGCCATTCCGGCCGATAAAACCCATAATATAGCCGTGCTCCAGTGAGAATGATACGTTTTTAAGCTCGAACTTGTCATACTTTTTATTCAGATTTTGAACAGATAATATTTCCATCCGGATACAGCCCCTCTCGGATATTGTGCATATTGTATATACACAATATCACTGAACGCCGCGCGTGTCAAGTCGTAATATAAAAAATGCTCAACGAGAACAAAAGCCAGACCTAACGCCCGCCTTTCGGCGGGCGTTAGGTCTGGCTTTTGCCATATGTATGGATTTAACGATGCTTTATCTGCTGCCTTTTGCGTCGCGATAGCCCTCCGGACTTTCAAGCGTGTCGGGTGGGAAGAACTCGTCGACAGGGAAGTGGATTCTCGCAAAAAGTGTGCAGGGGTCGTCTTCGTTGGAGCCGATGCACTCCTTGTCGGGCATGCAGTAGTCGTAAGACGGAATGAGCAGCTGGGTGTTGCGCTCGAGCTTGATGATGGAGAACTGGCCGAGCGTCACAAGCACGCGGCGGGTTGTCGGATCAAACAGAAGTTCACTCGGGAAGCTTTCGGCAATAAAGTCCGGGATGTCATACACGCCCGCGTCTTCCTTGTGGTGCTCGCAGATATCGACCAGCTTCATGCCAAGAATAATAGGATCGACCGCTTCCACAACGCCTGTCGGCAGATTTGTGGTTTCTATGGTACGGGAATCCAAACCTTGGATGGGCATTGCTGAAGAGAAAACCTTCGCGCTGCCCTCGCTGCCGAACAGGATAACGCGTTTATCGAAAATAGCAAGCCCGGTAATGTCGGCAGGCCTGTTGACCAGGGAGAAGGCCTCGCCCTTTATCTTGTAAAAATATCGGAGATCAACGGTATAATACCCTCTGTTGAAGGTGATTTCCTCGACATCTATCGTAACATATAAAAGTTTAGCGGATTTTGGACGCACGCTGACAGCGTTTTCTATGTAGCACTGGGATTCCCTTGTCGGATAAAGACGCAGATCTTCGATACAATCCTTATCTTTGCAGGAATCATATACCTTTCGTGTATGAACGCATACGGCCTCTCTGATGCAGGCGTCTCCCTGCACGGGGCCCGGTAAAACCCGATCTGGCATTTGTTTTCCTCCTTGATGAAAATAATGGTTGTGTTTTGCTTCAATATAGTGTATGCATCGCCCTTGATAGTGTGAAATGCGCCTGAAATTAACCTGCGGGCAGGCTGACCGTGGCCAAGCCAACCCATGTTGACATTGTATTGCCTTTGGATACAGGCTTGTGGTAAAATAGCAAATAGCGGAAATTTCAAAGGATTGTTCAGAACAGGAAAATTTTTATGATTATTCTTGGTATTGACCCGGGTATTGCCACCGTCGGCTTCGGTGTAATAAAATCAGAAGGCAGCCGACAATCGCTCATCACATACGGTGTCATAAAAACATCCCCCGGCATCCGGCTCGCGCTGCGACTCAAACAAATATATGACGACGCGCTTGAGATCATCGATACGTACAAGCCGGACGCCATTGCCATTGAGGAGTTGTTTTTCAACACGAATCTCAAGACCGGCATCTCGGTTGCGCATGGGCGCGGCGTTTTAATTCTGGCCGGCGAGGCGCGCGGTATACCAATGTATGAATATACCCCCCTGCAGGTGAAGCAGACTGTTGCCGGTTACGGCAGGGCAGGGAAGAAGCAGGTTATGGAAATGGTCCGGCGGCTCCTGTCCATGGACGAGGTGCCCCAGCCCGACGACGCGGCAGACGCGCTGGCGATTGCCATCTGCTATGCCCGCGCAGCGAATTCACCCTTAAATATTAACGGAGGCGGCCCATGTTCTACTATTTAGAAGGCTCTGTTACGGTTATCGATCAAAACCTTGCCGTTATCGACGCTGCAGGCGTGGGCTACGCCTGCTTTACGACGATGAACACCTTGTCGCATCTCGAAATCGGGAAGAAAGCGCGCCTGTATACCTTTTGCAATATTAAAGAAGACATTTTCGATATTTACGGCTTTTACGACATGAGAGAGAAACGTTTTTTCGAGCAGCTTTTAACCGTTTCAGGCGTCGGCCCGAAGGCGGCGCTATCAATCCTCTCATCCGGTACGCCGGAGTCGCTGGCTGTCGCCATCGTCAATGATGACGAGCGGGCCTTGACCTCAGCGCCGGGCGTCGGCAAAAAAATCGCCCAGCGTGTTATTCTGGAGCTCAAGGATAAAATAGCCAAAGAATCGGCGGGTCTCAAGTCGTCCGGCTTCAGTCCGGCCTTGGCGGGCGCAGGTACGGCAGGAACCAAGCTGTCGGACGCCGCCTCGGCGCTGGCGGTGCTGGGGTACAGCCAAAGCGAAATTACAGCGGCGCTGCGCAATATGGAAACGGAAACGCTCACCGTTGAGGAAATCATCCGGCAAGTGCTGAAAAACAGTTTGTAAAAATAAACGCCGAAAATGCGTGCGGGACGGGGCTGCGTGAATGAGTATTGATTACATGGACGATAAAAAGAAAAACAAACCGTCTGATGACGAGGTCCTGCTGACGACATCGTTTATCAGCGAGGATGACGGCGAGGGCAGCCTGCGCCCGCAGACACTGTCGGAATATATCGGGCAGGATAAAGCAAAGAAGAATCTTGCTATTTTTATCGAAGGCGCGAGGAAACGCGGCGAGCCCTTAGACCATGTGCTGCTGCACGGGCCCCCGGGGCTTGGCAAGACGACGCTTGCGGCCATCATTGCCAGGGAAATGGGCGGTACACTCCGAAAAACCTCGGGCCCGGCAATCGAAAAGCCGAAGGATCTGGCGGCAATTCTCACGCAGCTCAATGACAACGATATATTATTTATTGATGAAATTCATCGGTTGAATCGCTCTATTGAGGAAATCCTATATCCGGCGATGGAAGATAAGCAGATTGATATCATCATCGGGCAAGGCCCGGCTGCGGCCTCCATCTGCCTGGAACTCAAGAATTTCACCCTTGTCGGCGCAACGACCCGCTCCGGTCAGCTCTCCTCGCCGCTGCGCGACCGTTTCGGCATCGACCTGAAGCTTGAATTGTATACGACGCAGGATCTCATGAAGATCGTCGAACGCACGGCTAAAATATTGAATATACCGACCGATAAGGAAGGCGCGCACGAAATTGCCTCCCGCAGCCGCGGAACGCCAAGAATCGCCAACCGGCTCCTGCGCCGCGTGCGCGATTTTGCCGAGGTCAAGGGCGAGGGCGTTATCACCCATAAAATAGCCGATGAAGCGCTTGTGATGCTGGAAATCGACCGTACGGGATTAGACAATAATGACAGGCGTCTGCTGGAGAGCATCATCAAAAACTACGGCGGCGGCCCTGTCGGGCTCGAGACAATAGCCGCAACGATTAACGAAGAGGCAATCACGCTGGAGGATGTCATCGAGCCGTATCTCATGCAGCAGGGCTTCCTGACGCGCACGCCGCGCGGGCGGTGCGTCACGCGTCTCGCCTACGAGCACCTCGGTATCCCCTTCGGCGGGAATGAGCAAATGAGCTTACAGTAAAAGGAATGATGTATATACATGGGTAAATATTTCGGAACAGACGGTATCAGGGGCATTGTAAACGAGACACTGGACGCCGATATGGCCTATAAGGTCGGCTGCGCAGCCGCGACAGTCCTGAAGGATCAAAATGATCCGCGTGACGGTTATAACATTCACGATAAGCGCCCTCTTATCCTCATCGGGAAGGACACGCGCATTTCCTCGGATATGCTGGAGGCGGCGCTCGTCGCAGGAATCTGTTCAGCCGGAGCCGATGTCATGCCGCTCGGCGTTCTCCCGACACCGGCTGTCGCGTACCTCACAGTCCGCCTTGGGGCGCAGATGGGCATTGTGATATCGGCGTCTCACAATCCGTTTGAGCACAACGGCATCAAAATTTTTGATCAGAACGGCTTCAAGCTGCGTGATGAGCTCGAAGAACGCATTGAGCGCATGATTGACGGGCTGGAAGCCTGCGGCAAAAAAACGCACAGCGCGCTTGGCCGTGTCCTGACGGATGACGGGCGGGGCACAGAGCTGTATGTTGATTATCTGGCCCAATCGGCGCAGACAGAGATTAAAGGTCTGCGTATCGCCGTCGACTGCGCCAACGGCGCCGCGTCGAAAACGGCGGAGCGTCTGTTTTCAAGGTTTGATATTGATTATGAGCTCCTGTGCGACCATCCCAACGGCATTAATATCAACGATAACTGCGGCTCAACGCATATTGAGCATCTTAAAAATATCGTCAAAGCCGGAGAGTTTGACCTGGGCTTCGCTTTTGACGGAGACGCCGACAGATGCCTGACGGTTGATGAAAACGGCGAGGTCATTGACGGCGATAAAATGATGGCGGTCATGGGCCGCTTCATGAAAGGCAAAGGTGTTTTGAAAAACAATGCGATCGTCGCAACCGTCATGTCCAACCTCGGGTTTCATGAATTTGCTCTGAATAACGGCATTGAATTATTATGCGCCTCTGTCGGAGACAGAAATGTACTCGAAATGATGCAGAAGCGTCGGTGCAATCTGGGCGGCGAGCAGTCCGGCCACATCATTTTTCTCGATGACGCGACGACCGGGGACGGGCAGCTTGCCGCCGTCAAATTCCTCAGCGTGGTTTCCGGCACGGGAGAGCCGGTATCGAAGCTCACACAGGATATCCCGCAGTATCCCCAGGTTCTCATGAATCTGCCGATTTCCGGCGGCAACGCCGCGAAGGATGCGATTATGTCCAGCAGCGCCCTTAAAGACGCCGTGCAAAAAGAAGAACAGGAAATTCATGGCAGCGGCAGAATTCTTGTGCGGCCGTCCGGAACGGAGGCTCTTATACGCGTCATGGTTGAGGCAAAAACAGAAGAAATCGCCGTTGAGATTGCCAATCGTCTTATAAATATGATAAAATCGCTATAAAATCGTCAAATATAAATAATATTTTAAAAACATTAACCAAAATACTTGACATAATGACCACAATTATCTATAATTTTAACAGCATAAGTCATTTTTCCAATTTTGGTATAAATATGAATAATTTTTACAATAGTCGCGACGTGGAGCTTTGGAGCTTAGCTTCTTCAGGCGATATGGCTGCTGAAGAAGAACTGATTACCGAATACAGTCGGCTCGTCAAAATTTGTGCCCGTCCCTATTTTCTTGTCGGCGGTGACAGCGAAGACCTTATCCAAGAAGGTATGCTCGGTTTGTTATCGGCGGTCAGGCATTATGACCCCGCAAAGGATGTTAAGTTTAAAACATACGCTGAGTTTTGTATCAGAAGGCGTCTGTTAAGTGCGATTAAGTCCGCCACCAGGTTTAAGCATAATCCGTTAAAAGATTACGTATCATTGGAATCTCCGGAGCTTGACGAAAACAATACCCAAGGGATGTCTTTTTTGCGCGATCCTGAAGAGTTTGTTATAGCCAGAGAGCGTGTTGATGAGATTACAAATTGTCTTTATGGCTCTTTGTCCCGATTTGAATCCAAGGTATTAGGGCTTTATTTGGAAGGCATGTCCTATGAAGATATGGCCGAAAATGTGAATAAAACCCCCAAGTCGGTTGACAACGCTGTGCAAAGAATCAGGAAAAAGCTTGCTCAATTGCTAAAAAATGGCGATAATCAGTGAAAGCTGAACGCAAATAAAAGGCCCGAATGGGTAGATAAATTTTGTCAAAAGAGAGGTTTCAAGATGTACGAAGACAAGACATTAGTGTGTAAGGAATGTGGTGCTGAGTTTACATTCACCGCAGGTGAGCAGGAGTTTTACGCAGAGCGTGGTTTCCAGAATGAGCCGCAGCGCTGCAAAACCTGCCGTGACTCCCGTAAAAATGCAGCACGCGGACCGAGAGAGTACTTTAAAGCTGTTTGCGCTTCCTGTGGCAATGAGGCGAGAGTTCCGTTCGAGCCGAAATCCGACAGGCCGGTATATTGCAGCGACTGCTTCGCTAAGATGAGAGAGGCGCAGTAAGGCTGGAAAAGCGGCAAGCCACTGAAAAGCGGCAAGCCACTGAAAGCGGCAGGAAAGTATGACTTGTTCATGAGCCTGAGTTCTGTAAGATTTAAATACGTGTGTATTTAAATTTATAGAGCTTAGGCTCTTGTCCGTTTTTTACGCCAGAGCAGTGATGATTCATTAAAATAACGTAAAACGCGGCAATAAACCGCGTGAGATATATGACTGTTTGCCGATAGAATTTATTGGTAATCTGTTGAAATCAGCTTTGGAATCGGATATAATAGCATTAAAGAAGGCATAACTAAACCGAATATTATATGGAGGCTGTCAATATGTCACAAATAACAAGAGATACAGTCATTGCGGATATTTTAGATATCGCACCGGAATCGGCTCCGCTTTTCTTGTCCATCGGTATGCACTGCCTCGGCTGCGCAATGTCGAGCGGCGAAACACTCGGCGAAGCCTGCGAGGTTCACGGTGTCGACTTTGATGAGTTCTACGAGCAGCTCAAAGAATTTGTTGAAGAATAATTTTCGCTGAGACGATTGAAAGCGGGGGATTGATTCCCCCGCTTTTACATACAGATAGGTTCGGAATGGTTATATATGAAACAGATCGTCCTTTCGGATAGACTTTTCGCCGTCGTACGCTATATCAAGCAGGATTCCGCCGCAGCGGACGTTGGCACAGACCACGGTTTTATACCGGTATATCTCGCCCAGAACAATATCGCCCGGCGCATTATCGCCGCCGACGTCCGGAAGGACCCGCTGTCGCGGGCGCAGGCCTCGGCAAGGGAATACGGCGTCAGCAGCCGGATCGAGTTCGTCCTGACCGACGGCCTGCTCGGTCTTGAGGACCGCGGTATTGATACGGTTGTCGCCGCGGGTATGGGCGGCGAGACGATTGCGGGTATCCTCGAAAGAGCGCCGTGGATAAAGACGGCGGATGTGCGTCTCATTCTCCAGCCTCAGACAAAGCAGCGTGAGCTTTTGATATGGCTGGCAGGCAGCGGTTACGCTGTGAGCGACGCATCACTTGTGCTCGACAGCGGCAGAATTTATACCGTTATTCTCGTGGGAGCGCAGGACAGTGCCGCACCAAACGATATTTTAAAAATTCTATTGGATAAGCGAGAGCCACTGCTTCCCGTGTATTTATCCAGGCGTATTGCCATAGCACACAGGGAGGTCGTCGGCCTCGCCAAGTCGTCTGTCGATTCGGCATCTGAGCTGAGCTTGAAAACGCGTGAGCTTGAAACATTGATTCATATGAAAGAGGCGGCAGAAAGATGGCATGTTACAAAGTAAAGGATATATTAAAAGAGCTTGAAGAATTCGCGCCGCCCGCGCTTAAAATGGACTTCGATAATGTCGGCTTGCTTGTCGGTTATTCCGAGGCTGATGTCAGCAGCATCCTTATCAGCCTTGATATCACCCGGGAAGTGATCGATGAAGCGATTAAAAGCAAAGCACAGCTCATCGTCTCGCACCATCCTTTGTTCTTCTCCCTCAAAACCGCCGGCGATACGGACGCGGCAGGGAAAAAAGTCACCGCGCTTTTATCCGGCCATCTGTCCGCCATCTGCATGCACACGAATCTGGACGCGGCTCCGGGCGGCGTCGGCGACGCTTTTGCCGAAGCGGCGGGCTTGACACAGACGGCAAATCTGGCAGACGAGGTGTTTGTCGGCGGAAAGCCCTATTCTTACGGCAGGCTTGGATTTTTAAAGCAGCCCGCGAAACTCGCCGATTATCTTGTGTTCCTCAAGAGCCGTTTAAATACGGGCGGACTGCGCTATTACGATGCCGGGCGCGATGTTCATAAAGTAGCCGCCGTCAACGGCTCCGGCGGAGACTATTTAAAGTACGCGCTGTCCAACGGCTGCGATACCTTCATCACGTCCGATATTAAATATGACGTCTTCCTCGATGCGAAGGAAGCGGGCATCAACCTCATCGACGGCGATCATTTCTGCACCGAAAATGTCGTAACACCCGTACTTGAAAAGAGACTGAACACAGCTTTCCCGGAAATTGTAACGGCAATTTCAAAAATCCACGGTCAAACGGCGCGGTTTTTATAAGTCTTTTTACACAAAATTCTTGATTATTTTTATACAGTCATGTAAAATGGCACTACGATACTCATACTTTCAGGTATCGGTATCGAATATTATTGCGCTGCATCTTAGATACTAAGAGCAGCAGCAAGGGGGAAATTAATCATGAGTAACAGCAAAAGCATTAGAAGCAGCTCTTCAGTAGTGAAAACGAGGAAGCTAGTCGGAATGGCAATTTTGGCAGCAATTGTGGTTGTATTGCAATTACTATCCTATGCGATTTCAAACCTGACTGTATTGCCGGTATCAATTACGCTCGTTTTGATTCCGGTCGTCGTCGGTGCTGCAATGTATGGTACTGAGGCAGGTGCCTTTTTAGGCGGTGTATTCGGAATCATAACGATTATTGGCTGCGTGACGGGCATCGACAAGGGTGGAGCCATTCTGTTCGGTTCAAAACCGATGCTCACATTGGCTTTATGCCTTGTTAAAGCAATAACCGCCGGCTATCTGGCTGGAGTTGTGTATCGAGCGATTGCCAAGAAACAGATATACCTGGGCGTTATTACTGCGGCTATTGTTGGCCCAGTTGTGAATACGGGGATATTTATCGCCGCTATGGTTCTGTTCTATCAGGAAACTCTTCTTTCGTGGGCGGGTGGGAAACCGATTGTGACGTATATTCTAGTTGGCTTAGCGGGGGTAAACTTCTTGATAGAGCTCGGCTCAAACGTCGTGCTTGGGCCTGTTGCTGTTCGCATAATTAAAGCGGGTAAAACAATGTCGTAATGATTTCAACTGAACATACTTAAGGAGAAAGCCAATGCTTCTTGCCATTGATGTCGGCAATTCAAATATCGTTATCGGCTGTATCAATGCCGGTGAGATTTCACATGTTTTCAGAATGGTGACGGATATATCAAAGACCGAATACGAATATGCCGTCGGCATTAAAAGCATACTCGAATTTGACGGCATTCAATGCGACGGCTTTGACGGGGCAATTATCTCCTCTGTTGTACCGCCTCTTTTAACCGTTTTGAAATCAGCGGTCAAGAGAATCACGGGTAAAAACGCGCTCACCGTCGGTGCCGGCATTAAAACGGGGCTCAACATCCTGCTTGACGACCCGGCTCAGCTTGGCAGCGATCTTGTTGCCGATGCCGTCGCCGCAGTCGCGACCTATCCGCTGCCCATTATCATTTTTGATATGGGTACGGCGACGACAATCTCGGTGATTGATAAGCATGGCAGCCATATCGGCGGAGCGTTGTTCCCCGGTGTCGGGCTGTCGATGAACGCGCTGTCGAGCGGGACCTCGCAGCTGCCGAAGGTGCCGATTGAACCGCCGGATAAGGTCATCAACGGCAACACCATCGACGCGATGAAAAGCGGTGCAATTTTCGGTACAGCCTCCATGGTGGACGGCATGATCGACAGGATAGAAGAGGAGCTCGGATTGACAGCGACGGTTGTCGCCACGGGCGGTTTGTCCTCAAGAATCGTCCCTTATTGCCGGCATGAAATCAGCCATGACGCGAACCTGCTCCTCAGGGGCCTCGGTATCATCTACGAAAAAAACAAAAAAAAATAGGATCAAAACAGGGACCAGGCAAAAACGCGGGTCCCTGTTTTGCTAGTGTTATGACGAAAGCTGTGCGTTGTTATGAGAAGCGGCCGTAAAATAAAGCTGATTATGATCATGCTGGCGGCGGTATTTATTATCGGTGTAACCGGTTATATGCTGCTGCTCCATGTCGGCTTTGTCGACGCTTTATACATGACCGTCATCACCATTTCAACTGTCGGTTTCAGTGAGGTGGCGCCCATGAACGATGCCGCCAAGCTGTTTTCCATCGTTGTCATTTTTGCGGGTCTGACGGTCGTCGGCTATAGCTTCACCAGCATGGTCACCTACTTTTTCGAAGGTGACATCAGGGACACAAGGAGGAGAAAGCGTATGGAAGCGAAAATCAATGCGCTCCGTGACCATTATATCGTCTGCGGCGCCGGGGATGTCGGGCACGCAATCATTCAGCGCTTTAAAGAAAAGGGCGAAAAATTCGTCGTCATTGAATATAACGAGCGCCGGTATGAGGAGCTCTTTGCGGATAATGTCCTTGTCGTGCTCGGAGACGCCACGCATGAGGACACACTGCGCCGGGCGGGCATCGACCGCGCCAGGGGTATGATTTGCGCCTTGTCGTCCGATTCGGATAATGTCTTTACCGTCCTGACCGCCAGAGGCATGAATGAGGATATTTATATTGTCGCCAGAGCCGTCGAGCGCACTGCACATACAAAGCTGATCAAGGCCGGCGCCAACAAGACGGTATCGCCCAATGAGCTCGGCGGCCAGCGCATGGCAGCCTCCATGATCCACCCCTCCGTCACCTCCTTCCTGGATGTCATGACGCGCGCGGGTGATGTGCTGCTCGACCTCGATGAGATTCAGATCGCCCCGAATTCAAAAGCCGCGGGTACATCCCTGAGCGAAGCCAGGATACCCGAACAAACCGGATTAATCGTTCTGGCTTTGAAAAAGTTCGGCGAGACCGATTTTAAAATTAACCCCAGAGCCACGGAAATCATGGAGGTCGGCGACAGCCTCATCGTCCTCGGCACCGCCGATCAGGTCGATAAGCTCCGGTTGATCGTATAAATCAGCGATAGAACACAGTTCTGCCGCAGGGATAGCCATTGGTTATCCACACGCAATAAAAAACAACCGCTCGTTTGAGCGGTTGTTTTTTATTGCGAGCAAGTCTGTAAGCCGGATTCTGTTCGGCGCTTGCTGTATAACAGCAAACGCTTTGGCAGCCATCTATCTAGGCCCATCGTTGCCGATGGGCTCAAGCCACCTCCTGAGAGCGGTCGGGCAGACATGAATATTTAAATTCAGCTCTCTCCACGGTGTTGCTCCGGATAGATATTACAGCAGCGGACTGTCTCCAGCCGCC
>DBTM01000046.1:0-22042 GCA_002307055.1 Clostridiales bacterium UBA1316
TGAATATCATTAGCAGATTATAGCACGATAGCGAAGTCGATATTTAAATAAAAAATGAACATTTTTAGAACGATAAGTTACCCTATTCAAAAAACAATTGAATTCTTAATATAAAACGACTAAAATAAGAGTAAAATGATTGGAAATGATGAATTTGCAAGAAGAGCGCTATGGTGACGTTCTTGATAAAGAGAATCTTCGAAAAACAAAAGGTCGTCAATTGATACTTGAAATATTAAGAGACTCCGGGCCAAAAACAGTCGATGAAATTTTCATGCTCGTTAAAGCCCGTGAGGCGCAAATAAGTATGTCAACTGTGTATAGGACCTGTGAGACGCTCGCGCAAAAGGGTATTGTGCAGAAGTCGAATTTCGTTGAGGACGGCAAGGCTAGATACGAGTATCACGATATCGATCACCGGCACCATGCCGTCTGCATGCAATGCCATAATATCATATCTATAGACGACTGCCCATTCGGTCAGTTTGATGAGCTGATGGAATCCAAGTATGGTTTTGATGTAAAAAGCCACAACTTAGAGATTTACGGATATTGCCGTGACTGCAAACGAAAACAAGCAGAGAAATAAATAGTTACGAATAATCAACAGTCTTGCCTCTCAAAAGTGATGAGTCGCAAGGCTGTTTTTAGTTGTCAAAATATGCGGAGAGTAATTCCAGCGCCATAATTAATAGAAATATTTTACTTGACAATGAAATAACATTAACATAAAATAAATGCAAATGCAAGTCATTCGCATTTAATAAGGAGGTCATATCATGAATTCAAAACTACTTAAATTATTGTCCGCAGCATTATTGTGTGTTGTTTTACTTGCGGGCTGTGCACCGAAAAATGATGCCGCGCCGACCGGCAGCCAAAACAATACAGGCATCAACGGAAAGGCTGTCACTATTGCGGCATCTTTTTACCCAATGTATATTATGGCAATAAACGTCGCAAAGGATATGCCGAATGTCAAAGTCATTGATATGACAAAGCCGACAACAGGCTGTTTACATGATTATACCGTGACTCCGGACGATATGAAAAACCTGGAAGGCGCACAGTTTTTTATCATAAACGGAGCGGGCATGGAGTCGTTTATGGATAAGGTCATCAGTCAATTCCCCGCCTTGAAAATTATTGATTCGAGTACCGGCATAGAATTAATTAAGGGCGAGGGCGACGAGGGCGATAATCCGCATTTGTGGGTCAGTATTTCAAATGCGATACAGCAGGTTAAAAACATCGGAAGCACGCTGGCATCTTTAGACCCCGACAATGCGTCGAAATACAATGCAAACACAGATGCATACGTCAAAAAGCTTGAAGTTGAAAGGGATAAAATGCATAAAGCGTTGGATAGTGTTAAAAATCGTGATATAATCACTTTCCATGAGGCGTTTCCGTATTTTGCTAAAGAATTCAACCTTAATATTGCCGGAGTCATCGAACGTGAACCCGGTTCCCAACCAAGCGCAAAAGAGCTGGCTGATACAATAGCGACAATTAATTCATTGGGAGTAAAAGCGTTATTTGCGGAGCCTCAGTATCCAGCAACAGCCGCCGAAACCATAGCAGAAGAAACCGGAGCTAAGGTTTATACACTGGATCCGGCGGTAACCGGGCCAATGGATGCCGATGCCTATATTACTATTATGGACAATAATTTAAAGGTTCTACAGCAAGCATTAAGTTGAATGTAATGAAGAGGCTAAAATGGCGAATCATGAAAAGGAAATGTGTAGCACTTGTTCTTGCGGACTGTGCTGCACAAAGATAGAAAATCTCAATGTAACCCTGGGAAAATTTGAAATAATAAAAAACGTTAATCTGCACATTCACTGCGGAGACTTAACGGCTATTATCGGGCCGAACGGGGCCGGTAAAAGTACGCTTTTAAAAGCGATACTCGGTGATATCCCTCACTCTGGAGAGCTCATATTTCTTGATGCGAAAAACAAACGGACGGGAAAGCCTCTAATTGGCTATGTTCCGCAGAAGCTTGAGTTTGACACCAGCTCCCCAATGAGCGTTTTTGACTTGTTTGCTTCGGTACAAACAAAAATACCGGTATGGTTTACCCACTCAAAACACTTATGGAAAAATGTGCAGGAAGTCCTGGATAAGGTTGATGTCGGACATCTTATCAAAAGGCGTTTGGGCGCCTTGTCGGGCGGGGAACTACAGAGGGTACTCTTAGCTCTGGCCCTTGACCCAGTGCCTGACCTGCTGTTAATGGATGAGCCTGTAGCCGGCATTGATCAGAACGGCTTGCAAATGTTTTATAAGACGGTCTCGGAACTCCGCGAGAATTATGATTTGTCGATAATACTTGTATCTCATGACCTTAATCTGGTTGCGCAGTATGCTGATCGGGTTGTTTTCCTGAACAATAAAACAGTCGAAAGCTGCGGGACCCCAAAAGAAGTTTTCAATGACAGGAAGGTTATCGAGACATTTGGTATAGACTGGTCAAAGGTCTTGCCCGACAAAAAGGAGGGTAATGAATAATGGCCATTTGGTATAGTCTGGTTAACTCTTTGCTCCCCTTTGAATGGGCAACACATTTGTTCATGAAGAATGCTCTCTTAGGTGTGTTATTAGTAACACCTATTTTCGGGCTGCTGGGGACAATGGTTGTCAACAATAGAATGGCATTCTTTTCGGATGCCTTAGGCCATTCCGCGCTGACGGGAATTGCGATTGGCGTTATTCTTGGTATAAGTCGGCCCATATGGTCCATGCTGCTTTTTTCGATACTGATGTCGATAGCAATACTTGTCGTGAAAAGTGCAAATACCGCCTCCACCGATACTATTATCGGCGTTTTCTCCTCTACAGCTGTTGCGCTTGGCATAGCAATTCTATCTAGCAGGGGCGGATTCAACAAATATGCCGTTTATCTTATTGGTGATTTGTTAAGCATCGGATCGGCTGATTTATTGGTTTTGATCATCGTTTTTATACTTATCATCGCATTATGGTTTTTAGTATTCAACAAGCTGCTTCTAGTCAGCGTGAACCAGTCGCTGGCAAGAAGCAGGGGTATCAATGTAAAACTGTATGACTATCTTTTCACCATCATTATGGCCGTCATTGTCACAATTTCAATTCAATGGGTGGGGATAATGATTATAAGCTCCCTTTTGGTACTCCCTGCGGCGGCGGCAAGAAATATCTCAAGGAATATGAGGCAGTATCATGTATATTCTGTCTCCATTGCTATAATTTCGGGTCTTTCGGGACTTATTCTCTCATATTTCTGGGGGACGGCAACGGGGGCGACTATTGTGGTGATTTCATCTGTTTTCTTTGCTGTAACATTCCTGCTGAAACTAAAGTTTAATTGATTGCTTAAATTTAGAATACTATGTACCCATCTATACCCGAACGAAATAAATTCTGCTCATGTTCAGCATTCACGGGTGGAATTTTCTTGTGTTAATGGCTAAAATCTTTCAACAACAGGTGCTTGTGGCCTCTTGTTACGAAATTAAGGACTTGCAGCATGCTGAACGATACCTGTTTCTCTAGAATATTCGTTGTTCTCCATTCTTCAATGTTAGGTAAAAATAATTTGAGTACCGAGCTGTGTCGTAACAGCACGATACTCAAATTATTTTATAGGCGGACAATTCTGTCAATAAATTGCTTTGATTTGCATACGAATATCTAAACCAAATCCGTTTCGAGTGAAAACAATAGCGAAATAATAATGAATATATCGTTATTATTATCTTATTCCAAAGCTCCACATCAGTATTCCGTCTTATAAACTGTTCCTTTACTAGTAATTTCGCATCTGCAGCTCATAAAGGAGCGCATTACAAATGGCTGCCGCAACATTACTGCCGCCCTTTCGGCCTTCGGATATGATGCAGGGAATTCCGGAGGCTTTTATAATCTCTTTGCTTTCCACAACGTTGACAAAGCCAACGGGCACACCGATAATTAGCTTCGGCTTTATACGGCCCTCCTGGATGAGCTCGTTTAGACGCAGAAGCGCAGTCGGCGCGTTGCCAATCGCTATAATCAGCGGGAACTCCAGAGCGCACGCCTTTTCCATGCTCACCGCCGCGCGCGTTATACCACGCTCCTTTGCGGATGCAGAAACGTCTGCGTCGGATATAAAGCAGTGAACGGCGCCGCCGAGTTTATCAAGGGTTATTTTACTGATGCCCGCTTCTGCCATCCGGGTGTCGGTAACAATGTGTGCACCGGTTTGAAGAGATTCTTTGCCTGCTTTTACAGCGTCATCTGAAAAATATAGGGTATCCGCGTAATCCAAATCAGCAGTGGTGTGGATGACGCGCTTTATGATTGGTGCCAGATCGGGCGGAAGCTGTTTACTACCTAATTCGCGGGTTATGATCTCAAAGCTTCGCTTCTCTATATCCATCGGTGGTAATGTATGCCAGTCCATTAGAATTCGATCCCCTTCCTTGCCTGAATTCCCATATTATACGGGTGCTTATGCTTGACCATCTCGGTTATATAGTCGGCCTTGTCTATGATCCAATCAGTCGGTCTGTGACCTGTGATGACAAGCTCAAGAGCGCTCGGTTTCTGTATTATTAAGTCTGAGAATATCGTCTCATCCAGAAGCCCGAGCTGATAGGCGTCGAGAGCCTCGTCCAATATCAGCAGATCGCATTTGCCGCTCATCACCAGTTCAATAGCCTGTCTGAGATTGTCGTCATGTTTTTCTTTCGTTGCGTCTTTGTCCGCGGTATCCATATCACGGACAAACATTTTCCCAGCCTTACCGCGAAGTACCGTGATATTTGGAAGAAGCGCAAGCTGGCCAAGTTCGCCAGACGGCGTATCCTTTAAAAACTGCAGCACAACGACCTCTAAACCTTGGCCGCTGGCACGCAGCGCAAGCCCGAGCGCAGCCGTCGTCTTTCCTTTTCCATAACCGTAGTAGACATGAATGAGACCTTTATCAGTCATGATTGCCCGCCTCCAAAATTTTGTACACAAGGTCCATATCAAGGCTTTCCCGCAGCCCTTGAGCCAGAGCGTCATATTGCTGGTTTTTATAGTCTTCAATATTTATGGTATCTTCCGAAATATCCTCGATCCCTTTCTGCCGCAGCAGAAACCGCACAACCGCCGTGCCGAAACCACCGTCAAACAGTCCGTGGACATAGCTGCCTAAAACGTTCTGATAAACAGCGCCGTCAGGTTTTTCATCCGGGAGTGTAGAAAATGGAACGGTATCTGACTGCAGAATAGATTTGCCCATGTGAATTTCATATCCTGTGAGCTCGGCGCCGGATAACGGCGAGAATATTCCATCAAGAGGACATACTTTACCGGTAATGCGGGTTCTGACCTTTTCAGCTTCGAAAACGGTATCAACCGGCAGTAGCGCCATGCCCTTCATACTGCCACCCTCCTCAAAGTTGTCCGGGTCGTCTAACGTACAGCCGAGCATTTGATATCCGCCGCAGACGCCAATGACCGGAGTCCCCGCGGCAGCGCGCTTTTTGATTGCAGCTTCCAGCCCGTTTTGTCTCAGCCAGCGCAGATCACCCATGGTGTTCTTCGTACCGGGGAGGATGATGAGATCAGGCTCTTTCAACGCCTCCGGTGTTTCAACATAACGGAGACCGACGGAACTCATTCGTGAGAGCGCATTGAAATCTGTAAAGTTAGAAATACGGGGAAGACGTATGACAGCAATGTCAAGTGCCTTCGGGGTACTCTCTCGCGTGAAGCGTTCCGAAAGGCTATCCTCATCGTCAATGTCAAGCGACATGTAAGGCACGACACCGAGCACCGGTATGTTGATGAGCTTTTCCAGCTGCGTGAGACCGGGCTTGAGGATATCGACATCTCCTCGGAACTTGTTAATAATCACACCTTTTATTCTTGCGCGTTCCTTCTCGCCGAGCAGGGCTATAGTGCCGTAGAGGCTGGCAAAAACACCGCCTCTATCAATATCGCCAACCAGCAACACCGGCGCATCGGCGATTTCAGCCATGCCCATATTGACGAAATCCTCACTGTTGAGATTAATTTCGGCGGGGCTGCCTGCGCCCTCGATGACAATGATATCATTTCGCGAAGCAAGGCTGTTGTAGGTCTCAATAACAATAGGACGAAGCTGCTTCTTATAAGCATAATATTCTGTTGCCCTCATTGTTCCGACAACCTCGCCCTTGACGATGACTTGGCTGCCGACGTCGCTCGTCGGCTTGAGCAGGATCGGGTTCATCCAAACCGAGGGCTCAATTCCGGCAGCCTCAGCCTGCATGACCTGGGCGCGGCCCATTTCCAGACCCTCATTTGTGATAAAGCTGTTGAGCGCCATGTTCTGGCTTTTGAAAGGTGCAACCTGATAACCGTCCTGTTTGAATATCCGGCACAGTCCGGCGCACATCAGGCTCTTGCCCGCGTTGGACGCCGTACCCTGTATCATAATAGGCTTTGCCATATTGTCGCCTCCTCATATAATAAATCTCCGCCGTATTCGCGTCAGATATTCCCTTGACCTTTGTATGCAGCAGCTGCTTGTACGAACCGCGCAGCAAAAGATGGATTGCCGTAGAAATACAGGTGCGGAAAACCTGCAAAGATCGTTTGATTTGCCGTGACGCAAGTCCACTCACGACCATCAGGTTTTCGCGCCGTACAATTGCCGCCTGTCAGTGTTGTATCCCAGTAGTGGAACTCATGGGCAGGAATCGAATCACCTGAAGAACAGAGTAGAGTGTCCTGCTTGGCAATTAAGCTGATATAACCGAAGCGCTGAAGACGTGACGTTTTGAACCCGTGCCCCTGAAATACCCCGGTCATGGAATGCGCAATACCCTGATCATCCTCGAGTGTTTCGTGCAGATACAAAAAACCGCCGCACTCAGCCAGGGTAGGAAGCCCGTTATTAATAGCAGTGCGAAGATTCTCCAGCATCGTGGCGTTGGCGCTGAGAGCCGCAGCGTAAAGTTCCGGATAGCCGCCGCCGAGATAGAGCGCATTTATACTCTCAGGAAGAGCGTTGTCAGAAAGAGGACTGAACGGCACAAGCTCTGCGCCGAGACGCTCCAAAAGTGCCAGATTATCGGCATAATAGAAGCAAAATGCGTCATCCTGCGCAATCGCAATACGCGGTTTGGTTTTTACAATCGGGTTCACTGCCGGGAGCTTGCCAGTGAGTATTTGTGCAGCTCCGGCAATATTTAAGAGCGCATCAATGTCAATGCTCTTTTCTGCCTGAACACCGAGCAATTCAATCTTTTGCCTCAGCCCATCGATTTCCGCTGCCGTGACAAGCCCAAGGTGTCTACTCTCAATACTGCATTCCTTCAGCCGAGGGAAATAGCCCAGCTGCTTCAAGCCCGTCTCAGTTTCAAGGGATACCCTAAGCATCTTATATAAGGCCTCCGAGCAGTCGTTTAAAATTACTCCGGCGATCAAGTTGGGCTTCCTGAAGGCCTTAAAGCCATTGATAACCGCAGCCATGGAGAGTGAAGCGCCTTTTGCGGAAACGACTAAAATGACGGGGGTTTCGGTTGCCTTTGCAACTTCATAGCTGCTGGCCTTTGTGTTGCCGGATATGCCGTCATAGTAGCCCATGACGCCTTCGATCACAGCAACGCTGCTGGTATTGCTATGCTCGCGCAACAAGCCGCACACTATTTTCTCATCAGAAAAAAATAAATCCAGATTATAGCTGGGTATACCGAGAACGGCTCTGTGAAACATCGGGTCTATATAGTCTGGACCGCACTTAAAGGCAACGGGCGTGCTGCCGCGTTTTTGTAAAGCAGACAGAAGTGCCAGCGTGATTGTTGTTTTGCCAGCGCCGCTGTTTGGCGCGGCAATCATAAACCTAGATATTTTACCCATTGCAGCCGACCCCGCTGATGATGAAAATCGGATTTTGCGCCATCATCAGATGATGCGCGCCGAGCAACTTTGCTTTGCTCACTGCGAGCTGGACGATCTCGACATCCGTAATTGACAGACGGGAAAAGGCTGCGGTGGCCTCAGCTAACGTCTCGAGTGTGACGGTGCTCACGACGAGCCGCACAGCTGGATTAAGCCGCAGCAGGTCATCCAGTATTCTGTCAAGAAAACCACCGCTTCCGCCGATAAACACTGCGTCGGGAGCGGGCAGCTCGGCTAATGAGTCTGGAGCTTCCCCGTTGATGCAGGTCAGGTTGGCGCCACCAAGCTTTTTCGCGTTTTCTCTGATAAGGTTGCAGCCCTCTTCCTCGCGTTCAATGGCATAAACATGGCCACTTTTTACGAGCAGGGCGGCTTCGATAGAAACGGAACCCGTACCCGCACCGACATCGTATACAATATCATTTTCATGAAGGCGCAGCTTTGACAAAATCACGCTGCGTACTTCACTTTTCGTCATGGGAATGTCCCCACGAATAAAAGCATCGTCGGGTAGTCCGCACGACGCAAGCGTCCTTGGGGAGGGGTTGTCTACAAGCATAACGGCAAGATCGCCGTGCACCGACTGCGCAAGATTGGATGCCGTATCCTGGTAAATCGCCTCATCGGCACTGCCGAGACTTTCACCTACTGTGACAAGCAAATCTCCGAAGCCAGCTTCATTCAACTGCGCACAGAGCGCTTGGACAGATAGCTCTCCGCCCGTCAAGAAAAACGTTTCAGCGCTGTCGCGCGCATAAACTGCCGCACAGCAGTTTATGCCATGTGCGCTGATGAGCTTCCAGTCTTGCCAGGGACGCTTTAGTCTTGCCGCAAAATACTGCATGCTGGATATGCCGGGGAGTACTTCAACTTCATATCCGTCAAGCAGCGTGAGCAGCTTTTTCGCGCCGCTGTAGAAGCTGACATCGCCGCTCATCAGAACGCAGACACGTTTTGCCTGCTTATCATCATCTATAAACCTCATGATATCCTCAGGCCTGATTGCGGAGTGACGTTCCGCGCGGCAATCCTCAGGCACTGCACTGAGCAGCCGTTCCGCTCCGATCAAAATGTCTGCTTTATATATTGCCTCCAGTGTGTCGGCAGTCAGCGTTCCGAGGTTGCCCATGCCCATGCCGACAATGCTTATACGCATTGCTCTCCCTCCAACAGCTCAGATAATCTTTCGATGACTTCACTCTGCGTCAGGCCCTCGTCATCAGGGCGACGGATCACGATAATATCAGCGCCGAGCTCCCGTACAGCTTCGAGCTTTTCGGGGAAACCGCCGGGTTTGCCGCCGTCCTTCGTGACAATCGTATTGACTTTGAATTGCTTCATCAATGCGATGTTAAGCTCTTTTGAAAACGGGCCGTGCATGGCAATGATATGGCTTGCCGGAAAACCGTTCGACAGGCAGGTTTCAATGGATTCAATGGTTGGGAGTACCCTCGGGTACAGACGTGCCTGATAATCAGGTACAATAGTGTACGCTGCTAGCTCCTTGCTGCCCGTTGCAATCAACACATTGCCTTTGAGTTCCTTCAGATTTTCAGCCGCCTCTCGAACGGAGCCTACCGTGACCACGCCGTCAAGCGTACTGCTGTCCCGAAGAAGGCGCAGATACGGGGTGCCGGTTTCAACGGCCGCCCTATTTATATTCCGCGTGACCTCGACGGCATATGGGTGCGTCGCGTCGACAACGGCGGAAAAACCTCCGTCCAGGAGAAAATCTGCTATCTTAGCTCCATCCATCCGCCCTGTGTGGATTTTAAGCTTGCCATTTTCCTGCGGAAGCAGTGTTGCTCCGTATTCGCTGGCCACACATAGAGTCACAGCGACGGGATAATTCGCGAGCGCGCTTATCAGGCCGTGTTCCTCGCTTGTGCCACCGAAAATCAGAATTTTTTTCATTGCTTTTTCTCGTAGCCGCGCGGCGTCACCATTTTGCCGCCCACGATGCGCGTCGTGCTGCTGCCGATAAAGACGGTCGTGAACATATCGACTGCCGTGTCGCATAGCTGGCAGAGGGTCAGAATGCTGCTCGACTCACCATCGCGTCCGATATTTCTCACGATGCCGCAGACTGTTTCTCCACTCCGGCATTCAAGCAAGATATCACAGGCGCGCTTGAGGTGGTCGGCACGCTTATGGCTCGACGGGTTGTACAGCACAACGGCAAAATCGCCTATGGCCGCTCCGCGCAGGCGCTTTTCAATCGTATCCCAAGACACGAGCAGATCCGAGAGCGAAATGACAGCGTAGTCCTGCATCAGAGGCGCGCCAAGAACGGCGGCTCCGCTTTGCGCGGCTGTCACCCCAGGGATAATTTCAATCTCAACGGATGAGGCTTCTCCGGCAAGCTCATAAATGAGTCCCGCCATGCCGTAAACTCCCGAATCGCCGCTGCAGACCATCGAAACGGTCTGTTCGGACGCTTCTTTGATTGCCGCCCTGCAGCGCTCTATCTCGCTGCACATTCCTGTTTCGAGATATTTTTTATGAGGGTAGAAAGGGCGAACCAGCTCGATATATTTTGTGTAGCCGCAGATAAGGTCGGACTGTTCAAGTGCAAGCTGTGCTTCGCCTGTCATACCGTTATAACTACCTGGGCCAAGCCCGACAACGTATAGCTTATTCATACAAGCTTTGATTCCTCCAAAAACTTAACTTTGTATGGCGATATTGCAAGGGCCATTGTAATGCCGTTCCCGGCGTGTTTCATTACCAGCAGTTCTCCGCCGCTGCCAAGGACGGCACTGCGTTCGCAGACGTTGTCGACACCCGTTGTTTTGAGGACAAATTCCGAAGACGTAAAGCAGCCCTTCACAGCGTTAAGCTGTGCCGCCGAAAATGTTTGGAGCAGCAAGCCATGCACCTTGCAGAAATTAAGTAATCCCTTCTCATTTGACTTGAGATCAATACTGCAGACCCTGCAGACAGCCTCCTTATAGCAGCTTTTCTTTTTCAACAGCAACTCAAATGCCAGATCCAAATCCTCTGCCGAAATGCCTTTTCTACAGCCGACGCCGAGCGTTAAGATAGGAGGTACAAGCCGGAGGGCGTCGTTTCGTCCTCTGGTCTTGATCGTCAGTAAAACATCGTACTCATCATTGCCGACAGATATTCCGTCCGGCAGTTCTCCTTCTATTGGAAAATGACTTTTTACCTTTATTTTTTCACCAGCCAATAACCGAGCAGAGACCCACTTAATCCTCTCGGGATTGATGATGCTGATCTTGTTTTCACTTGCCCAGGTATCGACAGCGAAAACACCGTTACAGTCCGTAGCGGTCGTTATGACTGGAATGGCATCAAGCATTTTTGCGATATCCTGCGCCATCCGGTTAGCCCCGCCGATATGTCCCGAGAGCAGGGGAATCACATAACGGCCAAGCTCGTCAATCACGAGGACTGCCGGATCAGAGGTTTTTGACTTAATAAACGGTGCGATGGAGCGGACTGCGATGCCTGCCGCCCCGATAAACAAGAGCGCATGGTCGGAATTGAAATGTTTATTCGTCCAATCGGCAAGGGTGTCTTTCCGGCAGCGGAACAGATCTGTTTGATGACCTTGCGATTGCAGCAATGGGCATAGACTTTCCCCAAGAGTGCAGCCCTTTGAGGTGAAAGCAATCAAGCCGATGTTCATGATCCGGTGCCCTCGCGAAAAGCAGTGGTAAATGAGGGGTCATAAAGCTTTGACCGTTCATAATCTGAACCCAGGAAATCACCGACCAGGATTAGGGCGGTGTTCCGGATATTATTTTCTGCCATTGTCTGGTGCAGTGTGCCCACTGTACACCTGAAAGTTTTTTCATCAGGCCATGTTGCTTTGTATACAATAGCGGCAGGCGTATCCGTCGTAAAGCCGCCATGAATCAGCTCCTCCTGCAGCTCTTCGGTCATACTTGAGCTTAAAAATATGACCATAGTGCAGCCGTGGGCAGCAAGGCTCCTGATACTCTCTCGGTCGGGTACTGGGGTGCGCCCCGCCATGCGGGTGATTATAACGCTTTGGCTGACGCTTGGCAGCGTGTATTCGGCATTGAGCGCTGCCGCTGCTCCGCAGAAGCTTGATACGCCCGGAACGCTTTCATAGGCGATGCCAAGCGCATCAAGAACGTCCATCTGCTCGCGGACGGCGCCATACAGGCACGGGTCGCCTGTATGCAAACGAACGGTCATTTTTCCCACTTTTTCCGCCGCTTTTATGACCTCTAGCACCTGCTCAAGCGTCATCTCCGCGCTGTTGTATATTTCGCATCCGGGTTTCCCATATGAGAGCAGCTCGGGATTTACGAGACTGCCTGCATATATAACAACATCTGCCGTCTTTAAACGCGCCACACCTCTTACTGTGATTAGATCAGGTGCACCGCTTCCGGCTCCCACAAAAAAGACCATTTATTTTTCCTCCGATAATTTTTTCATGATGTCTATCAGTTCTGTTGCCCAAACAGTCTGCCCGAGCACGCCGTGAACATTACTGAAAAGCACTGCGCCGATTTTAACCCCGTCCACAACGCGCCGCTCCAGATGTTCTTGAATTTTGCCGAGTAAAGAGGAGAGCACCTCGTCTCGTATGCCGTACTCGTCGAGTATTTCAATACAGGCGTCTGTAGAAACAGCGTTCATCAGCTTTAAGATCGTTTCCTGAGTTGATCCTACCAGTGCCGCGTGCGCGGCGATCAGCTCCACCCGGCAGTCGGCGTTTGACGAATGCGTGTTCATGATCCCGCCTGCGAGTTTGACGAATTTACCGATGTGGCCAACGAGCAGTATGTGCTTAAAGCCGCTTACAGAAGCAAAGTCAAGTGCATCACCGATAAAATTTGAAAATTTGACCGTCGGTGCGTTTTTCAAAAACGGCTGCGTTTCGAGAAACGCTTCCCCGTAATTGCCCGGTGTGAGCACGACGCTGTCCCGACCAAGAGCAGCCAGCGCACGCAGCTCCAATCCGATGCAGTCGATGAGCGCCTGCGTGCTCTGCGGCTCAACGATTCCCGAAGTTCCGAGTACGGAAAGACCGCCCACGATACCGAGCTTGGGGTTGAAGGTGCGCTTAGATAGCCGCAAGCCGTCGGGAAGACTGATCATGACCGACATGCCGCCCTCATAATGAAAGCAATCGCAGACGGCTTGCACCTCAGATGCGATCATCTGCCGCGGCACGTGATTAATTGCGGCGGCGCCAATGGGCTGGTCAAGACCGGGACGCGTGACACGTCCGACGCCCTCACCACCGTCAATTTTGATACCGGGCACGTCTGTTTTTGAAACTTTAGCAAAGACAAGCGTTCCGTCCGTCACATCAGGGTCATCCCCTGCGTCTTTTTGTACGGCGCAGCTAACAAAACCATCTCCGAGAACCGTTTCCTGAACAGGCACCTCGACGGACAGCCCCTTTGGCGTCACTATTTCAACCGTGTCGACGGGAAGGCCTGTCAGGAGCATCCGGGCAGCGGCTTTGGCCGCAAGCGTTGCGCAGCTTCCCGTCGTAAAACCCATGCGGAGTTTTTTTGAACCCTTTTGTATGTAGTACTCAAATGCCATGTCGATCCTCCCAACTGAGAAAACCCTCTCTTGAACGAAGAAAAACCCTCTCCTGACGGAGAGGGTGGGTAAAAAAAGCAAAGTTGTCCCTTGCGTTAATCACACCGGCCAAAGTTCCGTCAGCCCGTGATAATTGATTCGCAACGCAGGTATTCTGACTCTGGCGTCATCGCTTTGTTTCGTCTTCCCATGCTGCCGATATCGGTTGTTAAAATCGACTGCCACAGTGACTAAGGGCAATTTGCCCATATGGAACAAAACTGGTACCATTACAGCGGCGGCTCCGTGTGGGATTTGCACCCAACTTCCGTAGCGTTGCGGATATATTTGCGCTCATTCTACTTTCAGATATGCGTTTTGTCAAGAGCATTTATGGCGGGAAAATATCGGGCGATTTTCGCGTGCTTATGAAAGCAACGGAAAAATCAACCAATCAACCGACTTGAAAAACGACTTGACTCTTCTTTCGTTACGTGTATAATGAAGTTAATTTTAGAAAACTGAATAACGGATCTGAATTTAGGAAGCTGGGTGCGAATCCCACACTGTCCCGCAACTGTGAGAGCGGAGCGATGACCATTATGCCACTGAGAATAACTGATTTTGTAAACGAAATCAGCTTGGGAAGGCGGTCAAAGCTGAGATGCTTAAGTCAGGATATTAAACCAGATCTATGTTGTAGCCGGACCTTACGAGAGATAGGGGGGGTTTATTTGTTTGGCCTATTTACTATGCCAAATTGAATGCACCTTTCTTGTAAGAGGTGCATTTTATTTTTCATCGTAACTCTACCCTAGCGACTGATAATCAGTAATAAACCCTGAGGAGAATTTATGAACGGAACATTGTATGGCGTTGGCATAGGACCCGGAGACGCGGAGCTGATCACGCTGAAAGCTATCCGTGTGATTAAGGAAAGCAGTGTAATCGCAGTGCCGAAATCGGGTGATGGCGAGCGGGTTGCTATGAATATAGCAAAACAGGTTGTTACTCTCGATAAAAAAGAGCTTATAGAGCTCGATATGCCGATGACGAAGGATCAGGAAATGCTACATTTTTCGCATGATACGGCTGCTGATACAATCATTGAATATCTAAAACGCGGTCATGACGTTGCATTTCTGACGCTCGGTGACCCTTCAATTTATTCGACATACATATATGTTCACAGGATCGTAAAGGAGAAAGGGTACAAAGCCGAAATAATCCCAGGTGTACCATCTTTCTGCGCCGTTTCGGCTAAGCTCGGGGAAGCGCTTGTCGAGACCTCGCAGCCCCTGCACATCCTTCCGGGCAGCTACGGAAACCTGCGGGAAGGTCTTGAGCTTTCCGGAACAAAGGTGTTCATGAAGAGCGGTAAAGCCTTTGGTGAAGTCAAGGCGGCGCTCACGGAGCTCGACCTTCTGGAGAATGCGAAAATGGTGGAGAACTGCGGGCTAGAAAACGAGCGGATTTACGACAGCTTATCGGACGCCGAGTCAAAGGCGGGTTATTTTACGATTATCGTTGTCAAGGATAATGGAAAATAGATAATGTGCCGGCGGAGGTTTCGTTAATGAAAATAGAAATGACTGGAATCGATTTCAATAAGGCGTCGATTGAATACAGAGAAAAATTCGCGCTGACGAAGTCGGGGCAGCTGGCGATGCTCAAAGACATAGCTGGCCGAAGCGACGTTTCAAGCTGCGTGATCATAAATACGTGCAACCGCATGGAGCTGTGGGTCAGCTATGACGGTGATTCCGATAAAGACCCTTATGATATACTGTGCCAATTGTTCAATGTTGACACCGATACATACCGTGATTATTTTACTTACCGGGAAGACATGGAAGCCGTCATGCACCTGTTTGAGCTTGCCTGCGGGTTGAAATCAAAGGTGTTCGGCGAGGAGCAGATACTCTCTCAGGTCAAGGAATCCATCTGCATTGCGAGAGAATGCCGTGCGGTGGGCCCTGTGCTCGAGGCGTTGTTCCGATACGCCGTTACCGCGGCGAAAAAGGTCAAAACGCAGGTACGCCTGACTGCTGTCGACAGCTCTGTCGCCAGAATAGCCGTCAGGACGCTTAAAGCTGAGCTGGGAGACCTGAAAGGCCTCAACTGCCTTGTCATCGGAAACGGAGAGATGGGGCGGCTTGCCGCGAAAGGTCTCGTCGCCGAGGGGTGCGAGGTTATTATGACGCTCCGCCAATATAAATCGGGCGATGCGGTCATACCGCGAGGTTGCAAGGTCATAGACTACGAGGAGCGCTACAGCCATTTGTCGTCGGCTAAAGTCGTCATCAGCGCGACAAGGAGCCCGCATTATACGCTGTACACGGATAATGTTCGCGAGTTCACGGGAAACAGCATAAAGCTGCTGTTTGACCTTGCTCTGCCGCGCGATATAGAACCCAGTATTGCGAAGCTGCCGAACATACGGCTTTACGATATCGACGATCTGGGCGGCTCGCTCGTTGATGAAGCCGATAACGAAAGCATCGCCGACGCAAGAGCGATCATTAACGATGAAATCAACGAATTCGAACGCTGGTGTAACATCAGAAATCTGCTGCCGAAGATCGGCGAGATCAGCACCGCCGCGGCGGTCGACGCCGAGAACCGCATCAGAAAAAGTATGAAAAACCTTGATCTTGACGCGGCCAGCCAAAATAATATCTGTGAAGCAGCCGGAAGGTCGATCAATAAGGTCGTTGAAAACATCATGTTCAGCCTACAGAAAAACGTGGACAGCGAGATTTGGGACGCATGTTTTCAGGACAAAGAGGCTTCACCGGATGATGAAAGCGCGGCAGCTGATCTGAATGAGCTGCCGCCACGGTTTCCGCTCTTTATTGATCTGAGCGGAAAGAAGATCGCCGTCATTGGCGCGGGCTCAATAGCATACCGCAGGATAATGTCTCTGCTGACGTTCCCCTGCAATCTCAAGGTCGCGGCCTTGTGGGCGCGGGAAGAAATCGAGCAGCTGAATGACGAAGGTAAGATTTCTTTGAAATTAAAGGCTTACGAGCCCTCCGATATCGAAGGCGCGTTTCTCGTCGTCGCGGCAACAGATGATAGGCAGCTCAATCACTGCGTCGCACAGGACGCGGAGAAAAACGGCCAGCATTGCAGCGTCGTGGACTGCAAGGAGGAGTGCACCTTCTATTTTCCGGCCATCGCACAATATCACGGTGGCGTGATCGGGATATGCGGTACGGGAGACGATCATACCAGGACAAAAGAGATGTCGGCGAGCATAAAGAAGTTTATAAGCGAAAAGGAATCAATATGAAAAAGCTGATCAGAGTTGGAAGCCGGGAGAGCAAGCTCGCAGTCATACAAGCGCAGCTTGTCATCGATACGATAAAGCGTCATCAGCCAGAGCTTGAATTCGAGCATATCACAATGAAAACGAGCGGCGATATGGTGCTTGACAGAAGCCTTGACGAGGTTGGCGGCAAAGGACTTTTTGTCAAGGAACTCGACCTCGGCCTTCGATGCG
Source organism: Clostridiales bacterium UBA1316 (assembly GCA_002307055.1). Taxonomy (GTDB): domain Bacteria; phylum Bacillota; class Clostridia; order Oscillospirales; family Oscillospiraceae; genus Sporobacter. The sequence goes on from DBTM01000046.1 coordinate 16,943, forward strand.
GACAGATCGACATCGCTGTGCACAGCCTCAAGGATATGCCCATGGTGACACCTGATGACCTGCCGATTGTCAGTTATACGAAGCGTGAGAATCCCTTTGACGCGCTCGTGCTCCCCGTCAGGGCAGAGGATGTCGATTTATCAAAGCCCTTTGGTTGCTCCAGCGCGCGCCGAAAGCTGCAGCTTGAGCAACTCTATCCGGGTGTAACAGTCACGGACATCCGGGGTAATGTCCTCCTGCGGCTGGAGAAGGTCGACAGCGGCGAATATGCCGCTACGGTACTTGCCTGTGCGGGGCTCAATCGGATTGGTCTCCAGAACAGGATTTCAAAGGTATTTACCGAGGACGAGATGATCCCGGCGGCAGGGCAAGGCATTCTCGCCGTTCAGGGACGGCAGGGCGACGATTATACATATCTGGAATGTGTAGACGATCTTTCTTCGCGTCTGGCGGCCTTAACGGAGCGCGCTTTTGTCCGCAGGCTTGACGGGGGATGCTCTTCGCCTATTGCGGCATATGCGCGAATCAATTTAAACGGACAGGATATCGAGTTGCACGGGCTTAACTACGATGAGCAGAGCGGAAGACACACCATCGGATCGATGGCAATGCCGATATGCGATGCCGAAAAGCTCGGTTGCACGCTAGCTGATAAGCTCAAGCAAATGCTGGTGTGTTATAAAGGAGAAGCAATATGATAAAAGGTAAAGTGTGGCTCGTCGGCGCAGGACCATCGGATGTTGGGCTCTTGACGATAAAGGCAAAAACAGTTCTTGAGCAGGCCGAGGTTGTCCTATATGACAGCTTGGTCGGAGACGGAATCATCGGCCTCATTCCGACAGGCGCAAAGCTCATTAATGTCGGCAAAAGAGCGGGACACGCCGTCATGCCGCAGGAGATGATCAATAAAGTACTGCTCGAGGAAGCCCTTAACGGCAACAGAGTAGTGCGGCTTAAGGGCGGCGATCCTTTCCTCTTCGGCAGGGGCGGCGAGGAACTCGAGTTGCTCACGGAGCACGGTATTCCGTTTGAGATTGTTCCCGGCGTCACCTCGGCGATTGCAGTTCCCGCTTACGCTGGTATACCTGTCACACACAGGGATTTCTGTTCGTCCGTCCATATCATCACAGGACATAAAAAAGATTTAGATAAGCCGCAGATTGATTTTGAATCACTAGTAAAGCTGAATGGTACGCTCGTTTTTTTGATGGGCGTCGGCGCGCTCTACTATATCTGTGAAAGCTTGATACAAGCCGGTATGTCTCCGGCGATGCCCGCCGCAGTGCTTGAAAACGGCACAAAGGCGTGCCAGCGCCGCGTCGTCTCCACGCTTGAAAAGCTTGCCTCTGACGCGAAGCTTCATGAGATTATAACGCCCGCCATCATTATTGTCGGGCAGGTCTGTTGTCTGGCTGACAGATTCCATTGGGCGGAGGACAGGCTGCTCGGCGGTGCGCGCGTAATCGTGTCCCGTCCTCAGGAGCTTTCATCGACGCTCTCCTCACGTCTGACTGAGCTCGGCGCGGAGGTGCTTGAAATCCCAGCGATCAGAACAGAGGAGATTGAGGACAACGAGTCAATCCTTGATGTGCTGAAAACCCTTTCCGATTACAGTTGGCTTGTTTTTACAAGCCAAGCGGGCGTCAAGGTTTTCTTTGATAAGCTGATCAAACATAAATTAGACATCCGCTCGCTGAACGGCATAAAAATTGCGGCGATCGGCTCAGTTACTCAAAAAGCCCTCCTGGAGCGTGGACTTTTCGTCGACTGTGTACCTGACAAATTCGACACGACAACCTTAGCGAAAACGCTTGATGTTACGGTCCGCCCAGGTGAGAAACTTTTAATTCCGCGTGCACGCATTGGATCGGAGGAGCTGACTGCGATCCTCGATGCGGCCCAAATCGATTATATGGATTTACCTATTTACGATACGATCTACAGAGACGACAGCGTTTTGCAGCTCCGGGATATCCTTGAGCAGTCGCGTGTCGATTATGTCGCCTTCACAAGCGCTTCGACCGTCCAGGGCTTTATGAGCGCCGCGGGAGACGCTGATTTATCAAGGCTAACTGCGGTCTGTATCGGAGAACAGACCGCGGCAGAGGCAGAAAAATACGGTATGCGGGTCGTTATATCGAATGACATCTCCATTGACAGTATCGTTCTAAAAATCACAGAGCTATATCAGATAAAAAAAGCAGAGAGGATGATCAGACATGAATCTCGTTCAAAGACCTAGGAGACTGAGAGGTACAGATGCCTTGCGTGGAATGGTCAGGGAGACGAGAATGGCAAAGTCCTCGCTGATTTATCCGCTTTTCATCCGAGAGGGCAGCAATATACAAGAAGAGATACTGTCCATGCCGGGGCAATATCGTTACAGCGTTGACCGTCTGCCCATTATGATGGAACAGCTGCTCCGTGCCGGTGTTGATAAAATAATGCTTTTCGGAATACCGGAGCATAAAGACGAGCTTGCCCGCAGGGCATATCACGAGGATGGTATTGTGCAGAAGGCGCTCCGTAAAATAAAAGCCGAGTTTCCACCGATGTACTGCATCACGGATGTTTGCCTCTGCGAATACATGTCACACGGCCATTGCGGTGTTTTGAACGGCCATTCAGTTGATAATGACAGGACCCTTCCGTTGCTTGCCAAGACTGCGCTGTCACATGTTCTAGCGGGTGCCGATATGGTTGCCCCATCCGACATGATGGACGGCAGAATCGGCGCAATCAGGCAGCTGCTTGATGAAAACGCGTTGACCGATACACCGATCATGAGCTATGCTGTCAAATACTGTTCCTCATTTTACGGTCCGTTCAGGGATGCGGCAGGTTCTGCTCCGTCGTTCGGTGACCGCAAAGGCTATCAGATGGACTATCACAATAAGAAAGAGGCACTCAAGGAGGCCACCCTCGACGTCGAGGAGGGCGCGGATATCCTGATGGTCAAACCCGCGCTGTCCTATCTGGATGTCATACAGACAGTAGCAGACAGCTTTGATCTCCCGCTAGCCGCTTACAGTGTCAGCGGCGAGTATTCAATGATCAAGGCGGCTGCACAAGCCGGTTATATCGACGAGAAAAAGATCATCTGCGAGACGACGACCTCTATCTTCCGCGCGGGGGCGACTATGTTGATTACATACTACGCGACCGAGATAGCGGGGTTTATAGCAGAAGGAAGGATTGGCTGAGATGACGAGATCGGAAACACTTTTTGATCGGGCGAAAAAGGTTATTCCCGGCGGCGTCAACAGCCCTGTCCGCGCATTTTTATCGGTGAACGACACGCCGCGCTTCATTAAAAGCGCGCGCGGCGCCTTGATAACAGACGCCGACGATAAGAGCTATATCGACTACATTGGCTCCTGGGGGCCAATGATCCTGGGGCATAATAATCCCGTCATCATCGACGCTGTCATGAAAGCTGCCCGGAACGGGCTCAGTTTCGGCGCGGCGACAGAAAATGAGGTCATCATGGCGGAGCTGATCTGCTCGCTGTTCCCGTCAATTGAGATGGTGCGGATGGTGAATTCAGGAACAGAAGCCGTTATGAGCGCTCTTCGTGTGGCGCGCGGCGCGACGGGAAGGGATAAAATACTGAAATTCGCCGGCTGCTATCATGGGCACTGCGATTCCATGCTCGTGAACGCGGGGTCCGGTCTCATGACAATCGGTGTCAGCGGAAGCGCAGGCGTCACAGAAGGCTGCGCCAAGGATACCTTGACAGCACCGTATAACGACATCGATGCGACAACACAAATATTTGAGAAAAACAGGGGAGAGCTCGCGGCTGTCATCATAGAGCCTGTTGCGGCGAACATGGGGATCCTCCTCCCAGAAAACGATTTTCTTGCGCGGCTGAGACAACTGTGCGATAAAAACAGCGCGCTCCTCATTTTCGACGAGGTTATAACAGGCTTCAGGCTCGGCATCGGCGGAGCTCAGGAGCGTTACGGAGTCATACCGGATCTCACGACCTTCGGTAAAATTATTGGCGGCGGTCTGCCGGTCGGAGCATACGGCGGAAGAAGAGAGTTGATGGAGCATGTCGCTCCGCTCGGCAAGGTCTATCAGGCGGGAACGCTCAGCGGCAACCCGATTGCAATGGCTGCCGGAATCGCTCAACTGACTTATCTCAAAACGCACCCCGAAGTCTATGAGCATCTGGAAGTGCTTGGGCAGAAACTTTTCGGCGGCCTGAATGATATTCTCACGCGAACAAACGCGCCTTGCTCGATCAATCATATCGGATCGCTCGGCAGCCTGTTTTTTACTGAAAGCCCTGTGAAGAATTATGACGACGCGAAGTGTTCCAATACAAAAGTCTACGCCGATTATTTTAGACATATGTTGAAAAATGGCATCTATTTGGCGCCATCGCAGTTTGAGGCAGTGTTCCTATCCGATGCACATACGGATGAGCACATAGAAAAAACGTTAAATAAGGCGGAAACATTCTTTACGAATATAGACTAGGAGACATACAAATGACAGGGATACTGCTTTTAGCTCACGGCAGCCGTGAGGGTGACACGGAAAAGACGATGAGACGGATAACCGAGTATGTGAAAGCCAAACTCCGAAACGTTATGGTCGAGGAGGCGTATCTGCAGTTTCGGGATAAAAATCTTGAAAAAGGACTGATGAGCCTCGTCGAGCGCGGCGCAGATGAAATTAAAGTCATTCCGTACTTTCTGTTTGAAGGCGTTCATATTAAGGAAGATATACCTGCGGAGATTAGAGAGTTCAATAAGCTTTACCCAGCAGTAAAAATCATTATGGGCAGCACGCTCGGCGCGGATAAGCGACTGGCAGATATCGTCGTTGATCGTATAAAAGAGATATTATAATCCAAATTATACTGTTCTAGGCTCTGTTTAGAAAATTGAAAACTATTTCGAGTGTCCCCTAGGCGACTGGTCCTAGCGGGAAGAATAGGGAATTGGGTGAGAATCCCAAACGGTACCGCCGCTGTATGCGCCGAGGCCGTGCTCGTCGACGAAAGTCGGTCACTGGGGAACTGGGAAGGCAGAGCACAGCCGCAGGAGGAAACTCCACAAGCGTAAGTCAGAAGACCTGCTTTGAAAT
>DBTM01000046.1:22287-22670 GCA_002307055.1 Clostridiales bacterium UBA1316
AGTCAGAAGACCTGCTTTGAAATTGTGCTGTCTGCTTTTCGGCAGATTCAGCGCTATTATTTGTAGAGAATCGGCTACTACAACTTTTGTTGTGGTAGCCAATTTATGCTTTTGCCTCAATTAACTCTGTATGACGAAAAGAGCTTTTGACATGTAGTCTGCTTTTAAGAAGCAAAGTAACTTGACAATTTTATCCTTGTAGATTAGTATACTCGTTACAGATGCAAATGGAATGCATTTGCATCTAGCAATTATCCTAAATAAGTGACGAAAGAAGCTCTTGATATGATTCAAGCAATGAGAGGATGCGAAGTTGTACAAAACCCGCAACCTATGATCTTTCATGAGGGACAGTACGACATTTTAGATGGACTTGAAGACCT
>DBTM01000046.1:22914-23221 GCA_002307055.1 Clostridiales bacterium UBA1316
ACATTTTAGATGGACTTGAAGACCTTGACGATATTTTTGGGGTTCGTGAGGAAGAAACGGAACCGGAGCGTAAAAAAGAGGATGTAAAAAACACGAATAACAAAGGAATAAAAATAAAGAAGAAAAAGAAGAACCCGGAGCAACTGTCCCAATAATGAATCGATTGGAGAGTACGGTGTGAAACATAAAACAACATTGAGGACGCTCTGGTTTTCCGTCCTGATCGCAGCGCTCATCCTGCTTTCAGTCCTTATTGACACTATACTCAAGATAGCCTTGCCTGTACCCTTCGCGGTTCTTCCGCTTG
>DBTM01000046.1:23461-23668 GCA_002307055.1 Clostridiales bacterium UBA1316
GTACCCTTCGCGGTTCTTCCGCTTGTTCTGGCCGGCGGATATGTCATCTACACAACCTGGGATGCGATGCTGTCGGCCCGGAAAATAACGGCAGGGATGCTTGTTGTTCTGGCGTTGATCGGAACAACGTGGGTCAGGGAGTATTTATCCGGCGCCATCGTCGCCTTTATGATGATTTTCGGTGAATCATTAGAGGGCCTAACGACT
>DBTM01000048.1:0-20751 GCA_002307055.1 Clostridiales bacterium UBA1316
ATGGAAGCGGCTCTGCGTACCGTCTACGAACTGACAACAGGGCGCGAGATGCCCTCAGACAATCTGCACTGCACGCCGATCGTCGGCCTTGACAACATTAAAGAAGTTGCGATTAAGTTTGAAAATGTCAAACCTGAATACGCGTTTCTTGAAGGCGTGACGGCGCGCATCGCTGTAGCCAGCGGCCTTAAGAATGCCGATGTGCTGATGAAGCAGATTGCCGGCGGCACAAGCCCGTTCCACTTTATTGAAGTCATGGGCTGCCCGTCAGGCTGCATCAACGGCGGCGGTCAGCCGCGTATGTCCGGGAAACCCGAGGATTATAAAGTCCGCCGCATGAAAGCCATTTATGCCGAGGATGAGAGTAAGGCTATACGCAAGTCCCACGAGAACCCATGCGTTCAGGAGCTGTATAAAAACTTCCTGCACGAGCCCTGCGGCCATGTCTCCCATCACCTGCTGCACACGACCTACACAAAACGCGGCAACTTCAACGAGTGCGTTAAGTAAAAAGCAAACAGAACAGAAGATTCCCTCCGCCGAAAGGCGGAGGGAATCTGTTTTTATTTATTTATTTATTTGCCGGAGCTTAAACAATTCCTTAATTTTAGGCATATGAACAGTACCCCTGCTTTTTATGAGGTAAACTCAATTTAACCGATCAGTCTGGCAACTGTTTCCGAAGCCAAATTGGCTTGAGTCGATAGAGCTTCAGCAGGATTGCTCAGCATGTAATTGCTTATTATCCCAAGCCGTTGCTTCATCACGGGGACTTGACTTACATCAAATTCAACAGATGTTGCACTGTCGAGGTTAGCCTCGCGGACCGAATTCAGAACCGCCGCTTTTTTGCTTGTCAGTTCCAGCTCGTCACCGCTTAAAGCCACCTGCGCTGTCTTTTCCGAGTCCGATTTCGTATCCTTAGAAATCCGGGCCGAGACCTCGGTTTTTTCCGAACTATAACCTGATGCTATTTTGTCACCGTAAATTTTCATGAGAATTTTACCTCCCCTGTTTGCTCCCTATTATTAAGGAGAAAACATCTTTAAAAATAACCACAGCGTGACACCGTGGCTACAAAAGACCTGAAAACTCCTGCAGCCCGACCATCATCGCACCAACGCATTAGATTCGTAGCTTTGTGTCGCCACCTTTCGGTGGTTTTACTCATTATTGTTATAAATTTACACCTTTTTTCTTGATCTGTCAAGCTTCTTGCATATTATTGAAAAAAAGGCGGATGGCGGGAGCAAGCTCCCGCCCAATCCATATTAATGGGTTTGACGCCTTTTATGTTTGAAAATGTATTTTTATTGATTTATTGACCCAATATTTGAATACGTATGCAGTCTGTTCCGTCAATGACTTTTTCACCGAAGGTAACGAGCATGCCATAAGTACCGTTAGCATAATAGGAAATGATTCTGCCGTCTTCGACCGCGTATCCGTAAAATGAGAAAGTGTTCTGCTCGAGAAGCGCTGCGTATCCGTCAAGAACATCCTCAATTTTTAAGGATAAATCACTGACCTTATAATAATACGACTGCGCGCTGTTGTCCGTTGTTGTTTTGTAGATCGGTGCCTTTGCATAGGCTCCGAAATCCGGCATAGGAAAATAGCTGTCGTAATATTTTGTGTCCGGCAGGATCGACTGCAGCGTGACCAAATTGTCCTGCTTGAAGTCCTTTATCTGATTAATCGGTAAGGCAAGATTAATATTCTGGGCATTCGTCGCTGTCGCTGCCGTCACGCCGATGACTTTACCTGTTTTATCCAGCAGCGCGCCGCCGCTGCTGCCGGATGATATTGCCGCCGTCGTCTGTATGAAAACTTTATCATCGACTGTGCGCGTCGCGCTCGAAATAATACCAGCTGAGAAGGAGTTTTTATAGCCCATCGGACTGCCGATGGCATAAACGCTGGCACCCGTCACCACCTTGCTGGAATCCGCCATTTCGAGGTACGGGAAATCCTCTCCGTCCACTTTGAGAAGCGCGAGGTCCTTTGCCTGATCATAATCATAAATACCGGCAACCGTATACTCTTTCCCGTCGGCTGTGGTGATGACAGCCTTGGCAGCGCCGTTGATCACGTGGTAATTCGTCACGGCAAGCCCGTTGCTGCTGATAAAAAACCCGCTGCCTGATTTGATTGCTTTACCCTTAATGTCGTAAATCAGCACATAAAAAACAGCCGGTGAGCATTTGTTGAAAATTTGTTCCTGCGTTAGATTAATGCTCAATGAGATTGTCTGCCTGAACGCGGCATTCGCCATACGCGTGACAACGGCGGCGACTTCCGCTCTCGTTATGTAAGTGTTCGGCAGGTACGTCCCCGCCGCGTCGAGACCGGTCAGTACGCCCGCTCTGTAAAGCTCATAAACAGCCGGACTATAGCTGTACTCCATCGGTACATCAGGAATTGCGTTGTCTTCAACAGTGTTCTTGGCTGCTAAAGCCTCCGCCGGAAGCGCCTTAGACAATATCACGGCGAATTCCGACCGCGTCGCAGGTGCTGTGTAGTCGGCATAGTCAGCTGAAATAATGCCGTTCTTCAGGGCATAATTTGTATACGGCTTGTACCACGGCGTCTCGCTGACGAAGCTGGCTGAGCCATTGTAATATATACTGTGCAGGATAGACGCCAGCTTCACCGCTTCAGCGAGTGTAATATTTGAATCAGGATCATATGTATCTGCTGTTTTCCCGTTAATCAGGCCGTATTCATAGGAAACCTGAACATATGCAGCGTACCATTTTGACGTAGGGACGTCTGAAAACAACCCGGTTTGATATGCGGCAACCTTAACGAAGCCTGAGAGCCCGCCCGCTGCAAAGACGGCACCGGGTAATACGCCGATTATTAATGTGAGAATGAGCAGAGCAGAAATGATACGCTTTTTCATTATGTTCCTCCAAACTGATTGTACGCCTGAGACAATAGGCCGCTGTAAACGTTGGCTGTTTACAGCCAACTGTTACGTAAAAGCCCTATTCCAGCATAATTATACTTTATGTGCCATGGGTAATACAATAATAACAGCAAATGTTTATATTTTTTTATTCTTTTTTGTCGATTAACGATTTTTTTCTCTGAATCCGGCAGCTATTGTTCACAAAATGTTCATAAAGATTCCCAGTAATTGCGATAAACTTATTGAGATTGTTTACTTAGAACTCTCAAAGCGATTACGGAAGGAGCACAAATCAGTGCCTGACAAGAAGGATAAGAAAACAAGCAGCCCTCTGCTGTGTACGCTCGACGGTTTTAAAGCGTACATACAGCTTTTTATCGGCCTTTTTGTCCTATATCTGATTCTTTCACCTTTTGTTTCGTTAAACGGCAGCAGCGGCGTTCTTGCTATGGCCGGGAGTCCTTACGACGGCGATATTCTGGTTCGGTTTCTGATGGCGCTGCTTTTATTAGTACTCATTATCATTGCGCTTATCATGACGTTCCGGCGCAGAATGACGGCTGATAATCTGATATTCCTCGTCATCATCGCCGGGCTGATATGCCGTTTCTGCTATATGCTGTACACGCCGTTTTATATCCGCGGGCACGACGTGGGTACGATGTACGATTATGGACACCTTGCGTATATATACCGTTTATTCAGCGGAGGCGGTCTGCCTGCGACAAACGCCGGGCAGTTTTATCATCCGCCGCTGGCCCATCTTGCGGGCAGTATCGCCGCTAAAATATACGCTTCAATAACAGGCGAAAAAAATCTCGATACGATTTTCGAATCGGCAAAGCTCATCCCCTGCTTTGCGTCCTGCGCGCTGCTCCTTGTCGTGAACCATCTGTTTGACACGCTTCATTTTTCAAGCCGGGCAAAGCTTGTGGCACTTATCATCCTCGCGTTCGCACCGACATTTATCATCCTGTCGGCAAGCATTAATAACGATATGCTCATGATCTTTTTCTTCGTATGCGCGTTTCTGTACACAATTCGCTGGTATAATGATCCGACCTATAAAAACATTCTTCTGCTGGCACTCTTTATCGGCTGCGCCATGAGTACGAAATTTTCGGGCGCGCTCGTCGCCTTTTTTACGGCAGGAATTTTCCTCCTCGTCCTGATCAGGAAAATCAGGGAAAAGCAAGGCCTGAAGCTGCTCGGTCAGTTTGCGGCTTTTACGGCTCTATGCTTTCCGCTCGGTTTGTGGTATCCTATCCGTAACCTGAAACTGTTCGGCCAGGCACTGGGTTATGTCGCGCCGATTGGGACAAACAGCGCCCTCTATGTCGGAGACAAATCGTTTGCCGCGCGCTTTCTTTCGTTCTCCCTGCCGGATATGCTCAAAAACGTCTATTGTCATCCGTTTGATGATTTTAGAATCTGGGAGTATACCGTGAAATGCGCGCTCTTCGGAGAATTCACCTTCTCTGCCAGGCACGATGTTTTTGCCGCCGTTATGATCATCACAAGCTTTGTTTTGATCATCTTGTCGCTCGGTTCGATGGTATGGTTTTTATTCTGTGACCGGGAAAAAAACAGAACCGCCGTTTTAAGCCTGGCAGCACTCTGGCTGCTTATGATGCTGTCCTTCGTCTATTTCAACATAAAATACCCCTTCGGCTGCACGATGGATTTCCGGTACATTGTGCCGACTGTCATTACCGGCGCAGCCTTTTTAGGTCTTTTATCCGACAGCCTCAGCGGCAGTAAAGCCGGTAAAGTGCTTTTCGCCTGTCTCATCGCACTCGCCGTTTTCTTCTGTGTCTCGACGGCTTGTTTCTATATCGTTTAAGTGGGTAAACTGATGGATAAAAAATCGATTAAGCCTCTTGTCTGCGAATTCATGAGATATCTCGTCGTCGGGGGTTTGGCATTTCTTGTTGATTTTGGTATGCTTGTTTTGTTTAATAAGGCTGTTTTACCCGAGCTGCATGGGTATCGGCTTTATGCCGCGACGGCGATTGGCTTTATCGCCGGTCTCATTTTCAATTATATCTTCTCTCTGCTTTTCGTCTTTAAAACAGCCAAATACTCTAAGGTCGGCAGATCAATCTCTGCGTTTCTGATTTTTGCAGTCATCGGCGTCATCGGGCTTGGCTTGACCGAGCTTGGTATGTATGCCGGAACCGCTCTGCTCGGCATCAACTATATGTTTGTTAAAATCGTTGTCACCGGCATCGTCCTCATGTGGAACTATCTCGGCAGAAAAATACTCATTTTCAAATGAAGAGACAGTGTGAAAATGAATTTTCACACTTGGAGGTTATTATGGCTCATAAAACGGCGATCATCATCGGTGCCGGACCGGCGGGGCTTACTGCCGCATACAAGCTGCTCTGTGAGACGGATATTCATCCGATTGTGCTCGAGGAGACAGACTTTATCGGCGGTATATCCAGAACGGCTGAGCATCACGGCAACAGGATGGATCTCGGCGGTCACCGCTTTTTTTCAAAAAACGAAGATATCATGAACCTTTGGCGAGAGATTATGCCTCTTGCCGGCGCACCGTCTAAGGACGATATTTTACTCGGCCGCGAAAAACCGCTGGCGAAGGGCGGCCCCGACCCCGAAACAACCGACAGGGTCATGCTCATCCGCAACAGGGTCTCGCGGATTTTCTATTTGCGCAAATTCTTTGACTACCCCATCTCGCTCAAGGCGCAGACATTTATCAACATGGGCTTCTCGCGCACCGTTAAAGCAGGCTTCGGCTACATGCACGCCGCCCTCTCCAAGCGGAAGGAAGATTCTCTCGGCGACTTCTATATCAACAGATTCGGCAAGCCGCTCTATGAAATGTTTTTTGAAGATTACACCCAAAAGGTTTGGGGTGTCCATCCGAGTAAAATTGCTCCCGACTGGGGCTCTCAGCGGGTCAAAGGGCTCTCCCTCTCCAAAGCCGTCTTCAGCATTCTCAAAAAACCGTTTGTCGGCAAAAACAGCAAAAATGTCGAGACCTCTCTCATTGAGGAGTTTAACTACCCCAAAAAAGGACCCGGCCAGCTTTGGGAACAGCTCGCGGAGCTTGTCGTTTCCAAGGGCGGCGAGATCCGAATGAATACGAAGGTAACAGAAATTCATTGCGGCAAAAACATGATATCATCTGTAACAGCCGTCAGCAATGGCAATTCAAGCCAATTGTCGGGCGATTACTTTATCTCCACAATGCCGGTTAAAGACCTCGTTATCGGCATGGACAGCGCCGTTCCATCTGATGTTTATGAAATCGCCGCGAACCTGCCGTACAGGGATTTCATCACCGTGGGCCTCCTGCTCAGGAAGCTTGAGATCAAAAACGAGACCAAGATGAAAACGGTATCGAATATCATCCCCGACTGCTGGATCTACATTCAGGAGCGGGATGTCAAGCTCGGCAGGCTTCAGATTTTCAACAACTGGTCGCCCTACATGGTCAAGGACCTTAAAAACACCATTTTTATCGGCCTCGAATATTTCTGCAATGAAGGCGACGAAATGTGGACATCTCCCGACGCTGATTTTATCAAATTTGCCATTGACGAGCTGGAGAAAATCGATATCATCAAGCATGAAAACGTCCTTGACAGCGTCCGAATCAACGTCAAAAAAGCGTACCCCGCGTATTTCGGAACCTATGCGCATTTTGATAAGGTGCGGGACTATCTGGATACGTTCGAAAACCTCTACTGCATCGGCCGCAACGGCCAGCACAAATACAACAACATGGACCACTCCATGCTCACCGCCATCGAAGCCGTCATCGCCATCAAAGAAAACAAAAAAAGCAAAAACGACATCTGGAACGTCAACACCGAAACCGACTACCACGAGACAAAGAAATAAAGTGGCACAGATACTTCACAGAATGATGTAGCGGCTGGCTTCCACGCCAGCCCGTTTCCTGTCGTCCTCCCATTGGGCGGCATGGAAGCCGCCCAATGCAAAAGGTGATGAGGTCAGCGTCAATTTATATTTTAGAGCAAAAATCCCGGTCATTAAGCCTGGGTTATTTTTCAACAGGTTTTAGTGCAACATTATGGTAATTATTGATTATTTTGCGATATATGCTATAATTTTTTAGGATGATAAGCAGAAATTTGAACTCTAAAATAATTATGTAATATACGTTAGGAAAACGAAAAATGATAAATGAGATATTTGAACTCTATAAGCAAACTTTACCCGAGTTAGTCAGAAGCGAAGCCGTTGTACGAAAGCTGCTTAGCGATCCAAATAACCATATTATCAGTCATAGAGCGGATGGCCGGTTGGTTGGCGTTTGTGTTATCAACGACAATACAATCTATTTGCTTTGCGTCGATAAAGCTTTTCAAAATCGAGGTATCGGCACTGGACTGCTCAAGGAATCTGAGAAATATATCGCAGCTGGTGGTTATGGTAAGGTTGTATTGGGTGTGGGGAAAGACTATATTATGTCGGGTGTACCTATAAATGATGGCGTGCATCAATTTTTCATTAAGTTCGGCTATACAAATGCTTGGGGCAGCTTACATTGTGTTGACATGGCGCAAAAGCTCAGTGAATTTGATTATGATGAACATTCTGTAGGCGATACAATTAATGGGGTAACGTATCGATGGGCAGCAATAAACGATCTTGATCGGATTCTGATATGCTGTGCTGACAACGAAGAGGATTTTTCGGTTTACTATCGAAATGAAGATTATTATAAAAAAGACACAAACTTGCTTGTTTTAATTGCGGAAAAAGGAAATGAAGTGCTCAGTACGCTGGGGGTAGCCATTGGATTTGAGTGTGAGGATATGGGATGCATTGGCCTTACAGCAACCGCAATTAAACACCGGAAACAAGGCATTGCAACGAACACTGTACTATTGGCGACGAAGTATTTAAAAGATATTGGCTTGAAAAAAGCCCATTTAGGCTATACATACATAGATTTAATCAACATGTACAGCAGAGCCAAATACAAAGTGTGTATGGAATACTTCATGGGAGAAAAGCCGTTATAAGCGCTTGCGAAAAATAAACGGATGCGTCAACAATAATAGCCTAACTTAACCGGTTTTCAGAAATTGAAAAAGATAAGGGTTCGAATCTTTCGATTTGCACCCTTATCTTCATGATATTGGGCATTTAGCCACGGATTCTCTTTATATAATCACTTTTCTCGTCTTTTGATCATCATCTTTTGTTTTTAATATTTTCTTGACGCTCAACGCGTCATCGGGCTCAAGCTCCAGGCCGTCGATTGCTTCAACATCCTCTTCGTCGTCCCAGGAGATGGTAAAACCGTCTGTCTTAATCTTTTTGCCCTTCAGGTTCTCATTTTTTTCGACCAGTGCCATAAAATCACCTCCTAGTGTTCGCTGCTTAGATTGTAACAAATTACTAAGTAAACGTCAATGCTCGCCGATTAAACCCGGCGCTCACGCAGCGTCTTAATCAGCTCCCCTATTTTCGGCGGCTTGCCGTACATCAGCACGCCGACTCTGTAGATGCCTGCCGAGAGGATGCCCATGCCGATGGTGGACGCGATGGCGATTGCCACGGAGATGATAATTTCGAGCGGCGCGACGTTGCTCATGGCGATGCGGGTGAACATGGCCATCGGGGAGGTAAACGGGATATAAGAACAGATGACCATGAGGGGCGAGTCGAACTTGCCGGTACCCATGCCATAGACGACGACGAAAAATGCGATGATGAACAAATAGGTTACCGGCATAATCGCGCCGCCGACATCCTCCGTTCTGCTGACCAGTGAGCCGAGCGCGCCGTAAATAAACGCGTACAGGAAGAAACCGATAACAAAAAACATCAGCGCGTACAGCAGCATATCCAACGGCATGTTGAATATCTTCTGCATGACCGGATTGCCTGCCCAGATATCGGCGTTTATATTGTAGAATAAGAATGCCGAACCGAAGATCAGCCCGAATTGGGTAAGCCCGGCTAAGCCGGTGCCGATGATTTTGCCGAACATGAGGTTCAGAGGCTTCGCGCTCGTGATAAGCAGCTCCATCGTGCGCGTGCTCTTTTCACTGGCAACGCTTGTCGCCACAAACTGGCCGTAAAGCATGATAGCCATATAAAGCGCGTAAATAAGGATGTATGTGTAGATGAATGTATCGGCTTGATTTTTGCCCGTTTCGGTAACAGCGCCGACAATCTCCGGATTAATCAGCTTGGCGGCGTCAGCCGCGCTGAGTCCCAGCGCTTCGATTTTCGTCTGCTGATACTTTTCTTTCAAAATACTGCTGATGGTCTGGGTCGGGTTGTCATACATGGAGATGCTCTCAGTGAGATATGTAAATTTAAGCGGTGACTCCAGAATGATCGCCGAGGAATACACCCCGCTGGCTACCTTGCTTTTCAGCTGGTCAAAGCTTTCGCCTGTCGTAACGATTTTATTCGATCCAAATGCCTTGGATATTAGCTGAACGATATCGTCGCTCTGATAAGCGTTATCGACAAGCGCCATAATCGGCGGTGCCGCATTCGTTTTGGTTCCCTCATGCTTGAAAAGGCTTGCAACGCGGGGGTATGTCAAAAAGCCCGCGATCAGCGCGACGAGTACAGCCGTGATGATAATATAGGATTTGCCCTTTGTAAAATTCGTATATTCAAACTTTAAAACGTGGCCAAACTGCTTCATATGCTGTCCTCCGTATATTCAACAAAGATATCGTTCAGCGACGGTTCATAAACGACGAATTCATCAAGATTGAGGTTCTGCTCGGAGAGTCTCTTGAGAAGCTCCATTTTTTTATCGGCTGAAACGAGCGTGACGGCCACTGTTTCTTCCGTCAGCTCCGTCATATGAACAATATCCGCGCCACCGGTCTTTATGTACTGCTCGATTTTTTCCGCCTCCGTCGAGGACAGGATGATTTTCAGCCGGTCATAGCGCCGCTTTATGTCACGGATGGCCCCGCCGAGGACAATCCTGCCGCTGTTGAGTATAGCGATATCCCGGCAGAATTCCTCCGTATAATTCATCTGATGGCTCGAGAACAAAACAATCTTGCCTCTGTTAATCCGCTCCGTCACAATGTCTTTTAAAATCATGGCGTTAACGGGATCCAAACCTGAAAACGGTTCGTCAAGAATCAGGATATCGGGGTCGTTAATCAGCGCCGCGACAAGCTGAATCTTCTGCTGATTTCCCTTTGACAGAACCTCCAGCTTTTTGGAGGCGTACTCCGTCATTTCGAGCCGTTCGAGCAGCAGCCCAATCGATTTTTTCGCGTCCGCTAATGTCATGCCCTTCAGCGCGGCAAAATACGCGAGCTGGCTGTTGATGGGTTTTTTCGGGTATAAGCCTCTCTCTTCGGGCAGATAGCCGATTTTCACATGGTCATGTCTGATCGGCTTGCCGTCGAGCAGCACGCTTCCCCCGTCCGCGCCGAACACACCCATGATAATGCGTATCATCGTCGTCTTGCCGGCGCCGTTTCTGCCCAAAAGGCCAAGAGCCTGTCCGCTCCGGATGCTGAACGACACATCCTTTAAAACTTCTTTCTCGCCGAAACTCTTCGTGATATTTTTAATTTCAAGCAGCATGTTTTTACTCCTGTCGTATTTTTATATATGCGGCTGTTCCGGAGCCTCGCGCGGCGGCTCAAGCCTGGGTGTATGATTCAGCGTGTAAAGGCTATTGTCCATATTGCGCCTAAAGCTCCTGCTTATCAAAATAAACGCGCCTGAGGCGAAAAACAGAATAATGCTCGCCGCGTAGATTGCCGCACCGGCGCTTTCAAACTGCTGATCAGAAATCAGCAGCGGCAGCAGGGTCGAGGATGTATTGATTGTTATATGAATGATCATCGAAGCAAAAATCGAGTTGCTCCTGTAGTATATATAGCCGAGCAGGAGGCCGATCAAAAACGCATAGGTACCTTGGACGACATTCATGTGGTATATTCCAAAGAGCAGCGCCTGGATAAAAATCGCCAGCCGAACCTTCGTTATTTTTCGAAGCTCTCCGAAAATGAGACCCCGGAAGAGTATTTCTTCAAAAATCGGGCCGATAATCCCGACAGCAATCAGGGTGATCACAATATTGCCGCTGAATATAGAGCTCGCCAGCTTATTGTAGCTTTCAAAAATTCCGGATAAAAAGCTCAGCTGACTGGCCAGAACTAAGAGCAGCTCAAGGATTATATTCAGCGACAAGCCGAGTATAATCAAAACCGGTATACTGACCGGACTGATACTTCTGAGGCTGACGAAGGTCATCAGATCCTGTCTGCGGTCTCTGTAAAACAGATAAAAGGTAGGCAGCGAAACCGCAACCGCAATCAGAATAATCCACGAGGACTGCGCGCCGATATAACTCGTTAATTCCTCGGTGAATCCCTGAATGTCAAACTGTCCGCCCGAAGCGGCGGAAGCCATGCTCATCTGCACGCCATGGATAACGGCAAGCACAATCCCCACAAAGCTCTGCGCGACGAAATATATCACCAGCATCAGCAGGATAAGCCCGACAGCCCTCATAATTTTTTTCATGAAACCACTCCATACCAAATTTATTACCAGCTTAACACTGTTAAGTGAAATTATTGCTTTATCGCTTCATAAATTATATAAGCCTTTTCAAAATAATTCAAGTTTCCAGTTCATTATACCTGACATAATTGCCCATGTCGAGATGCAAACATTTCCCCGCGCTGATTCGCGCGGGGATTTTAACGATATTAACTTACTTCATGGCGTTATATGACGGCCAGCCATTTCAGAAGCAGAATCAGTGCGATGCCTGGAATACCGAGCAAACCGACGATGACGGCGTTGATCCAGTTGACGGCGACTGAGACGCCGATAAACGCACCCAGATAATTGATGACGAACAGTGCCAGAAAACCGATCACGGTGTTCAGAACCAGCTTGAGTATTATTTTAATCGGCTTTCTTATAATGACAATGACCACGAGCGCGAGTATAGCGAAAATGATGATGATTCCCGTTGTCTGAAGGCCTGCCATGTGACTCACTCCTTAGCGGTTTTAGTCTGTCCATTCATATATATTCAGAATATTTTCTTAAATTTCAAAAATTTACACGTTTATTTTATTTTACGGAAGACATAATAATAACAGACATGAAAACCCGTCTGTGAATTAAGCCGGTACCGTTATGTATCATGTTGAGCATGGTGACTTTTGGTGGATGGCTGACAGTCGGCAGGTTTAAGATTCCGTATATATTCGGCTGAGAATCAAATTTTCGTGTCTGCGGCGGCTGTTATAATGACAGCCGCCGCTTTGTTATGCCTAGAAAAGACTTGATTTTCTATATCCTATCATATATACTATATATCCGATAGGGTAAGCCTTTTTATCTCTATATATAGAGTATAACGCGAAATTAAAATTTCTCGTAATGCGTCATAAAAATTTCGCACACTATTTGTAGTGGGGGTTTAAATGAAAACATCATACGGCAACGAGAGCATTTCGTTACTCAAGGGCGCTGACAAGGTCAGGAAACGTCCTGGGGTCATTTTCGGCTCTGATGGTTTGGAAGGCTGCCAGCACGCCGTCTTTGAGATTCTGTCAAACGCTATCGATGAATCGCGCGAGGGCCGCGGCTCCATTATAACAGTCACGCGTTACAATGACAACTCCATCGAAGTTGAGGATTTTGGGAGCGGCTGTCCTGTTGACTGGAACCCCAAGGAGAACCGGTATAACTGGGAACTCGTTTTTTGTGAGCTTTACGCCGGCGGTAAATATGATAACGCCGAGGGCGGCAATTATGAATATTCCTTGGGGCTAAACGGCCTTGGCTCCTGCGCGACGCAGTATTCCTCCGCTTATATGGATGTCACCGTATGGCGCGAGAAAACAAAATTTAGCCTCCGCTTTGAAAAAGGCGAGAACATCGGCGGTCTTTCGTCCGAGCCCTTTGCCGGGAAACGCACGGGAACCCTGATTCATTGGAAGCCCGATCTCGATGTTTTCACCGATATTGATATCCCGGCGGAATTTTATACCGATATGCTCAAGCGCCAGGCTGTGGTCAACGCCGGTGTCACCTTCCGGTTTAGAAACCAGATTGGCTCAAGCTTCGAGACAACCGATTTTCTGTACAAGAACGGTATACTTGATTATGTAACCGAGCTCGCCGGTGACGATGCGCTCACCCAACCCCTGTACATTGAAGTTGAACGCAAAGGGCGTGACCGTGAGGATAAACCCGAATATAAGGCGAAGCTCACAGCGTCCTTCTGTTTTTCGAATAAAACGAACCGCATCGAGTATTACCACAATTCCTCTTGGCTGGAGCACGGCGGCGCGCCGGATAAAGCGACGAAGAGCGCCTTTGTATCCGAGGTCGATGCCTACCTCAAAAAGACGAACAAATATCAGAAAAGCGAAAGTAAAATAAGCTTTGCCGATATTCAAGATTGTTTGATACTGATAACCAACTGCTTTTCCTCCCAGCCCTCATATGAAAACCAAACAAAAAAGGCCATTACCAATAAATTTATACAAGAGGCTATGACAGATTTCTTCCGCAGTCAGCTGGAGGTCTATTTCATTGAGCACAAAGCCGAGGCGGACCGAATTGCAGATCAAATTCTTATCAATAAGAGAAGCCGCGAAACAGCGGAGAAGACGCGCCTCAACCTCAAGAAAAAGCTCTCCGGCGGCATTGACCTGAATAACCGCATACAAAAATTCGTCGACTGCCGGACGAAGGATATTTCAAAGCGCGAGGTTTATATCGTCGAAGGCGACAGCGCAATGGGTGCCTGCAAGCTCAGCCGTGACGCGGAATTCCAGGGCATTATGCCGGTTCGAGGCAAAACTCTTAACTGTCTAAAATGGGAATATGACAAAATTTTCAAGAATGAAATTATCACCGATTTGTTAAAGGTTCTCGGCTGCGGCGTCGAGGTCTCCAGCAAGCATTCCAAGGATTTGCACACCTTCGACCTCAACGCTCTGCGCTGGAAGCGCGTCATTATCTGCACCGATGCCGATTTTGACGGATACCATATCAGGACGCTGATCCTCACGATGCTCTACCGCCTCGTGCCGACACTCATCCAGGAAGGCTATGTTTTCATCGCGGAGTCCCCGCTTTTCGAAATCGAATGCAAAAAGAAAACATATTTTGCTTATTCCGAGCAGGAGAAAACTGAAATTATCAGTGGTCTCAGCGGCGCCAAGTATACGCTCAGCCGCTCGAAGGGCCTCGGTGAAAACGACCCTGCTATGATGTGGATGACCACAATGAATCCCGATACCCGGCGGCTTATAAAGGTCATGCCGGCAACCGCTGAGGCAACCGCCGCGATGTTTGACCTCATGCTGGGTGATAATCTATCGGGGCGCAAGGATTTTATAGCGGAGAACGGATATAAATATTTCGACGCAGCCGATGCGGTGTGAGCTTCCCGTCCTACAACGAAAGATAAATCTTTCAAAAGGAATGGTTATATTTTATGGCAAGAAATAAGCAGGATGAGGGTAAAAAAGCAACGAACCCCGATGTCGTCGGGCTCAAAGCCGTCGTTGTCGAGCAGCAGATCACCGATACGCTCGAAATTAACTTTATGCCCTACGCCATGAGCGTCATTATGCAGCGCGCCATACCCGAAATTGACGGTTTTAAGCCCTCGCACAGGAAGCTCCTCTATACGATGTATACGATGGGTCTGCTGAACGGCGGGCGGACAAAATCGGCGAATATCGTCGGCCAGACAATGCGCTTGAATCCGCACGGCGACAGCGCCATATATGACACGATGGTGCGTTTATCCAAGGACTTTGAAGCGTTATTAACGCCCTTTGTTGATTCAAAGGGCTGCTTCGGCAAGGTTTACTCACGCGATATGGCATGCGCGGCTTCCCGGTATACAGAGGCAAAGCTCACGCCCATCTGCGCTGAAATTTTCCGTGATATTGACCGCGATACCGTGGACTTCATGGACAACTACGACAGCACCACGCTCGAGCCGATGCTCCTGCCGACCTCCTTTCCAAATGTTCTGGTCAGCGCCAATATGGGCATCGCCGTCGGTATGGCGTCGAACATCTGCGGCTTCAACCTTGCTGAGGTCTGCCAGACGACAATAGATTATATCGGCGACCCCAGCCACAACATCATGTCCACGCTTAAAGCGCCCGACTTCCCCACCGGCGGGGAGCTCATTTACAACGCGCATGAGCTTGATTCTATTTATAAGACAGGCCGCGGCAGCGTGAAGGTCAGGGCACGCTGGCGCTTTAATAAAGCGGAAAACCTTATCGAAATATATGAGATACCGTACTCGACAACAGCCGAAGCCATCATTGACAAGGTGGCGGAGCTCGTCAAAACGGGAAAGATACGCGAGATTGCCGATATGCGCGACGAAACCGATTTGAGCGGCCTCAAGCTGACGATCGACCTCAAGCGCGGCGTTGACGCCGACAAGCTCATGGCAAGGCTCTATAAGCTGACCCCTCTGATGGACAGCTTTTCCTGCAACTTCAACATCCTTATCGGCGGGACACCTCGTATTCTCGGTATCGGTGAGATTCTCGAGGAGTGGCTGGCTTGGCGGACTGAGAGCGTCAAGCGCCGCATATTCAGCGAGCTGACCAAGAAGAAGGAAAAGCTGCATCTCCTCTATGGCCTGCAGAAAATTCTGCTGGACATTGACCAAGCCATCGTCATTATCCGAAATACGGAGGAAGAATCCGAAGTCGTCCCGAACCTGATGATCGGCTTCGGCATTGATGCGCTTCAGGCCGAATATGTCGCCGAGATCAAGCTCCGCAACATCAACCGCGAGTATATCTTAAAGCGCATTGACGAAACAAGCTCCCTGGAAAACGAGATCAAGGATCTGGAGGACACGCTCGGGAGTACGAAGCGCATTAAAGCCATCATCGTTGACGAGCTGAAAAACGTTATTAAAAAATACGGCTCCGAGCGGAAAACCGGCATTATCTACGACGACGCGTCGGACGAACTGCAGGAGGACGATCAAGTAGAGGATTATCCGGTCAATATCTTCCTGTCCCGCGAGGGCTATTTTAAAAAGATCACGCCGCTGTCTCTGCGCATGGGCGGCGAACATAAATATAAGGAATCGGACGGCCCATTTTTAAGCTTTGAGTCGCAGAATAAAAACGACCTTCTGATCTTTTCGGACAAGCAGCAGGTCTACAAGGTCCGTATCCGTGATTTTGAAGACATGAAAGCCTCCGTCCTCGGTACGTATCTGCCCTCCTATCTCCAGATGGACGAGGGAGAAAGCGTCAAGTACATGCTCGACCCGGGCGATTATTCCGGCCATATCCTCTTTTTCTTTGAAAACGGCAAAGCCGCGCGTATTGAGCTCGGGGCGTACGCGACAAAAACGAACAGGAAAAAGCTGACCGGCGCGTATTCGGGCACCAGCCCGCTGGTGTCCATTGTTCCTCTGTCCGGGGGCGAGACGGAGATCGCCGTCTATTCAACCGAAGACAGAGTCCTCATATTCAGCACCTCGCTGCTCTCGCCTAAGACAACCCGCTCGACAGTCGGCGTCGCCGTCATGACCCTCAAGAGAAAATACCGGCTCGCCAAAGCCATCCCGGTTTTAGAATCCTCCGTCAAGAACCACGCACGTTACCGGGTCAGGAGCGTACCCGCTGCCGGCGCTCTCTTGAAGGAAGAAGACCTGGAAGAGCAGCAATTGACGCTTTTATAAGGAGGATTTATATGCAGCTGGAAAATGCGGTTAAAAATCTCGAAAACCGGGGTTTTGATGTCACAACCTTTGAAAACAAAGAAGCCGCGCGCGATTATCTGACCTGTAAGCTCAGCGGCGCCACAATCGGCTTCGGCGGCTCGGTGACGCTCAAGGAGATGGGGTTGTTTGAAGCGCTCTCCAAGAATAACACGGTATGGAACCACTGGGTACAGGATCCGGCTGCGGCGAGAAAAAATGCCGCGCAGGCTGAGGTTTATATCATGTCCGCCAACGGTATCGCAGAGACGGGCGAAATCATCAATATCGACGGTGCAGGCAACCGCGTCGCGTCCTCTCTATATGGAAAGAGAGAAGTTTATATCGTTGTCGGCATTAATAAATTCGCGGATAATTTTGATAAAGCGCTTTGGCGCGCCAGGAATATCGCCTCCCCGAAGAACGCGCAGAGACTTGGCGCGAATACGCCCTGCAGCAAAAACGGCGACAAATGCTACGACTGCAGCAGCCCGGGACGCATCTGCAAAGGCCTTGTTGTCTTTTGGGGCAAAATGCTCGGCGTCGGCAGAATGGAAGTCATTATTGTAAATGAGTCTCTGGGCTATTAAAACGATTTTTCGGAGGTGAAGGCTGTGAATAGGCGGATTGCTGCCGTTGTCATGTGCGTGTCCGTACTGATCGGTCTATGCGGCTGTAACTCTATCCTCAATGGCGAAACACAATCGGTCACAGCGCATCAGGAGCCTGCCGTCACGTCCACAGACAGCATCATTGAAGCGAATACATTCGATGAGCTCAAATCCGACTTTCTGAACTTCGTCCGCAGTCATGATGAGACAGGGCTGATCCGCGTTTACAGCTACAGCGGTGATGTTCAGAAGGATGTCGACCTCGCGTGCACCCAAATAATGCAGGATGACCCAATCGCCGCGTATGCCGTATCAAAAATGACAGGTAACGCGACAAAAATCGTTTCCTATTATGAGGTTGAGCTCCACATCAGTTATAAAAACGTGACAAAAGAGCAGCTCGACAGCATTATTCCTGTTGCAACGACACGCTATTTAAAATCAGATCTGCAGGATACGCTCTCAGCCTACATGCCCTCGATGACGATCCTGACTAAAAATATCATATTGACATCTGATGATGCCCTGGCTTATGTCGAACAGATTTATTACGAAAACCCCATGGATATTGTCATGCTGCCGGTCACGACAGTCGATTTCTACCCTGACCACGGTATCGACCATATCATCAAGTTCACCTTCGGGTACAGATATGAGCCCAGCACTTTAAAGGTCATGGAAAAAAACCTCAAAAACACTGTACAGAATATCGCCGAGTCCGTCAGCGGCGGTAATAATGACGGCGCGATTCTGCTCTCTGTCTGCCAGCATCTGATGGCAACCGTCGAATATGATTCATCGACCGCCGCCAACGGATACAGCAATCAAAACGTCTCGGCAACAGCCTATGGCGCGCTCGTCACTGGCTCTGCCGTCGGAGAGGGCTATGCGATGGCGTATAAAGCGATTTGCGATGAGCTTGGGATTGAGAGCTATGTCGTCCTCGGCAAGCACAACGGCAAGCCGCATGCCTGGAATATCGTCGCGATCGAAGGCCATTATTATCATATCGACGTCAGCATGTGCGACCTGAACGGTATTTCAACAGCCTTTTTATTAGACGACGCGGCGATGATTAAAAACTATACCTGGGATACAACGAAGTACAAGGCTTGCAACGGCCCACTTTCCTATAAATCATTTTAACGCTGAATACAGCCACCCGGTTCTTATCTTGTTATCTTTACGAAAGGCAGGCAAATATATGGGCGGAGATGTCAGACATTTCAGGAGGAAGCTTTTCGGAGGTTTTGACAGCCATGATGTCATGCAGTATATTGAGGAACTGGCGGCTCAGCGCAATAAATATATGCTCAGCAGCGACAAACAGGAGCTGGAGCTGAAGAACCTCAATGAAAAAATCAAAAAGCTGCAAACCGAGCTGAATGATGCCGATTACCGGATTAAGCAGACGCTCGACGCGGCGTCTAGCAGTATCGCCCTGCTCAAAGATACCTATTCAGACGTTCAGCTGGAAATGGAAACAACAACAAACGCCATCTCAACCGAGCTTGCCAAGCTCAACAGCACGCTGACGCTTTTATCCTCTATCATTGACAAAACAGGGTCGCGTTTTGAGGAGCTTCAGACAATGGGCGGCGATCACACGGATATTGTCTTCTCGCAGGCAGCGCAGTTAATGGCAGAAAAGTTTAATACCAAATAATCAATTATTCACGGCTCGCCGCGGTATGGGAGGTCCAGATGAATACCTATCGATTCAATGTCCCTGATATGAAGCAATATACCGGGCAGCTGCGCGTCGGAGACCGCGTTCTGCTGAGCGGTACAGTGTACACCGCGCGCGACGCCGCGCATAAAAAACTGTTTTCACTGCTGGACGCCGGTCTGGCCCTGCCCTTCGATATCAAAAACGCCGTCATTTATTACGCTGGTCCGACGCCCGGTCATGATGCGGTTAAAATCGGTTCCTGCGGTCCGACGACTTCCGGCCGAATGGACGCTTTCGCCCCCCGGCTTTACGACCTTGGCTTAGCCGCGACAATCGGTAAGGGCGAACGCAGCGCAGCTGTCGCCCAAGCCGTTATCCGCAACCGCGCCGCTTATCTCTGTGCCGTCGGCGGCGCCGGCGCACTGATATCGCGCCACATCAAGGACGCCGAGGAAATTGCCTTTTATGAGCTTGGCTGCGAATCCATCAAGAAGCTGACGGTAGAAGACATGCCTCTGACCGTCGCCCTCGACTGCTTCGGCGGAGATATCTTCAAAGAAGGGCGAGAAAAATACAGATTGACATAAATGTGATGCATGGAATTATTCGTTAATTTTATCAAAAAACCATTTTTAAAGCGCATTTTGGTTTTGCTCATTATTGGCTTCGGCTTGTATAGCGTGAAAAATCAAATCACTCTTTTTCTGCTCACTTTATTCCTGCTGGATGTCCTGGAAGTCAAAACATAAAAAATAAGAACAGCTGGAATGCCTCCCGCGTATTCCAGCCGTTCTTATTTTTTTGTAATTTTAAATGCGAATCTTGATTTACTGACGCAAATATCATAAGATATGGCTATGCGCCGACACATACATGAACGAAGGATAAATATGGATATAGTTATTCGTGAAATCGAGGAAAAGGATTATCCAGCGGTTACAGCTATATTGGTTAATGATTTATGGAACAACAAAATCAGCGGCGAGAATGCTGCCATATTTTTTGACAAAGTGAAAAATGACGAAAATTATAAAACCTTCGTCGCTTTTCAGAATAATAATGCCGTAGGCATTATTTCCACCGTAACAACAATCTCGGCAGCATTTGCATCTGCTACTATGCTTGTTCAGGGCTTTGTTGTTCAAAAGGAATTCCAGAATAAGGGCATCGGTAAAAAGCTGCTCCAATATACCGAGGATTACGCTGAATCAAAAGGGGTATTCGGCATCGGTCTGCAAAGCGGGGTCCAGCGCACCGCCGCCCACGCCTTTTATGAGCATAACGGTTATATCAGATCGAATTATTTTTATAAAAATTTTTAATCCTAAAATGGCATTAATAACGAACCGTTCCCGGATATTTTTCACCTAGGCTCGTTATAGAAAAGCCAAACTTGCGGTAAAATCCGACAGCCTCATCATCTGTTTCGGCACAAATCTCAGCGCATTTAAGTTGATTAACCGCATGCGTAATAAGCCGGGAGCCAATACCCTCACCTCTGCGCAGTGGTGAGGTCGCAATGCTTACAATTTCGTAAGAAGCCGCCTCAATATTTCTGAGTATAATTATGCCGTTTATCTCATCGTTATCAAGGCAGCCAAAAGCATAGACTGCACAGTCCTGCTCGTATGCATCAGCGCGCCGAGCGAGCCTCTCAGGTGTCGGCATGTACTGAGATTGCGATAGGATTTCCAATATGCAGGCATCATGCAGCTTATCTTTGATATCGATAATATGCGAACTCATCAGGCTCCCCCATATTCAGCTTATTTCCCGCCCATGAGGAGATACATGACCGCTTTTTGGGCGTGGAGGCGGTTTTCGG
>DBTM01000048.1:21078-21220 GCA_002307055.1 Clostridiales bacterium UBA1316
CCCTGTGCGCGGGCAGGCAGTGCTGGATCATGCAGCCGGGGTTGGCGAGCGCCATGATAGCATCGTTAACCTGATAGCCCGCGAAGGCGATTTTGCGTTTCTCCGCTTCCTTCTCCTGTCCCATGGACGCCCAGACATCGGT
>DBTM01000066.1:0-12855 GCA_002307055.1 Clostridiales bacterium UBA1316
GCGCCCTCGACCAAGCTAGGCGACTTCTCCACGTTTATTCGGTTTTCTGCGGCCTGAATGAGCACGTGCGGTCAAGCTTAGTCATTATAGTTGAATTGCTCCGATTAGTCAAGAACATAATGAGGTCCGGCATAGACTTTTCGCGGTAAATCATGTATACTTTGGCAAACAGGCTTCAAAGCACGGGAGGGTCTTTCATCATGATGTCGTGGAGTGAACTTGAAAAGGCGTGTCTGGACTGCACGAAATGTGCGCTGTATGAAACACGGACAAACGTTGTGTTCGGCGTCGGCAATAAAAACGCCGAGGTGCTGCTGGTGGGCGAGGGGCCCGGGGAACAGGAAGACTTGAAGGGCGAGCCCTTTGTCGGGCGGGCAGGGCAGCTGCTTGACGACATGCTTAAAATTATTAACCTTGACCGGAAACGGAATATTTATATCGCCAACATTGTCAAGTGCCGCCCTCCGAAAAACCGCGACCCGCTCAATACGGAGCAGGACGCGTGCATTGACTACCTGCGCGGCCAGTTCCGGCTGCTCAAACCCAAGATTGTCGTCTGCCTGGGCCGGATAGCCGCCATGCGGCTCATCGGCGAGAATTTTAAAATCACGCAGGAACACGGCAAATGGTTTGAAAAAGACGGCGTTCAATTTATGGCGCTCTATCATCCGGCGGCGCTCCTGCGCGACCCGCGGCGTCGGCCCGAGACCTTCGTGGACCTCAAGGAGCTTGAGCGCGTCATCAGGGAAACCGCGCCCGGCACCTATTTAATACCATGATGCAGTATCAGGATTATCTCCCCCGCCTTGCCGCACATCAGGATGTGCCGCGCCTCAAAGCACTCTGGAAAACCGTTTTCTGCGACAGCGACGCGGACATCGATTATTTTTTTAATACCTATTTTTCGCCCGAGCGGACGGTCGTGATTGATGACGGCACTAAGCCCGTATCCGCCGCCTATATCCTGCCGACAGGCGACCTCGTTCTCCCGGACGGGACGCGCCTGAGCTGCGCGATGCTCTACGCGATCGCCACGCACCCGGAATGCCGCGGCTCCGGTTATGGCGAAGCCGTCACACGGGCTGCCGGGAGGCTGGCCTCGCAGACGGGCTTCCCCGCGGCGGTATTAAAACCGGCGGAGGACGGTTTGTTTGCGTTTTACGAAAAGCGCTCTGAATTCCGAGAATTCTTCACCGCCTTCGAAGCCCGGTTTACCGCTGCCGAGCTGCCGCCGTCCGGCTCTTTATACGCCATAGCCCCCGTTTTTCCCTCGGAATATCGCCGCCTCCGTCAGCGCTTTCTCAAGGGCTGTGCCTATATTGATATGGATGAGCGCGGGCTGGCTTATCAGCAATATCTCAGCGAAAAAGCAGGCGGAGGCTTATACGCGCTGCGCTTCGCGGACGATATCTGCGGCTGCGCTGTGATTGAATCCGGCGATCATTCCGTTATTTTTAAAGAGCTGCTCCTGTCCGGCAGGCACCGGATGCTTGATGCCGTTTCAGCCGCGGCGCAGCTGCTGCCTGCGGATTTATATACTGTCATAGCCGTGTCCGGCTATGAAAAGCCTGAGAAAACCGCGTTTCAGCGGTTTGGGATGCTGATGCCGATTCCCGGCAGGGAGGAAATTTTCGGCACCTCGTCCGTACAATGTGCAAAATGGTACGGCCTTGCTTTCGACTAAATTCACAAATAATACGCCAAATTGCATAAAATTATTTTTTGATATTCTAAATATTTAATAGTTTTGAAATATCTCAATGTATATTTTTTAACATCTGGCTGGTAGTATGGTCATTGTAGGGTTGCCAATTCCATCTTTTTATCTTTTTTCATTTTATTATCCTCATATCCTTTCGGTCAACGGGAGCTTTAAACGGCTCCCGTTGACCGTTTCATTTTTATTCGTTTATACGCGGTCCGGGGATTTGCACGCGGATTGCTTTTAGTATATAATAGCATCCTGTAAAAAAGCACTTTGATATGAGGAGTAAAGCTCATGAGGGATAACACATTTACGGAAAAATTCATAAAGGTACGGCGTGATGTGATCGCCCTTGACTTTATGCACTTGAACGGTATGCAGCGCACAGCGGTCATGACCACAGAGGGTCCGCTTTTGCTTTTGGCAGGCGCGGGCAGCGGCAAAACGACGGTTCTCATCAACAGAATCGCCAACCTCATTAAGTATGGGCGCGGCTCGGATACGGATGAGCTTCCCCCCTACGCCACGGAGCAGGACTTAATGTTCCTTGAAAGCTACCTGAAGAATCCGCTGCCGGAAAACAGCGCCCGCGCTTTGGCCCTCTGTGCCGTCGAACCCGTTGAGCCGTGGCGCATTATAGCCATCACCTTCACAAATAAAGCGGCGGATGAGCTCAAGGCGCGGCTGGAACGCATGCTGGGTGCCGGGGCGAACGATATCTGGGCGATGACCTTTCATTCAGCCTGCGTGCGCATTCTTCGGCGTGATATTGACCGGCTCGGCTTTGACCGCTCCTTCACCATTTACGATACCTCGGACAGCCAGTCCCTCATGAAGCGCATATTAAAGGAACTCGATTTAGACGATAAAACCTTTCCGTACAGAACCGTTCTGAATTACATAAGCAAAGCCAAGGACAGCATGATTTCCGCCGCGGAGTTTTACGCCGCCGCCGACAAGAGCGGCGACATCCGAAAGCGTCAGATCGGCAGGGCCTATGTTGAATACGCCAGCCGCATGAAAGCCTCCAACGCGCTCGATTTTGACGACCTGATTCTCTTCACCGTCCGATTGTTCAATGAGAACCCGGATGTACTGGCCTATTACCAGCGCCGGTTCCGATACGTTTCAATCGACGAGTATCAGGACACGAACAATCTCCAATACCTGCTGGCCAGCGCCCTTGCCGGCACCAGTGCCGACGGCGGCACCAGTGCCGACGGCGGCAGGCGGCGGCAAAACATCTGCGTCGTCGGCGACGATGACCAGAGCATCTACAAATTCCGCGGCGCGACGATTGAAAACATCCTGAGCTTCGAGAAACAATATAAAGACACGCGCGTCATCAAGCTCGAGCAGAACTACCGTTCAACCGGGCACATCTTAAACGCCGCCGATGACGTTATCCGCAATAATAAGAGCCGCAAGGGCAAAAAGCTGTGGACGGAGAAGGAGCTCGGCGAACCGCTGACGCTCTATATCGCCCGCGACGAGCGTGAGGAAGCTCAGTTCGTCACCACCCAGATCATTCAGGGCGTCTCCGCCGGGGACAGCTGGAGCGATCACGCGGTTCTGTACCGCTTAAACGCGCAGTCGAACCAGCTGGAGTATGCGTTCAAGCGCAGCGGCGTCCCGTACCGCATCATCGGCGGCACCCGCTTTTTTGACCGCGCTGAAATCAAGGACATGCTCGCGTATCTCTGCGTCATCGTCAACCCGTCGGACGATCTGCGCCTCATGCGCATTATAAACAACCCGCCGCGCGGCATCGGCCAGGTCACGCTCGACCTCGTCCAGGAGCTCGCGCTGACAAAGCAGCTGTCCGTCTTTGAGCTGCTCAAGGAATCCGAGCTGTACGATGACCTGCGCAAAGCAGCGCCGAAGCTGCATCAATTTGCCAATATGCTTGAAGAGCTCCAGGTACTTAGCGGGACATTGCCGCTCGATGAGTTTTATGATGCCCTCATTGACCGCACCGGCTACATCCGCACGCTTGAAGTAAAACCCTCCGACGAAAACCTGACGCGGATTGAAAACGTCCGGGAACTTAAGAGCAATATCGTCAACTTCTTAAAAGAAACCGAGGACGGCTCCTTATTCGATTTTTTGAATGAAATCGCGCTCTACACCGACCTTGACCAATACGACCGGTCTGCCGACAGCGTCGTCATGATGACCATGCACAGCGCCAAGGGCCTCGAATTTCAAACGGTCTTCATCGTCGGCGCCGAGGAGGGTATTTTCCCCGGCATCCGCACCATCGGCGAGCTCGATGAAATGGAAGAGGAGCGGCGGCTTTGCTATGTCGCGATGACACGGGCCAAAAATAAGCTCTATTTCACCAGCGCCCGTCAGCGTATGATTTTCGGCAAAACGACCGCCGGCAAAACGTCGCGCTTCGTCGAAGAGGTTTCGGACGAAAATATCGAAAAGCCCGCGCCTGTTTTCACCCCCGTCGGCTACAGCTTTGACAATGACGAAGAGCGCGCAGATGCCGCCTTCAAGCCGGAAACCCGTATCTATCACGCCGAGCCGCGCAGCTACAAAGAAAAAGCGCCCATGAAAAAGGACTTGAAGCCGTTTGCCCCGCCCGCCGCGTCCGGTCCCTCCTACAATAAAGGTGACCTCGTCACGCATAAGGCCTTCGGCCGAGGCATGGTTACGGATGTTCAGCCCGCCGGCGGCGACGCGCTCCTTGAGGTCGCGTTTGACACGGTCGGCACAAAGCGCCTGATGGCGAAATTCGCGGCGGCTTATATGCAAAAAATCTAAAGATAAGGTTATAATGAGGTTATCCCGTGACTGACAATAAAAAGAATTTAGGGCGGGGGGCATTGCTGCTCGCCACGCTCATTTGGGGCTTCTCTTTCGTCCTGATGGGTGTTGCCCTCAAAAGCATTCCGCCGCTGTTTATCCTGGCGGTCCGGTTTTCCGGCGCTGCCGTTATCCTGTTCTTCTTCGGCATTAAGGACTTTAAAAAGCTCGATAAAACGTATTTCATCGGCGGCGCGCTCATGGGCGCGATTCTGCTCGCCTCCTACATTTTTCAAACCTATGGCCTGCGCCTGACAACCCCGGGCAAAAACGCGTTCCTGACGTCGGTTTACTGCATCATTGTGCCGTTTTTAAGCTGGCTGATTATAAAAAAGAAGCCGGACAAGTTCAACGTGCTTGCCGCTCTTGTCTGCGTCGCCGGTATCGGCCTTATTTCCCTCAATGACGACCTGCGCATCGGTCCCGGCGATGCGCTGACGCTTGTCGGCGGCTTTTTCTTCGCCCTGCATATCATCGCCTGCGGGCACTATATCGAAGGCCGCAGCCCGATTCTCCTGGCCATGCTTCAGTTTGCGTCCGCCGGTATCATCGCCTGGCTCGGCGCGCTTTTATTCGAGACGATACCGGCTTCAATACCGCTGGAATCCGGCCTGAATCTCGCCTTTTTAACGGTTATGAGCACCGCCCTCTGCCTGTCCCTGCAGGTCTTCGGGCAAAAGCACACGCCGCCCGCGCAGGCCGCCGTCATCATGACGCTTGAAGCCGTCTTCGGCGCGGCCGCTTCAATTATCATCATGGGCGAGCTCCTGTCGTTCAAGCTCTTCTGCGGCTTCCTGCTGACCTTTTCCGCCGTCATCATCAGCGAGACAAAACTCGCTTTTTTAAAGAAAAAATACCCGCAGGAGGTTATCGAATGAAATCGTACCGAACAGAGCTGCACTTTAACCTGCCCGCGCGGCGCGGGCTCGTCAATATCACGCCGCTTGTCGAAGAGGCTCTGATAGAGAGCACCATCCAGGAGGGGCTCATTCTCATTAATCCCATGCATATCACCTCGAGCGTTTTCATTAACGACGACGAGAGCGGCCTTCATCAGGATTTCGAGGCCTGGCTTGAAAAGCTCGCGCCCGAAAAGCCGTACAGCCAATATCACCACAACGGTGTTGAAGACAACGCCGACGCCCATATCAAGCGCACCCTTATGGGCCGCGAAGCCGTCGTCGCCGTGTCAAACGGCAGGCTCGATTTCGGCACCTGGGAACAGATTTTTTATTATGAATTCGACGGGCGTCGCGACAAGCGCGTCCTGATAAAAATTATCGGAGAATAAGGGGGGCCGCGGCATTGTTTACCGGATTTACAAAAAAATCAACGGAATTTTTGTGGGGCATCCGTCTCAACAACAATAAGGAATGGTTTCTTGAAAATAAGCAGACCTACCTCGACTTTATCCAAAAGCCGATGAGGGACCTGGCCGACGACGTCTGGACGCTTATCGCCGACAAAAACCAGCTGGACATCAGCTACCGCGTGGCGCGCATCTACCGGGACGCGCGCCGCGTTAAATCCGGCGGCCTGTACAAGGACCGCCTCTGGTTCTCCCTCGAAAAGGAACATGAGGACTGGCAGGCAACCCCCGTCTTCTTCTTTGAAATTGCCCCCGAGGGCTATACCTACGGCCTCGGCTATTACATGGCCGGCGCCGATACCATGAAGAAATTCAGAGCCCGCCTGGACGCCAACCCCGCCGAGTTCGAGCGTATCGCCTCCGACCTTAAAACGCAAAACAAGTTCGAACTCACCGGCGACGAATACAGCCGCAAAAAAGCCGAAAAAGAGGGCCTCCTCGCCGAGTGGTACAACCGCAAAACCCTCGCCATGATCCTCGAGCGCAAAGGCCACGCCAAGCTCTATTCCCCAAAATTCACCAAAACCCTCTGCGACGATTTCCAAACCCTCGTCCCCCTCTACAATTTCTTCTGGTCCCTGGAGGGTGACGCCAATGCCTGAATTCGTCGGAGGAAATAAAATGGAAAATCCTTATGTAAAGTGCCCGGTTTATAAAACGGAGAATTTTACGCTCCGGCTGGTACAGCTAGAGGACACGGAGGACTTGCTTCAGTGCTATTCAGACCCGAAAGCGCAGGAACTTTTTAACGCCGATCACTGCACGACCGATTTTCGCTTTAAAACTCCTGATGAATTGAGGCATTGTATCGCAGCCTGGTTAAAAGCATATGAAAAAGAAGAATTTGTCCGCTTTGCCATAGTGGACAGCGCTCTGGGCAAACCTGTCGGAACGATTGAAATGTTCGGCATGGTCGGCGTTTATAAATCATCCCTTGGCGTGCTCCGGCTTGACATTTGCTCCGAATATGAGCAAGCCGCGTACCTTGATGAATTATTAACCCTTTGCGTCGGCGAATTCTTCCCGCTCTTCGGCGTATCTCAAATCAGCCACAAAGCCATCCCCGCCGCCGCCGGTAGGATACAAGCCCTGCTCAAGCTCGGCTTCCGCCCCTGCGACCTTCCCGACCGCCCCCATTCCTGGTCATTACAAAGGAGTATCGCTATGTCCGAATATCCGAAATTTACAATGGCCTTTAACATCAGCACAACGAATGAAGAAAGGCAGGAGGTATTTGAGTTATACCAACAAGCCTTTAACGCCAAAAAGCTTTCAGAAGAAACGCCGCCGGAAAGTGGTGAGGTCCATATGATGCTGGATATTTACGGCTTTGAAATTCTGCTGGGCCCGGGAGGAGAAACCGGCAGAGGCATGAACAATCCATTAATCTGCGAGATTCGTTTCGATGATGAAAAAGAATTCCGCAGAGCTTATGACGTTTTGACAAAGGAAGGGCAAAATTCTTCGCTGGAAGGCCCTTATCCGTGGGCGACGCTGCTCGCCCTCGTGACAGATAAATTCGGTATCGGCTGGGCTCTTTACTATAACGCGTAACACTCGAAAGGCAAGGGGACGGACCGTCCCCTTTTGTTCCTAATAGTTTATTTCGCTATGTTGAAAGTTATGTCTACGCGCTTGTCATCGATGACTGCTGGGGTGGAAGTCTCAACGAGGCAGCTCTATATTCTCCAACGAGAAGTTGGATGGCATCAAACCGATGGACTATTGTTTCCGAGCATATGGTCTGCTAAAATTTGATATGTGATCACGAAACAATGAAACGGAGGGCATATGAAAAGCTTCAACTTAAACGAACAAATTGCTTATCTTCGAAAAAAAAACAACATGACACAAGAAAAATTCGCACAATCGATCGGAGTGACAAATCAGTCCGTCTCCAAATGGGAAACGGGTGCTTGCTGCCCGGATATTCAGCTGCTGCCCGTCATCGCCGACTGTTTCAGAGTGAGTATCGACGCACTATTTTCATCCGATGATTATGAATCACGTGCGAAACTTATGACACGATATTCAATTACGAATCGTGATGAGGATTATGAAGCGGCGGTCAGCGCCTATGAAAAGGTGATTCTGTCCTGTGATGCAACAACGGATGACCGCCGTGATTATGCTTATCTATTCGACCATCGGGCAAACGAGTATATGCGAAAAGCCGAAAAGTTGTACGAAACCGCTGTCGCCCTCGGTGAGGAAAAACACGATGAAAGCTATTACCGCGTCCATATACAGTTGATACTTTTAATGTGCCGGACTAGCCGCAGCGTAGAATGTATCGCCCGGTATACACAGCGGATTCAGGATGATGCCGATAACTGGTGGAATCATTATCTGCTGTCTCTGGCTTATTTGATTTCCGGAAAAACTGAAGAAGCGTGGAAGGCGAATAACGCGGCTATGATGCAGTTCGGCAGTAATATGTTTCTCAGCACATTGGCAGGTGAGATAAGTGAAAACCAAGGCCGGTATGAAGATGCATTTCACTATTGGGAAGAAGCATATACTCAGGATTCTTCTAAGCATATCTCATGTCTGTACTCGATAGCGTTCTTGCTGGAAAAGCTCAGCCGAAGGCAAGAAGCGATAGAGGCTTGGCAGCGCATAGTAAATTGGCATCATGAGCACAACTCGTCTGATGACCACGAAACTGATATGCCACTCGATCATATAGAAAAACTCCTTGCGTGACGCGGGGACGGCAGACTGTTTCAAAAAGTAAATTTAGATACCTGAATTTTCGAAAAAATTAAGATTTTGAATAAAAACTCAACAAAACAGCAAATTAAGGTAAATAGAAGCAGGGGGACGGTTCTCCTGCTTCACTTTACTTGCATATATTTCCCATATATGATAAAACTTATTTGATCGCATTTCCAGCGTCACTGAGCCCAGCGGCAAGGTCACCGCCTGCAACGTCCACGGCCGCGACATGCTCATCAACCGCACCGTCAGCGGCGCAGCCTTCTACTGCCTCTGCCACACCACAGCTCCTCTCGCAATATCGTTATACCCTGCACCTACAAAAACATACCGTAACAGCAAGTTATTGATAAGTATACAAATGCAGGATACCAAGAATGCGTTATATCACAAAATAATTAAATCATCACTCAGTTCTAGACAAAGTTTGTATAAAAATTCGGAGATGAAATAAGGATGTTATTATGAAACTAAAAATTGCGGAAGCACATCTTGCTAATGGTGATGTTGAATTATTTTTTGAAGAAAGCAAGGGGACGGTTCTCCTGCTTTATTGTTACAAAACATACATTTAATTATTGATGCAAAGAACCGCTCAACAGCCCAACCCTAGGCCTGTCTGTCCCCGGTGACGGTCAAAGCAGCAACTAACAGCTCAATACCTATGCCTCAATCAGCTGATAGCCTCACGTAATAACAGCTGCACCTTATCTTATGCATACAGGCTCCCGTAAAGGACGGCATGACGCTCTATTACTGTCAAAGAAACCAAGTCGTATCAAACAATGCCACCGAAAAAAGGATGGTCCCACTATGGTTATGCTTATTCCCTACAATTCGTCTTTTGAAATCCCCACTCTCGCGCGCATTTCTGATTTCTTTGGATTTCATCACACGCTTGTGCCGTCTGCGGCGCTGGAAAGCAGCCTTCCGGCCTCAAGCAGTGACGACAGCCGCATAACGCTTAACGCGTGGCAAGTCCACCCAAACGCCTTGTTCGTAATCATGTGCGAAGAGGTTTATGTCGGGTTCATCCGCATCAATTATCGCGGTCCCAATGTGGCCTGGATAGAGGATATCTTTGTTGACCCTTCTCAAAGAGGACACGGAATAGCTTCTGCAGCAATTGCGGCTGCGGAAGCTATCATCAGGCACACGCCGGGTTATACCGCCGTCTGTCTGGATGTTTCCCCTCGCAATGAAAACGCTTTACGCCTCTATCATCGT
This sequence comes from Clostridiales bacterium UBA1316, assembly GCA_002307055.1. Classification (GTDB taxonomy): domain Bacteria; phylum Bacillota; class Clostridia; order Oscillospirales; family Oscillospiraceae; genus Sporobacter. Next base: position 9,834 of record DBTM01000066.1, read on the forward strand.
CTTGGTTACAACGGTCTGAGTCTAATAACAATCCGAAAAGAGTTTGGCGGCAGCAAGTGTGAAGTACCCATCAGCCTACTTGATCTTGATTTCAAATACTGATTAATTTTCTCCCGCTCTTCAGATTTTATATGATATAAACCTCGCGAATCTGCCGATATTATTAAAGGATATCAGCCTGCACAGCTTCTCTGTAAAGCGTCCGTATTTTCTGTAAAGGAAATTGAAAGCCAAAAACGGTATCCGCTGATTTTTGGCTTTCGGCATTCTCTTTATGATATTCCTAAAGCTGTAAAGCTCTTTGTATATCCATATATACCCGTCGTAGAGCTCTTTGGCGGACATGCTTTTCGGCAAATATACGACATGCGCGGTATTGTATTTCTCGAGATTAAAGTCGATGATTCTGTTTTGGGCACACAGCTCTTCGTAGAGCTTCGTGCCCGGAAACGGTGTCAGGATGTGCGAGGTTATAGTTTCAATACGATTTTTGACAATCCAATCGAGCGTTGTTTTAAACATTGTTCTATCATCCCCGTCAAGCCCGAATACAAAGCTGGCGTTGATCATGATGCCGCGCTTATGTATCTCATCAATCAGATTTTCGTATTTCTCCACGCTGTTTTGCTTTTTGTTGACGCTCTTCAGGGACTCTGAATTCAGGCTTTCAAACCCGATAAATAGGCTCTGGCAGCCGGTCTCCTTCATCAGGTCAAGCAGCTCCGGCATAGCGGCGATATTGGAAGAGACAGCGGCATTCCATTTGAGCCCCATCGGCGCGATGGCATTCAGGAATTCTCTGGTCCAGGCCGGATTTCCGATAAAATTATCATCGATAAACATCACATGCTTTGTTCCGATTGCCTGAATATCGGCGACAACATCAGCAACCGGCCTGTTGATATAAGACGTCCTGAACGCCTCGGCGCTGTTATAGCAAAAGCTGCAGCGATACGGGCAGCCGCGGCTGGTGCTGACGACATTGACGTAAAGATACCCTGAACGCTCAATAAGGTCATACGCCGGTGAAACGACGCCGTCGCCTGTCAAATCATCATCGCAGGCATATCTTTTTTGCGGACAGCCTTTCCGGAAATCGTTTATCAGCGCCGGCCATGTCTTTTCAGCCGCACCGAGACAGACAGCATCAAAATATGCTTCCGTATCCTCCGGATTCGCGGTTATATGTATGCCGCCCGCAACGACAAATATGCCTTTATCACGGAATCTTCGTGATATTTCAGCTGCTCTCGGCATGACATCGACGGTTACTGTGATCCCAATAATATCAGCTTGCTGATTAAAATCTGTCGATTCTATGTTTTCATTTATTATGGTCACATCGTGGCCCCGCAGAATGTTAGCAATTGTCAAGAGCGCCAGTGACGGTGCCATCTGCGCTTTGAGCGCCGTATCCATGGGCCTTTTATTCATACGCGGCTGTATCAAAAGTATTTTCATGTCTCTTCCTCATCTGTCGTTATCGTACGCCCGCTTATTCTGCAGCGTATCCCGGAACGTGTTTTTATCCGCGGCAATGCGCTCTTTTCCGTCCGGCAGGTAAACTCTCAGGCGCGCCCCGAACGCCGGGCCGGGCATGCCGACAGCACCTGACGAAGCCAGGCGTGCGCGCACCCTGCGTCTACCTAATTGATATCGATTTTCCTGAATTTCCGTATAGCCAGCGCCAGGAACCCCAGCGTGTAAACCGCGATATAAACGTACATCGCCGCGCTGGCCGGCTTGCCGCCGCCGGTCAGACCGCCGATGCCGCGCATCATCTCGCCGACAAGGCCCGTCGAGGGCAGCAGCACACGTTCCGCCGAGGTGTACAGCGTATGGAACGGCGATATGAGGCTGATGAAAATCCCCGAGCTGACGACGGCCTTACTGTTGATGTAGTTGCCGATCATCTCCACCATACCGCCGATATTGCCGAGAATATAAATAAAGATCATCAGCAGCCCGTTCGGTACGACCTTGAGCGATACCGAGCCGTAAAGCGTTAGACACAGGACGCACAGCGGCACCAGCAGATAGAGCACCCACCCGCCGAGTATCTGCCCGAGCGCCAGCGTCGTCACGGTCGTCAGCGCAAAGGCGCAGCCGATCAGCAGCAGCGCGGCGTACAGCACAGTCGCGTAAATTACCGTCAGCGCTCCAAGCCCCAGCAGCTTCCCCAGGACGTATTCCGTGCGCCCCAGCGGCCTGGAAATAATAGCGTGAATCATGCCGTTTTCAAGCTCAGCCGCGACGGCGCCCGCGCCCAATATAATCGTCAGCAGGCAGATGAGCATCGACGAAAACTGCAGCCCCATCTGCGTAATCATGACCGTCGCCAGCGCCATGAACTGCTCGCCGCCATGCTGAATACTCGAATTCTGAAAATAATACAGCAGCACCGCCCACAAAACGAGATAGAGCACCGTCACAATTCCCATCACAATAAAGGTCTTTTTGCGCACGGCTTCCTTCAGCGTCGCAATCGCAATCGGTCTCATAGCGCGTCCCCCTCTGTGATGACCTTCAGGAAAACGCTTTCCAGCGTCTCGTGATACGGCGTCAGCGCGTACAGCTTTATCCCCTGCGCCGTTAATAACGCGGCGATTTCGGGGATATCCTCTTTGCTTTTGAGCGTCAAGGTCAGGCCGCCGTCCTCCCGCTGCGGCGCCAGCGCCCCGTCGAACCGCTCCCTGAGCGTCCCATAAAGCGCGTCCGTGATCGGACTGCACGAAACCGTGAGCGTCACCCTTTCCATCAGCAGCTCCCTCATCGCCCCCGATTTCACCGTCAACCCCCTGTTGATGATCGTGATGTGGTCGCACACCGTCTCCACTTCACTCAATAAATGGCTGTTGAGGAAAACCGTCGTCCCTTCCTTTTGCAGCGCCAGGATGATATCGCGCACGTCCCTGCGCCCGATCGGGTCGAGCGCCGAGGTCGGCTCATCCAGGAACAGCAGGTCCGGCTCCGGCAGCAGCGCGCAGGCCAGCCCGATGCGCTGCTGCATGCCCTTGCTGTA
>DBTM01000066.1:13103-27691 GCA_002307055.1 Clostridiales bacterium UBA1316
TGCGCTGCTGCATGCCCTTGCTGTACCCGCCGACCCTGTATTTCTCCTGCCCCAGCAGCCCGACCCGCCGGAGGACACTTTTGTTGCGCTCCGCCGAACGCGTCAAACGGTACAGCCCCGTATGGAAATTCAGCAGGTCCTCGCCCGTCATCCATTCCTGGAAGCGGAAGAGCTCCGGCAGATAGCCGAGCTTCACGCGCGCTCTCACATCCCCCAGCGGCCTCCCCAGCACCTGCCCCCTGCCGGACGTGGGGAACACCAGCCCCGTCAGCATCTTAATCGTCGTGCTTTTACCCGCGCCGTTCGGCCCCAGAAAGCCATAAATCTGTCCTTTCTCGACGGACAGATTTATGGAACTCACCGCGACCTTATTCTGATACGTTTTCGACAGATTTTCGGTCTCAATAATCATCAGCGGATGCTCCTGGCAATCTGTGTCAGCGCACTGTCCGAAACCGCACCGGCCAGGCAGTACAGCACGCCGTTTTTCGTCCAGATCAGTACGGAAGCGTTTTCGTCCTGCAGCTGTTTGTTCATCGCGTCGCCGGACAGGCCCGGAATCGTCCCGAGCACCGACGCCAGATCGCCGGAGGTATAGATATATCCGGTTACGCTGCCCAAATCGGTTTCACGTCCGAGCCCCTCGATAACAGGCAGATAAATGTCCCGCGTTTTCGGGTCGATTGCCGCCAGCTGCGTCCTCAGGTCCTCCGGAATTGCCGGGATGCTCAGCAAAGCCGACCACAGGCTGTCTGCCGCGCCGTCCGGCGCGTCGATCACAACGTTCTGCGTCGCCGCGAGCGTGACATCCGCGTATTCGGCGACAATCACCGGCGGCGTATTCACCGTGACCGCCGCGCCGTTATAGCTGGCGTCAACCAGCCCCGCCGCGCCGAGCTTCGTCAGCGCGTCGTTGATTTTCGCGGTGTCGAGCGTCATGGTCTCACTCTGCGCGCCGACAGCCGTCAGGCGCGGTGTCTCGGCCTTCAGGCTCGTCGGCAGGCTGAAGGAGAACGCCGTAAACTCACTGGTATTGGTCAGTGTTTTGACCTGCTCCTTCATTTTTTCCATGAGCTGCGCCTGCATGCCGCCGCCCTCCGCGATTAAATCCGTCCCCGCGTCAGACTTCGCCGCCGCGCCTTCCTTTTGAGCAAAGGTCATCAGCTCCTGGACATCGCTGACCGAAATGGTAATCGTTTTCGTCTCCCCGACCCGGAAGACGGACAAAGCCGATTCCGCCGCCCCCCGTACCGACGGTATCATGATCGCGCACACAAACACAGCCGCGACGCCGAGCAATGCGATTCTTTTCTTTAACATAAAAAATCCTTTCTCCTGTTCCTATTCATTTTCTTCCCTGAACTCTAAAATATCACCCGGCTGGCACTCCAGCACCCTGCATATGGCCTCCAGCGTTGAAAAGCGGATTGCCCGCGCCTTGCCTGTTTTTAGTATTGACAGATTCGCCTGGCTGATATCAATTTTTTCCGCCAGCTCATTGGAGGATATTTTCCGCTTGGCCATCATCACATCGAGATTCACAACGATTGACATATTATCCCCCTAAATCGTGAAATCGGCGTCGTCCTGGAGCGAAACCGCTCTGGCGACAATGTTTTTCACAACACGGACGATGAGGCCCACAAACGCGGCGGCAACCGCCACCATCACCCACGGGATATAATAAATGAAAGACACAAGGCAGATGCCCGCCCCGATAAAGCAGTACCACGAAATATGCCGCAGGCTGTCAACGTTTTTCGCGATGAAAACCTCGCCCCTCTCAATCCGCCTGAGCACCTGGAACAGGCTCGCCAGCAGCAGCCCCGCCGGGATACAGCCCGCATAAATGGTGATTATAAAATAAGCCGCCATCCCCGTCGGCCCCGCGTACTCGGAAAGCCTGTGCGCCAGCCACGGCGCCGTCACCGCCGTAAATACCAGCAAAACCATAAACACCAGCACGCAAATCCTGCTCAAAACAATAGACTTGTCGTCGTTCCACATATCAAAACGCCTCCTAACCCTGTCATCGCCTCACATTATATCACCCCATTTATCGATTTGCAAGCAAATTTTATCGTTTATCGATAAAATTAACCAAAAGACGGTTCTTCTGTCTTGCTGAATTGCAATGCGCCCGATTTGCTCGTGTTAAAATACCTGCAAAATTCGGGTGTTCATAAAAGTGTTGCCACATACATACAGTTGTGATATATTTTAGAAAACTAAACTGAGGTAAGGTGATTTTAATGTGGATGCGAAGCCGTGTTATTTCTACATTCATCGCAGGTCTTTGCATAATTGTTGCCGTTGCTGTTGCGGTAAACACTTTTGTGGGGTATAAGCAAAATTCCGGCGGCGGTATCACAGCCGCTGGCTCGGCCACGCGCGATTTCAGCGCTGATTTAATCGTATGGCGGGGCAGCTTCTCCGCTTCCGGGCAAACTACCACAGAGGCGTATGAAGGCATAAAAAAAGACGCCGGCATTATCCAGGATTATTTGCTCGCGCATAATGTGCCGAAGGAAAGCATTGTTTTTTCCTCCGTGAGCATCAGCCCGAATTACCGGGATATTTACAACGATAACGGCAAGCTGATCAGTACGGAGCTTGTCGATTACTCGCTCAGCCAAAGGCTGACCATCCAATCGTCAGATGTGGATAATATAGAAGTCATCTCGCGCGATATTACCGAGCTCATCGGTTCGGGCGTTAATTTTTCCTCGGAGGATCCCGAATATTATTATACCAAGCTCGGCGAGCTGAAGCTTGAACTCATTGACGCGGCGACCGCCGATGCCAAAGCCCGCATCAACATTATGGCGGAAAAAGCGGGCGGAAAAGTGGGTAAGCTGCTGAGCGCCTCTTTAGGCACCTTTCAGATTACCGCTCAAAATTCAGCGACTGATTCTTATACCTCCGGCGGCGCCTTCAACACCTGGTCGCGTGAAAAAACCATGTTCATTTCCGTCAAGCTCCATTACGCCCTGTCGTAAACAGGCGTGACAGTCTGTCGGTTCTTCTGTCTTGTCCGCTTGCCCGTCTTTAATCTAACATGCAATAAAAACAGCCATATTGCCGTCCCGCCTGATCCCGCAGACGGTCTTATGGTTATACTGAGTTTATATGAATGCCGTAGCGGCGGGCTTCCACGCCCGCCCCGTTTCTATACTTCCGAATCATCCACCCGTAAAAACCCCTTGCCCGTCCGTCCGCATACCCCCGCCCCGTCCCCGTAGGGGCGAACTGCGTTCGCCCGTCTGCCTGGCGCTTGCCTGGTGTTACGCGTCACTAGCGGCAATTTTCAGACGGCTTCGCCTAAGCAGCCCAAGAGCGTTCCCCCCGTAGGGACGACCACCGGTCGTCCGCCCTTGTCCCGCGTAACATGGCGCATCGTCCGTTTTTTTCTATCCCAACCCCTAACGCGCTTTGTCCCGCTCCGCACCCGTCTTTACGCCGATATCGTCATACAAAAAAGGATATTCCCCCGGCGCATCCAAAGCCAGCGCAGGCTCAGCTGCCTCCGCCTCCCTCAGCCCGTCCTCCTCGCCGCTGATAAAATACTCCTCCGCCGCCTGCTGCGCACTGACGAGCTTCATCTTCGCCTGAGAATACCCCTCCTTATCCATACTGTCCAGCGCGTCCGTAATCCCGTTGAATATAATCCTGTAAAGCTTCTCATAATTCAACATACAAACTCATTCCTTTCTCCCAGCTTGAAAGATTCATCTTTCAAGCTTTTATCTTTCAAGCTTTTCTCAATGGAGGACTCCCCAAGAGGCCGCAAAACCCATGTCCCGCGCCCTCTCAGGCAATCTCCCCATCGAGAAATAACAAATGCGGTGTAGGACGTATATCCTAACACCGCATTAAAACGCAAACACAAGATTATAACACCTCTTGCTAAAAGCTGGAAGGGATATTATAATGCTGTTGTGGCGCAGCAAAGCTGTTGTGTTGGATGCCCGACATCCTGCATAGGTCATGGGGTGTTCGAGCACCTCATGACTGCCGCATCTATTATTCTCGATATCCATATTTAACCACGGATGGAGCTAAAATGCAACACAAAGTTTTCAAGCTTCCGCCTGTTCATGCTGAGTCTTATTATAATGTCGTAGCGGCGGGCTTCCACGCCCGCCCGTTTCTATACCTCCGAATCATCCTCTCATAAGAACCCATTGCCCATCCGCCCCCGTCCCGCATATCCCCGTCTTCACATTCCGAATAAAAAAGCTTCCGCCATAAGCCGGAAGCCTTTTTTTTTACGATAAATTCGTCATTCCGCGTCTGTCCACTGCTCGCACTGCGCTAATACCCATTCCGTGGCGTTTGGCAGCTCATCCGGCGGGTATTTATGCCGCTTTAATAAGCGTTTTACCAAACTGCGCATTTCGGCGCGTGCCGACTCCTTCTTCTGCCAGTCAATGGTTCGGCTTTTTCTCAGCTGCTCCGTCAATTCCTTCGTGATTGCCACTAGCTCGTCATTGGAATAAAAATCCTTCAAAGCCTCCGGCTTTGTGAGCGCGTCATAAAACGCCTTTTCTTCGGTTGACAAGCCCAGCTCTTCGCCCTCCTTGTGGTCGCGGGACATTTGATCTGCCATTTTGAGCAGCTCGTCTATGACCTCGGCATTTGTGATAAGCCCGTTCCGGTAAGAATTCATCAGGTTTTTGAGCATATCGGAAAATAGCTCGGATTTTACAAGGTTCGTCTTTTTATATACGGTTATCTGTTCGGAAATGAGCTTTTTCAACAGCTCTGCGACCAGATTTTTTTGTTTCATCGCCGCAATCTCTTCTAAAAATGCAGGATCGAATAGGTTGATTTCTTTTCTTGCATCCGAAAATAAATCGATAACCCCTTCGCTTTTTATGCTCTGCTTAAGGAGCGCATTAATCCTGTCGTTTATTTCTTTGAGTGACAGCTTTTTGCCCGTCGCTATCCGTGTTACCGCCGTACGTACCGCCTCAAAGAATGCCGCTTCAAATCTCTGCGATTTGGTCAGCAGACTGCGGCAAAGTGACTGTGCGTTACGCAGCAGCAGAGCTTCTCTGATGAACAGAATTTTTCCGGCTTCGTTTCCCACGATAAAGTTGATACCGCCAACAATAATCCTCGCCCTGTCTAAGTCGCTCCCGCTCTCAAACTTTGAAAAATCAAAACCGTGGAAAAAGTCTTTACAGACCTCCAGCTTTTCAATGAATTTCGGCAGTGCCATTTTTAAAATATCGGTATCGCCATAATTGGCCCGGTCACGAACTGTAAAGTCATTCATGGCCTTTTTTAGAGCAGACGCAAGCCCGACATAGTCGACAATCAAGCCGCCCTCTTTATCCTTATACACCCTGTTTACCCGTGCGATGGCCTGCATGAGGTTATGCCCCACCATCGGCTTGTACACATACATTGTGGCAAGTGACGGTACATCAAAGCCCGTCAGCCACATATCGACGACGATTGCTATTTTCATCGGGTCGTCGTTATTTTTAAATTTCTTCGCCAGTTCTTTTTTATAGGCCTTGTTTCCGATGATTTCTTTCCAGTCCTCCGGGTCGTCGTTCGTCGCGGTGATGACGAGCTTGAGCTTCTCGTCCCAATTCGGGCGCAGTCTGAGCAGCTCTTTATAAATCTTCATGGCGATTGGCCTTGAGTATGCAACTATCATTGCTTTACCCGTGCAGATATCCTGCCTGTCCTCATAATGCATCACGATATCGGCGCAAAGCGATTTTATGGTTTCCTGCGCGCCAAGTATGCTGTCCATACGCCCCAGCTCTTTTTTGCTCTTTTCGATGGCGTATTCCTCGGCGTTCTGTGCCATAACCTCATATTCGGCATCAATTTTCTTGAGCACGGCTTCATTCAGTCCGAGATTGACGACACGGCTTTCATAGAACACAGGCCTTGTCGCCCCGTCCTCCACCGCCTGCGTCATATCATAAATGTCGATGTAATTGCCGAATATTTCGCGTGTGCTCCTGTCCCGCAATGTGATCGGCGTCCCTGTAAACCCAATGAATGTTGCGTTCGGCAGGCTCTCGCGCACCAGTCGCGCATAGCCGACGGTCACATGGCCTGTTTCCTTATCAACCTTTTCATCGAGCGCGTATTGGCTGCGGTGTGCCTCATCCGCCATGAGGATGATATTTCTCCGCTCCGAAAGCGGCTCTAAAGACTCCTCGAATTTCTGCATTGTTGTAAAAATAATCCCGTTAGCCTGTCGCCCCGCAAGCAGCTTCTTTAAATCCTCGCGGCTCTCCGCCTGCTGCGGCACCTGACGTAAAAAATCCTTTGTATTGCAAAACTGCGTATAGAGCTGGTCGTCCAAATCGTTTCTGTCCGTCAGCACAACAATTGTCGGGCTGTCCAGATGCGTTTGCAAGAGCTTCGCGTAAAAAACCATCGACAGCGATTTCCCGCTCCCCTGTGTATGCCAAAAGATACCCGCCTTGCCGTCAGTCTTAACGGCGGTTTTTGACGTTTCAATCGCTTTTTTAACCGCGAAATACTGGTGATATCCCGCCAGTATCTTTTTTGTCCCGTCGCTTTCCCTCGAGAAAAGCACAAAGTTTTTTATAATATCGAGCAGCCTGCTCTTTTCAAACATCCCCTCAAACAGCACGTTGAACATTGCATATTTTGTCTCTTCATAATCCCCGTCAACCGTCTTCCACTCCATATAACGGTCTTCATCCGCCGTGATCGTCCCGACTTTAGACGTCACCATATCGCTCATGACGCAAAAGACATTATAATTAAAAAGGCATGGTATATCGTGCATATAATTCCGCAGCTGCCGATAAGCCGCCGACGCGCTCGTCTCCTCCCGCGAAACCGACTTCAACTCAATAACAACCAGCGGCAGCCCGTTGATAAATACCACCACATCCGGCCGCTTTTCCTCATTTTCAACAACCGTCCACTGATTAACAACCACAAAGCTGTTTTTACCCCCATCCTCATAATCAATCAGCTTCACCCGCAAATACTTCGCCTCACCATTCACCGTGACGCAAACCTCAACCCCATTCTGCAACCAATCCATAAACGTCTCATTGTTTTGCAGCAGATTGAGGCTCCCCATATTCTTGAGTCTGTACACCGCTTCTTTAATCGCATCTTTAGACAAATGCGCGTTAACACCCTCAAGACCGGATTTCAATACATCCTCAAAAAGCGCACTCCGATAATCCCGCACAATATTCGGGCCATAATAATATGTATAATCAAGATCGTCTTGAAAGAGTTCGATAACGGCGTTTTCAAAGTTGGCTTCGGTAAAGGACATAGGACCACTCCTTCTGTGAATTCGTCCTTTGACGATTAAATCCTCGTTGTCTCTATGTACAGAGATAGTTATTTCTTCTTATCATTATTGTCAGCAGAATGAGTTAGTACTGATTTTACAGGATTTGTCGTGATCGTTGTGTGCGGTTTATTCGTAGGATTTGTAGGTACCGGTTTTGTTGGTATAATAATGACTTTATCATTGCTCATTATTTCCTTCCTCACTTCACAAAATAAAATATATAACCGTAAACAAACGATATAACAATTGACGCTACTGCACAGAAAAAAGTAATCATAGAAATAGTTATTAAGACTACTCGTGTATCGTTTACTTTATGCTTCGCTTTCCAAATAGGGTTAATTGTTTCGATCCAGCTTTTACTTCTCTGAGCTTCGCTACCAAAATAATCCATATTCTCTTCGCAATGATTAAAGATATCCATTGGTGATGGCAAGGTGTTGTATTTGTATCTCCATTGTACAAATAATGCCACAACCATACTAATTATAAGTAACAATAGCGTTATCCCTAAACATACGAGAATATAAGAACCGGATACTTTTGTTAGGGATACAGTAAGAATCGGTACCAGCATAAGCAATGCTACTGAAATAATAGAAAACGCTGTGAGCATCTGTGATGACTGGTTAATAAGTGATTGTTCTCTTTTTTCTTCGAGCTCAAAAGATAACATTGCATACTCTTGTGCATTCTTGATTATTTTGTTAACATCAAGGGCTTCCGTTTGTTTCTTTTTCACATTTCACGCTTCTTTCTCAATCATTTTTATGTCTCCATTTATTAACTTGGGCAGAATTATATTGTTTATATTACTTGACGTTGATTTTCAAATATGTTGTGATATATAATGTTTGCTATTTCGCTAATTATTACATCAAACTTTTAATTACTAGATATTCAATAATAATTAATTAGCTTCTTGTTTTACAATAGTTATAATTTAGCTGATTGTTTACGTTTTCGTTTATGAAGAATCACTAAAACAATAACCGCAATGACTACCGCACCAACAATTACCCAGATCCACCAATGAAGCGTCATTAAGAATTTGATAAACCAAAAGACACCACCGACAACAGAAATAAATATGACTGCAACTATGGCGAATAACGTCATAATGATGAATTTTATAATAGCGTTAAGGACAGCGCCTGCCCCGCTGCCGTCAATAAATCCTTCAGCATATAGTCTCCCAACAATTTGGTAAGAAAACATAGCCGCAGCAAAACCGACAACGCCCAATATAACCCAGTTGGTTAAAGGGTCGTTGGATATCTGGTATTGCCCTACAACCCAGTCGAATATCAGCTTAAGTATTTTACTCACCTTTCACACCTCCACAGAGAGATGACGCTAGACATCATCAATATTAGCGACAGATAATTCACCTGACATGAGGTGTGGAAGCAAAGCATCTCTTAAAATAGATAGTCGGATGTTTTCTAATGTGATCAGGTAATTTTTTCTAAGAAAGTTCGTCACAATTTCCGAGAACTCTGATAACAATTTGTCAGACGGGATAACAATTGGATAGCTCATGATATGCTGCTTATCGCCTCTGGGCATTTTTGTTCCTTTTGACCCAGACACCATAAAATCAAAGAACTTGTCATTATACAGACAGCAATACAGAAATTGAGATAATTGAGGAGAACGAGGTCGGAAACAAAGGACATCGGTAGAGCATCCTCCCTCAAAATTACAATAAATGATTTTCATAAAATATGGACGAATGTTTGACACCAGTATATCCCCAGTTTTAAACATCGTTGTCTGTACGCTCGAAGGTAAGCTCGATGCATCGACGTAACCCGACTTGTTTTGAAGAATATTCTCAGTTGATATGTAAGTTTTTAGCGTTAACTCAGAAACAGCAATTCTGTCTGTGCTAAAGTCGCAAATGTCACCGAGGAAACCTGACTTTAAATCAGACGGTTGCTTTCCTCCCAACGGCTCAAAATCGATAAACCAGCTTTTAAAAATAGCCTGTGCCATTTCTTCAAGGGTTTTATTGATGCGGTTATTAAGTTTGATTTTATCATCAAGGGCGGAGAAGACGGCTGCGATTGCTTTTTGTTCTTTGCTAGGTGGTAACATCAACTTTATCTTTTTCAGACTCTCAATTGTTAATGCTTTTTGTGTTGAACCAATAGTAATCTCTTCAAGTTTTTGTTTTCCCAAATCTGAACAGAAAAAGTAATATAGGTATTTGCTATCCAAACAATAACTCAGATTTCTAAACCAAGTTAAGTTTCCATCTTTAAAGTAAAATAGGTCATCCCATTTAACAATATATGGTATCCCCAAAGTCCCTACTGATGTCAGTAAAATGTCTCCTTCAATCGGAACACCAAATTTTCTCTTTATTTCGATGTATTTATCTTTTGTGATAAATAATTCCGTAGTTATTTCATCGTTGTTGTGCTTCTGAATGATCTCCTTTGATCTATAAAAGGGGATTCCTTGTGATACATAATCAGATAAATATATACGCTTACTAGATGTAATCTCACATAAGTCTCCAATCGTAGTCTCTCTCCATCCATCACTGTTCAATACTCATAACTCCCGATCTTTCCTTTGTGTTGCTCAAAGTTTTTAGCATCTTTGGCAGTTGTTGCAAAATTTGCAACAACTAAAATTTTGTCGATTTCGGAATTGTTAGAGTTCAAATCCGATGCCTCCCAACTGTTTTCTGATTTCTGCTTCGAGTTCATGACTTTTAGCAAAGAGGGTCGACAGTTCACCGGTCAGGCGAACCATTTTTTCCTCGAAGGGTTCGCCGTCGTCTTCTTGGTCTTCGATGCCGACGTAGCGGCCGGGGGTGAGGATGAAGGCGTGTTTTTCGATCTCGGAAGTTGCGACAGAGGCGCAGAAGCCTTTTTCGTCGGTTAGGGTGCCGGAGTCGAAGGAGAGGAAGGTGTCGGCGATTTTGGTGATGTCGGCGTCGGTGAATTCGCGGAGGCGGCGGGAGACCATGGTGCCCATTTTGCGGGCGTCTATGAAGAGGGTTTTGCCTTTTTGGGTTTTGTTGCGGTTGAGGAACCAGAGGGAGACGGGGATTTGGGTTGTGTAGAAGAGCTGGGGGGGCATGGCGATGATGCCTTCGACGAGGTCGGCTTGGACGATGTTTTTGCGGATTTCGCCTTCACCGCCGCTTTGGGAGGAAAGCGAACCATTCGCTAATACCATGCCGATTTTGCCGTTGGGGGCGAGGTGGTGGATCATGTGCTGCATCCAGGCGAAGTTGGCGTTGCCGGAGGGCGGGAGGCCGTATTTCCAGCGTTTGTCGTCGCGGAGCTTGTCTTGGCCCCAGTCGGAGAGGTTAAAAGGGGGGTTGGCTAGGATGTAGTCGGCTTTCAGCGTCGGGTGGCAGTCGTCAAAGAAGGTGTCGGCGTTGAATTTGCCAAGGTCGGCTTCTATACCGCGGATGGCGAGGTTCATGGTGCACATCTTCCATGTTGTGGCGTTGGAATCCTGCCCGTAAATCGAGATATTGTTGATATTGCCCGAGTGGTTTTCAATAAATTTTGCCGACTGGACGAACATACCGCCGGAACCGCAGCAGGGGTCGTAGACTCTGCCGTCAAACGGGCGGAGGACTTCAACGAGCGTCCGGACGACGCTTGCGGGTGTGTAAAATTCTCCGGCGAGCTTGCCTTCCTGCTCGGCGAATTTAGACAGGCAGTATTCGTAGGTACGGCCTAGCACATCCTTTGTGCTTCCGTGTTCTATCATTGTAATGTTGGTGAACAGGTCGACAACATCGCCGAGCCTGCGCTTGTCCAGCTCAGGGCGCGCAAAGCTTTTCGGCAGAATACCTTTCAGGCGCTTGTTGGATTTTTCAATCTCCAGCATGGCGTTGTCGATGGTTTCGCCGACAGTGGCGTTGTGCGCGTCGGTTGCGATGACGTTCCAGCGTGCATCCTCCGGCACGAAAAAGACGCCCCGGCTGAGATACTCGTCCAAGTCTTCCTCAAAGCCTTCGCCCTCGTCTTTCAGCTCTTTAAAGCGTTCATCAAATTTATCCGAAATGTATTTTAAGAATATGAGTCCAAGCACGACGCTTTTATATTCCGATGCGTCCATATTCCCGCGCAAAATACATGCCGCGTCCCATATCTGTTTTTCAAAGCCAATGTTGGCCGTGTTGATGTCAGCCATATATAAAAACCCCCGTAAAGTGTTCATCTGCACTGTAGATTTGAAATTATCATGAGTATATATTATTTTCGCATATTTGTACATTCATAATAACCCAAAATGTTACATATAAAGAAATTTTGGGTCCCCCCCCCAATCCGTCTATCTCCCGGTGGACAGAATATTAACTTGCATCGCTTGAACTGCTATACTGAACCTGACCAAGAAATAATAATTGGAGGCGATTGTATGGAAATCGGTACGGAAAGGCTGATTAAAAAATTTGCCAGGGGGTTTGAGCGGGGAAGCGACTCCTCCGCGCGGTATATCGCGAGCGAGGACATGCAGGGCTTTATCACGGAGTTGGTTTCGGTGTTCAGCGGGATTGGCGTGCGTATACGCAAGGACAGGGGGCAGGGGCTGCTGCTTTCGGTCCTGCAGTGGGATACGTGGGCCGTGCTTTATTCCGTCCACATCAGGAACACGAATACCCGCGGGCTGGTTCGCTCACCCGTGCGGTACTGTTTGGAGATCGAAAACAGGGACGTTATCGTGGGATTCCGGTGAAAATTTTTATATGTATATATGGGTTTTTTCGAGTGCAAAAAATAAAAAGCCTGTGATTGCAGTCATCACAGGCGATGGGAACGGCGTTTTGTTAACACAAAGGTAATATATTTAATACAATTGTAACAATTTAAACGCAAAAATCGGTGCTTTAAAGGCCAATACAGGCGTTTTATTGCGGTTATCGGCCCAATTTTCGCGTTTAACCCCCTGTTTTGGGCGCATAAAAAGGCTGTTTATTCGAGCTGAGCCCTGAGCTGCTCGACGGCGCGGCGCTCCAGACGCGAAACCTGCACCTGCGACACCTTGAGGACGCGCGCGGCGGCCTCCTGCGTCATACCGCGGTAATAGCGCAGGCGGATGACTATTTGTTCCTTGTCGGGCAGGGCGGAGATGGCCTCGCGCAGCGATACCTGTTCAATCAGGTTTTCCTCCTGGCACCAGTCGCCGAGCACGTTCTCTAAGGTAAAGCCGTCTTCCCCCGTCTCTCTTTGCAGCGATTCGGGCGCGCCGGTCGCCGTCTCCGCCACGGCAATCTCCTCTACGGAGATGCCGGTTTCGCCCGAGAGCTCCGAGAGCGTCGGCTCTCTGCCGTATTGCTGCTCCAGCGCGCTTTTCGCATTCCGGATTATATGCGCCCGCTCCTTGATGCTGCGGCTGACCTTGATTGACCCGTCGTCGCGCAAAAACCTCCGGATTTCCCCGGCGATCTTCGGCACGGCATAGGTGGAAAACTGCGTGCCGTAAGCCGGGTCGAAACCGGCCACAGCTTTTAAGAACCCGACGCAGCCGAGCTGATACAGGTCGTCCGGGTCGACGCCGCGCCCAAAGTACCGGCGCGCAATGCTCCATATTAAGCCGGAATTCAAATGCACCATCTCTTCAGCCGCGTCCCTGTCCCCGTTTTTAGCCGCGATGAGACGGTCGAGCGCCATCTGTTCCATCAATGTGCAGCCGCCCGGACAGATATTTTGCGGCGCATGACGACGGTCGTCCCGCGCCCTGGCTTGGACCGCACACGCAGCTTGTCCATAAAGCTCTCCATAATCGTAAACCCCATGCCGCTCCGGTCATCCCCGCCGGTTGTGAACATCGGAGACCGCGCGCGGTCAATGTCCTCAATGCCGCAGCCCCAGTCCCGGACGGTGATTTCAATGGAATTGTCGTCAAACAGCCGGGCGCGCAGCATAATCCTGCCCAGCGTATCCGGGTACGCGTGGACGATGCCGTTCGTCACCGCCTCGCTGACGGCTGTTTTGATATCTCCCAGCTCGTCGAGTGTCGGGTCGAGCTGCGCGGCAAAGCAAGCGATGGCTGTCCGCGCAAACCCCTCGTTTGCCGACCTGCTTAAAAACTCCATTTTGATATTATTAATCTCTGTCATATGTATCACGCCTCCTTCGTCTGCGCGGCAACCTTGATGATACGCTCAATGCCCGACGCGTCCAAAACCCGCCGCGGCTGCTTGTTGACATTCTCCACGCTGATCTTGCCGCCGATCTCTTTCATCCTCCTGAATGTTTTTAGTACGATAGCGATACCCGAGGAATCCATAAAGGTCAGGTTTTTCATATCCAGTATGGTTTCCCTCGGCATATGCGTGTCAATCTTCTCTTCAATAAAAGCGACGGCCTTTTTCGCCGCGTGGTGGTCCAGCTCGCCGTCCAGATAAATCCGCAGATACCCGTTTTCAAATGATGATCCGACCGTCATCCCCGCGCGCCCAGAGCGCTTCCCTCCTTCGTTAATCTACTATTTTATGTTTGAAAGGATAAAAAAATACCCATGCACATTTTGTTGTACACGAGTATTTTATATTAACCTGTCTGCGTTTTATGTCGGTATATGGGGCCGGGTTACAGGCTTTTCAGGCTCTCTTTCAGATTCTCGATGAGTGCCTTCAGCTTCTCGACGCGTTCCCGCTCGGCGCTGACAACATTTGCGGGCGCTTTCGCGGTGAAGCTCTCGTTGGATAGCTTTGCGAGCGTTTTCTCGAGATCCTCCTGAGCTTTTTTCAGCTCCTTTTCGATGCGTTCGCGTTCTTTGCCGAGGTCCACGAGCTCACTGAGAGGCATATACAGCTTGGCTTCGTCGGTAACAACGGTGACCATACCGTCCGTATTGCCCGGCGGCACGCTGGCAATCGTCAGCTCGCCCGCGTAGGCGAGCTTTGACAGATAGACGCGGCCCGCTTCGAAAACGCTCTTCTTATCGGTCGCGATGATCAAATGCGGCTTTTTGGAGGGCGGCACATTCATTTCGGCGCGGCGAACACGGATGGCGCGCACAGCCGCCATGATGATTTCGAAATTGGCTTCATCCTCGGGGAAGGCCAGCTTCTCTGAGTATTCCGGGTACTTCTCAATCATGAGCGCTTCGCCTATATGCGGCAGCGCCTGCCAGATTTCTTCCGTAATAAACGGCATAAACGGGTGCAGGAGCTTTAATGTCTCAATAAGAACATAAAGCAGCACCTTCTGCGCGCCGAGCTTCGCGTCCCCGTCCTCGCCGTACAGGCGGGGCTTGGTGAGCTCGATATACCAGTCGCAGTAGCTGTCCC
>DBTM01000010.1 GCA_002307055.1 Clostridiales bacterium UBA1316
ATGGGCCGCATGCACTCCGACGCGCAGTTCGCCGGCTCCTCCTCCGTCCCCGCCCACGTCGAGATGATGGGCCTCATCGGCATGGGCAACAACCCCATGGTCGGCGCCACCGTCGCCTGCGCCGTCAACGTCGCCAAGGCGCTGAATAAACAGGAGCGTGTGCATCCATGATCTTTTACTTTTCCGCTACCGGCAACTCGCAGTACGCCGCTGAAAAAATCGCCGAGGCAACGGGCGACCGGCTGATCTCCATCGGCCAGGCGCTGCGCGACGCGCGTTTTGATTTTGATATTTCGGGAGACACAACCCTCGGCATCGTCGTGCCCACCTTCGCGGGGACGCTCCCCGGCGCGGTCGCTCTCTTTATCGAGAAGCTGAATCTGTCAGGCTGCGCCAATCAATATGTCTGCGGCGTCTTCACCTGCGGCGAAAGCTCGGGAAACGAATCAGCGGCGCTTGGCACCCTGCTGAAAACAAAATCTATCCCATTCAGCGGCTCGTTTGACCTCGTTATGCCGGATAATTTCATTATCTGGTCGGATGTCCCTTCTCCCGCGAGGCTTGAAAGCATCCTGAACAGCGCCGACAAAGCCTTAGAGCACATCATCAGCGCCATCAGGCAAAAATGCCCCGGCACAATCGGTACCGGCATCCCCAAGGATTTATACATGCCGATGGAAACTATCAGCACCACTGATAAAACGAGTAAGTTCTTCGCCGACGATAAGTGCACCGCCTGCGGCCTCTGTATAAAGCTCTGCCCCATGCGCTGTATCAAGCCCGACGATAAAGGCCATCCCTTATGGGAAGGCACCTGCACCCTGTGCCTGTCCTGCCTCCACCGCTGCCCGATGAAAGCCATCCAATACGGTAAGGACACGCAAAACAAAAGCCGGTACGTGAACCCCCGGGTTAAACACCGAACCAACGAATATTGACACATATAGACGTCGGGCAATAACTATTACCCGACATCTATATGTGCATGTACAATGCTCTACTTGCAATAAACCAAAATCGCATCTCTCAAAAACACCGCGCAGCCGGGTGCGATTTTGTCATAATACGCGGTGAAGCGCGGGTCGCTTACATACATCTGCCCCAGACCGATATGCGCCTCTTTGCTGTAGCTCGGCCAAAAACAGCTCAGCCACTCTTTATGCTGCGCACAGGCTTTTTGCGCGAGCGTGCTTGACGGGTCTTCCTGCTCAAAGGCGGCTTTTAATGTCTCGCTGAGCTCTGCGGACAGCTTTTCAACCGCCGCGTATTGCGCCTGCGTCATGCCTTTGATTTTTATGTTCGAACCGTTTACAGCAGCCTCGCCGTATTTCGCCCTGATTTCAGCCCCATATTGTTTTTCATTATCCTCTATGAGCTTCTGCTTGAAGCCCTCGAATTTTTCATCGTCTTTCATTGTTATCTCTCCTTTCGCGGATTTTATCGTTTTTTCCAGGTTCAAAATGAGCGCGTCCAGCTGGTCACGCCTGTTTTTCAGCTCAGCCAAATGCTTCATAAGCGCCGCTTCGCTGTCGAAATCCTTGGAGCACACAATTTTCTTGATATCCTCAAGCGGAACACCCAATTCACGGTAAAATAGAACCTGCTGCAGCAGATCTATTTCTTTTTGCCCGTAAATCCGATACCCGTTCGCACTCACCCGCGCCGGCGTTAATAATCCCATCTCATCATAAAACCGCAGCGTCCTCGTACTGACTCCCGCCATTTTCGCCAGTTTATTGATTGTATATTCCATATATCGGCCTCCTGACAGTTACACTATAAACGATGACGTAACGTTAATGTCAATAGGTAATTTTATTCATATGAACCCCATTGAAAAAACCACACCTTCCGGCGTGGTTTTTGATTATTTCTGGTGCTGTTTTTACTATTTATTCGTGTTTATAATAAACGCCATGATCGCGTCCACCGCCTGCGCCTGCTGCGCTTCACGCGTGATGGTTGCCGTGCCGTCGCCGTACTGTTTCCCGTAATTACCGAATTGGGCGTGGTTACCGCCCATAATTTCGACAACATCCTTGACGCCGTCGAATTTTTTCTTGTCCAGGTTTTTATCCTCGCTGCCGTATACGACCAGTGTAGGCAAGCTGGAGGAATTGATCGGATAAGCACCGAGCAAAATAAGCCCGCTGAGCTTGCTGCTGCCTTTCCAGGTATAGCTGCTGGCCATCACGCCGCCGAGCGAGTGCCCCCCGATATACCACGTTTTAATCTCCGGCACCTGCTTATAAACAGAATCCGCGGCGTTAATATTGAAAACAGCCAAATTAAACGGCATTTTCACCAGAACGCACGTCAAGCCCTTTTCCGCCAGCTGCTTGAGCAGCGGGGCATAAGCCACATCCTCTACCTTGCCGCCCGGATAGAATATAAAACCGGTATTGATGCTGTTGGCAGAACTCGGATAAAAAACAGTCGTCCCGCTCTTCGCTTCAATCGTGATATCCGTTGCGGCCATAACCGCTGCGGCTGAAGCGTCCGCTCTGTAATAATTGAGTGTATATATATAGAATCCGCCAAAAAGAACGACGATAAACGCTATGATGATGACAATTCTTAGCGTTTTTTTCCTTTTCGTTTTCATATTGCGCTCCTTCCGCTGTTATATTATCATTACTGATTCTATATTATATCATTCCAATATCAATTGCATCATATCTGTGCAAATACTTCCCCAATCTTTTCAGCAATCAGCAGGTTCGCGTGCGTATCATAACCCGTTGCGCTCTTGTTGATGAGCACAAGTTTATTGCCCTTATAATAATCGACGAGCCCGGCCGCCGGATAAACGACAAGTGACGTTCCGCCGATAATGAGAATGTCCGCTTTGGAGATAAACCGCACCGCTTCATTCATGACCCCTGCATCGAGCCCTTCTTCATACAGCACAACATCCGGCTTAATAGTCCCGCCGCAGGTGCATCTGGGAACGCCTGCTGCCTCGGAGACCGTCTCATACCCATAATGCTTCCCGCAGCGCATGCAGGTGTTCCTGCGTGTCGATCCGTGCAGCTCCAAAACTTTTTTGCTTCCGGCCAGCTGATGCAGCCCGTCAATATTCTGCGTAATGACCGCTTTGAGCTTCCCTTCGCGCTCCAGCTCCGCCAGGCGCGTATGCGCTCTGTTGGGTTTCACACCATCCATGCTCATCTTATCGTGATAGAACTTATAAAACTCCTCTGGTTTTGCCATAAAAAACGAATGACTCAAAATCGTCTCCGGCGGATAATCGTATTTTTGGCTGTACAGCCCGTCAACACTCCGAAAATCCGGAATCCCGCTCTCCGTCGACACCCCCGCTCCCCCAAAGAAAACAATATTATCACTCTCCGCCACCCACTTCTTAAGCGTCTGTATATTATTATCCATATTGTATATCTCCCAATATTTATCGCTCGTTTTCTATACGCCCTCGTCAGAAGGCGCTGTTACTTCATCTTCTTGGCTATAATTCTCTCAAAGGCATGTTCATGGTGTATATCTCCCGGGTGCGTGTCTTTAAAGGTGCCTTCAAGGTGATGTACTATTTCCCAAGCATCGTATTTTTGCGGCAGCTCGCCGACAGCAAACAGACTTTTTGTAAACGGCGCGTTATCCACCGTCGCCGGTAATCTGTTTGTAAAGACGCCAATGACATTATATCCCCCGATTTTTGTGAACTTCTGCATTTTCTCTATGAATCTGTCTCTGATGATTTTTTCAGGCAGGTGCAGAACGCCGTGCGATATGATAACATCATAATCCTTTGTAAACTGGAATTCACCCAAATTTTGCACAAAAAAGTTTACTTCCGCATTTTTAATTTTTGCAATTAATCTAGCTTTTTCTATGCCGTTTACCGAAATATCAAAAGCGTCGACTCGATGACCCTGCTCTGCCAGAAAGACAGAGTTTCTGCCCTCCCCGCATCCGACATCAAGCACTATCGAATTGTCGTTGAAAATATTATAGAATTCAGCAACATCGCTAGTAGGCCCCTTCTTAAAAGTAATCGCATCAATATCCGCATACGTCTGCTCCCAGAATGGTTTCGACCGCATTAAACAGCCTCCTCCAAAAATAAGAAGGCAGCCCGTGGCTGCCCCTTGTTGTTATTTCGTGTTCAGCGTGTTTTCCTTCAGCAGCACATCATGCGCGCCGCCTTCGACGATGGATGTTGCGGACACGAGCGTGATTTTCGCTTTATCCTGTAGCTCGGGGATGGTGACTGAGCCGCAGTTGCACATTGTCGAGCGGACCTTGCTGAGCGTCAGTCCGACATTGTCCTTAAGACTGCCGGCGTAGGGTACATAGGAATCGACGCCCTCTTCAAAGGAGAGCTTCTGCGCGCCGCCCATATCGTAGCGCTGCCAGTTCCGCGCCCGGGCCGAGCCCTCGCCCCAATACTCCTTCATGTAGCTGCCGCCCACGCTGACCTTATTCGTCGGGCTCTCGTCAAACCTGGCAAAGTACCGCCCCAGCATGAGGAAGTCCGCGCCCATGGCAAGTGCCAGGGTAAAGTGGTAGTCGTGCACGATACCGCCGTCCGAGCAGATGGGGACATATTCGCCGGTCTTTTTAAAATATTCGTCTCTAGCCTGACTGACATCAATCAGCGCCGTCGCCTGGCCGCGTCCGATGCCCTTTTGCTCTCTGGTAATGCAGATGGACCCGCCGCCGATACCGACCTTGACGAAATCCGCCCCGCAGGAAGCGAGGAACCGGAAGCCTTCTCCGTCCACGACGTTGCCCGCGCCGATTTTAACCGTATCGCCGTATTTTTCGCGCACCCACAAAAGCGTCCTTTTCTGCCACTCCGAAAAGCCCTCAGAGGAGTCGATGCATAAAACGTCGGCACCTGCTTCCAGTAACGCGGGAATCCTTTCCTCATAATCGCGGGTATTGACACCGGCCCCGACGACGTATTTTTTAGAATCGTCCAAGAGCTCCAGGGGGTATTCCTTATGGGAATCGTAGTCCTTTCTGAAAACCATGTGCATCAGGCAGCCGTTATTGTCAAGGATCGGAAGGGCGTTGAGTTTGTGGTCCCAAATGATATCGTTAGCCTCCCGGAGCGAGGTTCCGGCAGGCGCCGTGACCAGCTTTTCAATCGGCGTCATAAAGCCCGCTATTTTTTCATCCCCGTTCATTCTGCTGACACGGTAGTCCCTGCTTGTGACAATGCCAACAAGCCGGCCCGAGGGCGTCCCGTCTTCCGTCACGGCAACCGTGGCGTGTCCGGTTTTTTGCTTCAGTTCCAATATATCGCGCAGCGTGGCATCCGGCCTGATATTTGAGTCACTGGTGACAAACCCCGCCTTGTAAGACTTGGCTTTGATAACCATAGAAGCCTGGCTCTCGATCGACTGAGAGCAGAAGATAAAAGAAACGCCGCCCTCTTTTGCAAGCGCGACAGCCATTTTGTCATCCGAAACCGACTGCATGATCGCAGACGTCATCGGTATATTCATTTGTAATGCCGGTGCCGTACCCTTCCGGAATTTTACAATCGGCGTCCGGAGGCTGACATTGTCCGGGGTGCAATTGGCGTCTGAGTATCCCGGAACAAGCAGATATTCGCTGAAGGTTCGCGAAGGCTCACTAAATATATAGGCCATGTTTAGCCCCTTTCTCTGCGCGCAGCTCCATATAATCAAAGCACCCGCCTCACGCGCAGACGGCATGGCGCTTTACGACTTAATTTTGCTATTCCGATTATTATAACACGGGTTCCCCTCATGTCAACAAATATTTCCCGGTACCATCAGCATTTTATAAGAATATCTGCTCTCACATTACCAGAGAGCAGATATTATCATTTATAGGCTAAACGTCAAGTCAGGTCAAGCTATCATATATCTGCTTCAGCTAATCATAAAGAGATACTCCGTTTGTAACGATATTATTTCCGCCAAGCTCTATGGCGGATACCATGCTGCTGTAATCAATTGTCCAGCTCGTTATTTCGCCGTTATCATTCACGCACGTCATAACGAACCGAGGAAAATCCATAGGTTTCGTTGTGCCTTTTACTTTAACAGAACGCAAAAGGCTTATAATCTGATTTATTTGGTCCTGTATTAATATGTCGATTTCACTTTTATTATCTTTATCAGATAGATAAGCAATGTGAATTTTTTTAATGTTCTGTGCTTGAGTATCAGCTAACGATAACGTTGGAATCTCAAAAACGCCTGCCGTGCTGTTCCAATAAATATGCGTATTGAGCGCCGCGGCAGCATCCGCCAGACTGACGTAATTATATCCGCCGATCGTGTAAGCCGTTAAAGTGATTTTCGTGCCGTTTAAAAATATTGCCGCGTCCGATAATACTGCCGTAACGTCCGCCGCCGCACTCGGCTTCGTCAGCTCGCTGCCAACAGGAGTATAGACCGCACCTGTTGTGAGATTGATTGCCTTATTCGTTGAATCCCAGCTGATTTCAAATCTTTTGGAGGTCCCGCTCAGCAGTTGGGCAAAGTCCCGAAGCTTAATATAGCTGACATCGTCAATTGTGTAAGCCTATACGGTATTTTTATTCCCATTTACCGCAACCGGCGGAGAATATGGTATTGCAGTTTTAGTACCCGTTACTGCCGCAAAGGACGTCACACACAGCGCTGATGTAAGGATCGCGAGAACCATCGCTGCACCTAAATACCTTCTTACAGTTTTCACTTTACATCACCTTCACATTTTTTGTTAGCAAATATGCGGTATATTCCGCAAAAATTATATAACAATAATTACCATTGTACAATGCTGTTATTACGTCAATAAATGATCCGTCATTTTCGCAGGTCACTGTTGGCATCTTGGCCTTTGGCGTATTCCTCCCAATTCTCTTTAGTTATTTCGTAATAACAATAATCACCGCTGATTTGTTCGCAATCAGGTATACGCTTATACCTCGTCAGCAAATATTGCAGACCGCATTTTTGCAGCACTTTCCCGCTCGCGGGATTATCGACATGATGGTATGTGTAAACTTTTTGAGCACCAAAAGCAAAGGCAAATTCTATAACACGCCGGCAAGCCTCAGTCATAATGCCTTGATTCCAATACTTCCTGCTTAACAGATAGTGAAGAGAAAGGCTCTGCTCATCATTGTTTATTTCATTAAGATAAATATAGCCAATAGCCTGTGAAATACTTTTGAGTGTTATGACCCAGTGATATGTCTCCGGATTTGAATACTCATTGATCCAGCCTGATAATAACGATTTTGTTTCATCTATGTTTTCGTGCGGCTTCCAGCCCCAAAATCTGCTCACTTCAGGATCGGTAACCCAGTTACGGAACATATCCTCCGCGTCTGTCATACGGTAAGCGCGTAGTATAAGCCTTTGCGTTTCAATCGTTTGCGTTCCAACATGATTCAACTCATATCACCCTTTCCGCGTATTCTTAGTACTCATAAAATAATACCGCCCTCACCTTGTCAGCTTGCGTATCCATTTGTATCTGTTGCAGCGGATGGCATTCGGGATGCACTTGAGTATCTGGTCTGATTTCAGGAAGATGAAGGTATAAAGCGGCGGAAACTTAAAGACGAAAGCTGAAAGCGCCGACATGGGAATTGTAAAGCCCCACATAAATATGAGGTCCACAAAAAAAGCGTATTTTGTGTCGCCGCCGCCTTGGATAATCCCGCCCGCAACCGGGTATTCATACGACGTTCCGACGACTGTGATGCTGAGGATAATCATGAAGTCGAGAGCCATTCTGCGCGTTTCGTCTGATACCGCGTATATGCCGATAACGGCATCCTTAATGCAGAACAAAACCGAGCCGGATATCAGCCCGATAATGATAAACAGCACCTGCAGCGTTACCGTGTAGGGCTTGACTCTGTCCATCCTGTTTTCTCCAACAGTCTTGCCCATAATAACAGACGTTGCGCTCGCCGCGCAGAGGCTCAAAACTGCCGCCACCTGGAATATGACCGCCGCAATGCTGTTTGCGGCGATAGCCGTTTCGCTCATATGGCCGAGGATTGCCGACTGCACCGCCATCGCCAGTCCCCAAAAGGAGCCGCTGAGTATGATGGGCAGCGCTGTTTTTACATAATCGCGGAAATAGGTAAAGTCAAAGCGGAAAATCGATTTAATCGTCATTTTTATTTTTTTGTCAATAAAGCGCATGTAGACAAGGATAATCACCAGCTCCGCCGACCAGCCGATCAGCGTTGATATCGCGGCGCCTTCAATACCCAGCCGGGGAAAACCAAGGTTGCCGAATATCAGGCAGTAGTTGAAAATGATCTTTACAATCATCGTCACCGCGGCCATAACCGTCCCGATGAACGCTGTTTCCACGCTGCGCAGTGACATGACGAGTGTGTTTGATACAGAGAAAATAATATTTGTAACGCTCATGATGCGCATATATTTGACACCCTCAGCAATGACGCTTTTATCGTTCGTCATCAGGCCCATGACTTTATCAGGGATGAAGAAGGACAACGCAAAAAAGATCAGGCCCGCCAGCAAAGCAAATTTCATACCGACGCTGATAATCTTTTTAATGGGTTCGGTTTCGCCTTTGCCCCAATACTGCGCCCCCAGGGCGACAATACCGCCCGCGATACCGGCGATAATCATCTGCAGCAGAAATTGTATCTGATTAGCTATCGCTGCTCCGGCGAGAGAAAATTCGTTATATGTACCGAGCATCACATTATCAACAAGGCCGACGCTCAATGAAATCAGGTTCTGGAGGGAAATTATTATCAACAGCGACAAAAACGACGTGTAAAACTTTTTCTCTCTTACAAACAAACGCATTATTTTAATCCTTTGTTTTTATTTATCCCATTTTCAAGCGAAAATGCCGCGCGCCCTGCCGGATAGGCTATCGCTCTGTTTTGCCGCTTCTCGTATAGTAAAACATATACTGCTGTGCGATTCCCGCGTACGGACTGAAAACAGAGGGGTCGAGCCCCTCTTTATAATTCTCGGCAATCGATTTTTTCATCCATGTATCGACGGGGAAAGCGTCGAGCATATGCAGCCCGAACAATACCGCGCAGCTGGCCACCTTATCACCGACGCCGCTGAGCTTTTTCAATGCGCTCAAGGCGTTCTCCGGCGTCCCTGCCGCCAGCGCCTCGAGATCCATACTTCCGTCCGATACGGTACGCGCGGCTTCTAGAATATACGGCGCTCTGTACCCGGCGCGCAGCGGGGCCAAGTCCTCAGCTGTCAGTCGTGCTGTTGTCTCAGCCGACGGAAACGTATAGTATGTATCGCCGCTGAAGGCAATCGGCGCACCGTAAAGCCCGCAGAACTTTTCAACGATCTGCTTAATGCGCGGGATATTATTGCACTGCGACAGGATAAAAGAACACAGCGCTTCCCATTTATCCTGCTTCAGAATGCGGATGCCCGTTCCGAAGCGCGCGGCTCGGGTCATATAAATCCCGAATTCCGGTTATCTCAACCTCATCCCCGCTTTGAAAATACTGCATAAAAATTAACCTATCCGCTTTCAGCTCGCAGCGCCCGCCGTCTGTCTTTCCTAATAATCAAACCCTCTCTTCGGGTCGGTGAATTCCTTCAGGCGCAGGTTGTACGAATCCATAGCCGCTTCTTCAAAGGCGAGCGCTCTGTCTTTAACGCCGAGGAGCGTCATGATGTATTTCGTAAACAGCGGGTTCATAACGAGCAGCGGCCCCAATACATATGTCGCCATAAAATTGTTCCGGCGTATCCCCTCGGGCTTGACCTCAGGATTTCTCCCCGCGCCCCGGACCGTCGTAAACAAGCCGTCAACAGCGCTTATGCCGTCGAAGACGTGGGCAAACTGGCTTTTCAGGCCGACGATATCGATGTCCCCGAATTTGCCGAGATAGAGTGCGTTATAACGGTCCATCATCCGGCGCTTCGCCATTAAGTCAAACAAGCCGAGTGCCTCAACAGCGCTGCCGTCTTCATTTTCAATGGACCGGATAAATATCTCAAGGGCGTTGCCCGTGATTAAAAAAATCGTGCCGCGGTCAATGAGCGCTTCGATTTTCTCTTTATACGGCCGCAGAGCGTCAATCACAAGCTCCTGCGCCCGCTCGGTCATAGAGCATAGGTAAATCATATCGACATCATCGTTCAGGAATGCCGGCGGCGTTTTCAGAGATGTTTTGATAATTTCCGCTTCAGGCACACTGCGGTGCAGGTATTCGATGTTCATCAGGTCGCCGTACAGATAGCAGACCTCAGGATACAGTATCTCAATTTTCATATATATGACCAATCCTTTCTAAAGCTTAAAATTTAAGCTTTAGCCTCCTGTGCAAGCGCTTTGATTTTCCCCTGTACCCTGTAGACAAGGTCCAGCGCGTCCGTGCCGTAAAACAGGCAGACGCTTTCGCCGCTGTTATACTCCAGGAGCGTCGGCGCATCCATCTCATCGAGTGTGCACCGGATTTTCTCCTCCGGCACGCCCGCAATAAGCAGGCGGAGCCGGTAATCCTTTGCCCGCGGGCCTGTCGCCACGATGCGCGTGATGTTTTCCTTGTTTAAAAACTCGAAATCGCAGTCATACAGCCACGTCACGTTTTCCGACCAATGCTGCTGGTCGTGGATGCAGTTCATCATCAGGATGATTTCCTTCCGGCCGGGCAATCCGCTGATATAGTCAAAGGCTCTCGAACCCGCCAGCGCGTTTTTATCCTTCGACATCTGCATCACTACCGTCACATCGCCGGCCTTTTGGGCATTATACCGCGTTTCCATAATTTTTGTTTTGCCGAGTCCCTGCTTGATTTCCTCATGCGAAAGGCCAAGCTCGCGGAGCGCCGCGATGACCGTCACCATATTATAAATGTTGAATATACTGTCGCTTAATAACCGGTAGCTCTGCGCGCCGCCCCTGTCTGACACCGTCATGCTCATCGTCTCGGTATCGATATCGGTTGCGAAATAATCGCTTTCGGGTGATTGAAAGCCGCAGCCGGCGCACCGGGCTTTCCCGATATGATGGTACCGCCTGTAGTCGTAAACCAGCTCGCCGCAGCAGACCGGGCAGATTTGTACATCGTTGATGAGGTTGATGCATGCCGTCACATCGGTTTTCATCTTATCCAGGCCGAAATAAGCGCGCGGGTTATCCGGGCAGATGCCGGAGGAAATCAGATCGTCGCTGTTGAGAATCAGCTTCGTTGTTTTCGGAACGGTCCCCTCAATAAAGCTGGCTATATACTGCGGATGCGCGTTCCGCATCGGCGAGTCGCGGAACAGATTTGTAATGATGAGGTAATCCGGCTTGACGTACGGGTATATCCTTTTGGAGGAACGCTCGTCCACCTCCAAAACAGCCATTTCATATTTCGTTTTTCCGAAAATGCCGCAGCCGGTGATAAGGCTCGTCGCAATCCCGGAAGCGACATTGGAACCCAGCTGATTATTTAAAACGCGGTGCCCCTTGTCCGTCAGGACATCATTGAGTAAATTAGACACCGTTGTTTTCCCGTTCGAGCCCGTGACAACAATAATCATCTTCGGCTTGCCGACATGCGCCATAAAGTCCGGGCAGAGCTTCAGTGCCACAAGCCCTGGGAAATTGGTCGCGTTGCGCTTTAATATTCGGAGTGCGCGCCTGGCGCACTTCGCCGTCCATAATGCAAAAATAAATCTCAGTCTGCCCATCTGCCATCTGCCTTCACATAAGTAATGAATTGTGCCGACGCCCTATGTCTTAATTCTAGCCACGCACCTGTTGATTGAAACGCCCTGCTCGTGAAACTTCATTTCATAATCCGTCATGATGCCCACCATACCGCCGCCATGCAGATCACGCGTGACGTCTTCGAGCTCAAACCCGCATTTTAAGAACTGCCCGAGCGAATAGTCGAACAGCCCGTCATTGTCCGTTTTGAAGTGAATCTCGCCGTCTGCGCGCAAAATGTCCTTATAAATATCTAAAAAGCCTTCATGCGTCAGCCGCCGCTTCCGATGCCCATTGCTCGGCCAGGGATCACAGAAGTTTAGATAAATACGCCCGACTTCACCGCTGGCGAATATAAACCGCAGCATAGCGGCGTCCGTATCAATAAAACGAATGTTCGGAATTCCCTCTCGCGCAGCCCGCTCCATCCCGATAATCATCGCCTCGCGCACACGCTCAATAGCGACCAGCAGCGTCTCCGGCATTGTCAGCGCTGTTTCCGCCGTAAACCGTCCCCGCCCGCACCCGATCTCCAGCTGCAGCTCCTTATATTCCGGAAACGTTTCCAGCCATTTCCCGTGATAATCCTCCGGATTGCCGATATAAATACCGCCGCATTTTTCAATTCTCCGCGGCATATTCGGTTTTTTTCTCATTCGCATACATACTTCACCTTGCAGTATTGTAGCATACCGCCCCGAATTCCGCAAACAAAAAGCCCTTCACGCTATTTCTGTTTATATAGGTTAAAAATCAGAGGATTTCCCTCTGATTTTTAAGTACAGGCTCAATCAATCATTATACTTTGCAATGAAATTCCCTTTTCAGACAGCCGTAAATACAAATGTTTTGCAGCTTTTTATACACAGCCATTGAAGCATCGTTTTTTGTTATTTTAATTTCTTGGCCGTCAATAGTATACTTATTAACCGACGCTTCACGCATAACGCCTTCAAGAATAAATCCGTTTTTTTTGAGCACATTTGCCGATGCCGCATTTTCTGCACTGACATAGGTATATATTCGGTTTGCTTCCAGCGTATGAAACGCCCAATTCAATATACAATTGACAGCTTCGCTCATATACCCGTTACCACGTGCTTCTTTTGCAAGGCAATAATGAATTTGCGCTGTTTCCGCATTAAAATCATACTTACACAGCTCTATCTTCCCGATGCTCTTATTCGTGCTTTTTTCCGCAATGCACCAGATTATAGATTCTTTCGTCTGAAACATTCGCGGTACATTTTTGAGAAACAGCCGTAGATATGTCTCTAGGTCCCCGTCTTCAAAGTAGTGCAGCCCATCCATATAATAAACAATATCGCCTCTATGCCAGGCAATAAAGCTTTCATAATCCTCTAATACAAAAGGACGTATAATCAACCTATCTGTTTTGAATACCGGAAATTGCTTAAATACTTCTTTATCCATTTTGGTCCCCCATTATATTCATATATGCAAGGTTAACAAAAACTGAATATATAATCCATATATTGCAATGTAAGCTATATAAACATAAAATCAACCACAGGTTTAGTTTAATAATTCATATAGGTTGATACAAGCTTAATTAATGTTCATTATATAACATTATTGGTTGTAGATAATCCAAGTTTCGCTGGCGGTAAAGCGGTTACTATAACCGTTAAATGATTAGGTTAAGAGGGTTTGATAACCTCTGCGGTTATCTTTTTATTCCACATTTGTATTAAGTAATATGATATGCTAAAATGAGGTAAATTTAAAGGAAATTTATCGTTATTAGAGAGGTGCGGCGATGATTATTGTCAAAACTGCGGAGAAATCACAAAAGATGAGGTAAAGATATATAACTATAACTTGCGAAAGCAAAATATTAATATTTCACCTGTAGTGCCTGCTTGCAAGTTTTGTGGCGCAGAGGTGAATGTATCACATATCTGTAACGGCGGCAGCATTATTGTCATAAACGGTACATCCGGCAGCGGTAAGACTACCATCGCAGAAATTTTGCAAAGCAAAGATTTCCTTGCCATTGACGGTGATTGCGCGATACAGGCGCTCCGTCATAAAAAGGCACAAAACAATATGAATGGAGCGAATTGATTGACGAAATTGCCTGTGAAATCGATATTTTATCTTTGTTTTCAGGAAATATCGTCTTGTCTCATGTCGTCCTGCCAGAGGATTTGGTTAAGTTTATAAAAATATTTACAACCCGCAATCTGAAATATAAATTTATTCTTCTCAAACCCGAATATCAAACCGCTGTAGAACGATGCCAAACAAGAATCAGTCATACAAGCGTTACACCAGAAGAATGGATTAAGCATTTTTATGATTTGCTCATGTTTGAAGATTGTATATTTGATATTATAGACAATACCAATTTGACAGCGCAGGAAACCGCAGAAACCATACTAAAATTACCTTACAGAGGATAGAAAGCAAGTGGACGGTCCGAAACCGCTGAAAAAGCCTTGTATTGTCATGCCGAGCGTAGAGAGGGATCTTTAAAACATTGCATTTGCAGGCATTAAAAGATTCTTAGCTGCGCTCAGAATGACACGATTGGCAGTTTTTCAGCGGTTTCGGACGGTCCTCCTGCTTTTCTGACTTCTCATTCCGTCTAAACCGCCTATCCCGCAGTCCTAAACCCAATCCCGCCCCCGTTCCTTTATAAACGCGGCGACTCTTTGGTAATGCGCCAGATATCCTTCTTTCACCATCCTGATGGAATTCTCGTCACCGGCTGCGGCGCCTTTTGTTATGGTGCCGCAAAAATCAATCTGAATGCGTTTATATACCAAATCTATAAAATCAGGCGGGCAGTCTGTGCCGTAGGCTTCGAAAAACAGCTTTAGCCGGCGTTTGCGTTCAGCGGCATGCAGTGACGGCTCGTAGCGTATACGGGTTCCGCGCTCCGGTATAACGACGCTGGGCGTTAAGGGTACCGTGCTGAATACAGGCACCGTTAAATCCCATAGGCGCGTACCGGGGCCGGCCTTGTCAAAATCGAAGAGGCCCGCTAAGCGATCATCAGTGAAAACAAAATTCCATATCGCGGCGTCATTATGGCATATAGTCTCCGGCTTTTCACTGAGGTGATCAGGTCTTGCCCATCCGGATTCTAACGCTATCGGCAGGAACCCCTCGGACACGTCATGCAGCTTGCGCATAAAGCGTGCCATATTAATTAAAGTATCATCCGAATATAAGCATGGATGGAAATCTCCATAATCATGACCCATGGTCTTGCCCGGTAAATAGGTGAGAATTTCGCGTCCCTTTTCATCCAAACCAAGAAAACGCGGAACTCCTGCCATACCGGCCTGCTCCAAATAATGCAGATAGGTATGCAGCATCGGGTGCCCTTGCACGCGCCGATGCACGGTATCGCCGATTTTTACAACACTGTTCATGCATCCGCCTAATACTTCTTCTTTTAATTTCATATCATTGGCTCCTTTTATTTTAGAATGTAATCTAAAATACACAACCATAATGACACAGCGGCAAATTCCGCTCCATACAGCTGCCGCTCATCACTTAATGGCTCTGTATGGAGCGCTGTTTGAAGTCTGTAAGCCGATACACGCAATCTCACCTCCGGTTGATTTTTCTCTTTTAAGTAATCCCTTACATAACATTGATTTTATAATAGCACCGGGTATACAATAGCTCTCATAAATACTACAGGAGACGTGACAATATGGCAAACATTAATTTAGGGCAAACAGGGATAACCGTCAACAAAAACGGCTTCGGTGCGCTGCCTATTCAGCGCGTTACGCGGGATGAGGCCGCGTATCTTCTTAAAAAGGCTTATGACAATGGCATCACTTTTTTTGATACCGCACGGTTTTATACGGACAGCGAGGCAAAGATAGGTTACGCGCTGCATGGTGTCCGGGATAAAATAGTCATCGCGACTAAAACGATGTCGCTGAAAGTGGAGCAGTTCTGGGAGCAGCTGCATACCTCGCTGACGCTGCTTAATACGGACTATATCGATATCTATCAGTTCCATAATCCGGCCTTTGTGCCCAAGCCGGGCGACGGCACCGGCTTTTATGAGGCCATGCTCGAAGCGAAGGCGCAGGGGAAAATCCGCCACATCGGTATCACAAACCATCGCCTGCCTGTCGCGGTGGAAGCCGTCGAATCCGGGCTGTATGAGACGCTTCAATTCCCGTTTTCCTATCTGGCCAGCGAAAAAGACCTCGCGCTTGAAGCGCTCTGCCGGGACAAGAAAATGGGCCTGATCGCCATGAAGGCGCTGTCCGGAGGCCTCATCACAAATTCCGCCGCCGCCTGCGCGTTCCTGTCGCAATTTGACAATGTCCTGCCGATATGGGGCGTTCAGCGCGAAAAAGAGCTGGATGAATTCATCTCCTATATCAATAACCCACCCGTACTGGATGCCGGAATGCGTACTCTCATCGAGCAGGATAAAAAGACGCTTGGCTCTTCGTTTTGCCGGGGCTGCGGCTACTGCCTCCCCTGCCCGAAAAATATCGACATCCCCACTTGCGCCCGCATGTCCCTGCTGATTCGCCGGGCGCCGTCAGCCGGTTATTTAACCCAGGAGTGGCAGGATAAAATGAAGCTGATTGACGCATGCATCCACTGTAACCACTGCGCCTCGCACTGCCCCTACGGCCTGGACACGCCTTCTCTCTTAGCCGAAAATCTGGCGGATTATAAAACGCTGATATAAACTTTCAGCCCAGATTCTTTATACACATAATAACCGGCGCTTCCGGAAGCGAACCCCTGTAATTGCAGGGACCCGCTTTTTAGAAGCGCCGGTCTTTTAAATAAACGCCATTACGCCGCTGCTTCCGGCCTCATTTTCTGCCTTTTCTCTCGCCTGAGCGTATTAAGCAGCAGCAATATCCCAATCCCCAGAGCAACAAAGCCGACGAATTGATATCTGAATTGTGTCGAATCCTTGACGAGCAGTTGTGTGATATTCGTGAATACAACAGGAGATAAAAACCCTCCGGAGCCCGGCGCGATACTGGATAAATACATTGTCGCCGTCGCCGAATTGGATGGGTCCACAATATTAGACGTTGACAACAGGCACTGCGGCAGCAGCATGCTCACCGCCATGCCGTTAATAAAGATCGATATGAAAACCATGAAGAGCGAGGTGTGGAATATATTCAGGAGTGTCAAGCCGATAAAGACGACAAAAAAGGCGAAGGCAATCATTTTATCGTGAAATTTCGATGTCAGTTTGTCAAAAAAGAGGCCGGAAAAGACGCCGCCAGCCATCATAACAGCCGCTGTAATCCCAGCTGTTGCCGAATTGCCGAGATGGTTGCTGCTTAGATGCGTTGAGAGATTGCTCAGCGTAACATTAAATATAAGCGTGAATACGAAAACCGTCCCCGCGTAGTAATAGACGTCAAGCGGCAGTTTGTTCCTTTTTTGGGGCACACTGCTGCGTTGTTCGGCAGCGGAAAAAGTCCTTTCCTTCGGGAGTGAGACAATTGCCAATATCGCAACAGGTATGGTAACGAGCAGCATGATATACCCGCCGTACCACAGCAAGGAGGTCATCACCCCGCCGATCACGCTCATGATAATGCCGCCAAGGTTCATAAACGAAAATTGCAGCCCGCCCATGAACCGCCTCTCGTTATCATCAAATTTATCGCACATGACGCTCTGCGAGGTTGGGATAAACAAGCCCATCCCCGAGCCGATGATGACGCTGAACATAATCAGCTGCCAAAATTGCGTGTGTATCATAATCGCAAAAATCCCAGTCAGCGCCAGCATCGAGATGCCCGTGACGACCATGGTTCTCTTTTTGACGAGCCTGCTTCTGATGAGCACGGCGGCGAGAATGCTTGTTGCTACCGAGATGAGATTCGGAAGCGATATCATCGTCTGAATTTCGGAGAGCGAGCGCTCGGGGAATATGTCCGTT
Source organism: Clostridiales bacterium UBA1316 (assembly GCA_002307055.1). Classification (GTDB taxonomy): domain Bacteria; phylum Bacillota; class Clostridia; order Oscillospirales; family Oscillospiraceae; genus Sporobacter. Next base: position 17,588 of record DBTM01000010.1, read on the forward strand.
TTGATGAGCTCAATGCCGGACGAAAGGGCGAGATGCGGCATTTGAATCATCGAGATGATAAAAATAGTCCACATCAGCAGTCTTTTGTTTTTTGCTACTTTAAACATGTTTGTGCCGATTCCTTTCTCGGGAGTTATACTATGCTGTTATCTTTTGTTTTTTTGCGCGATTCAATGTGATGATTGCGATAATCGCGCCAAAAACGAGCGCGAAGCACGCGACGAATATGTATCTGAAAACAGTCGCGTTACCCCCGAGCGCTAATGTCAGCCTCGTAAAGACCTGCGGAGACAGGAAGCCGCCGAGGCTCGGCGCGATGCTCAGCGCAACGACCGTGGCTGTTGCCGAAGTCGACTTGTCCACAAGCGCCGAGACAGCGAAAGTGCATCTGGGCAGCATCATGCTCAGCGAGAAACCTGTAATAAAAACGCCGATAAATATCATGATAAGTGACGAAGCGAAAAGGCTGAGGATCATAAACCCGGTAAATACAGCCGCACAGGCGACAACCAGAATCATATCCCCAAGCTTCTTGGATATCCTGCCGAAGAATATGCCGGAGATAACGCCGCCCCCCATCTGAATCGCCACGGCAATACCGGACATGGCCGCGCCGTCGACATTCGGGATGTTCTGCTTGATATGCGTTGAGATATTGCCGCCGCTGACCCCGTAAATCATCATAAAAATACAGGCGAGCAAAGCATAATAAAAAATTCTTGGATTGAATCTCTTTACATACGCGACGACAGCTTCAATGATATTCTTCAAATTAAGCTTCTTTTTTTCAGAGATCGTTTTCATGACAGCGGGGGACTTATAGCTCGGCACCGTGAAATAGGCTAATATTGCAATCGGCAGACCGATGAGCAGGATGAAGTAGCCGCCATACCACATTTGAGTTGCAAGCAAACCGCCCAGCAAGCCCATTGAGATACCGCCCGCGTTGATGGCAGAGGTTTGAAAACCGGCGATGACCTGGCGCTGCTTGTCTTCAAAGTTGTCGAATAAAAGGCCGAAGGCATTTGTCATAAAGCAGCCCGTCGCCATCCCGAGAACAACACTTAATAATATCAGATGCCAGAACTGCAGATGCAAAAACACAGCCAGCAAGCCGGTCAGCGCGAGAATCAACAAGCCTGCCACAACGACGCTCTTTTTTGTGACCAGCCTCTTGTTTATAAAAAATGCCGCGATAATCGAGGTCAGCGGAGACACCAGGTTTGTCCACGCCAGCGCCGTCTGAACATCCGCGAGTGTTTTGTTCGGAAAGGCCTGGGTCTGAATTGAATTGATTGCGGGCGTCAGCGCGAGTCCCGGCATTTGAACAAATGCGATAATCAGGATTGTCCACATGAGCAGTGATTTCTTTTTATCCAGGTTCACCTTAATATCCTCCGCCATACTTGTTTTATATTTCTTCGCCGGATTGGCCCTTTTCTCTCTTTTCGCGTACTGTTGCCAGCAGCGCAAAAACACCGCCAAAGGCAAGGGCAGCAAAGGCGGTAAACTGATATCTGTAATTTGTTGATTCTCCGCTTAAAGCCGTTGTCAGGTTTGTAATAATAACCGGTGACAAAAACATGCCGAGTCCCGGCGCGAGGCCGGTGACGAGCGATGTTGCCAGTGCCGATGTTCTGCTGTCAACACAATGAGAAACAGCGACAACACAGTGCGGACCGATAAGGCTCAGGGACGCGCCTGTAAAAAACATGCCGAGACTGATCATCGCCAGTGATGTATGAAAAAGGTTCAGCATGGTCAGGCTGACAAACAGCATAAAGTAAGCAACACAAATCAGTCTGTCGTTAAATATCCGCGTGAACTTTGGAAATATAAACCCAAACGCCACACCCCCCGCCATCTGGATTGATGTGACCGCGCCGACAAGCGCCGTGTTTTTAAAACCGGACGAAGCCATGTGAATGGCCAGGTTCGGATTGACAACGCTGAAGAGCAGCATAAAAACAAGCACTGCGGCAGCATAAAAAAAGATCGCCCCGTCAAATCGGTATTTCACGCCGGCATTGCTCCCGCCGCTGCTGCGTACTCTTTCTTCCTTCGGCAGCGTTATCACCGCCAGCACACCGATTGGAATTCCTGCCAGCAGAATCAGATAACCGCCGTACCACTGCCAGCCTGCAAGGACGCCGCCCGCAATGCTGATCAAAAAGCCGCCGAAGCAGACGAATACCGACTGAAGCCCGGTGACATTCTGCCGTTCTCCCGGCGTAAATTTATCCAGCATGATACTTAAAACAGTTGACAGATAACAGCCGGAAGCAATCCCCGTCAGGACGCTCAGAAGCCCCAGGTGCCAAAGCTGCGTATGCAGGACAATTGACAGCAGACCGGTTGCGCCCAGCGTAAAAAGCCCCGTCAAAACAACACTCTTTTTTGTCACAAGACCGCGGCGGATCAGTTCTGCCGATATAAGCGACACCACAGGAGAAATAAGGCCGGTCAGCGCCATCACCGTTTGGATCTTCGACAGCGGATACTGCGCAAATACTGTCGTTTTGATAATATTCATGGCTGGAGCCGTCGCCGACCCAATCATCTGGACAAGCGAAACAATGAGGACTGTCCACATGATGCGCTTTTTTTCTCGTGTCAAATAATTTCCCCCTAAAAGGTTGGGCAGCATACTACTTTTCAATTGTAATATTGTATTTTATCCGGCCTTATAATGCAAGTGATTGATTTTAAAATTAACGCTCAAAAAAGCCCGCCTGTTTAGCGGACTTTATAGTTTATACTGATATCAAATAGAAACAGTTAATAAAATCGTGAAAAACACTTCGTTTATGGCGTTTTTTGTAAAGTTTATTCTACTGTTTCACTGGAGATCAGTATTATTGCCGAGTTTGCGCAAAACCTCCGTAAAATACGGCGGCAGCTCTGTTTGAAGCACAATTTGTTCCCCTGTCCTCGGGTGGATGAATTTCAGCGTCCTGGCGTGCAGGCACTGACCGGTGAGGCCTTTTTCCGGCTTTTTGTGCCCGTAGACAAGATCGCCGAGGATGGGGTGCCCGATATGCGCCATGTGGACACGGATTTGATGTGTCCGGCCCGTTTCAAGACGGCATCTGATATGCGTATAGCCATTGTAGCGGCTGATAACCTCGTAATGCGTCACGGCATGACGCGAATTTTTATCGGTTACCGTTTGGCGCTTCCTGTCGGTCGGGTGCCGCCCGAGAGGCGCGTCGACAGTTCCTGTGTCGTCTTTTATGCTCCCGATCACGACCGCTTCATAAATACGCGATAAGCTGTGAATTTTCAGCTGAGCCGAGAGCGACAGGTGCGCGGCGTCATTTTTCGCTGCGATTACGAGACCCGAGGTATCCTTATCAATCCGGTGGACGATTCCGGGGCGGATCTCTCCGCCGATACCGGATAAGCTGCCGCCGCAATGGGCGAGCAGGGCGTTGACAAGCGTCCCGTCGGAATGTCCTGGCGAGGGATGGACGACCATGCCGCGCGGCTTGTTGACGGCGATGACATCGCTGTCTTCATAAACAACATCCAGCGGGATATCCTGCGCCTGCGCCGCAATCCTGACGGGCTCAGGCAGCGTGACCTCAAAGACCTCACCTTTAACTGTTTTATGGTTTTTCCGGACGGGTACGCCGCCGCGCACGACGAAGCCACGCTCAATCAGCTTCTGCGCCCCGCTCCGGCTTATCTCCGGCAGCCTTTCGGCAAGGAATACATCGATTCGGATATCGTCCATATCGGCTTCAATCTTTATCGGCATCGATGCCATCCTCCGGATTGACGGCATCTTCCGTTTTATCCGGTGCCCCTGCCTTCAATACGTCTTTTTTACTTTTTCCGATCAGAAATTCATCTTTTAAGCCGTCGTGCTTTGACGTGCTTAACAGATAATATATACAGAACACAATCCCACCGACGGTGATAAAGCAGTCCGCAACATCAAAAACAGCGAAACGGACGAACCCGAACTCGAAATAGTCGATGACATATCCGAAAACAGCCCGGTCAAACAAATGTGAAACCGCCCCGCCAAGCACCGCGGCCAGCGCCAGCTTGCCGATGATATCGATTTTGTCTCTATATTTAATAATCGCAATAATAATCACAATAATCACAACCGCGGAAATGCCGACAAGCACCCAGCGCATGTCCGACATAAAGCTGAACGCCGCTCCGGTATTTTTTTGATACGACAGATGAATAATGCCGGGAATGAGTTCGACATTCACACCGGGCGTCAGCTGCAGCGCCATAAAATAGGTGACCAGCTGGTCAAGCAGCACAACCAGCGCAGCAATGATGAAATAAATCAAAATATCTCTCCTCCAGGGTTTGAAGGCAGCCCTTTATGCGAGGCTGCCTCAATCATTCATTATACTATCGCGTCAATACATCTCGGGCAGAGCTCGGGGTGCTCCGCACTGTCACCGACATGCGCGTCATGCGTCCAGCAGCGGCTGCATTTCGGCTCGCTGCTGGCTTTGACGTCGATGCGCGCGCCCTTAAATTCAAGCGCTTCATACCCTTGGCCGTTTCCCGGTATAACCGTAACCCCGGATACAATAAAGATATCTTTGAGGTTTTCGTTTTGAATCTCCCTGAAAGCCTCTTCTCCCGTACCGTCAAGATACAGCATGATTTCAGCGTCCAGCGACTTGCCGACGACTTTATCGGCGCGAGCCAATTCAAGCGCTTTATTGACATCTGCCCGCAGCGCCAGAAGCTTATCCCATTTTGCTTCATTTCCGTCTGCGTAATCATAAAGCGGATTCGGCTCCGGCATGGTATTGTACAGCACGCTCTCCGAATCGGCATTTTTCCCGTGCGGCATAACCGCCCATATCTCTTCGGCGGTAAAGGCGAGGATTGGCGCAATGAGCCGGACGATACCGTCCAGAATCAGATAGATCGCAGACTGGGCACTTCGGCGGGAATGGCTGTTCGAGCCGTCACAATAAAGTCTGTCCTTGATGATATCCAGATAAATATTCGATAAATCGACTGCACAGAAATTGTGGATACCGTGATAGGTGGTATGGTACTCGTACTTATCGTAAGCCGAACGGACGCGTTCGACCAACCTGTTATAGCGTACAACAGCCCATTTATCCATTTCCAGCATCTCCGCAAACGGGACGGCCGCATCGGGGTCAAACCCCTCGAGGTTGCCCAGGATAAACCGCGCGGTGTTCCTGATTTTAAGATAAATATCTGACAGTTGTTTAAGGATGTCCTTGGATATGCGGACATCTGTCCTGTAATCGGACGAGGATACCCAGAGTCTCAGGACATCGGCGCCGTAATCCTTGATGACCTCATCGGGAGAAACAGCATTGCCAAGCGACTTGTGCATAACCTTGCCCTCACCATCCACTGTCCAGCCGTGGGTGATAATCTGCCTGTAGGGCGCTTCGCCCTTGACCGCGATGCTCGTGAGCATCGAGGACTGGAACCAGCCTCTATACTGGTCGCCGCCCTCAAGATAGACATCGGCGGGGGAGCGCAGGCCGGGGAACGCGTCGAGCACAGCGGCGTGGGTCGACCCGGAGTCAAACCAGCCGTCGAGCGTATCGGTTTCTTTCGTAAAATGCGTCCCGCCGCAGAAAGGGCATTTGAAGGCGGGGGGCAGGATCTCGGACGCGTCGATCTCAAACCAGTTATTCGAGCCTTTCTGCTCAAAAAGATCCGCAACGGCGTCGATGGTCTCCGGCGTGCAGACCGGCTTTTTGCAAGAATCACAATAGAACACAGGAATCGGCAGCCCCCAGTGGCGCTGGCGCGAGATACACCAGTCGCTCCGCTCACGGATCATGGCGATCATACGCTCCTTGCCCCATTCGGGATTCCACTTAATACCGTCGCACGCCGCGACAGCTGTTTCTTTAATAGCGTCAACGGAAGCGAACCATTGCTCGGTGGCTCTGTAGATGATCGGATTTTTGCACCGCCAGCAGTGCGGATAGGAGTGGACAATTTTTTCCTCGGCAAAGAGCGCGCCGCTTTTTCTGAGGTCATCGAGAATAATTTCATTGGCTTTTGTATAATGGATGCCCTGATACTGCAGCGCCTCCTCCGTCATCACGCCGTGAGCGTTGACCGGCGCCGTGAACGGGATTTGCGGATAACTCCTGCAGATGTTGAAGTCGTCGACACCAAAGCCGGGAGCCGTGTGCACACAGCCTGTACCGGCATCCATGGTTACGTGGCTGCCGGTGATAACGAGCGATTCCCTGTCGTAAAAAGGGTGCTGCGCCGTCATCAGCTCAAGACTTTTACCGGAGAATTTTTTAAGAACTGTGTAATCACTGATACCCGCTTTTTTCATGACGGCCGGAACAAGCTCGGACGCGACGATATAGCAAGCGTCCTGTGCCCTGACGACGGCATATTCAAAATCCGGCCCCAGGCTGATGGCCAGATTCCCCGGCAGCGTCCAGGTCGTCGTCGTCCAAATAACAAAATATGTGTCCTTTGGTTCACAGATGCCCTGAAGCAGGCCTTTATCATCCTTGACCCGGAATTTGACATAGATTGCCGTACAAGGGTCATCCTCGTATTCAATCTCAGCCTCGGCGAGCGCTGTTTCATCAGTCGGGCACCAGTATACAGGCTTTAACCCCTTGTAGATATATCCGGCTTCGTACATCTTGCCGAAGACACGAATTTCCTTGGCCTCAAAAGACGGATCCATCGTCCTGTACGGATGCTCCCAGTCACCGATGACGCCGAGCCGCTTGAACTGCTCTCTCTGACGGCAGACAAAATCCTCCGCGAAGGCCCGGCAGGCATTCCTGAACTCCGGAATTGACATATTCTTTCTGTCAAGCTTATTTTTCTTAATGATGGCACTCTCAATCGGCATGCCGTGGTTGTCCCAGCCGGGGACATATGGGGATTTATAACCCGTCATATTTTTGTAACGAACGATAAAGTCCTTGAGAATTTTGTTCATCGCCGTACCGATGTGGATATCACCGTTGGAGAACGGCGGGCCGTCGTGAAGGATGAACAGGGGTTTCCCTTCATTTTTTTCCATCAGTTTTCCGTAAATATCCTTATGATAGAAAGCCGCCAGCATCTCCGGCTCGCGCTTGGGCAGTCCGGCACGCATGGGAAATTCGGTTTTCGGCAGATTTATCGTCGCATTGTAATCCACTGGCATGACAGCTTCTCCTCTTTATATGAAACAATTTTTATTTTAGAGGCGAATTAATTCGCCTATGATGCGGTGAAACGGGCCGCTTTATAAGCCAACCCGTTTTATACATTATGAAGAGCGTTAAACCGGATTATCTGGCGATTAATCGCCGGAATAATTTTGCCCGAATTTCAGATTGTCAAAATCAAATTTCGGTCTGGGCGACGTCGGCTCATCATCATCGGGTTTATCCTGCTCACGTTTAGGCCGGAACAGCTTTGTCGCCTCATCATCCTTTAAGAGCGAAGCAAACGGATCACTGTCATCTTCAGTCAGGTTGAATAAAGCGCTGTCAATTTGTTTGGCTGTGCTGGTAATAGGGTCTTCTTCTATCGTTTCCGGCATCGTATTCGCCGCAGGCTCCGGCTCGGCTGCGCGCTCCGGAGCAACCGCGTCTGTGTCACGGCCAAGCTCTTCGAGCTTCAGCAGGAATATGGAGTGCTGGCGGACAATCTCCTGCGATGCCAGTATAAACCGCCTCGTCTCTTCCTTAACGGATTTGAGGCGGGCATCTTCCTCGGCATATTTGCTTTTCATTTCCTGCAGGCGGTCTCTGACGTCAATTTCTGTCTGACTGAGCATTTCATCGCTTTTCTTTTTTGCTTCCGATGTAATCTCGTCGCCCAATCTCTGCGCGGTGAGGAGCGCCATACGCATCGCGTCATCCGTGGAGCGATATTCCTCAACCTTCTCGACAAGGACTTTTATTTTGCTTTTCAGAATGGCGTTTTCTTTATAGAGCGCCGAATAGTCTGCTGTGAGCGTTTCAAGAAAATCGTCAACAACCGACATATCGTAACCGCCGAAGAGGGCCTTGACAAACTCCTTGCCGGAGATCTCCTGTGGTGTAAGCATTATCCTTCAATCCTTTCCCAAATCCAAACCCTGCGTCTATATAGTCCCAGTCTGAAAAAATTAATTTTTCATCTGCTTCAGTATCCGTGAAACCCTTGCGGAAGCTTAGAATTATCCTTAGAAATAAAGCCCGTTATTCTCCAGCTCATCAATAAGGTCTCCAAGCAGGTCAACGTTATACGGTGTAATAATATAGGTGTTCACCGCGACCTTTTTGACCTTTCCCTCCTGCGCGTACGCCGCGCCGCTGACGAAGTCGAGGACGCGCCGGGATACATCCTTGTTCGTCTGCTCCAGGTTGAGCACAACAGTACGTTTTTCTTTTAGGTGATCGGCAATTTCTGCCGCGTTTTCAAACCGCTCGGGCTTCATTAAAACGACTTGCAGCTGCGCGGTTGCATGTATGTTGACAACCTTGTTATTATCGCGCCGCTCTTCAAAGCCGCCGTATGAGCTTCTGGCTTGTGCCGGTGTCTTCGGCGTGATGGGTATCTCTTCAGAAGCTTTCGGTTTAAAGTCCTCAAATTCGTCGTCATCGTCGTCATAAGGCCTTGTCAGCTTCTTTAATTCGTTAAAAAATCCCATGCGCGTACCCCCTTACTATGATTACTGATATCAATACTGCCGATCTCCAAATATAGCGGAACCTACCCGCACCATATTCGCACCGGCGCGGATAGCTTCGATAAAGCTGTCACTCATACCCATTGACAAAAAATTCATACAGATATTATCGTATTCTTTTGCTCTTATGTCAACAAAAAGGTTGTACATTTCATCGAAATAGTTCGTAAATTTACTTAAGTTTCCAATAATAGGCGGAATAGCCATCAATCCCCGCACGCATATTCCGGGGCAAATAGCCGCTTGTTCCAGAATATTTGGCAAAGCTTCGCTTAAAACGCCGGATTTATTCGGCTCCCTGCCTATATTGACTTCTATAAGAATATCCTGCTTTATTCCAAAAGCAATTGCTCTTTCGCTGATTTGCCCAAGGAGCGCCGCCGTATCCACCGATTGAATCATATCGCAGAGGCCGACAATCTGGCGCACTTTGTTTGACTGGAGATGCCCTATAAAATGAAGCGCAGTCCCTCTGTACGCACCCGTTTCGTTTTTTTCAAGCAGCTCCTGTACCTTGTTTTCGCCGACGGCATCAACCCCGGCGTCAATTGCCTCCCGCACTCTTTCGGCGGAATTCATTTTAGCGGCGGCGATCAGGGTTATATCGCCCGGACTTCGGCCCGATTTCGCCGCCGCCTCATTTATTTCTTCCCGCACACGTTTTACGTTATCGCCTATCGTTGACATCATCGCGCTACCACCTTGCGGTCGTGAAGGTCCTTGGCTTTCACGATAATTTCTGACCCCTCGCGAAGCACTGTCCCGTTTTCAGTCCCGTCCTTCACAATATAGCTGCTGCCGTTCTCGCTTAAGATATCGACAGATACTTTTTCGGCCTGCAGCCCGGTCAGGAGATATATGTATGTCTTATCCCCATTTTCGCGATAAACGGCTTCCTTCGGTATCGAAAGGCCCGTATAGGAGCTGAATTCGATCTGAGCCGTCAGTTTGCGCAGGACGGTCATTTCCGATATGCCGCGCTTGGCTGAGAAAACGACGACGCATTTCCCGTTTTCCTCCGCACCGATACTCTCAACAGCCATATCCAGCTGCGCATTATATGACTTTGTAAACTGCAGAGCCGCGGTATCCTTCCCGTCAAGCTTATGCGCGTTTGACGCGTCCATGACGGCGGCATAATACCACTTAATACCCGTAATCAGCTTGCCGAGCGGCGCGCCGCCCGTATTGTTCGGCGTCGTAAAGAGTGCCTGCAGCGACGATGGCGTTAAATCCTTGATTTTGTCCGGCCCAATATCTTCAAACCCGTCAACAGCCGCGGAAAAGACGCCGCTCACCGGTGTATAAATCGTATTGGACCCCGTGTTTTTGGATAAAAGGTTTGTCAGCCTGTCATTCAGCGCAGCCAAATCCGTTTCAGACAGCTGATTGCCGCTGTCCGCGAAAACGGTCTTCTTGATGCCGAGCGTCAGATCCTCGAGATTACTGTAATTTTTATGCTGCACCGCATTTGACAGCGCCAATACACTGGCATCGGCATTCACCGTCTTCTGATCGGACGACAGCGCCGCGTCTGTCTGCGCCTGCTTAATCTCCAGCTGCAGCTGGCGAATGGTACTCGCCTGCGCCAGTGCCGTTTCCCCCTGATAATAAATGGCGACTGCCTGTCCCACAGCTAATTTCTCGCCTTCGGCAGCCATTAGTGTGGCGGTGTTCCCGTCGCCTGATAAAACAGACTCCGTGCGGATAATATAGCCCTCGGCTCCGCCGGTATCCTCCACCGTGTACCTGACCGCCACCGTCGTCTTAAGCGGCTTGTCCGCCGCCTGGTAGATATAAAGGCCGATATAGGCGGCAATTGCTATGAACAGCACCACCGACATCAGCTTCATAACAAAATCACTGCGCCGCATCTCACTCAACATCCCTTCCATACGCCGATCAATTTCAGACGTTATCAAGCTTTCTTTTTAAACCACTTGCAAAGATTACCCGGACAATAATTTCCACCGGTCAGGTCGCGGTCATTTCTCCTCCCGACATCAGGCTGATCGTTCGGGACGGAATAATGGTTGAAATCGCATGCTTATAGATAAGCTGCTGCTTTCCCTCAGAATCCAATACGACGGTGAAACTGTCAAACCCTGTCACCATACCGCGGAGCTGAAAACCATTCACTAAAAACACTGTGACCTGCTGTTTATTTGTCCTCGCCTGATTAAGAAAAATATCCTGTAAATTCTGTATCTTTGCCATGAGTTTTTGCCGTCCTTTCTTTCTTTTAATTCTGTTACCAGACGGCTCTATTGTAACCAATATTTTCCAAATACTCTGTCGAAATTTGTAACCCGTTATCAAAATCCGGTTCTTTTTCCCACAAAATCCAACGGATGGCCTGATCTCGCCGAAACCAGGACAGCTGCCGCTTCGCGTAACGCCTCGATTCCATTTTTATACTTTCGACCGCTTCCGATAAATCCGCGTTATCCAGGATGACATGGACCAGCTCTTTATAGCCAATCGCCTGCATGGCGGTATGCCCCCGTGTTAAGCCCATGCCGAGCAGCTTCCTTACTTCGTCCGGCAGCCCGCTGCTGATCATCGTGTCCACCCGGCGGTTGATGCGTTCATACAGATCCGACCTGTCGGCATAGGAGAGAGCGATGACGGCAGCTTCGTAGCGCGGCGGTATTTTTTTAGTCAGCGCATCATGAGCGGAGATTGTCATCCCTGTCGTTTTATAAATCTCCAGCGCGCGGATGATTCTCTTTTTATCGTTAAAATGGATTCTTTGGGCGCTTTCATTATCAACCGCTCGGAGCTCCGCCAGCAGGGCTTCACCGCCGAGGGCATCGTAACGCTCAGATAATTCAAGGCGCAGGCTTTCATTGCCCTGTTCGGAGAATTCTCTGCCGGATAGGAGAGATTCAATATAAAGGCCCGTACCGCCCACAACGATGGGGCGCTTGCCTCTTCTGATAATGTCATTGATGCACGCGGAGGCATCGTGAATGTATTGAGCGACGGAATATTTCTCAAAAGGTGTGACGATATTGATCATGTGGTGGGGGATACCGCGCGTCTCGTCCGCCCCGGGTTTTGCCGTTCCGATATCCATGTATTGATAAATCTGCATGGAGTCCGCGGAGACGATCTCTCCGCCGATTATTTTTGCCAGGGCGACGCCAAGCGCTGTTTTTCCGGTGGCTGTCGGACCGGTAATGACGGCAATTTTCGGTATCATACGCGCCTCCAGTGTCTTCACCCACGGGAAAAATCGATGGTTATCGCAGAAAATGGCCGCCTCCATTTATGGCGGCCAAATCGATTTTTCATGCGTGCATATTAGGTCCTTTTAAACTGACGGTCCAGCATCGTTTTCGTCAGCTCTATGGCGACAGGCCGCCCGTGGGGGCAATAGCGAATTTCGCCGGAAAGGACCCTGTCAATCAGCGCTTCCAGTTCGAGCGGCTCCGAGCGTTTTCCTGCCTTGATTGCTGATTTGCAGGCGATTGAATGCATCAGCGCATCGAGAATGAGCCCATCATCGGGGCTCCCGCCATGGCGCAGGATGCCGGCTATTTCGCCGAGCAGGGCATCAACGTCGTCCAGCTCAATTTCCGAGGGAATTTCACGCACGGCAAGCGCCGTCTCGCCAAAAGCTTCGACAGAAAACCCGAACTGGTCAAGCAGCGGGCCGTTCTCCGTCAGCAGCGCCGTGTCTTCCCGCCCCAGATCGACTATGGCGGGATGGATAAGCGTTTGTGACATGGTCACTTGCATTTTATTTTTAAGTCTGTCAAAATTAATCCGTTCATGTGCCGCATGCTTATCAATAAGCCAAAGGCTGCCGCCCTTTTCTGCCAGTATATAGGTGCCGAGCGCTTCGCCGACAAATCGGCGGTACGCCGGTGAATCGCTGCTTTCAAGCAGATTCTGCTCAGAATATCCGTCGTCCGCCGCGGCGTTTTCGTCCTGGGCTTTATAGGATACTTTTGTATTGTCATGAACAGGCTTGTAGACGTATGTCTCCGGTGCCGACGGCGCGCGGTTTGAATAGCCGGGGCTTCCATATGCTCTCGGCAGCTTGTCGCCGGGATTCGGCTGGCTATGTATCACGCCCCGGTTTGGCTGCTCATATGCGCTGATGTCTGAAACGTTCGCCGGTGCGGCTGTGTGCAGCAGCTCTTTTGTCCCCTCGGAGAGCTTAATTTCAGCGCCGCCGCGTTCGTTTTCAAGCGCCGAGAGCGCCGCATAATACACACTGTCAAAAACCTGGTGCTCGTGCAGAAACTTGACCTCCGTTTTTGTCGGGTGGACATTGACGTCGACATCACAGGGGCTGAGCGTGATATACAGCACACAGGAGGGAAACCGCCCCGTAAAAAGCGCGTTTTTATATGCCTGCTCCAGTGCCGCCTGCAAGGTTTTGGACTTCACATACCGCCCGTTGACAAAAAAGAACTGATAGCTTCTGTTTCCGCGGGCACATGCGGGCGTCGAGACGAATCCGGAGGCGGAAACATCCCCGTCACTCGTGGCGGCATTCAAGAGTCCGCCGGCGAATTCCCGCCCGAACAGGCTGTATATACAGGAATCCATCCGCCCGTCGCCGGGGGTATGGCACTCTTCTTTACCGTCTCTAATATACCGGACAGATACCTCCGGGTGCGAAAGCGCACAGCAGATAACCTGCGCGGAAACGCCCGCGCCCTCGGCCTTGTCCGTTTTCACGAACTTCAAGCGGGCGGGTGTGTTGAAAAACAGGTCCCGTACGATCATCGTTGTCCCTTCAGGGCAGCCGGCAATTGTTTTGGCCTTGACGGTGCCGCCTTCAACGGAAAGGCTTGTCCCCTCATCGGTGCCGGTCTCACGCGTCAGCAGCTCGATTTTTGATACAGCCGCGATAGCCGCCAGCGCCTCGCCGCGAAACCCGAGCGTCGAAATGGCTTCAAGTCCCTTTTCATCGCGCAGCTTGCTTGTGGCGTGCCGTAAAAAAGCGGTCTGCGCATCCTCCGGGGCGATCCCGCAACCGTTATCCGATACCCGCATGTACGTCATGCCGCCGCCCTTGATTTCAACGGTAATCATACCGGCACCGGCATCTATCGCATTTTCCATGAGCTCCTTGATGACGGAGGCGGGCCGTTCAACAACCTCGCCCGCGGCGATCAGGTCCGCCACATGGGGATCGAGCTGCAATATTTTTGCCAAAGGTCACCCTCCCTTTTCAAACAGCGGCAGTGATAAATTTTTACTGCGGGCTGTCATTACGAATTTATAGATATAAGATCGGCAAGCCCTTTACATTAATCGGGTCTACATCGAGAATCACCGGTTCACCGACGGCACACTCGATATGCGTCACATCGACGATGGTGTGCAGCATACCGACATTCCCCAGAACACGGGCGCGCTGCCCGCCGATTTTGACGTGGAGGGTGCTTTCCCGGTGCTTGAGGAAATCGATAAAGCTGCGCTCGCTGACATGCCGGTCAACACCAAAGCCATGAAAATAACCAACCGATAACACGGCAATTTTTGTCGGCTTCTTCGTGATAAGCCCATGTTCCCCGCCGACACGGTGACCCTTGGGGAACCAGCCGACCTCTTCAATTCCAGCCTCAATATAACCGACACGGCTGATGCCCGGTACATTCTTGCCCGGTATCCGGCCTGAGAGGGCGGTATCAACACGCACCGCGTCCATCCTGCCGAAATCATACTTAAACAGTGCCGCGGAATCGCAGATGTGGGCAATTCCGGTCTCAAAGCCCATTTCCGTCATCTTATCGAGCACCTGATTAAATAAGTAAAACTGCTGCTCCGTCAGCTTTTTACTGCGTGAGGAAGCGGCATAGGACGTGAACATGCCGATAATCGCGAGATTCGACATATACTTGAATATAGCGGCCATTTTATCTGTTTCCGTCGGCAGGAAACCATAGCGTCCGAGCCCCGTGTCAACTTTAATCTGGACCTCGGCGACGGTTTTCTTTGCTTCGGCAAGGCCGTTGACAGCCACGGCGGCATCGTAGGACCCAACGGTGCAGATGACGTTCAGGTCGATCAGCTCAGCGAGCTCCTCGGGGTCGGCGGTACTGCGCAGCATCATGATCGTCTCTTCGGTAAAGCTGTTCGCGCGCAGGAAAGCCGCGTCCTTCGGGTCAGAGACGGCAAAGGCGCGGATACCGTCATCCCGCAGCAGCAGAGCGATGTCCAAAAGGCCCATACCCGAGGCGTTGGCACTCAGGTCGGCGTAGATGGCGGCGCCGTCCGCGCGTTCTTTGATCGCCTTGAGATTATTCCTGACAATGCGCCGATCAATGACCAGATGCTTCATAAGAGACCTCCATTCGGCTGCGACTCAGCATGAAATATAGTTAAGTGAAAATCCAGCTTTCACTTTGGCTGCCTTTTAATATGATGCCGATATGTCGATTATACATTATTTACGTTGTAAATTCTATAATAAAATGATAATATGATGGCTGATGGCAGCTTTTCTCGGTCACTGCCTCATACTTTTTTACGGAGGATATCACGCGTTTGAATAAACCGGAAATTACCCCGGATGATATTGAAAAACAAAAAAGCATAATGAATCATATTCGGGAAAATAATGAAAAAGCGGCGTCATTTCCGCTTGCATATATCGATACCTACGGCTGCCAGCAAAACGAAGCCGACAGCGAAAAGCTGCGCGGAATGCTCGAGACTATGGGTTATCAGTTTACCGGCAGTGAACAGCAGGCGGATGTCATTGTGATTAATACATGCGCCGTCAGGGAACACGCCGAAATGCGGGTCTACGGCAACGTGGGCGCACTTGTGCATACAAAAAGCCAAAAACCCGAGCAAATCATCGTCTTATGCGGCTGCATGATGCAGCAGCCAAAAGCCGCCGAAAAAATCAAGCGTTCCTACCGGCATGTCGACATCGTCTTCGGCCCGCAGGTATTATGGCGGTTTCCGGAATTTTTAGAGCGTGTTCTGACCGCGCGGGGCCGCATCTTTTCTATCGAGGATGACGCGGGCGCAATTGCCGAGGGGCTTCCCGCTGTTCGCGACGGGCGGGTCAAGGCCTGGCTCTCCATCATGTACGGCTGCAATAATTATTGCTCCTACTGCATCGTTCCATACGTCCGGGGTCGCGAGAGAAGCCGCCGCCCGGAAATGATCCTCTCCGAAGCGCGCCGGCTCGCTGCCGAAGGATATAAGGATATCACGCTGCTGGGGCAGAACGTCAATTCGTACGGTAAGGATCTCGATATTCAAATTGATTTCTCGGAGCTCCTGCGTCAGATCAACGCCATTGACGGTACGTTCCTGATCCGTTTTATGACAAGCCATCCGAAGGATGCCAACGAAAAGCTCTTTCAGACAATGGCAGAGTGCCAAAAGGTCGCAAAGCATATCCATCTGCCGTTCCAGGCCGGAAGCGACCGCGTCCTGTCTGTGATGAACCGCGGCTATACCCAGGCGCATTACCTCGGTCTGATTGATCTGGCACGGAAATATATGCCCGATATTGTTCTGACGAGCGATATTATAGTCGGTTTCCCCGGTGAAACGGAAGATGAGTTTAACCAAACACTATATGTTCTTGAGCAAGCACGGTTTGACGCCCTGTTTACCTTTATTTACTCCAAAAGAGAAGGGACACCGGCCGCCTCAATGCCGGACCTTGTTCCCAAGGCCGAAAAGCAGCGCCGTTTTGACAAGCTTTTGCAGCTGCAGAATGCGATATCGGAGGAAAAGCACGCGCAATATGTCGGCAAAACCCTCCGGGTTTTGATTGACAGCGCCTCGGGTGATCCCCGTTATCCGCTCTCAGCCAGAACAAACGGCGGCCGTCTCGTTCATCTTTGCGGCGATATGGATATAATCGGATCGTTTCAGAATGCAAAAATTACAGACAGCAATACCTGGGCTCTTTACGGAGAGCTGATTCAATAGCTGATATGATAAGGAGTTTATGATTATGTCTCCAGCAGTAAAAATCTATCGCTCCGGGAAACTCATCTGCGCGACTGAAGGGGTGGCGGGCGAATCTCTTTATGAGAGAATCATCGCGTCGGATATTTACCTTGAAGCGCCCTGCGGCGGAAAAGGCAAATGCGGCAAATGCCTTGTTCAGCTCACACCGGACGGTGACAAGGTCCGCGCCTGTCAGACAATTCTCAGCGGCGACATCAATGTGTATCTTCCCGACGAGATGCAAATGAAAATCGCCGGATCGGATTCCAGAGCCGGAACGATTTCCTACAAAGGACCGCTTGGCATCGCTGTTGATATCGGGACGACAACAGTCGTTGCGCACCTGACGGATATCCCGACATGCACGCGTCTGGCAACGGCAAGCGGTGTCAACGCCCAGCGGACATACGGTGCCGATGTCATCAGCCGCATCCAATACTGTGCCGAAAACGGCCACGAGACGCTCACGCGGCTTATTCGCGAGCAGCTCTCTGATTTGATACTCCAAACGTGCAAAACCTCAGGCGCCAATCCGAAGGATATCCATTATATATCTATTGCCGGAAATACCATTATGCAGCATCTTGCGGCGGATTTATCTCCTGTCGGTATGGGTGTTGCGCCCTTCCGCCCCACCACGCTGTTCGGCGACGAACGCCCGGCCGGTCCGGATTTTCCCATCGCCGAAGATGCCGTTATCTATTACGCCCCGTGCGTCTACTCCTATGTCGGGGGCGATATCACCGCCGGTATGCTCGCCTCTGACCTGGAAAACATCCCGGGGCCCTGCGTTTATATTGATATCGGCACAAACGGCGAGCTCGTGCTTAAGGTCGGCGATAAATATTACTGCTGCGCCACCGCTGCCGGCCCCGCTTTTGAGGGAGCCGAAATAGCCAAGGGCATGGCGGCTATACAGGGTGCCATCAGCCATGTCAAGTGGGTAGCTGACGAACTGGACCTTACAGTTCTGGGAAACACTGAGCCCGCAGGCTTATGCGGGTCGGGACTTATGGACGCCTTAGCGGTCCTCGTTTCCACCGGTGCCGTCGATGAGACGGGGCGGCTGCTTGACGCCGAGGAAGTACCGCACCCAATTTCAAAATATCTCGGCAAACGCGAGGGCAAAACAGTCTTTTGGTTATCAAAAGAGCATGATGTCTATATGATTCCCGGTGATGTCCGAAAGCTCCAGCTGGCTAAAGCCGCGATTGCGGGAGGTCTCCAGACCCTTTTATACGCCGCGGGCATAACCGTGAAGGATGTGAATTCGTTTTTACTCGCCGGAGGTTTCGGCAGCTTCCTTGATCAGGTCAGCGCGGCAACAATCGGTCTTTTCCCTAAAGATTTTCTTCCTTTTGCAAAGACGATGGGCAACACGGCGGGCGAAGGTGCCGCCATTGCGCTCTGCACGGAAAAGGCGCGTCAGACGCTTAAAAATATGATGGATAATTTTGAAATTGTCGAGCTCTCAACAAGTAAGGTTTTTAATGAGCAATTTATCGATCAGATGATGTTTGAAGGCTAGCGCGTGCCGCTCACAAAAAATAAGGTATAGCCGCCGCTTTACGGCGGCATGGGAGTTATTATGATCAATTATGACGAACTCATTAAACTCGCTAAGGACAGCGGCTTTACGAACGCGGGGCCGCTGGATGTTTCCACCCTTGAGTTTATGCCCGATGTCCGCGCCATGTGCGCCTCGGACAAATGCCACGCTTACGGCAAGAACTGGGCCTGCCCTCCGGCTTGCGGCACACTTGACGATATGCGCGAAAAGGTCAAAAGATTCAATAAGGGCTTACTGGTTCAGACCGTCGGTCAGCTCGAGGACAATATGGACTGGGAGAACATGCAGAAGGCGGCAGCCGATCAGGAAGAAAACTTTCAAAAGCTGTGGAGCAGGCTGGACACGCTGTATCCGGGTTTATTAGCCATGGGCGCCGGAACCTGTACAAAATGCAAAGAATGTACGTATCCCGACAAACCCTGCCGTTTTCCCGACAAGCTCATGCATTCAATGGAAGCCTGCGGCCTGTTTGTCAGTAAGGTCTGCACGGATAATCATCTGTCTTATAACTACGGGCCGAATACAATCGCCTATACAGGGTGCTTTTTGCTGGAATAAACTTTATATTGGGGTGATTTTATGCATATCCGACTTATGACGGCAGCTGATTATGATCTCGTTTATGAGTTGTGGAATTGGACGCCGGGCGTCGGCCTTAACAGCATCGATGACTCCAGAGCCGGTATTCAAAAGTATTTATTGAGAAATCCGACCTCCTGCTTTGTCGCTCTTGAAAGCGATGTTATAATCGGCAGTATCCTAGCCGGCCACGACGGTCGGCGCGGCCTGATCTACCATATGACCGTCCATCCTGATAATCGCCGCCGCGGCATTGGAAAGGCCCTTGTCGATGCCGCCCTCGGCGCCCTGCGCACCGAAGGCATCACAAAGGTTCTGCTTGTCGCCATGAAAAGCAACACCATCGGCAATAACTTCTGGGCCGCCCTCGGCTTCACCGAACGCGACGACCTGGTTTACAGAAATATCAGTTTAGTCGTTAAATAAATCTGAAAACCTGCCGTTTGGCAGGTTTTTGTTTTATCGAATGTTATCGTTTTCGCCGCGTAATACTCCAATCTAAAACTTATAAATGCCGCCGCGTCCTTCAACGCGGAACCTCGCGTAAAATTCATTGATGAAATTGATTTTGTCATCAATTATTGATTTGCTGACGTCGTAATTCAATAAATTCCTGTATTTTTGGCAATGCTTTTCCCATTCTGCTTCATCATACGTAAATGTCTGTTCAATTGACTTCTCTTCAAATGAGCTGTGCAGAAAATCCATCCAAATGGTAAAGGTTCCGAAATGGTCGATCAAGTCCGCGTCCTGCAATAATTTCACCCACGCAGTGTAGTCGTTGCTTTGCGGGCATCGTTCACAGTGGAGCTCAATTAAACCGGCAATCTCATCAACCTCTTTTGGCGAGCAATACTCTCTTAAAGCTTCTTTTGCTAAAACAGCCCCGTAAACATTATGGGGCTCAATTCCTTTGCCGATATCGTGAAACCATGACGCGACCGTTAATATATCGTCATATGAACAATCCTCGGGTACAACAATATTTCTTAAAATAAGAACAGTTCCGGCAACACGTTCTCCGTGATAATACGCGCCGCCCTTCTCCCTGTCAATATGTACTCTTCTGTCAATCATGAGCTTGCCGGCTGCTTGCTTTATCGTATTTAAGTCCATAAATCCTTATCCTTCCCGCCATGCCCGATACTTAATGCTTATACCTGTCGTCTACTAAGCGAAATACCATACTTGATTACTTTCATATATAGTGAGCGCTTCAAGTGAAAATTAATCGAGCAGCATTTCCAGCTCGGTAATTTCCGCATCGTCGGGGCAAAGCTGCTTATATGACAGCAGCGTTTCTTCCGCTTTCGCCCGTTGGCAGCTCACGATGGAACGTCTGATATTGCTTTTAATGATTGCCGCGTACTTTTCCAATTCACTGGGTTCTCCTTGGCTTTTTGGCCCATACTGTTCATTATAAAGAGCTGAAAGCACAATTCCGGCGGCCCCTGCCAGTGTTGGATAAAGCGTTACCGCGGCTCTGATAAGCTTACAGCATTGTACTAAATTGGCGCACCGTAATGATTCGGAGCAGTAATAACCGGCTCTCAGAAGCTTTGGGATCAAATGTGCGTTTTGCTCTGTGATTATCCGGTCCTGAAAGACACCGCGCAGGTATTCGGCGGACATCCTTGAGTAGGCTGAATACAGCGGGAAGACATCCGCTTCCGCAAGTTTTCCTGAGCCCAATGCCCAAAGATATAGAAATGACAGCCATATTTGCATCGACAATTCTAATGTAACGGCTTGGACTGATATATTTTGACTAAGGCTGCAAATTACCTGCGGCAGATCGTCAAAATGCAAAAAGGCACTGTCAAACAAAAATGTTTTTAAATCATATGGGTCAATTTTCTGACTCAGCAGACTGATCTGGCAGCAGGCATTCAGAGAAAAATATATTACATCGGCATATAGGGGCTTCCACACGCTGACGGCGCACAAAAATTGTTCGATTTCTGCGGGAGTCAAGTCTTTGGTGTTAAAATAATGAAACCGGAGGGCCAGCAATTTTAAATATTCCGCGTCTCCGAAGTCTTCCTTTGCAAATACTGCGAGAATCGGCGACCTGAATTGCTCAATTGCGATATCCTTTTCGATCATATCCTGCAGCAACTCCAAGGATGATCCGCTGACCTGGCGGTACAGCGCGGGTAACGCTGAAAAGTCCAGTGTTTTGTGCATGAGGTTCATTTCGAGTGCGAGGCGTCTGGCTATATAGGCGCTATCGTTCAGCCAGTCGCTTATGGCAATCAGGTCAATGTAACGCTTAACGGAAGCGATGTTGTTTACATTCAGGTAAGCACTGGCCAGCTTATAAGCGGCATCCCTGTAAGACAGCGGCTTTGAACTGCTTTCCGTATATAGCAGGATTTCGCTGCCATGGTGGAGCCCCTGTTTATACTCACCGTAAAATTTGATATACGCTTCAAACGCATTGATCGCATTATTAAAATCCGACATGTCGAAATATGTATGTCCTTGGAGGCAGTACATCTCCAGGTCAAACGCCAGCGGTTCCGGCCGCGCGCTGAAGTACGTGTCGATTGTCTCGAGGGCATCGTCGTATTTCTTCATAAAATAATAGATCGACGTTATATTTATATAGAAGACGAACTGGCGCAGGCCATCCTCCTCCTTGGCGTATTGAAGCCCTGTTTGGCAGCATTTCAGAGCAGCTTCATATTGACCGCCCATAAAATATAATTGGTATAATGAATGATAATTCGCTGCTTTATGCGGATTCTTTTCCACTTCTCTCAGAATGATATCCATGTTTCTTTTCGTCTTCCGGTCAATGAACGCCTTGTCTGCAACAATATACCCGTAATGATAAGCAACCGTCGGCAGATATTTAATCGGGTCCCGGACAATATTAAAAGATTCATGTATCGCGTTGACATACTGGAGGCCGTTGACGCGTTTGGACAGCCTCAACACATTCAAGTCGCAAAAATTACTGCTGTTGGCCGTATTGGGGCTGCGCTGAATAAAGGTCGCCATATTGTAGTTTTTATAATCATTCGTGTTAAAAAAACGTATCAGTTCGCTTGTGTCCTCAAAAACCTCGTCTGCATCAACAGTCATAAACCATTTGCCGTGCGCTCTCATAAGCGTCGCATTTCTCGCGGCCGAAAAATCATCACACCAGTCAAAATTAAATATCTTGTCGGTATACTCGGCGGCGATATCCACGGTTGTGTCGGTTGAACCCGTATCGGCGATAATCAGCTCGCTGTCAACCTGCTTCAAAATGGGCAGCAGAGCCTCCAAACAGCGGCGCAGGTGTTTTTCTTCATTCTTGACAATCATACCTATTGTTAAAATCAAGCCAGCCACCACCTATACTGTAATAATAACTGAATTATATCACATCTAAATGATAATTGTGTACTCGTCCTGCAGCCGTAAAATTTTTATTTGAATAAAATCGGGTAGGAGGGGGCGATTAAC
>DBTM01000029.1 GCA_002307055.1 Clostridiales bacterium UBA1316
GGACTTTTTTATTGACAACAACACCAGAAAATCAGAAAAACAAATTGTCCTTGTTCCAGAGCTCGCTGACATACCGAGATAAGCGGATTGAAGGGTATGATGCTGTTTGCTTAACGGAGGTTGTCGAGCATATTGATCCAAACCGTTTAGCGGCTTTTGAGCGGGTAGTGTTTGAATTTGCCGCGCCGAAGACAGTGATTCTCACAACCCCCAATGCCGAATATAACGTCAACTACGAAAGACTCAATGCCGATAAATATCAGCATAAGGACCATCGATTTGAGTGGACGAGAGCACAGTTCGGTGCTTGGGCTAAAGCAGTTTGCGCGCAGTTCGGATATACCGTTGCCTTTTCAGATATTGGAGAAATAAGTGAAGCGATTGGATCGTCGACACAGATGGGGGTGTTTACAAAATGCGAATAGAAATTCCTGAGTTTTGCCTCGTTGCGTTGGTCGGCGGCACCTCAAGCGGGAAATCAACGTTTGCTGCAAAGCATTTTAAACCGACAGAGGTGCTGTCCTCTGATTACTTCCGGGGACTGGTTGCTGATGATGAAAACGATCAGAGCGCATCGGCTGCCGCTTTTGATGCGCTATATTACATTGCGTCAAAACGGCTTGATGCCATGAAGCTCACAGTAATCGACGCTACCAACATCCGGGAATCTGACAGAAAGCAAGTGATCAGTCTGTCGAAAGAACAAGACTGCCACGCCGCGGCAATTGTATTCAATATACCGGAGAAGCTGTGCCTTGAAAGAAACGCGCAACGTGCTGACAGGCAGCTGCCGGAGCGGGTCATACAGCGGCATTGCAGCGAAATCAAACGCTCACTGAAATCGCTTAAACGGGAGGGCTTCCGATTCATCTATATTTTGAACAGCGCGGAGGATGCTGAGAACGCGGAGATAGTCCGCACCCGCCTTTGGAACGATAAACGTGATGAACATGGACCGTTTGATATCATCGGCGATATTCATGGCTGTTATGATGAACTGTGTGCCTTGCTGAAGAAACTTGGATATGCAGCTAATAAAGAAGGTATTATGATGCATCCTGAGGTGAGGAAAGCCGTTTTCCTAGGCGATCTTTGTGATCGCGGACCTAAAAATACAGCGGTTCTGCGCCTTGTGATGTCCATGGCCGGAGCAGGGAGCGCCTTGTGCGTACCGGGAAACCACGATATAAAACTACTGCGAAAGCTCAATGGACGAGACGTACAGATATCTCACGGACTACAAAATACTGTTGATGAGCTGCTGCTTGAAAGTGACGCATTCCGTACGGAGACTGCGGAATTTATAGATTCTCTCATCAGTCATTTTATTCTCGACGACGGGAAGCTGGTTGTCTCGCATGCCGGTATAAAGGGGAAATATATAGGGCGCGGTTCCGCCCGCGTGCGCGATTTTTGCCTGTATGGTGAGACGACGGGTGAAAACGATGAATACGGCCTTCCGGTGCGGCTCAACTGGGCATCTGAATACCGCGGAAGGGCAATTATCACATTTGGCCATGTTCCGCAGATTGAGCCTGTTATTTTGAATAATACTTACTGTCTCGATACAGGCTGCGTTTTTGGAGGTAAGCTCACCGCACTTCGGTACCCTGAAAAAGAACTTGTTTCTGTCCCCGCACAGCAATGCTATTTCGAACCTGCCAGGCCGCTTACCCCGCAGCTTGAAACCAGGGATGATATGCTGTACCTCGACGATGTCAACGGAAAAAAGTTCATACAGACAAAACTGACACCGTCAATCACGATCCGAGAAGAAAACGCAGCCGCGGCGTTGGAGGTTATGAGCCGATACGCGGCTGACCCGCATTGGCTTATCTATTTGCCGCCCACAATGTCACCCTGTGAAACAAGTAAGCTGCCCGATTATCTCGAATATCCGACTGAAGCTTTTCGGTATTATAATGACAGAGGCATATCGAAGGTCGTCTGTGAGAAAAAGCATATGGGTTCAAGGGCAGTGATTATTCTCTGCCGGGATATTGAAACAGCAAAAAAACGCTTTGGCACCAAAGACGCGCATCAAGGGATCATCTATACCAGAACGGGCCGCCATTTCTTTGAAGAGGACGAAATGGAAACCGGTATTTTAGCGCGATTGGACACAGCTTTGAGTAAAAACGGTTTTTGGGAAGCCTTGAAGACGGATTGGGTTTGCCTTGACACTGAGCTGATGCCTTGGTCGGCGAAAGCTCAGGCACTCCTGCAGAAGCAATATGCGCCGGTCGGGTGTTCCGGCAAAACCGCATTAACCGCAGCGGCAGAAGCTCTGCGGAAAGGAGCCTCGCGAGAGAATATTTCATATGAAGTAAGTGCTGAGACCTCCGGACAGAATGTTGATTTACGCTCGGTGCTTTCTCGGTTCGAAGACAGGCTGCGCGCGGTGGAGGGGTATGTGGAGGCGTATCGCGAATATTGCTGGACAGTTAATTCCCTTAATGATATCAGAATCGCTCCTTTTCATGTTTTGGCGACAGAGGGGAGCGTCCACAGTGATAAAGATCATGTATGGCACATGGAGACCATTAAAACGTACTGTCTGACTGACGATCCGATGTTTATACCTACAGATTACCTGGTTGTCAATCTGTCTGAGGCTCAGAGCGTTCAGGCTGGGATTGATTGGTGGCTGAAGCTTACGGGTTCCGGCGGCGAAGGCATGGTGGTCAAGCCTTTTAATTATATTGCCGTACGCGGCACAGAGCTGCTGCAGCCCGCTGTCAAGTGCCGGGGTCGAGAGTATCTGCGCATCATTTACGGCCCTGAATATACCATGCCGGAGCATATGGAGCGGCTGAAAAAGCGTTCTCTCAACAGAAAACGGCAGCTCGCCTTATCAGAGTTTTATCTCGGAATGGAGTCACTTGACCGCTTTGCAGCACGGGAACCGTTATACAGAGTACATGAGTGCGCTTTCGGTGTACTTGCTTTTGAAAGCGAACCGGTTGATCCCAGGTTATAAACTCTCAATAAACTGCGGATGCGCAGCGCATTAAAAGCATGTAAAAACAAGCCCGCAGCAATGCGGGCTTGTCATATTTTACGCTTATTCCCATTCCTTCCACACGTCGGGGCAATAACCGACGGTGGCTTTTTTGCCGTTTCTCACGATGGGGGTTTTGATGAGGGCGGGGTTTTCGAAGAGCTTTTCTTCTTTGGCGGCGTCGTGGGCGAGATACTCCAGGATTTCGGCGTCTTTGGCGTCTGAATCCATCATCGCATTTAATCCGACAGCCGCTTTGACGCTGCCGAACTCGCCTTTGCTCATGCCGTATCTCAATATGTCAATGCTCTGGAATTTGACGCGGCGCTCTTTGAAATAGCGCTCGGCCTTTTTCGTGTCAAAGCATTTCGATTTACCGAATATTTGTATGTTCATATCGTACTGTTCTCATCTTTGAAATTATTCCTGACGGATGTTTAGCTTATTTTTATATCCGGCAGTATGAAGGGACAGCGTTTTGTTTTTTCGTAAAGGCGGTCGGAGAGTGCGGTCACAATGGCCCCCTGCAGGGACGCGGCATCGGTGATGTTCGATTCGGCGCAGTTACTCAGCGTGCTGACGACGACATTCTTGAGCTCGCGTATTATTTCTTCCGATTCTCTGGCATAGATGAAGCCGCGCGTAATGATATCCGGTTCTGAAATCATGCTGCCGTCTTCGGCTGACAGATTGACGATGACAACGATCATGCCATCCTGTGCAAGCCGTTTTCTGTCGCGGAGTGAAACAATACCATTTTCTCGAATAAGATTGTCCATACACACAGTACTCCAAAATTATATTTCAGCCGAAATTATATTTCAGCCGAAATTATATTTCGGTAATGACCGGTAAAATCATGGGGTTGCGTTTGGTCTTTTTATAAAGGTAGTTGGAAAGGTCGGACTTGACGGCGTTTTTCAGGGAGGCGAAATCGGTGACCTTGTCGGCGGCGCAATTATTCAGCGTGCTGATGACAATGTCCTTGAGCTCGCGCATCATTTCTTCCGATTCCTTGACGTAGATGAAGCCGCGCGTAATGATGTCCGGCCCGGAAATCATACTGCCGTCTTCGGTTGACAGATTGACAATGACGACGATCATACCGTCCTGAGCCAGATGCTTCCTGTCGCGGAGGACAACGGCACCGACGTCTCCGACGCCTGTACCGTCCACATAGGTTTTACCTGAGGGGACGGTGCCGTTTTTCTTAATTGATCTGCTGGTGAGCTCTATGACCTGACCGATATCAGCAATGACGATATTTTTTGGGTCAACGCCCATCAGCTGAGCAATTTTGGCATGGGTGCAGAGGTGGCGGTATTCGCCGTGCAGCGGGACGAAGAACTTTGGTTTTATAAGCGCCAGCATCATTTTCAGCTCTTCCTGATAGGCGTGGCCGGAAACGTGCAGGTCGGAATATTTATCGTAAAACACCTCGGCACCGCGGCGGAACAGCTCGTCAATGACACGGCTGATCGACTTTTCGTTGCCGGGGATGGCGGAAGCGGAGATGATGACACGGTCGCCGGGCTTAATGTCGACCTGGCGGTGGTCGGAGAACGCCATACGGTACAGGGCGCTCATCGTCTCACCCTGACTGCCCGTCGTGATGATGACGATTTTTTCGGGCGGCATGTTCTTTATTTGGTTTAATTCCATGAGGATGCCTTTGGGCACATCCATACAGCCGAGCTCGGTGGAGACCTTCAGGATGTTTTCCATGCTGCGCCCGGTGACGGCAACGCGCCGTCCGTATTTTGCGGCGCAGTTGATGACCTGCTGAATCCGATGGACGTTTGAGGCAAAGGTGGTGACGAGTATGCGGGAGGTGCAGCCGCGGAAGAGCTCATCAAAGCCCTCGCCGACTTTGCTTTCCGAAATGGAATAGCCGGGCTTTTCAACATTCGTCGAGTCGGCTAAAAGGGCGATGACGCCGCGGTTGCCGAGTTCTCCGAAACGGGCAAGGTCGATCATATTGCCGGAAATCGGCGTGGTGTCAATCTTGAAGTCGCCGGTGTGGACGATGGTTCCGATGGGTGTTTTAATAGCCAGCGATACGGCACCGGGAATCGAATGGTTGATGTGGACGAATTCGACTTTAAAGCACCCGACCTTAAAGGACTCTCCGGCGGTGAGTGTTGTGATGGAAGCTGTCTCCAGCAGACCGTGCTCGGCCAGCTTGATTTCGACGAGACCGGCTGTAAAGGGTGTTGCGTAAATAGGCACGTTGAGCTCACGCAGGATATAGGGGACGGCGCCGATGTGGTCCTCGTGCCCATGTGTCAGAACGAGTGCGCGCACTCTGTTCTTGTTTTTGACGAGGTAGGTGAAGTCGGGTATGACAATATCAACCCCGTACATTTCGTCATCGGGAAAGCCGAGGCCACAGTCGACAATGAGAATGTCTCCGCCGAATTCGTAGACGTAGAGATTCTTGCCGATCTCACTGAGGCCGCCAAGAGCGATGATTTTTAGTTTTTCTGCCATGGAAAAATAAATCTCCTTAAAATAATATTTGCGTTATGTAATTTGTAATGGGCGCGAACATAAAAAACAAGAGCTCAAAGGAATAAAAGTCTCGGCCCTGAATCGCCTTGACTGACAATGTCCCTTGACCTTGCACGAATATGCTCAATTTATAAAAAAGTACTTCTGTACATAAAGCCGCTGTTAGGGCCGTTCGAGGCTCCTGAATTGCCGTAAGCAAATGATTATAAACCGTTATGACATTTCCAACATCATTATAACCATATTTATTATAAATATGATTATATTATGAAGTACAGCCGTTTGTCAAACAAATCTGACAAAATCGGTATTAGGAAATTGTATATACGGACTGAAAGTCTTAAATGTATGATATTTACCATTGCTTGGCAAAGCAGCTGCGAGGAGGCGCTGTGCTTATCAAACTATCTTCACACAAAACGAAAACAATGCCTCTCTGGAAAACAGTCGAGACCCTTATTACTGCTTACATCGCTTAAATCAACCCAGCTGATGCGCGCGGGACTCGTCTGCCCTGAAAAGCGGTGGGTAATCATGCGAGATGACGTGCTTTCAACTATATTTATTGCTCTTTCAGTAATAATACGATGGCTCAAACATAAAAGGTGTATACTAAACTTACCCGTTATTGAGCAGCGAAGCCTGACGATTTCAGATATTCTTATCTATACTTCAAACCTGACATTGAGCGATGAATGCTTACTCAATCGTATAAGCCAATATTATAGGCAAAAAGCGTGTAAATAAGCGAATTACGATGAAAGGATGGTTGATGCTTTGAAAGACTTATCAAAAAATGCAAATGAGGTTGAAAACAGAAAACAGGAGCAAATTAAAATAATACAAGAACAAGAGTTGAGCATGAAGAACCTGATTGCGAAACAATTCCCATATAATATTGTGTATTTCAATGAGTTAAGTAATTATGTTAAAAAATTCCTGACTGTTGCTTCATTCGTCTACAGCATTAGCATAAGAGGATATTTGACAAAAATGGGATTTGAGTACAAGGCTACCAGCATCGATTCTGAGTCAATGGATATTTTGACAGAAAATTATGGAGCCAGATTGGATGATTTATTACCCATATTTAAAACGACTTCCGCCCAATATATGAAGGATAAAATACTTGAACACATACCATGGCAGAATAAAATCAGCGATAAAGAAGAGGGCTTTGCCTTGAGCATGATCAAACAGGGCGTATATAGGTTCGATATCCCTGTGATTATAAGAATATATTCAAAGGATCATAAGGCCGCTGTTTTGATTAGAACTAAAGGTAATATTAAGTGTCAGTTTAAAATGGGTTCCATTCAGCAGGAAATTGAAAACCAAAAATCTAAAAAAGAAATTCAAACGGTAGAGAAGAAAAGAATTTCTGAAGAACAACAAGAACAAAAATGGGCAAAAATCAATCCGCTGTTAGTGCAGGTGCTAAAAAGCAGAAGCGCATATCTGCGGAGTGCCTCGTCAGCTACTGATGATGATGTAGTAAAAGCTGCCGAGGACAGTTTTGTTAAATCCCTTAATAAAGTAAATAAGAAAGGAATTGTATTTCTAAAGGATTTGAAAAGCGATCTCTTGAATCAGCTGAAATTGTTGGCTCAATACAAAGAATTAACATTGTTTGATTATATTGAAGAATTGGGATTTGTTTTAGAGTGCGAACCATCAAATATTGATATTGCATCTCTTCAGAAGCTGATAAAATTTACTTGTGCGGATGATATATTATGTTGGTTAAACATTACCAAAAAAGTATATAAGGATATGATTAAGTATGGGACAAACCTGCAGTATTCGGAGAGTTGGGTAGTACCTTTTAATGAAAGAGAAGAAGCGGTCATACATAAAATGATTGAAAATAACATATTAATCTGCAATTATCCTTTTATTGTAAGAGTTTATTACAAAAACAATAAAACTGCGATATTTATACAGCATGAGGACAGAATAAAATGTCTTTTCGAATTTTCAGATAGTATAAACGAGAAAATCAATAAAAATATTGAAATCGGGAAAAAGCATCGCGTCAAGCAACAGCACATAAATAATAGTTTAAAAGGTGAAAACGAAGAAGCTGCGAGTGCAGGGATAATTCAATAGTTACAGGCGCTGCTTTCGGATTATATTTCCTGCCGTCCTTCCATGGCTCGCATCAGCGTCGCTTCGTCGGCGAATTCGAGGTTTTGACCAACTGATAAACCATAGGCCAGACGGGTGATTTTAACGCCGAAGGGTTTGAGAAGCCGGGAGATATATTTGGCCGTCGTTTCGCCCTCGGTGTCGGGATTCGTGGCCATGATGATCTCCTGAACGTCACCGTCGGCAACGCGGGTGACAAGCTCCTTTATTTTAATATCGTCGGGGCCCACATGGTTCATCGGGGAGATGACGCCGTGCAGAACGTGGTAATGGCCGTTGTATTCGTGTGACCGTTCAATGGCAATGACAGCCTTCGGGTCTGAGACAACGCAGATGGTGCGCTCGTCCCGGCGCGGGCTTTGGCAGATAGAGCAGATATCGGTGTCCGTCAGGTTCTGGCAGACGGCGCAGCAATGGACACTGCGCTTGGCGTCAAGGATTGCCTGAGCGAAGGCTTCGGCATCCTGATCGGGCAGGGCGAGTATGTGAAAGGCAAGACGCTGTGCCGATTTCTGCCCGATTCCCGGCAGGGACGCAAACTTCTCGATTAATACTTCTAATGTTGAAGGGAAAAAACTCATGATGGCTGTCCTTTCGGAAAGCAGAAGAACCGTCCCCCTGCTTATAAAGCAGAAGAACCGTCCCCTTGCTTTTTTAGTTCTTTTATGATGGCAGAGCGGTCGGGGGCGCTGAAAATGTAACTGCCGGCGACAAGCACGTCGACACCGGCATCAACGGCGCGTTTGGCGGTTTCGCTGTTAATACCGCCGTCAACCTCAAGCTCGCAGTTCAAGCCGCGTTTGTCGATGATCTGGCGCAGAAACCGTATTTTTGACAGCTGATCATCCATGAATTTCTGGCCGCCGAAGCCGGGCTCAACTGTCATGACAAGCACAAGGTCCAGTGTGTCCATATAGGGGAGGATTAAGTACGCCGGTGTTTTCGGCTTAATGGACAGCCCGGCTTTTTTGCCGCGCCTTTTTATAATTTTGAGGGCCTCAGCCGTATTGTCCGGCGTATCCGCTTCCGCGTGCAGAACGACGATATCGGCACCGCTGTCTATAAAGCTGGAGACAAAGCGGAGGGGCCTGGTAATCATCAGGTGCACGTCAAGAATCATATCCGTGAACTTGCGCACCGATTCGAGCACGGGAATGCCGATGGAGATATTCGGAACAAACACACCGTCCATGACGTCAAAATGCAGGTAATCGGCATCACGGATGCTTATGATTTCATCACCTAAACGCGTGAAATCAGCGGATAAAATGGAGGGGGCGATCTTAATCAAGATTATCATTCCTTCCGGCGCATTGATAGAGGCATAACAGATTCACGTCGTCACACGATGCGGCATAGTATTAATTAGGCGGCTGGCGCGCCGCTCGCTTTCAAATAGGGGCTGCTGCAGGCGTAATTGCCGGCGCGGCCCCGAAGTGCTTGCTGTAAATACATATTTATTATAATGACTATAATATAATAAAACAGATCATGTCAAGCAGAACACAAACAAGTGAAGTGTAAAAGCAGATGCAACTTGACACAATGGTATGCTGAGCATAAAATATAACTGATATTTTGCCATAATAAGGCTGAGGCCGGAATGCTGAACGGAGTGAAATGAATGATGCGCGAGATCCGGAGAAAATCGGCACTGCCTGTTTATGGACTGGCTGCCGTGTGGCTATTATACTGCATGCTTTTCCCGCTTTACAAGCTGTGGCACTATGTGGTCCTGATTATTTTGAGCGTTGGGGCATATATTGTTTTTTCACTGATTTTCCCGGGGAAAACGGAGCTTGTAAAAGTGCCGGAAAAACCTGTGACCACAGGCAATGAGGAGATCGATAAGCTCCTGGCGGAGGGACGCACAGCGGTCGGCGAGATGAACCGCCTTAAAAGCGCCATAAAAGATGAAAATGTGTGCAGGAAAATCGGAGAGCTCGTTGAGGTCACGGAAAAAATATTCAAGTCTCTCGCGGAAGACCCTGCCGATCTGCGGCAGGTCAAGCGCTTTGCGGGCTATTATCTGCCGACAACAATAAAGCTCCTTCACACATATGACCGAATGGGCAGCATCGGCGCGAGCGGAGAGAACATCACGGGTACAATGGACCGAATCAACGCCATACTCGACGCGACGCTCGAAGGCTATAAAAAACAGCTTGACGCGCTTTTTGCCAATCAGGCGCTCGATATAGAGACAGATATCATTGTTTTGGAAAATATGATGAAAAGGGAAGGCCTTGCCGGTAAGGACTTTTAGAAAGGAAGAAATAACATGCCTGACAACAGCAGCGGATTTGCACCCAACCTGGTTCTCAACACAAGCGACTCACCGACAGCGGAGGCTGTTACCCCCGATGCCCAGGCACTGAAGCGGGACGCGACCGCCGTCAAGCTCGATATCAGCCAGCTGAGTGAAGCCGAGCAAAAAATGGTACATGATTTCTCTAAAAAAATTGACGTGACGGACACGAACGCCATCTTGACGTACGGTGCTGCGTCGCAGAAGAATATTGCCGATTTTTCGGGCAGCACGCTCGACAATGTCCGCACAAAGGATATGGGCGAGGTCGGCGATATGCTCTCGGGTCTCGTTGTTCAGCTCCGGGGCTTTAATTATGGCGAAACTGAGAAAAAAGGGTTTTTTGGCTTAAAGAAAAAAGTTGAGATTCAGATTGCGACCATCAAAGCCGAGTATGACAAAGCCGCCGTCAATGTCGACAAGATTGCCGAAATGCTGGAAAAGCACCAGTATACGCTCCTTAAAGACGCGGCCATGCTGGACAAGATGTATGAAATGAATCAGTCGTACTTTAAAGAGCTGACGATGTATATTCTCGCCGGTAAAGAGAGGCTGCAGGAATGCAACGATACCGTTGTGCCGGAGCTGAAGAAAAAAGCCGCAGATTCAGGAAAGCCCGAAGACGCCCAGGCCGCCAACGATTATATAAACATGCTCAACCGATTTGAGAAGAAGCTTTATGATCTTGAGCTGACGCGGACGATATCCATCCAGATGGCACCGCAAATCCGGCTGATTCAAAACAACGACAGCCTAATGGTTGAAAAAATCCAAACCTCCATCGTCAATACGATACCGCTCTGGAAGAGCCAGATGGTGCTGGCACTGAGCATGCATCATTCGCAGCAGGCGATGGAAGCACAGCGCGAGGTGACGAATATGACAAACGAGCTTCTGAGGAAGAATGCCGATATGCTGAAGATGGGCACAATCGAGGTTGCCAAAGAGTCCGAACGCGGCGTTGCCGATATTGAGACACTGGCTGAGACGAACCAAAAGCTCATTGAAACACTTGAGGAAGTCCGCACCATTCAGATCGAAGGCTCGGCAAAGCGCAAGGCCGCTGAGCTCGAGCTCGGACGTATCGAAGGGGAATTAAAGCAGAAGCTTCTTGATCTTAAAAAATAGTATGAAAGATTTAGCTTTCATACTGAAAGGGATGGCCATACTATGACCTATTTTAAAAAACGCTCATCTGCCATAGTTATTGCCGTGATTGTCGTCATTTTCGGCACGCTTTTCGGCGTTCACCGAAGTGTTAACAGCCAGACAGCGAAGGTGGAGATGCTTTTTTATAACGGCGTTTATATGACCGATAAGAATTATACGCAGCCGAGTATTGAATCGCAGCTGGAAAAACGGGCGGATGCCGCGCTCGGCCTTGTAACGGTCGGCGCGAAATTCGGTGATGTGGATCAGATTCCGGCGCTGACAGACGCGCTCCGTCAATCCAGGCTTGTGCTGGTAGACGCTGAAAGCATCAGCGAAAAATACGCCGCAAACGAGAAGATGCAGGCGGCTTATACAGCGCTGTACAATGCGTTGTTTCAGTTTGACATGACGGAGAGTACGCTGGCTGCGGTGAAAAGCTATGCATCAGTGCTTGACGGGGCGCAGGGCGTTATTCAAAAAAGCGATTATAACAGAATGGTCAGCGAATATATCGGCAGCGCTTTAGGCGCTTTCCCGGTGAATATTTTAAAAAATTTGGCATTTGTTCAATATCCCGAGTATTTCGGAGCGGAGGGTTAACCATTGAAAAAACGCATTATATCGGTAATTTTGATGCTGATTTTGGCTTCGTCGGTGCTGATCTCGGCTTTGGCAGTGGTCGACAAGAGTACGGATTATTATGTCGATGATACCGCTGGTGTGTTCTCGACCGCGCTAAAACAAAAGATCATAGACTCAAATACCGGTACAAACGGGCTTGAGCAGAAATGCGACGGGGCGCAGATCGTCGTCGTCACGGTCCAATATCTCGACGGAATGTACACCGATGAGTATGCCATGCAGCTTTTCAATGATTGGGGTGTCGGCAGCAAGACGGCGAATAACGGCATGCTGCTGCTGCTGGCGACAGGTGAGAATAAGGCCTGGCTGACAGTCGGATCCGGCATTTCAGGATCATTTACAGAAGAAATGGTCGACAGCTATTTTAATAAATACTTTTGGACTGATTTTGATAAAGGACAGTACGAGACGGCTACCTCTAAAATGCTCGAAGCGCTGTTTACATGGTACGCCGGTTACTACAATGTCAATCAGAGCGGGACAAACAGCAATAACGATAATGCCGGAAATAACACCGAATATAATAATGGGTATTATGACAACGGCGGTTATTCGTCTGCGGGCAGCCTCTTTATCTGGATTATCATTATTTTTGTCATTATCATCGTTTTTATCGCTGCTATGGCGTCTGACAGGCGGCGGTATGGCGCTTATTACACCTCTATGGGCATGCCGATCCCGCCGTATTATTTCTGGTACATGTGGGTCGGCCCGCACCGTAACTGGTGGGGCCCCGGCGGCGGCCCGAGAGGTCCGGGCGGTGGTATGGGCGGCGGTATGGGTGGCGGACGGCGTGGCGGCGGCGGTTTTGGCGGCTTCGGCGGCGGCAACCGCGGCGGCGGTAACAGCGGTGGCGGCAGCGGCTTCGGCGGTTTCGGCGGACGCGGCGGCGGCGGCGGTGGCGGGGGCGGCGGCGG
>DBTM01000016.1 GCA_002307055.1 Clostridiales bacterium UBA1316
CTCGCTGCATTATGCTGTCCCCTTTTCTTGGTATCCCGAGCCAATGCTGTTTAAGGCGCGTGTGCCGTCCGTATCTTTTCCAGGTATAAGAATAAACAGAACTTTTCCAAGAATCTGACGCGTGTCGACAAGTCCTACCAGGTTACTCCGGCTGTCGGTTGACGCATTACGGTTGTCACCCATCACAAAAACGTAGCCCTTAGGTACGAAAACGGGTCCTGTATAATCCAGTTTTTCATGTGTCAGCTCTCTGATGTACGGTTCATCGATAACACGGCCGTCTATAGAAACCTCGCCGGTATTGAATTCGATTGAAATAGTCTGACCTTCCGTCGCAATAACGCGCTTAACAAGAGGTGTCGCGCCGAATGCTTCTGTTTTCAGAACAATAATGTCGCCGTATTTCGGGGTGTACAACAAATTCGACATAATAATTTTGTCTGTGTCATGCAGTGTATCCAGCATTGAGCTGCCATCGACACCGATGACTCTGCCGACAAAAACGAATATTAAGATGCTGCATAAAATAGCCGAAACAAAGCATTGGAGCCAGTCATACAACTCCATTTTTGCGTGCCTGTCATGGCTCTCCTTTTTTTGCTGGATATTTTTAACGGAGTCGCCTTTTTCAGCTTCGCTGTCTTTCCCGCCGTCCGGCCTCAAATCGACACCGTATCTCATTTCATAAAGCTCATAATCAATTTCTTTTTCGTCTGTTTTCTTGCCGTCAATATCTGCGCCGTCGGATTTTTTGTCATCCATTTATATAACCCCTCACTCGTCAGGTCAATAAGTCTTGATATGATTATACACATTTTACAAATAAAAAAAAGGGGCTTAACCCTTTTTTTATAAGCAAGACGATACTGTCGCATCTTTATATATTATATTAACTATAAACCGAGCCGAATCTGCTCCAGTCTCTTTTCGAATTATACCCGCTTCCCGGAATCAGGACAAAATAGACCTTTCCGATAATATTCCTTGTATCGACCAGACCGATGTTTTTATCCCGGCTGTCATTCGACTCATTCCTGTTATCGCCCATAACGAATACCTGGCCTTCGGGAACCGTCACCGGTCCTGTAAAATTTTCCTGTCGATTTGTCGGCGTGTTGACATAGGGCTCCTGTAATTGCTTGCCGTCTACGTAAACGATGCCTTTAACAAAGTCAATATCAACTATCTGCCCGGCTGTTGCGATCACACGTTTGACGATTGGGGTATCGCCGAAATAGTCTGTCTTTATAAATATGATATCTTTATATTTGGGTGTAAAAAACAAATTTGACAGGACGACAGTATCACCGTTTTGCAAGGTCTGCATCATCGAAGGGCCGTTAATTCCATTTATCCGAACGATGAAGATAAAAATTAAAATACCCGTTATGACTGCTGACACGATGCATTGCAGCCAATCGTATAAACCCATTATTGAGTTTTTTGCCGCTGCCTGCTCTTTTTTTATATTGTCCATAATAATCCCCATAAACGCTAATTCAATAAGCCATAATTACTTGGCTGATGTGCGTAAAATTCAAAAAAGGGGCTGAGCCCCTTTTTTATTATTGAATTATTTCGGTTAAATTCTTTCTCTGACTTTTGCTTTCTTGCCGACCCTGTCTCTGATATAGTAAAGCTTAGCTCTTCTGACCTTACCTTTTCTGACAGTTTCAACAGAGACGATCGTCGGAGAGTGTACCGGAAATACTTTTTCGCAGCCAACATTATATGAAATACGGCGAACGGTAATTGTTTCGTTGATGCCACCGTGCTTCTTGGCAATAATTGTCCCTTCAAAGGCTTGATTTCTCTCGCGGTTACCTTCTTTGACGCGGACGGTTACTCTGACCGTGTCGCCGACATTCATGACAGGCAGCTCGGGTTTCATATATTTTTCGCTGAGAATTTGAACGAGATCCATAAATTTATCCTCCCTTCACATAAGACGTTCATACGGCATCATAGCTGCAGCGGACCGTCCAGATGATAAACAGTGTTTACTGATAAAACAATGTAAATCAATAAAACGAATATATTGCGTATAAAAAATAAGCATTTGACCTATATTTTTATAAACGCTTCAGTATTTTAACACGACATTTGAATATTTGCAAGCCTATTTAAAGCAACTATTATTATTTAATTTTTATAAACAGCCTGAAAATAAA
Organism: Clostridiales bacterium UBA1316; assembly: GCA_002307055.1. GTDB lineage: Bacteria > Bacillota > Clostridia > Oscillospirales > Oscillospiraceae > Sporobacter. The sequence continues at coordinate 2,172 of DBTM01000016.1, forward strand.
CGGAAATCGTGATATACTATAAAATGGCTTTTATAACGAGAGCAAACCGGGTCTTCTACAAGAGCCAGTGAAAATAATGATAATGGGGGTGTCATGTTGAGAGCATTAATCCGGGCGATCGATAAATTTAGCTTGACACATCGCCGTTTCGGTATCCGCAGACTGATGCTGTATATTGTAATCGGATACGGTGTTATCTATCTGATCGCTATGCTGGACACGACGCGTACATTTTTAAGCCTGATCAGCTTCGATCCCGCGCGCATCGCCGAGGGACAAGTCTGGCGCGTTATCACATGGGTGTTTTATCCGACCGGCGGATTATTATACCTTGCGTTAATGCTGTATTTTTCATATTTTGTCGGCAATTCACTCGAACGTGAATGGGGTACGCCGAAATTTACGATTTTTTATTTTCTCGGCATTATTTTAAGTGTTCTGTACGGCTTTTTAATATGGCTTATTACCGGAATAACAGTGCCTCTTATTTCTGATTATCTGAATTTATCATTAATATTCGCTTACGCGACCTTATTCCCGAACCAGACTTTTTTGCTGTTTTTCATTTTGCCACTCAAAGCAAAATGGCTTGCCCTATTTGTCGGCGCCTATTATACGATCCTTATGTTCGTCAGCTTTTTCGGCGGACAGTATTTCTACGCCCTTTTGCCGTTAGTAGCTGTACTGAACTTTTTCTTGTTCTGCCGCGATGACTTAATCCATGTACTGCGTCCGTATCAAGCCAGGAATACCAAGCAAGCCATCAATTTCAGAAAAGCGGCAAGGCGGATTCAGCATGAGGACGCGGCTCGTCCCTACAGGCACAAATGTGCTGTCTGCGGTAAAACGGATACGGATAACCCGAATCTCGAGTTTCGCTATTGCTCCAGATGCAACGGCTACCACTGCTTCTGTATCGACCACATCAACAGCCACGTACATTTTCAATAAAGTGTCAATAACTTTTTACGGGACGACAATAATGTCGTCCTTTATTTTCATTCACCTAGAACCCCATAGCGGCTTTCACCATTTCCATTTGTTCCTTTGATGTCAATAGCTCAAGCAGCTTAAGAGCAACACCGGGTGCTGTTTGGGGACAATAGGATGTGATGATATTCCGGTCAACGACAAGAGGTTCATTAATCACCTCAACACCAAATTCTGCCAGTCGCTTCTGGTATCGGCCATCTCCCAGATGATAGGTCGTGGCTTTACGATTCTTTAAAACGCCGCTTTTTGCAACCGGTAAGGCACCGACGCAAATCGTCGCAATTATTTTATTTTTTTCATCAAACTGCCGTATGAGCGTTAAAAATTCTTCGCTATACGCCTCTTCATAAAATCCGTACTCTCCGAAACCGCCGGGTATCGCCAAAGCGTCATAATCATCGATGCTAATCTCATCGATTGTTTTATCGGCAATCACCGGAATACGAAAGGTACTGACGACTTCCTTGTGAAAGCCGCAGGTAACAACTTGAATATCTGCATGAAAATCGTCTCTGGCCCAACCCATAACATCCACAAAAGGGCTGAATTCCATTGTTTCAAATCCTTTAACAAGAAATAGCAAAACTTTCATTTTTATATCTTTACGTCCTTAACAAAATCATATCTCTCAAATACACTATATACAATCTTTGATCAAGTCCTTTATGACTTCTCCCGCGAGAATCATACCGGCAGCGGGAGGCACAAACGAGGTGCTTGCCGGAGTAGAGCGCTTTGTTGTCATCTCATCCGTCTCAAAAAGTGGTTTTCGCGGTTCTTCAGCAGATGTAACGACTTTGAGTTTCGTAATACCAAGCTTTCTCAACTCGTGGCGCATAATTCTCGCCAGAGGGTCGCCAGAGGTCTCGAAAACGTCGCAGACGATCAGCTTGGACGCATCGATTCTGTTGCCTGTGCCCATGGAGCTGATAAGCGGCTTTCCGGCGTTCCGGCAGCGGTCTGCCAATATGAGTTTTGCTGAGACAGTATCAATAGCATCCAACACGTAGGAATACTTCGAAAAATCAAAAGTGCCGATTGTCTCTGCCGATAAAAACGCATCGTTTGCCGTCACCTCAGCTTCTGGATTGATATCCAGCAAGCGTGCTTTCATCACATCAACCTTTTTTTGACCGAGTGTCGAATGCAGCGCCACGAGCTGACGGTTTAAATTCGATAAGCTCACAATATCATTGTCGACAATTTCAAGCCGCCCGATACCCGCGCGGATTAATGCCTCAGCGGCAAACGAACCGACACCGCCGATACCGAACAGCAGAACACTGGAATTCTTGAGGTGGTTTATGGCAGCGTCACCTAAAAGCATCCTTGATCTTAAAAACTGATCTGACATATTTGTGTTATCCTGTCCTATATGTAAACTAAGGCTTCCCCTTCGAGAGAATCTGGCGCGAAGCGCCTGATGAGGTGGAATTGTGACGCGTAACACCGAACACAATTTATCCACTATTTTTTGACAGCGACCTGCAGCACCGTATTGGCGATTACACCGGCTGTACGGCTGCCGGAGCCGCCGTTTTCAACGACGACGACGAAGGCCAGCGGATAATTCTTATTCGTTATATAGCCGACAAACCATGAATGCGGCTGCAGGTTGCCGCCGACTTCTGCCGTACCAGACTTGGCATAGAGTTCTAAGCCCGGGAAATTGCCCTGACCGTATGTTTTATACACATCATAATTCATCATAGTGGCAATTTTATCAGAGGTTGCTTTGCTCAGGAGTCTCTCGGATCCGGGAGGAATGATCCCGGTCAGGCCTTTTTCGTGTATGAGGCTCATATCGACAGCCACACCGCCGTTTGCGATTGCGCCGACAAAACGCAGCATATTACACGGGCATACGGTATCATCGTATTGCCCAATTCCGGACCATGCAAGGTCTGAGGTACCCGCTGCGGCTTTTTTAAAGCTGCCGGCTGCCGTCATGATACCGTTAATGCTGATGCTTCTTGTTAAGCCGAACCGATCTGCGTAGTCGCTGAGCTTATCTGCGCCGAGCTCCAGTGAGAGCTGCGCGAAAGTCGTGTTGCAGGATACAGCCAGCGCGTCCTCAATAGACAGCTTGCCGTGTTTTGCCGTATCGTTGACGGTATCGCCGCCGACTTTAAGGCTGCCTTCACAGGTGAAAACACGGTCGTAAAGATCTGGAATGTTTTCAATTGCGGCAGCGAGCGTGATGAGCTTGAATGTTGAGCCGGGTGTGTACGCGCTTGAGAGGAACCTGTTGATATAAACGCCTTCATATTGATCGCCGCCGTTTTCTATATCCGGCACGGCTGTCGGGTCGAAGGTCGGTGTTGAGACCATGCAGAGAATTTCGCCTGTCTTGTAATTCATAATGCCGACAGCACCTTTTCTGCCGGCAAGCGCTTTGTACGCAGCTGTATTAAGCTGGGTGTCTATCGTCAGATAAAGCGTCTTCCCTACATAGGTCCGCGAATAGGCACCTGCAATAAAATTATACCCTATCAGCCGTGACGCAAAGTTTGTCAAAGCACTCGTACCGATATTTCCTTTTAAGTCACCGACAGCGTGCAGCGTCGCTTTTCGAATGGCTGCATCGTCTGAGTATACCCGGGCTCCGTTTTTGATATCTGAAAGCATGACGCCGTTACGGTCAAGTATTGTTCCAACCTTCAGAACGCCGTTTGTATAAACAGTTTGGTTGGAAGGGAATGAAACCCATGCTCTTCCGTTAACAATGTATTTGAAAATGTAAAAAGACAGGCCGACCAGAACCAACGCGCATAAAAGCAGCAGCGCGCGCGACCTGTTGCTGACTCTTTTCATCTTCTACATCTCTTCTTTCTGTTTAGGCTCTATAAGTTACAAGCTTATTCTGTATCATCATTTTCAGCATCGTAAAATTCAGTATCGGCTTCGAAGTCATCATTAAATTCATAGTCATCATCAAATTCAAAATCTTCATTATGGTCAGGGGGTTCTTCCTGGCCGGTTTGTTTGAACAGTCTGATCTCTTTTTTACTCACATGCTTCTGTGTTTTGACGACAAAGCTCGCATTTTTGCGCATGTCAACCGCTTTGACGAAGGCAAGCAGCCCCCAGCACGCGACGAGGCTTGTTCCACCTTTAGAAACAAACGGGAATGTGACTCCGGTAAACGGCAGTATGTCAACGGAACCGAGAACATTCAAAATCATCTGGAAGATTAATATGGCGACAGCGGCGCTGGCACCGATGACATAATAAGAACTTCGTGCCTTCGAAGAAGAACGAATGACATGGAAAGCCAGTACCAGCAGCGCACATACGGCGGTTAAAGCGACGATGAGACCCAGCTCTTCGCACATGACGCCGAAAACCATATCGGTATCAGCGGCAAAAATATGTTTAAACCAGCCATTGCCGGCACCCACGCCGAACAGTCCGCCGCTCGCCGCTGCCGCCATTGCCCGCGTTTGCTGAAAACCGGATGTGCTGGAATACGCCCAAGCGTGACCCCAGGTCGCAAATCGCTCCGCAACATACGGTTTAAGCGTTATGGCCATAAAACCGGCAAAACCGGCACCGGCAATACTCAAAAACACTGTGGCCAGATCACCTGAACGGATGAAAGAAATGGTCAGATAGGCGATAAAAAAGACAAAGGCAGTGCCAAAATCGCCCATCTTCGCCAAAGCCATAAGGCAGATGCCGGAAAACGCTATGAATAATATCAGGTTGCGCTTGGCAAACAGTCTGTCTAATGTGGCTGCACCGGCGAAAACAAACGCTATTTTCACAAACTCCGACGGCTGGAACGATATACCGCTGATTGTCAGCCAGTTCCTGGCACCGAAGGTTGTGCTGCTTAACAATAAATTCGTCGCAAGCAAAAACAAGCCGGCGACGGCGATGGGCCACCGAAGCTTGACAGCTCTGTCCAAATCCCTCAAAAACCATCCGATCAGGAAATATAAAGCTATGCCGGCAAACAGTAAAATGATCTGTTTATAAAGATCAGCCGGGACTGAAGACGCCGTAATACCAAGCCCGATTGAGCACAGCAGGAAAGCAATCGTTTCCACTTCAAACGCAACACGGCGCAGTATGCGCGTGAGTATATAACAAAACCATGTCAGAGCTATAAGGGCGGTAAAACAGAGAGGTACCGCGAGCTGGACAGCAGACGAGGGCAAGGTGTTTTCCAGGGAAATGCAAAGCTGCAGACCTAATGTAATTTGAAACAGCGTCAGATAAATGAGCGTCGTGAAGGGCTTGACGATCTTTCCGGGCCGGATTCGCTCCTGCGCCTGTACGGCTTGTTCGAGCCGCCCTATTGTGACGAAAACAAGCTCAATGCCGCCGAGTGTTATAATGTCGCCGTTCTTTATCAAAGCTCTGTCGATGATTTTCTTACCGTTTAAAATGACACCGCTTGCCGAGCCAAGGTCATATAAACGCCAAAGTCCCTTCATATCACGGATGACGGCTGCGTGGCTCCTGGATAGGGTTGGATACTCCATATAAACATCTGATGATTTCGAGCGCCCGATGATATTTTCCCAATGGTTGAGGCTTATTTGGGCACCGTTCGGTAAGCTGAGATAGCCCCATTCTTCAAAATCGTTTTCTTCTATAAGGAGTGACTTTATTGAGCGAAAGACGACGATAATTGCAAGAATCGGCAGGATGAAACGGATAATCATGGTGAAATATGAGAAAAAATCAGTAGGATCTTGCGAGATCATATCGTTCAATTTCGTAAATATGCCGTTAATCCAGTCGATAATGGGTCACTCCTTTCACAAAGAATGCAAGTATTCAAAGCAGCCTGTTTGTTCTTCTAAAAGAAAGGGCGGACACGAAACGATCACGAATACCCGGCAAAGCCTCGTTGTGATTATTTCCTGCCCACCCATAACATCAGTGCGTGACCAACCGTCTATTCGGCTTCGTTGAGTGCTTTGGCTTCTTCAATGATCTTCGCCTGTACAATCGCCGGTGCTTCTTCATAACGCTCAAACCGAAGCGTAAAGGAGCCTCTGCCCTGGGTAATGGAACGAAGGTCAATGGCATAGCTGGACATTTCGCCCATCGGCACCTCGGCTTCGACAACCTGCATGCCGTCGGCGTTAAGGTTCATGCCCATCGGACTGCCGCGGCGCTTTGAGAGGTCGGACATGATATCGCCCATATAAGTGTCCGGAATCGTCACAGCCAAATAGCCGATTGGCTCCAGAATTGTCGGACTTGCCTGCGGGATGCCGTCTTTATACGCAATCTGCGCCGCCATTTTAAATGCCATTTCCGAAGAGTCAACGGGGTGGTAGGAGCCGTCGACAAGCGTAGCCTTTAAATAAACCATCGGGTAACCGGCAAGAACGCCTTTTTGAATGCTGTCGCGCAAACCTTTTTCGACTGCTGGGAAGAAGTTGCGTGGGACACTGCCGCCGAAAACGTTTTCAGCAAATATCATGTCTTCTTCATCACCCGGCTCGAAATCGATAACGACATCACCGAACTGACCATGACCGCCGGATTGTTTCTTGTGGCGGCCTTTCGCCTGGAATTTCTTGCGGATTTTTTCGCGGTAGGCAACACGCGCCGGAGCGAGGACAACTTCTACGCCGAACTTGTCCTTAAGCTTGGCACACAGAACATCCAGCTGAATATCACCGGCACCCGCAACAACCATTTGTTTCGTTTCAGCATTATTCGTCACCGTGAACGTGAGGTCTTCTTCGCCCATCCGATGGAGACCGGCAGCGATTTTATCTTCCTGGCCCTTTATCTTCGGTGTAATTGCCATGGCGTAACACGGCGGAGTAAAGTCAATGCCCTTTGCAGTCAGCGGTTTTTTGATATCGCACAGGGTGTCTCCGGTTTTCGTATCAGTGAGCTTTGAGACAGCACCGATATCGCCGCAGATAACTTCTTTGACCTCGATACTCTTTTTGCCCTGCATCTTATAAATATGACCGATCTTTTCCTGCGTACCCGTTCTGGGATTAACAAGCGTCATATCCGCGGCATATTTGCCGGAAAGCACTTTAAAAAGGCTGAATTTGCCGTATTGATCCGAAACTGTTTTGTAAACAATCGCACATGTCGCACCGGTGGGATTTTGTTCGATAGCCGTACCCTCAGCCGATGTTTCCTGACGTCCCTCCAGCGGCGACGGGAACAAGTCCACAATCGCATCCAGAAGTGTGCGGGTACCCAGACCGGTCAAGGCACAGCCGCCGAACACAGGGAACAGCGTCAGTTCTTTCACGCCGGTCTTTAGACCGCTGATGATCTCCTCAGTCGTAAATTCTTCTCCGGAAAAGTACTTTTCCATGAGCGCTTCGCTTGTTTCAGCGACACTCTCATTAACCGCTGTATATAATGTTTCGAGCCTGCTTGTCATAGAGGCCGGAATATCAATTTCTTTGCTCTTGCCATTTTCGATGGTAAACGCTTTTCTATAAATGAGGTCAACGATTCCCTCAACCTTGCCGGAATCATTGACAATCGGAGCAATCATCGGGCAGACCGAGGTTCCGTATTTTTCACGGAATGCGCTGTAAACATCCTTATAGTTGCCATTTTCTTCGTCAATTCGTGAAACATAAATAGCTCTTGGCAGCTTGCGCTCCGCTAAATAGTTCCATGCTTTTTCAGCACCGACAGTGACGCCGTCCTTGGCACCGCAGACGATGATGCCGCCATCGGCGACACGAAGCGCTTCAGCGACCTCGCCGGCAAAATCAAAATAACCCGGAGTATCAAGAATATTGATTTTACATTCTTTATATTCGGCGAACATTGTCGCCAAAGATATTGTTATATGACGCTTGATCTCCTCTGCCTCAGAATCTCCGACGGTATTTCCGTCAACAATCTTACCGAGTCTGTCTGTTCCGCCTGTTAAAAAAAGCATGCTTTCGGCAAGACTTGTTTTTCCATTGCTCCCGTGTCCTAGAAGAGCAATATTGCGGATTTTATCAGTGGCATAGGTCATATATGTTATTACACTCCTTAAAAAATCTTATGACGGCAATTATACACTAAGAAAAAATAAATTACAATAAATTTCTGTACAGATTGATGTGTGCTTATTGTCTGTACTTTGCGAATCCGCAGATGATAAGCGTAACAAAAAGCATAGAAAGCATATAGAGGAGCAGATTCCCGGCACTCGCGGAAACGAATGAACCGGCCCAGCAGATCGTAAACATAATAAGCATCCCGGCACAGGCTGACAGGATGGTAAATATGGTCGCCAGAAGCGATGTCGTCCTGAGGCGCCTGGCGCCGGTGATCGATTCGACATAAGGGCCGAGGCCTTCACGAATCAATACGGCAGACACCCTTTTTGCCTCTTGTTTATTGTCGTCGGATATCTCATATGTATTCTGGATGGGTAAATACTCAACATCTTTTATCGGTACTTTAAATTTCTGCTCGAGCATGACCGGTGTGATGTTGAAATCTCTGACGGCAAAAATCAGCTTCACACGATATCTCAGGACGGCAACAAGAGCGTTTTGCACCGACTTGGTCGGTACATAGTTGATGGCGAAGATAGCAATCAGCTTTTTATTGATGGCGGTATAAATTGCGTTTTTCATGTTGAGGCTGCTCGGTACTCTAATCCCCATCAGATTCATGAACGCGGCAGAACCGGTAATAGCACGCTCACCTTTTATTAATCCGCTGATCCCCCCTTCATAACAAGAAAAATCTTCAACACGAACGAGATTCATCGCCTGCTTGCTGAGCTGCTCTGAAAAGAGCTTAGCCAGACCCGAGCCGGAGGATATGATGAGGCTTGCCGTATATCTGATTGCTTTTTCAGGCGATACATCATCAAAGATTTTGATGCCGGCGATTGAAACAGTGCCCATCGGAAAGAGGTCTTCATCCGTGATACTAACACCGTCCGTGTGATACAGATCATCTGCTCCTCCCCATCCGGCAATGGCTGTGCCCGACTGACGCGCTCTCCTTGTGACGGCGCTGAAAGGTACGGCAAAAGCCAAAACGGCAGAAAACGGGGACGCGGCTGCCATAACAGCGGCGAAATGATGCAGAAAATAGTGCGCTTGACCATGACCGACAGACGCGTAAAACGCGAGCACACAGGACGCGACAATGAGTACAGGAGCCGCGTATTTGAATGCTGTCTCGCTGATGTCGGTCTGGATGAGATTGTTATAAAAGCCGGATGTCCTGCCGGCCGCTTTTTTTATAATAGTGCTGTCGAGTTCATCGCACATTTCGGCAATAACACCGGATGGCGACGAGGCGGCTTGCGCGGTCTTCATTGTTTCGGTAAGCGCTCTAAAATATATTTTGTCAGCCCAAAGCATAAAAGTGAGCGAAAAAGCCGAGATAATACAGTAAGGCATACCTGTCACCGTATCTTTTGTATATATGCTGTACATCGCGGATGCGATCGTCGCCAGACAAGAAAACAGATTAAGCGACTCAACACCCGGTCCGCGTTTGAATATGTCTGTTACACCTATAATAAGCTTATCTACGCTCAGCATCATAATGATGCAAAGAAAGATCAGAAGTATTCCTGTAAACAGGATTTTATTCTGTTCAATACTGAAATTACCGAACGGCAAGACGGCACCGGATTCAAAAACAAACGTCAGAACAGCCATAATAACAGTGATAACGAAGCTGATAAAACTCCTCATTGAGTAGGCGTTGCATCTGTCTGCAAATCGCTTTGTCGCATCGCGATAATCAGGTTCTTCAAAAACTTCTTCTTCACGGATCGGTACTTCTGATATTTCATCATTGGCATCAAGAAGCTCATCATCAACAAAATCATCCTCAGCAGCTTTAGAATTATTTCTGCTGAAAATGCTGAAAACCTTTTTGATGGATCTTTTACTGTCGGTTTCAAGCTGTGTCTGAGTTTCGATAGCTTGATTGACTTCTTTTTCGATATCGCTTTGACTGTCACCTATGTTATTTTTGTATTTGCTGAATGGTATGATATTTGATTCCGCCGTCTTGGCATCATCTGTCTTTTTGGGCGCCGTATTCTCTTTCTCTGTACGATATGTTAGATTTTTTTCTTTTAGGATCTCATTAATATTAGGTAAGGTGATTGTCTTTTCCGTATTGTCGCTGATTTTTACCGGTGTTTCTGCTATAGGCTGTGCTATTTGCGTATTTTGAGCCTGTCCGGTTTTTTTGCTGACGACTTCGTGTACAATTTTATCGGTTTTTTCCTGTAATACGGAGGATGGGGTCCTTTTGTCACCATCTATATAAGCCGTCCCTTTATATTCGGCTAAAATGGATTCCAGAGAGATATTATCTTTTGCTGAGGGTCCGTCTTCTACATTATCATAACGATCATCCGAGCTATAATCCTCATTGCTATTTCTTGAATATTGATTGTCACGTGCCAAAGACGTCACCTCCTCATTTTATAATATTAATGACAGTTTTCAAGCTGATTACCGGCTGTCCTTGCTTCTCTGCCTGAGCGCTTCATAGAGAATTACAGAGGCCGAAACTGATGCGTTGAGGGACGATATTTTCCCGACCATCGGAATACGTACCTTAAAATCACAATGATCCATCACGAGGCGGCTGAGTCCCCCGCCTTCTGAACCGATGACAAGCGCTGTCGGCCCGGTAAAATCCGTCTGCCAAAGCAGTGCTTCTCCGCTGCTGGCTGCGCCGTAAATCCAAACACCGGCTTTCTTCAGATCCTCGAGCGCGGCAGTGATGTTTGATACGCGGCTGACCGCCATGTATTCAACAGCTCCCGCTGATGTTTTTGAGACAATAGCCGTCATGCCGGCACTACGCCTCTTTGGAATGATCACACCGTGCGCTCCTGAGCACTCCGCCGTTCTGATAATTGCCCCCAGGTTATGCGGATCGGATATCTCATCGCAGACGATTATGAGCGGTACTTCATTTCGGTCTTTGGCAATCTGCAATATATCTTCTATGCTGACATAGGCTTTAACCGAAGCTATGGCAATGACACCCTGATGCGCGTGTGTCACGCTCATCGCATCGAGCTTCCTCTTATCCGCTTCAACGACGACAGTACCCGACAGACGCGCTTTTGATGCAATGTGGGCAAGAGATGCATCTGTTTCACCTTTGACTATATACACTTTATCGATCGGACGCCCAGCCCGCAGTGCTTCTATAACTGCGTTTCGCCCCTCGATGATTCCGCCCGTCTCTTCCGCGTCTGGTTCAGCACCGCTGCCCGTTTGTGACGCTTCCCTTTTATGATAGGGATCCATGTGGCGGTCCACCGGTCGTCTTCCTTTTGGCGTATTGTCACTCATATATATGACTGTTCCTTTCCGGAGTATTATGCTGTGTCCGGCTTTGCCGGACTTCGGGTTGGAAGACCCGCAAGGCACAAAACCCAGTTTGAAAGATTATCTTTCAAACTTGGCTCTCAATTATTACTGATTTTAGTTTAGCCAGAGCGTTTGCATTACACGGATTGCTTAATATTTTCAACCATATCCAATTTTTCCCATGGAAGGTCGAGATCGTTTCGTCCGAAGTGGCCGTAAGCCGCGACTTGACGGTAGAGCGGTTTGAGGAGTCCCAGGTATGATATGATCTTGCTGGGCCTCAAGTCGAAAAGTCTGCCGATGATCGCTTCGATCTTTTCGTCGGGTATGATGCCCGTTCCGCGTGTATCCACCAGTACAGATACCGGGCAGGCAACGCCGATAGCGTAGGCAATTTCAATCTGGCATGCTCTTGCTAATCCTGCCGCAACAATATTTTTCGCGACATACCGAGCCATATACGCAGCGCTGCGGTCAACCTTCGTGGGGTCCTTGCCTGAGAAGCAGCCGCCGCCGTGGCTTGCGTAACCACCGTACGTGTCGACGATGATCTTTCGGCCGGTCAGTCCAGAATCGCCCACCGGCCCGCCGGTAACAAACCGCCCTGTCGGGTTGACGAATATTTTAGTGTCTTTTGTTATCAGCTTTGCCGGAATAATAGGTTTGATGATACATTCGATTATGGCTTCTCGCAGATGCTCAATACTGACGTCCGGATTATGCTGGGCTGAAACGACGATTGCCGGACAGCTGATAATGTTTCCGTTTCCATCGTATTCAACTGTGACCTGACTTTTACCATCCGGACGCAGGAACTTCAGCTCCCCTGTTTTTCTGGCCTGTGCCAGCTTTCGGGCAATTGCGTGCGCCATTGAAATCGGGGCCGGCATGTACTCCGGCGTTTCGTCACAGGCAAAACCGAACATCATTCCCTGGTCACCCGCACCCTCATCTCCGGCATCGTCATACGCACTGTTGACGCCTTGGGCAATATCGGGACTCTGCTCTTTGATGGACGTTAAAATAGCACAGCCCTTATAATCAAATCCGAGTTCAGGGTCTATATATCCTATTTGCTTAATCGTTTCTCTGGCTATGCCTGGAATATCGACGTAGGTGTCTGTTGTGATTTCACCCATAATAAGCGCCATACCCGTCGATACAATCGTCTCACAGGCGACACGCGCCGACTTGTCTCCAGTGAGAATACTATCGAGTACAGCATCGGATATCTGGTCACATATTTTGTCGGGATGGCCCTCTGTTACTGATTCTGATGTGAAAATTCTGTTTGACATTATTAACATCCTCTCTGGGCTTATTCTATATATTCGCAGTAACTATACCACATATTAATGACAACATAAAGCACAAATTCGTACGTTGTTGATACATATATAACATAATAATAAAGAACTGCCGCCCGTTGAGAGCAGCAGTACCTTAATTGTTTTATTTTTTATCTTTTATCCAAGGGTACAAAGACGGCTTTTGGTGTGATTGCTTTATAAGCAGGCCTGATTATTTTGTTGCTGTTAAAGACTTCTTCGATCCGATGGGCACACCAGCCAACCATTCGAGCAATGGCAAATAGCGGTGTATAAAGCTCATTCGGCAGATCCAGCATTTTATAAACGAGACCGGAATACATGTCCACATTCGCGCACATTGTCTTTTCCGTCCGCTGTTCGGCGGCAAAAGCGCTTGGAGCAAGCCTTTCAACTGTTTCAAGAAGTTCAAATTCATCCAGCATATTCTTTTTGTCTGCAAGGTCTTTGGCGAATTCTTTCAGCAGTACGGCACGCGGGTCACTCAAAGTATAGACGGCGTGGCCCATACCATAAATGAGCCCATCACCGCTGGCAGCTTCTTTTCTGAGGATTTTCCGCAGGTACTGCAGCAGCTCTTCTTCGTCCTTCCAGTTTGAAACGTCTCTTTTAATATAGGAAAACATCTCCATAACCTTTTTATTGGCTCCGCCGTGCCTGGGTCCCTTCAATGAACCGACAGCCGCAGAAATAGACGCGTATATGTCTGTTCCGGAAGACGCCAGAACACGGCAGGCAAACGCAGAATTATTGCCGCCGCCATGCTCGGCATGTAAAACCAGGCATAAATCAAGAAGTTTTGCTTCATCATGTGTAAAGCTGTTGTCAGAACGCATCGTATATAGCAAGTTCTCGGCTGTTGACAGACCGTCCTTTGGGCGGTGAATTACCAAGCTTTCGTTGTCATAATAATGTTTTTTTACTGCGAAAGCATTTGAAACAATGACCGGACAGCGTGCGATGAGATGCAATGCCTTTTCGAGCTCCTTATGGATATCGCTGACATCCGTCTCCGGATCGGGGTCATAAGAATACAACGCCAGTGTGCTGCGCGCCAACTTGTTCATGATATCGTTGCTCGGCGCGTTGAGAATCATATCCTCGAAAAATCTATCAGGCAGGATCCTGAATTCTTCTAATATTTTCGTAAACGCTGTCAGCGTTTCTCTGTCTGGAAGCGAACCGAACAGCAGCAGATACGCGGTTTCTTCAAAGCCAAAACGGCCTTCGCTCGTAAAGCCTTCAATGAGGTCGGAAGCATCTATGCCGCGATAAATCAGCTGCCCCGGTATCGGGACTTTCTCGCCGTCCTGCATGTAATAGCCTCTGACATTACCGATGCGCGTGACACCGGCCATGACACCCGTGCCGTCGGCATTTCTTAAACCGCGTTTTACATCAAATTCGTTGTAATACGATTTGTCGATGACGATACTCTGCTTAATTTCTGCAACTCGCTTATTTAAAAATTCAATTGAATTTAACGATCTCTCTGCTTGCATAACATTTTCTCCCTTCGCTCAATTCATATCCGCTATTTATACTACAGCAATCATACGTTTTTGTCAATAAATATGAAATAAGTTTTATAATAAATTGCAAAATTCAAATAATCGGTTTATATACTTCGGTATGATATTTTACCTGTCACTATATAAAATTTTTAGTACAGCCTGGTATATTTCCCATTATATAGCAAATCATAATGCCATATCCGGATAACGGATATGCATACGTAATTTTTAATGGGGGTTATAATCATGAAAATAACGAACAGGTTATCATTCCGCGCAGCGATTGCGCTCCTCTTAACAATGCTAGCGGGGGGCTTTTTATGGGCTGGAGTACCGGCAATGGCTGCCGATGTGCAGACGGCAGTCATCGCACGAAACGCAAATCCAATCGCAGAGAATCTGCAATATACCACTTTCAGAAACATCGCCATCAGCGGCCATTTCACAGCGAAAGATCCGGAGGGAGATGCCGTCACCTTTGAAATTGCAGACATTCCAAAAAAAGGCTCTGTTCATATGGAGAATGACGGCAGTTTTGTGTATACGCCGTGCGAAAATAAAAAGGGACAGGACAGCTTCTCTTATATCGCTATTGACAGCAATGGGAATATCTCAAACAAAGCGACTGTGACAATTTCTATCGATAAGCAGTCAACAAAAATAACGTACTCTGACATGACAGGCAATACGTCCTATTATTCCGCGCTTGTCTTAGCCGAGAAGGGCGTGATGACCGGTGAAAAACTCGGTAATGAATATTTTTACCGTCCTGACGGCAATGTATCAAGAGGCGAATTTATCGCAATGTGCCTCAGCATGAGTAACGCACAAACACTAAAAGGTATTACAAGGACAGGCTTTTCAGATGATGACAGTATCCCGATGTGGGTGAAGCCTTATGTCTCAACAGCATTGATGTCCGGCATTATTTCCGGGTTCAAGGATAATGATGGTCAGCTCGTTTTTGCCTCGCAGGATCCAATCACCTTTTCCGAGGCTGCGGTGGTGTTAAACAATATCCTGAAGCTTACCGATGTCGTCAGTGTCAGCGCAACTGACTTTGGAACGTGCCCGGCTTGGTCCGCCCAGGCCGAAGCCAATCTCGCCGCGTGCAGTATTATGCCGGTTATGGGCACGGAGTGCAGTAAAAGTATCACAAGAGCTGAAGCTGCAGATATACTTGTTGCAGCAATGAATCTCATGAAAGATCGGGACAATAGCGGTTCGCTTCTCAACTGGGCAAAATAAAGCCGCATTGCAATAATATTGAAACCGGGTGTACAGACTGCTTTGTACACCCGGTTTTTGCCTGTGACTTTGTGCAGGTAAAATCTCTTTACACTTTTAATTTTTGATTGTACTATATGATAAATCAGTTTAAAAGGGAGATGTTTTTATGGCTGTTTCTATTACCCGCGATGAAGCGCTGACATTACTTAGAAAATATAACAAAGAGACCTTTCACATCCTACACGCGCTGACGCTTGAAGGGGTTATGCGCTGGTTTGCCGAGGCACTCGGCTATAATGATGAAAAAGGACATTGGGCGCTCATCGGCTTATTGCATGATATCGACTTTGAGCTATACCCCGAGCAGCATTGCTTCAAAGCACCGGAACTTCTGCGCGAGGCCGGTGTCAGCGAGGATATCATTCACGCCGTCTGCAGCCACGGCTACAGCCTGGTCAATGACATTAAACCCGAACACGAAATGGAAAAAGTCCTTTTCGCCACCGATGAGCTCACCGGCCTCATCGGAGCTGCTGTCCGTATGCGTCCCTCCGGCAGCACGCTCGATCTTGAAGTCTCAAGCCTCAAGAAAAAATACAAAGACAAAAAATTTACCGCCGGCTGCTCCCGCGACGTTATTGAACAAGGCGCCGCTATGCTCGGTTGGGACTTGGACAAGCTGCTTGACATGACCATACAGGCGATGCGGTCCTGCGAAGAGGATGTTAATCGGCAGATGTCGGACATGTAAGTTAACATAGGTTAAAAAATATTTTCCTCTATCCATACCTGTAGGGGCGATCTGTGTAATCGCCAGTCTGACGTATAGCCCAGACTGGCGATTGCAGATCGCCCCTACGCAGATCGTGTTTCAATTTTTGCGTTTCTCAGTTATCTTACCTGTCCATTGCCGTAGATGATATATTTCATGCTGGTCAGCTGCTCTAAGCCCATGGGGCCGCGGGCGTGCATTTTTTGGGTGGAGATGCCGATTTCGGCTCCGAGGCCGAAGACCTGGCCGTCGGTGAAGCGGGTTGAGGCGTTAACGTAGACGGCGGCGGCGTCCACCTCGTCCAGGAAGCGCTGGGAGGCGGTATAATCGTTTGTTATAATGGCTTCAGAATGTTTGGTGCCGTATTTGTTGATGTGCGCAATGGCCTCCTCGAGGCCTTCTACAACCTTGACTGCTAAAATGTAATCGCCGAATTCCGTATAATAATCCTCGTCGGTCGCGGCGATTACACTGCTGCCGAGAATTGCTCGTGTTTCGAGGCACCCTCTGAGCTGTGTATTCTTTAAATCAAGGAGGGTTTTTGCCATTGGAAGAAAATCTTTTGCGATGCTCCTGTCGACGAGGAGTGTCTCCGCGGCATTGCAGACGGAAGGCCGCTGGCATTTGGCGTTATAGATGATCTCCGCGCCCATCTGCAGATCGGCGGAGGATTCGACATAGACGTGGCAATTGCCGACGCCTGTCTCGATGACAGGGACTTTTGAATTTTCGACTACATGGCGGATGAGGCCTGCGCCGCCTCTGGGTATAAGCACATCGACATACATTGTGAGCTGCATCACCTCATCGACGCTCCCTCTCGTCGTATCCTGAACAAGCGAAACCGAATCCTCCGGCAGCCCGGACTCTTTAATGGCCTGACGCATTATCCCGGTCAAGGCGTTATTTGAATTAAACGCTTCTTTGCCGCCGCGGAGTATGATGGCGTTTCCGGCTTTCAGGCAGAGAACCGCCGCGTCAACCGTGACATTCGGCCTTGATTCGTAGATGATAGCTATGACGCCCAGCGGGACTTTTTTGCGCCCGATAATAAGGCCGTTCGGTCTCGTGGCCATCTTGTCAACCTGCCCGATGGGATCTTCGAGTGCCGCGACCTCACGGACACCGTCAGCAATCCCGTCAATTCGTTTGGCGTCAAGCGCCAGACGGTCCAGCAGAGAAGCGCTCATGCCGCCGGCTTTTGCCTTTGCCATATCCTGATCATTTGCTTCAATTATCTTTGCCTTGTTATCAGCAAGCGCCTGGGCAATAGCAAGCAGAGCTTTGTTTTTTGCGTTGGTACCGCAGGTCATCAGTGAGACGGCAGCCTCTTTCGCCGCCGCACCCTGTTTTTCTATAGCAGTCAAGGATGTCTGTCTCCTTTCGTTAATTGCGCGTGCTTTTAAAAAGTGTTCCTACACTTTTGCCGTTTAATATTTCATACAGGCGCTGGGGCTCCGAGCCGCTTGCTATCACCATATTGATGCCGTTATCGGTTGCAATTTTAGCTGCCGTCAGCTTCGTCGCCATACCGCCCGTACCGAAATTAGTGCCCGCGCCGCCTGCTAGTGCGATTATAGAAGCGTTAATTTCCTCAACGACAGGGATGCGTTGCGCATCTTTATTTTTTCTCGGGTCGCCGTCATAGAGTCCATCGAAATCGGACAGTAGTATGAGCAGGTCTGCGTTCACCAATACGGCGACAACAGCTGACAGAACATCATTTCCGCCGAAAACCTTGTGCTCGGCTTCAATCTCCTCGATACAAACGGAGTCGTTTTCGTTTACAACCGGTATGACGCCCATTTCGAGGAGTGATTCAAAGGTGCCAAGCAAACTCTGTTTCACATTCGGCTTCTCAACATCATCACGCGTCAGCAGAATCTGACCGACGATCACACCGTATTCACCAAAAAATTTGTCGTACACATGCATCAGCTCACATTGCCCCACAGCGGCGACAGCCTGCTGAACACGCAGGTCGACCGGACGTTCGGGTAAGTTGAGCTTACCGCAGCCTGCGCCAATGGCACCCGAGGAGACAAGGACAACCTCATGGCCGTTATTTTTGATATCGGCAAGTGTTCTGGCGAGCAGGTCAATATTGCGGAAGTTCAAGCCTCGTCCGCCGTGTGAAAGCGTTGAAGTGCCAACTTTAACGACAATACGCATTTTTTCTTTCATAAATTGATGCCAGCTTCCCTTCACCCTTAAAGCTTAGAATATCGCTGTTGCAAAATAATCCGCTGTTGTCTCGGCGCGCCGGATGAGTTTGACTGTACCGTCCTCACGCAGCAGCAGCTCCGCCGAACGTAGCTTTCCATTATAATTATAGCCCATCGAATGCCCATGCGCACCCGTGTCATGGATGACAATGAAGTCACCGATGTCTATTTCAGGCAGAGGCCGGTCGATGGCAAATTTATCGTTATTCTCACACAGTGAACCCGTTATGTCATAAACATGGTCGTTCGGCTGCTGCGCCTTACCCATCACCGTGATGTGATGGTACGCGCCGTACATGGCCGGACGCATCAGATTGCAGGCACAGGCATCTAAACCGATGTATTCTTTATATATATGCTTTTTATGAACAGCTTTTGTAACAAGGCAGCCATACGGCCCAAGTATGTATCTGCCGAGCTCCGTAAAAATAGCCAGATGATCCATTCCCGCGGGGCCTAATATGTTTTCATAAGCGCGGCGGACACCCTCACCGATGAGCATAATATCATTTTCCGGCTGATCCGGTCTGTATGGGATTCCGATACCGCCGGAAAGGTTAACAAACCGAATGTTTGCGCCTGTTTCACGCTTCAAGTCAACGGCAAGCTCAAACAGCTGAGCCGCGAGCTGCGGATAATACTCGTTGGAAATAGTATTGCTGGCTAAAAAAGCATGAATACCGAAGTTCTTAACACCGAGCGTCATCAGCTTTTTATAAGCGTCGATCATTTGTTCTTTGGTCATGCCGTATTTTTGGTCATTTGGGTTATCCATAATTTGATTTGCGATTGTAAAATATCCGCCGGGATTATAACGGCAGCAGATTGTTTCCGGCATCGGACCGAGATTCGCGAGATATTCGACATGCGTCAAGTCATCGAGATTAATGATTGCGCCAAGCTCAAGTGCTTTAAGAAATTCTTCCGGCGGCGTGGCATTCGACGAGAACATGATATCCGTACCTTTAATGCCGCAGCGTTCGCTCAGCATCAGTTCCGTCAGAGACGAGCAATCCGTCCCGCAACCCTCTTCCTTCAATATCTGAAGGATTGCCGGTGTCGGCGTCGCTTTTACAGCAAAGTATTCTTTAAAACCCGGATTCCATGAAAACGCTTTTAACAGGCGTCGTACATTCTCACGGATACCCTTTTCATCATAAAGATGATACGGTGTCGGATAACTTTGCGCAATTTTCTCAAGCTGCTGTAGTGTAACAAATGTATTCTTCATCGCGTTTCCCCTAAAAAATATCTTGGTAGTATTTTTGTATTCTAAATCAATTTAGCGCGTTAATCAAGTAAAAGTAATTAATTCAGATACATTAATATATGACAGATGCGCTTCCTTTGCGGAAACGCATCTGTGGTGATATTGCTTGTTCGGAAGTCATCGCGCATTATTATCGTCGTGGAGCTGCAGCGGAATTGTACAGATGACGATTTGCTTATGCTTCAGAAGCTGCCGTTCTATATGCACCCTCGTATTATTGTGGAGAATGCGATGCCAGAATTTTTGGACGATAAATTGAGGTAAAATAACGGATACAATATCGCGGTCGGTCAGGTCATATTCCGCGGATTCTATAAATTCCACGAGTGGACCGACGATTTCCCTGAAAGGCGAGTATTTTATAACCAGCGGGATATCCGAGTGGAGCATGTCATATTTCTGCCTGTTCTTTTCGCCGGTTTCCTTGTCGATAACAACGTTGAAGGCCGTGACATTGTCGGAAATCGTTTTAGCGTAGCGAAGAGCTCGGATGCTCGCGCGGTTAATGCTTTCTATTGGGACGATGACACGATTGGTGTACGCACAGCTGTCATCCAAACTCGAATTGTATTCTTCGGGTTCAAGCCTGAGCTGGTCATGAATACCGGTATAATGCTTCTTTATTCTCAGCATAAAGTAAACTAGAACCGGAATCAGAATGACGACAATCCAAGCGCCCTGCCTGAATTTTGTGACGGCAATGATGACAACGACAATTGCTGTGGCAACAGCTCCGATCCCATTGATTGACGCCTTCAGACGCCAGCCCTTCTCGCGCAGTCTGATCCAACGCAGGAACATACCGGTCTGAGATAATGTAAATGAGATAAAAACACCGATTGCGTACAGCCCAATCAGTCTTTCGACCTTGGCTCTGAATACAATAATAAGAATTATCGCTGCCACGGACAGTAAAACAATACCGCTGTCATAGCTGAGCCTGTTGCCTCTCATGCTGAGCTGTCTGGGTGCGTAACCGTCCTTCGAGACAACCGAAATGAGCATTGGAAAACCTGAGTAAGCCGTATTGGCTGCAATGACAAGAATGATAAAGGTTGTTATCGTAATGTAGTAGAACATGAAGCCGTGGCCGAATATCTCCTCGGCTATTAAAACGAGCATCGCTCGTTCACCGGGTATGACCTTATAAAAGTTGGCTAAAATCGCAGTACCGCCGAACAGCACAAAGATGATAATGGCAAGCAACAGTAAAACTGTTTTTGCATGTTTTTGAGCCGGGTCTTTGAAGTTCGGCACGCCGTTGCTCACTGCTTCAACACCTGTCAGAGCCGCGCAGCCGTTTGAAAAAGCTTTAAGCATCAGTATAGCCATCACCGGTCCTGTGATATTCTGAACCGTAGGCAGGATCGGCTGGGGCGGTTTGTAGCCACCCAACAGCTTGAAAAAGCCGAATACAAGCATCGCGATGAGACCCACGATAAAAGCATACGTCGGTATACCGAAAATCCTGGATGCTTCTCTTAAGCCTCTTAGATTACCGATCGCTATAAGTATAACGAGTGCAACACATATGGGAACCGTATAATGAGCAAGCGGTGCAAAGGCTGACGCAATCTGCTGGACACCGGACGAAACACTCACGGCAACCGTCATAATATAGTCGACAGACAACGCCGCGCCCGCGACGATGCCAACCTTCGTGCTGATGTTTTCTTTTGCGACCGTATAGGCGCCGCCGCCGTTCGGGTAACTGTCGATCGTCTGTCTGTATGAGAGCATCAGGATAAACAGGAGAACAATGATAACACCTGACAAAACAGTCAGCTGCTTGAACGCCATGATGCCGATTACGGGAATCAAGACAGTCAGCATTTCCTGTCCGGCATAGGCAACCGACGATATCGCATCGCTTGAGAGTATCGGCAAACCCCATTTAACAGCGTACTTCTCGTCATTGAGCGCGTCACTGTCCAGCGGTCTGCCGAATAAAAAACTCTTAACATTTTTAAGTGTTAATCTTTTTATTGTAACACCTTCCGTCATCAAAAAAAAATAAAGAACATAGTAGAAAGTATAAAGATTGTATCAACAAAACTATATCTTTATTATTCAGAAAGTCAATATCATTATTTATACAAATATTATAAAGAACTGACAGCGATTTTATAGTAATTTTTTTAACTATGAGGATTTAGTCAAAGCTCATATAATTCATATAGTCTGCGTCGTACTTTTTTTGCGCAGCTGCAGATAACACGGTACTAACAGTACGATGATCGCAGCGCCGCAGCCTATAAAGCCGGCTCCTGCGCCAAAGGTTTGGGTTATTCCGCCGGCGAACAGATTCCCCAGCGGTGTCGAACCGGCCATGACCAATGAATAGACACTCATCACGCGGCCTCTGAATTCGTTCGTCGAATTCATCTGCATCGTCGTATTCACGCTGGCCATAAAAATCATATAGAAGAAACTGGTAAGCGCCAGAATAAGCCCTGTCAGAATGTAAATATCCGTAAAACCAGTTGCTAATACGAGCATTCCGACGATAAGCGGAAATCCGTACAAAAATGCTTTTTTCGGGCCGCCTTTGCTGATTGAGGCCATCGTCAGCGCACCGACAAGCGCACCAATGCCCGAAATCGACATCAAAAGGCCGAAGCCCGTCTCCGATTGGCAGAGCACCTTATCGGCAAAGACCGGCACGAGGACGTTCATATTCATCGCAAAGGTTGCGCCAACGGCTAAAAAAAGCAGTGGGATAAGAATATTTTTTTTCGCGACGATAAATTTTAAGCCTTCGCTGATACTGCTCAGCATTTTTGTTTGTTTCATCGGTTCTTTTTGAATCGCATACGGCTGTATGAAGAACAAGCTGATGATCACCGCGCCAAAACTGACGGCGTTAACGAGAAAACACACTGCTATCCCCGACGGACCCGCACCCATAATGACACCTGCTATAGCCGGTCCGATAATTCTCGCCAGATTAAACTGAACTGAATTGAGCGCAATGCCATTCGTTAAATCTTCTTTACCGCATAGTTCGATGACAAAAGATTGCCTGGCAGGCATATCAAAGGTGTTGGCAAAGCCGAGTAAGGTGGAGGTCAAGATGAGATGCCAAAACATAATATGACCGGTGAACGTCATGATTGCCAGAAACAGCGTGATGAGAAACGAAGCCGACTGTGTGAGAAACAGAATCTTCTTCTTTGGGAATTTATCGATAATCACACCTGCGAATAAAGAGAACAATAAAACGGGCAAAAATTGAAGCGCGCTGACCAGTCCCAGTAAAAAAGCGGAATCCGTCAGCTTATAAGCCAGCCAGGGCTGCGCAACATTCTGCATCCATGTTCCTGTCGCGGATACAGCCATGCCGATCCAATAATAACGATAGCTTTTGTGCTTTAGCGCTGCAAATGGGTTGCTGACGTGCGCTGCAGACTCATGGCGTTGTTTCAAGCGGCCAAACCTTCTTCATGCATAAATATAAATATATAAAATAAATTGTTGTTACACTATACTATTAATATTTTCTGTTTTCAATATTCATTAATAGCTACAGCCAGAAGAAATGACGCTGCTTTTTAAATCAACGCAAAAATCAAGCCCAGCAGATTTTGCTGCGGGGGTGATTTCACGAATTCACGCTTGCGGCGCACCGAAAAGACGGTTGACGGCATCGTGGGAGCTGACATTGCCGAAGGCGAGTATCTTATCTCCTGTTATAATTTCGGTGTCGCCTCGGGGAATAATGACTTCGCCGCCGCGAAACACGGTTATTAAAACGGTATCATGCGGAATTGACAGCTGTTTTATTGTTCTGTTGACGGCTTGGGCATTTTTGTCTACCATGACCTGAAAAATCGAGTAGTCCCCATGGTCAAGCGCGAGCAGAGTGAAGATGTTTTTGAAATCCATTTCCTCAACAACAAGACGAGCCATCAGGTCTGCTTGATTTAAACCGACATCAACACCCATTTCATGGCTGAACAGCCAGGCGTTTTTCGGATTATTCACGCGCGCTATGACTCGAGGAACATTGAACTCATACTTTGCTATCGTCGATGCGACAAGATTTATTTCATCAGAACCTGTAACTGCGGCAACCGCGTCAGCGTCCATTATACCGCATGCTTCAAGCACGCTCGGGTCGCTGCCGCTGCCGGCGATAATAATATCTGCAGGATGTTCATTTCTGAGCCGATCCAGCACTGTTTCTCTGTTATCGATTATTTTAACGGTGCAATTGCTTTTAAGCAGCAGCTCGGCAATATAAGAACCAGTTTTGCCTCCGCCTATAATAATTACTTTCATGATGAGCCCCCCTTCCTATTCAAGACCCAGCAGCGACTTTAATCTGCCGGCGGATGTGGTCATGATCGATAAAAAGACAACATCACGTTTTTTTAAAGCTGTTCCCATCGTCGGTATAAATGTCACATTGTCACGGCTGAGTGCGACAACCTGAATTTCTCCGATAATTGAAATTTCACCAACCGGTCTGCCTTCTAACAGCGCAGGTATCTCCAGCCTCAGTAATTCAACCTGTCCGTTCCCAATGTGCTGGACACTGTCGAGCTGATTATAGCTGAGCATTTCAGTCGCCTGCCTGATGCCCCAGGCTGTCGTGTTGATGGTTTGAATACCGAGCGATTGATAAAGCGACGCTTTTCTCGGGTCATATAATCTCGATATCACGCGCGGTACCTTATAAATATTTCTTGAAATCCGTCCGATCAGCGCGTTTGCTTCATCGCTGTTTGTACAGGCGACAACGGCGTCAATTTTTTGAATTCCGGCTTTTTCCATCAGGTCCTTATCAAAACCAATTCCGGTGACCGTTTTACCTTTAAAGTGCTTGCCCAGTCTTATAAATGCTTCCGGATTACTATCGATTACAGTGATGTCATATCCGTCTTTTATCAAATTTCCAGCCAGCCCCGAACCAAGTCGGCCGCAGCCTACGATGATGACCTTCATTTTAAAACCTCCTTGTTTTTCTTCCTGTTCAGTTTTCTGCTGACAGCTTTTCTGGCTTCTTCGATCAGCAACAACGGGATTGGTATTAAAATAAGGAATATCCAATCCTTAAGATCCAACGGTGTCGTGTTGAAAATTCCATGCAGGAACGGCAGATAAACAAGCGCGCATAATATAGCAAGCTCGCAAACGATACCGAACATGACATGCTTGTTTTTAAACAGTCCGATTTTGAAGACAGAACTCGTTGAGGTTCGGCAGTTCATGACCATCGCAATCTGGCAAAACACAATGGCAGCCAGCGTCATCGTTGTTGCGTGACTATAAGCGATACCTGAACCTGCCAGAGGGGCGTTAGGCCATCCATTTTGCCATTGCACATAAAAGTATGCGCCCATGGAAATCGCGGATTCAAGTAATCCATACCACAAGAAGGCTTTAATAAATATTCTTTTATTAAGCAGCGGATCTTTTTGTGATCTGGGCGGCTGCTCCATGACGCCTTCTTCGGGCAGCTCCGTACCAAGCCCCAGTGCAGGCAGCATATCAGTGCCAAGGTCAACAGACAGAATCTGCATGACGGTCAGCGGCAGCGGTATTGCGCCTCTGGAAAACAAAAATGCGGCTGACGGGACGGCTTCGGGCATATTGCTGTTGAGAATATACAGCATAAATTTGCGGATATTACTGTAGACAGCGCGCCCTTCTTCAATGGCTCTGACAATAGAAGCAAAGTTATCGTCCGTGAGAATCATATCGGCTGCTTCCTTGGCGACATCGGTGCCGGATATACCCATCGCAATGCCGATATCCGCTTTTTTAAGCGCCGGCGCGTCGTTGACGCCGTCACCGGTCACCGCGACAATTTGCCCCATCTCCTGCAGTGTACTGACAATTTTGTATTTTTGCTCAGGCGCTACTCTTGCGAATATAATTTCCTGCTTCAGTGCCGCCTGCAGCTCCGAATCCGACATTTTTTCAAGCTCTGTGCCGGTGACGATAAGCGGATGCTCGCTCTTAACGATACCGATGCGTTTAGCGATGCTTTCAGCAGTTAAGCCGTAATCGCCGGTTATCATAATAATACGGATACTTGCTTTTCTGCAAAGCTCGACGGCTTCTGCAACCTCCGGTCTCGGTGGGTCAGCCATGACCACAAGGCCCAAAAATATAAGCTCCTGTTCTACTAATTCCGGCGTATACGCGCTCAATGCCGAGGGCAAGCCGGTTTCACGGGTTATATAACGGCATGCCACGGCCAGCACACGCAGCCCATTTCTGGCGTACTTATCGTTGGCCTGCATAATTTCATCGCATTGAGACTGCGTAATATCTTCTCTGGCACCGTGAATGCTAATACCGGTGCATAATTCTAAAACTTCCTTAGGTGCGCCTTTAACATAAGCTGCTCTGATACTGCCTGACGGCTTATTGAGCTGGTGGATGGTGGACATTCTTTTACGTCTGGAATCGAACGGTAATTCTCTGATTCTCGGTGTCTCAGAGGACAGCGTGGTGATATCGAGACCGGCTTTCTGCGCGACGACGCCGAGGCAGGCCTCCGTCGGGTCGCCAAGCACAGTGAAGCGCCCCGTCGGGTCTTCCGGGGGAACAAGCCTAGCGTTGCTGCAGAGCGCGGCTGCGGTCAGCAGCAGCTTGAGATCCTCATTGCCGGCAGCCGAGGTTTCCTTGCCTCCGGATGTTATCTTCCCAACCGGCGCGTATCCGAGTCCCGAAACATCCAATTCACCGGCGGGCAGCCACAGGCTGATCACCGTCATCTCGTTCTGTGTCAGTGTTCCGGTCTTGTCGGAACAAATAACGGTCGTGCAGCCCAGTGTCTCGACAGCGGACAGACGCTTAACCAGCGCATGCTCCTTTACCATTCGCTGCACAGCCATCGCCAGTGACAGTGTGACGGTTGGCAGCAGCCCTTCGGGTATAAATGCCACGATCATCCCGAGCGAAAAGATAAAGGACTTTGCAACCGGGTCCTTGACAATAAAGACGGACGCCAAAAAGAAAAGCACCCCTGCAATTATCGCCATCAGTGAAACCTGCTTCGTCAGCTTGTCAAGCTCCTTCTGCAGCGGGCTTAGAACATCCTTGACTTCCTGCGTGAGATTTGCGATTTTTCCAAATTCGGTTTGCATCCCTATGGTGATAACAACAGCTTTTGCGTTTCCGCTGGCGACACTTGTCCCTGTAAAAATGAGATTCGGAATTTCCGACCGTGAAAGGCCTCCCCGCAGAATCGGTTCATGTGTTTTGCGAACCGGATTTGACTCGCCGGTGAGCGTTGACTGGTTAACCTGAAGGTCACTGCTGTCGATGAGTCTGGCGTCTGCTGAAATTTTGTCTCCTTCCTGAAGTAAGACAATATCCCCGGGCACAAGATCCTCAACAAGAATCTGCAGCTCCTGTCCTTCTCTGATAACCCTGGCAAAGGAGGGAAGCATGTTCTTAAGTGCTTCCGTTGCTTTTCCTGCCCGGAATTCCTGCCAAAAGCTAAAGATACCGTTGATGATATTCACAAGCCATATGGCGATTCCGAGCTGAACCATATCGGCTACAATTGCTATAGCGCCGCCAATCCAAAGCAGAATGGCCATAAGGCTGATAAAATTTGCCGCAAAAACAAGGATCAGCGGTTTTTTGTTTTTCTCCGCGAGAACATTTTTACCATAACTTTGCTGTTTTTCGATGACCTCTGCCGCAGTCAGACCGCCTGTGCGTGTTCCCATTAATCTGAGAACATCCTCGCTCGGCAGCTTGTAGGCACTCTCATCAGAGCCATTTTTGACGACATTATGAGTAGCTTCCATTAGAACCCTCCAAAAAACAAAGGGCAAAATACGTTTTGCGGTGCCGCTTGTCAGCAGATATCATAGTTCAATATTTTCAGTACCTTCGCGGAATTGAATTTTATAGCGCATAATTGCATCAGCGATAATAATCAAAGCTTCTCCCCTGCCGGCAACATCATCAACAATCGTCTCTTTATGCTCGAGCGCCTTGTATACGGAAAAGAAATGCCGCATTTCATTGAAAACATGCTCCGGTAAATCGCTTATATCCTTAATATTGGCATATGTCGGGTCACCGAACGGAACGGATATGATTTTCTCATCAAGATGCCCGCCGTCAAGCATCCGGATAACGCCAATCGGAAAACAGCGGACGAGCGTCATCGGTATGATCGCTTCAGTACAGAGCACAAGGATATCGAGCGGGTCATTATCGTCGGCATATGTACGCGGGATGAACCCGTAATTTGCCGGATAAATCGTCGATGTATACAGGACACGGTCCAGCATGAGCAGGCCGGTCTCCTTGTCGATCTCGTATTTTGTTTTTGATCCCTTGGATATTTCGATAACACCGAAGTAGTCCTCCGGTGTTATGCGCTTTTGGCTGATATCATGCCATATATTCATAATGCTGTTATCCTAACTTTTTTGATTACGGCTTGGTACTGCCGACTTCATAGCCTCTTAGGCGTTTTTCAATCCTGTTATTGGCATACTGCCATTATTCTATTATTGCATACAATATTATAAAATACTATTGTTTGTCTTCTTTTTTAACCAAGTTTTAATTAAATAGACTACAAGCATAACCATAGGAATAATGAAACCGAAAACTATGATATTCGGCGTATACCCAATGATAATCCAGTTCGACTGCTCAACAGCGCCGGGGTTCACGGTCACAGAAAGCAGGAGAATAACGAGTCCCATTGGCGCTGCAATTTTTCTATGATCCTTTAAACCGACAAACTCAGAGATTCCTGTGATTGTCACATAAAAAAACAGGATTCCAATCACAAATTCGCTCATCGTCCACATGACGGATATTGCGTATTCAAGCCTCGTCAGAACGATACCGACATTAATCTCTCTGGCCAGTAAAACTGTCGGAAATGACGACTTTGCGACAACAGTACTTCCCAGCACGAGAACAGAAATCAAGGTTGTAACAAATACAACCGTATTAGCCCATAAAAATCCTTTAATAAAGGATTTTTTTCCGCCTTTTCTGTCGCTGACATGCACAGGATAAATCATTAATATCGATATGTTCTGCGTTGATACTAAACTCGATAATAACACAGCGCCCTTCAAGATCGGTGTGAAACCATTTTCCAATACCGGTGTGATATACCGAAGATTGCTATTTGGCAGGACAAGCACCATCGATATAACAAATAGAGCCGTTACAAATATATAGAATATTTCTGTCGCACGCGCAAAAGCTTCTATACCATAATAAACAGAGATAATGAGCGCAGCGACGAACAGCATAGTAATTATCGGCACCGGTGTTTCATGCATCAGGTGCGCACCGAAGCTCCCTATATACCAGGGTATGCCATAAGCTAGTGAAAAAAACATGAGAAGATATCCGATTGAGACGATCTTTCCAAGCAGCTTTCCGAATATTTTGTTAATAATCCCGATCAGGGTCAGCCCCTCATAACGCGTGCCTATAAAACAATATATCCAGGTCATCAGCAAACCGAAAGCCATATTAATAAGCGCCGAAAGCCATGCATCTTGCTTTGCAACAGCGGCTATTGTCGACGAAATGACAAGGATGGACCCGCCGAGAGTCGATAGTGCCGTAAATGTAAAGAGCTGATGCGGTGTTATAGTTTTATTCTCCACTGTGTCACCTCCGCTTAATCAATTCAATTTATTATTAATTATGAAGTCTACTGAATACTGAAGAAACGTTTTTTTAGGTAATATACGATTACTAATAATAATGGAATAATAAATCCGAAGGTTGTTATAAGGGGAGCATAAACAAGGTTATCCCATTCTGCCATGTAAACTGCATTTGGAAAAACGATAACAGACAGTATGAGAACAATTAATCCTGTTGGTAAAACGATTATTTTATAGTCTTTTAGACCTATCAATTCCGAAAGCGAGGTTGTTGCTGAAAAGAAGAAAAACAGCCCAATCATAAACTGCGTTGTTAACCATATTATGGTAATAACATACTCCAGTCTTGTTATAACCGGTCCGGCGCTTATCTCAGTTGCAAGGAGTAATGCAGGGAAACAGGATCTTTCAGTCAAAGCGCTTCCTAACACGAGAATTGTCATCAAAATAGTTAGACCGGAAATTATACCGGACCATATTTGGCTTTTTATCAGCGCTCCCTTCGCTTTTGATATATCACTTACATAATGAGGGAATACCATTAAAATATTAATTGCTGAAAATGTTATATAGCATGACATGAAAAAAGATCCCTTAAGCACTGGACAAAAGCCATTTTCAAGCATCGGCGTGATATATTCAAGCTTAATGCTTTTCACCAGTAAAATAATAAAGATAAAAAAAATAGCTGAAACAAATATGATAAACAGTTCAGACGCGCGTGCTATGGTTTCAATACCATATAGTACAGCAATAACAATGCCCGCCATGAACAGCATGTTTATAACCAGCACCGGCGTTTCGTGCATTACTCTCCCAAAATAACTGCCGATAAACCATGGAACTCCCGCCGATATCCTAATGAATATTGCAACATAGCAAAAGGACACGAAGAACCCCAGCCACTTTCCGAATACTTTTCTTATAATCCCAATCAGCGTCAGTCCCGGGTACCGGCTTCCTAAATAGTAATAGAGCAGCATTACCAGCAAGCCAAATACAGTGGCAATCAACGATGACAACCAGGCATCCTGCTTGGCGATGCTGGCAAGAGTTGAAGAGATTATTAATATTGAACCGCCCAATGATATCGTTGCATTTATCGAATACAACTGATGGCATGTAATTTTATTGTTTTCCATGTTAGTCCTCTCACGGCTTTAAAAGCGATTTCATGAAATCGGATACCGGTGAATATACCCATGCCAAAAAATCGGAGGGATTCGGTACTTTCATATCGAAGCTTTTCATAACAGCAATACCTGTTCCAAGCAGCAGCAGAACTGAAAAAGTAATCAGCTCTCTGATTTGCTTCTGCTGAAGCATTTTCGGTATTTCAATAATGCAGAGAATAATATCAAATCCCAATACTGCGATGATTGATATAACAGCCATACTTTACCTCATGGATATCTCCATATTCCCTGTTTATAATTAGTCTTTCTGCGTCATTGACTTTGTGATATCCCCTGTTGCAACGATTTGTGCGGTAACTCTAATATTGACCGGTATATTTGCAAAAATATCATTCCAATTTTCTTTTATAGTTTTCCAGTATTTTGTGTCTTTGACATGAATCCGTTCACCAAAGCCGAAAATATCAGTTTTAAGCTCCTGAGCTTTCCTGACAGCTTCCTCACTAAAGCTTTTAATTCTATCTTCCGCCATTTTATTTATGATTTCGATATTGTCAGTTACCGAGACATCCAGCTTACCAGTTACTTGAGTTATCACATAATCGAGCTTTATCTCAACATCAATACTCGGCTGATTATCAACAATACTCGCTTTGACTTTGGAATCTGCTTTTAATACATTGTAAGATACTGTAATTCCTTCTCCGACAGCAGCGTAACCAGAAGTGTGTTTAACATCACCTATAATATAGCTGTAACCCTTTGCTTCAGTCTCATTGAGCCATCCGATAAGTTTATCTTTTTTAAACGCGCCGATGTCAGTGAAACTGATTTTTTCAAAATTACCGCTTTTTTTCAAGACATCTGTTGAATCTGTTTTATTGCTGTCGTCTACCAGTTCTACTGCGTTTATAGTCGGGTTTATACCGTCAGCCGCCAGATCATTTGCCAGTTCAACGATCTTGACCGCTTTTATCGGTGCCCACTCGTCAAAGGACATTTTCAACTTTTTATACATATCGACACCGGGGATTGCTTCTACAGGTGTCAGCGTGTTGAGAATATCATTTGCTGAAACGCCTTTTGTAACAGCAAAATAAAAATCGGTTCGGTATTCATGGTACCGGAGAAGATGATCGATTATGTCAGCGATCCCCTCTCTTGCAACATCCTCACTCAGAATTACCATCCGCAGATGCGAGCTGTATATTTTACGGGACGATATTGTTGTCATTCTTGTAATAATCTCTTGGAGATTCTCACCTTCGCCGGTATATATAACGACGGGAGATTCTCCGACGGCTCTTTGAGATGCAATTGCTTTTGGGTTGATGACTTGTTCTGAAACAAGATAACCGTTTTTTTGTTTATCAATGCCGAGACAAACGCTGATGCCGAGTGTATTGACCTCATGACTGCTCCAGCAGCCGGATATAAACAGATTCAGTAATAGGGCAATAACAACAAATAGTCTTTTTATTTTCATAGACCGCATTATAACTCCGATTTCCCTATCACATTAGGATCCATGCTGCTTTTTCCTTTTGTTCTTGCCGTTCTTGCCGCGCTGATACCTGCAGGCCGATATTTTAGTTTCCACAACGGGTATCTGAAAATTGTATCCTTATTGCTGCCGGGGACGAGTGGCGCCACAGGCGACAGATATGGCACTCCGGCAGATTTGATTTTACATAAATGCAGAACCATAATGATTAAACCCATAGAAATACCATACAAACCGAGCATACCTCCGAGAAAAATAAAACTGAATCTCAAAAATCTGATCGCATTTGACATTGCGTAATTTGTTATGGCAAAGCTCGATATGGCTGTCAATGCGACAACAATAACCGTAGCCGCGGCGACGATACCCGCCTCAACTGCTGCCTGACCTAAAACAAGCGCCCCAACAATCGAAATAGCTGAACCGATAGCCCGCGGCATTCTGACGCCGGCTTCTCTTAATATTTCAAAAGTTAAATCCATTAGCAAAACTTCCAATAGAACAGGAAACGGCACACCTTCACGCTGAGCGGCAATGCTGATTAAAAGCGGGGTCGGAATAATTTCCTGATGAAATGTGGTCAGGGCAATATATATTGCAGGTACTAAAAGTGTGGACACTAGCGCAATATATCTGATTAACCGCATCAATGAAGAAATATAATAGTTTTCGTAATAATCGTCGCTTGCCTGAATAAAATCGATAAACAATGCGGGCGCTGTAAGCACATAAGGTGTACCATCAACAAGAATCGCAACTTTACCCTCAAGCAAAGCTGCAGTAACGGCATCGGGCTTTTCAGAGTTTAAAATTGACGGAAATATTGAATAGGGATCTGATTTAAGAAGCTCTTCAATATAACCGCTGTCTAAAACACTGTCATAGTCAATCTGTGTTAGCCTGTTTCTGATGTCGGCGACAATGTCTCCTTTTGCAATGCCGTTAATATATATCATTCTCACTCTTGTATGTGTAATAGTGCCAAGCGATAGGTCTTCTACCCGCAATGCTTCATTTCTGATTCTCTTTCTGATTAAATAAACATTCTTATCGATGTCCTCTGTAAAAGCATCTTTAGGGCCTTTGATGATTGTTTGTGAAGTCGGCTCTGAAATAGATCTGCCTTCATCTGAGCTGGTGGATACTGAAACGAATCTGCCATAACCATCCAATATAAAAGCGGTATTCCCTGCCAGCAGTTCTTTATACAAGGCTGTAAAATCAGAACCATTTTTTGTTGCTCTGATGTTTGTGATTTGATTCATCAGGATTTCAAAGCTCTGCTCCCGCTTGATTTTCGTGTGTTCACTCGTCTGTTTGGTGAGTTCATCTGAAATGGCATTGAGTGTTTTAGTATCTACCATTTCAATCAAATAAACGACGGCAAGGGATAGATTTGTGTTGACTTGCTTAATAAGGTTTATATTCAGATCACTGCTGTTTCCGAAATCGCTGCGTAATTTTTCTATATTGCTGTCTAAATCCGCGTATAAACACACAGTATTTTTTTCAGCGTCAGGTGCACTGCTGCTTGTCGTCTTATTCATACCGTCTTCCCATCGCCTCCAAATATTCTTTTCATTTCTATTATTTGTATTATGACCTTATAGAGTCGTTATATTTGCGCCATTTTTTTCTATGTGCTCTGCAACTCGAACTGGCTGGTGCCACTATTTCATGTCACAATACCTTTGCCGTTACATATGCTGTTAATGGCCAATTCTCGTTTTTTAGACTATTGGTAATTTAAATGATAAGGTGATTGTGTTATATGAGCTGCGAATCATCTTCAGTATATTTTACGAACGCTAAGAGAACCTCAAGGCTTGTAAAGCTAAATTCAGCCACCGGAGGCGCCGGTCCTTTTCCGCTGATAACGACGCTGCTTGCCGATCCGATCCCTGTCGTGGATGTCACAATCGACACGACCGGGATGCGAAGCCCGGTTATCCTGCTGTCTTATACAAGCATAGTCAGTCTGCCTATCGGTATTTCTGTTACATTGAATTTCGAATTGAAGCGGAGTTTTGGTAATGGCGCGTCCGTCAGTGTCGGCCCGACAAATACGTTTTCAACACTTGTCACAGCACTTGAGGCTGAATCCTTTGCATTACAGTTCTTTGATAATAATTTAGCTCCCGGTATTTATACCTATTCCGTACAGCTCTCGACGAATTCAGTCATTGATATCACACCGGGACTTACAATCAATAACGCGACCTTGAGTGCTCTGGCTGTAGATAACGATCCTTTCTAATTGCACGAGTGCACAACAATGACGCTGCTGTTAACAACGGCAGCGTCTTTTTTGATTACCATTATATACAGTTTGACTAATCTGTAACTATTTGTTACCATTATCATATGCCTGAAAACGTCTTAAAGCGCTTGATGTGTCAGCAAAAGATTAGAAAGGATAACAAATAATGATTTATATTAAAAAATTACGTACAGCTGCTATCATTCTGGCAGCTGTCATACTTTTTCTGATAGGCATCACTCCGACGGCAGCGGCAGCTGATACAACCTCGGCGGCCGGTCTTGTCACAACAACATCCGGAGCCCTTAACGTGCGCAGTTCCGCAAGTACGGCAGCAGCGGTGATTGCCAAACTGCCTTCCGGAGACTATGTTACGTTAATCTCAAAATCCGGCAGCTGGTGGCGAATTGAATACGCGCCTTCGTGTTATGGGTATGCAAGTGCGGATTACATAAAATATATATACGGAACATACCCTGTCGCTGCTTCTGCAAGCGTAACCGTCCGCAGCGGTCCTTCCGTGACTTATGCATCAACGGGTACGGTTCCGGCTGGGCGTACGGTTCTTGTCCTGTCGCAGAGCGATAACTGGTTGAGAGTAATTTATAACGGCGCTCAGTCAGGCTATATCCCCTCACAGGCTATCACGTCTTTGATGGCATGGCCTGTACCGATAAGCTATAAAATCAATCAATACTTCGGTACACATCTGGGTATCGATATTGGTTCCTCTGTCCACGGCGTCACCGGTGACGCTATTATCGCCGCACAGCAGGGTATGGTCGTCTATTCCGGCTGGCTCAAAGGGTACGGATATGTAGTCTATATCAATTCCATCTATAATGGTCAGCCGATTCAAACGCGATACGCGCATATGAACAGCATGCCGCTTGTAACTGCCGGTAGTACTGTCGGTATCGGGCAGAAAATAGGTTACATGGGAAGCACCGGCACCTCCTCAGGCGTCCATCTGCATTTTGAAGTACGCCTCAGATCATCAAATACCGACTGCATCGCCAATACCGACACAACACCTGTCAACCCGCTGGACTATGTTAAATCCGTATAAATAAAAAAGCGGCAGCCAACAGGGCGCACTAATTAAAGCCCCGAATTCTTTTCAGAATTCGGGGCTTTCGGTTTGGAGGCGACACCCAGATTTGAACTGGGGGATCAGGGTTTTGCAGACCCATGCCTTACCACTTGGCTATGTCGCCATATGGAACTTAAGAGGCGCATAAAGCACCTCTTAACTTGGAGCGGGCGACGAGGCTCGGACTCGCTACCTCCACCTTGGCAAGGTGGCGCTCTACCAGATGAGCTACGCCCGCATACCGCGCAATATCATATGAAATTAAACTGCGCGTGGTGCCTCCGGTCGGAATCGAACCAACGACACGAGGATTTTCAGTCCTCT
>DBTM01000090.1 GCA_002307055.1 Clostridiales bacterium UBA1316
AGAGATTAAATCATTGATTACCTAGCTATCGGTCACATAATACTGTGCTTGTGTCATATACATTTCGTAATATGAATTTCCCTTATCCATAATTAAATCGATGTGCGTTCCGGCTTGAGTAATTTCGCCGTTCTTGAATACTAAGATGCGGTCACTCAGCTTGCAGCTAGATAGCCGATGTGATATAAACACAACAGATTTGTCTTCCGTAATCTCATTAAACTTGGAAAAGATTTCAGCTTCAGCATACGGGTCCAAAGCTGCCGTAGGCTCGTCCAGAATTACAATCGGAGCGTCTTTGTATATAGCTCTCGCTAAAGCGATTTTCTGCTCCTCTCCGCCGGAAAACTCAATGCCATCCATATCGAAGTATTTATAGACCGCTGTATTCCCTCCGTTTTTCAAGCTTTGTATTTTCGCTGCCATCCCCACCTTACTTAGCGCATTGGCAATATAGTCGCTTCCTTTTTCGTCGTCAAAAGCAATATTTTCGTTTACCGAACACGCGAATAGCTTAAAATCCTGAAAAACGATAGAGTACAATTTTCTATACTCATCTTGTTCAAAATTACTTATGTCAACCCCATTAACTGTTATTCTGCCTTCGGTAGGCTTATATAGTCCGCAAAGCAGCTTTATGAATGTGGTTTTTCCCGCTCCGTTTTCCCCGATTATTGATATATGTTCTTTTTTACTGATTTTCGCATTTATATTTTTCAGTGTA
Source organism: Clostridiales bacterium UBA1316 (assembly GCA_002307055.1). Classification (GTDB taxonomy): domain Bacteria; phylum Bacillota; class Clostridia; order Oscillospirales; family Oscillospiraceae; genus Sporobacter. The sequence continues at coordinate 725 of DBTM01000090.1, forward strand.
TATTCATCGGAGCGCGGGTATTTGAAAGATACATTGTGAAATTCTATAACGATATCATCATCCTGAGGAACTGACGATTTTTCGCTCTTACCGGACTTCTTAACGTCGTTGTATGTAAGAAGCTCATGAAGCTTTTCAACGTAATAATGTATAAACCGGTAATCGACTACATTATCTAGCATGCTGTAAATTGATCGTCCAAATTGCATGGCAGCTCCGGTATACATCGTAAAATCGCCTATACTTATAAGCTTCTTAACTACGCAGAATGCTATATAAGAATAGACAATCAGCATCTGTACTTGCTCATTTATGGACATAAGGCCGCCTAGAATACCTGTTTTTCTCATTGATTGCTTATTTGCTTTAAAAGTTTTGTTGTTGAACCGGTCAATCTCCTCTTCTAGCATTCCCTTAATATCAAATATTCTTGCGTCTTTTCCTATCTTGAAATCACTGGTTAACGATTCGAAATACTCTACTCTCCGGCTAAAAGCAATCATCATCTTTTCGATTTTCAGATTTATGTCTTTCGTCTTCTTGTTAAGCAAATTATTAATGATAACAAGTATTACCATTGCTGCAATCAAAAAAGGATTGAGAATGATAATCAGAACTCCGTAAGAAATTAAGTTCATTGCCTGAGAAATAAAGCCTTGTACGCTGTTTATCATACGGATAATAAGCTGCCGTTGATTAATTGATGCCATAACCTCGCTTCTCAGGTCGAGAAAGGCAGGATCTTCAAGCGTCTCAAATTCAAGGTTCATTATTTTGTCGTTTATTTCAGCTTGAAAGCCGTTCATCAATTCTATATTCAGAATGTTTGTTGATAACTCTATTCTGCTTCTGATTATGCGTGTAATTATAATAATCCCAAGCATTAATGCAAGATAAATTGATATATTCTTCCATTCTGGAGAATTTGTTATTTCGTTGATTATAAGGGCGGGAAAAAGTATGTACGCGTAACTATTTATAATCATAACGAGTGGATTAAGTATTGACAGAAAAACGTATTTTCTCGATATTTTGATTGACTTAGCAACAAAGAATGCCAGCAGGCTTAACGTCCTTCTAAGTTTTTTGATAGCTTTCATTATTTCATCACGCTCTCTTCGTTATAGTATTTAGCCTGAATCATAAACATTTCTTTATATTTGCTATCTTTAGCTAATAATTGAGTATGCGTTCCGGTTTCTAAAATACGTCCGTCGTCAATTAAAACAATTCTGTCGCAAAACTGCGTACTAGCAAGCCTGTGTGAAATGAACAATGATATACGATTATCACTGATTTTCTTATACTGCTTATATATTGCGTCTTCCATCAATGCGTCAAAATGCGCTGTCGGCTCGTCGAGGATAATTACAGAGGCTTGGTCTTTATAAATAGTTCTGGCTATCGCAATACCTTGATTTTCTCCGCCGGATAATTCTATGCCCTCTTCGTCAAGTGTTTTTTGTACAACAGTGTCTATACCTTTAGGCGCTTTGTCGATAATTTTGCCCCAGCCTGCCTTGTTTAAGCTCTCGACAACTTTTACCTCATCGATGTTGTTTTTTTCGCTTAAGGCAACATTTGCAGCAATCGAAAAAGCAAAAATATTGAGCTCTTGGAAAACTACAGCCAATTGATTTAATAAGCTTTTTTTGTTTATCCGCTTGATTGGTATGTTATTGATTAGTACCTCGCCCTCTGTCGGCATATAAAAACCGCAAATAAGCTTCACTATTGTTGTTTTGCCGCTGCCGTTTACGCCAACCAAAGCGACCTTTTCATTTTTCATTATTTTAAAATTAACTTCTTTCAGAGTGTAATTCTCTGAATTACAATATTTAAACCATACGTTTTTGAATTCGATTTCTTCAATTTTATCTACATTTATATTCTCTTTTTCTTCAATGGAGGGTAACCCCATTATGTTTCTGTAATCGTCAACCTCTCTGGTCATCAGCTTAATACTTGAAAATGAGGATACGATATCTTCAAACCATGATGTAAAGTCAACGAACGTATTAATATACATGATGAAAGAACCGACGCCGATAACGCCCCGGAGCATTTTGAATATAAGGAAGCCAAAGTAGCCTACTATATTTGCAATATCAAGCAGATACGTGAGCAGATACCACTTATTTTTTTCCTTTACAACCGCCCGGTTCAGCCTGACGAGCCCGTCCTTTGCATTCTTGAACTGTTGTGCCATAAAGTTTTTAAGATTATACAGCCTGATGTCTTTACCGAAATCAGTATTGGACATGATCTCAGTGAAATAACCGGATTTGCGGAAAAATATGCTAAATTCTTCCCTATATTTAATGTCTACCTTAACCATCTTCATTTTTACGAAATGGTAAATAACACTAATGGCAAGCAAAGCTATAGTTAACTTCCAGTCAAGCGTAATAAGTATGCCGACAAATCCAACAGTTGAAACAGCGCTCATAATTAAGCCGCTCGTTTGTCTTAGCATGCCTTCCATACCTGTATTCCAAGAATTGCAAGCGCTTACTGCCCGGTTATAGGCGTCTAAAATGGCAGGGTTCTCGAGATGCTGGTATTCGATATCAATAGTTTTTGAGGCTAAATCCCTTTTTTTCAGTAATCTGTATGTAACGAATCTTATCGACGTCATTCCGTATGTATATCGCTGAAGGAAATTCGTCACCATGATTGCTAAAATAAATACAACAATAATAGTAAATATCTTTGTAAAATCATTTTTTGTGTCCGAAAGGCTGTCAATTAATACTTTCGGGAAAAAAATAAACAAGAAGGGCTGTACTTTTGACAAGAAGGTATTAAAAAAATACAGCAAAAACAAGCCTTTATTGCATTTCCATACAGATTGAAGCGAATATCCAACATTATCGATTATTTTTCTTTCTTTCATAATGCCCCTCAAATCTAACATTAATATTAAGCAATACATCATCAAAAATACGAAATACAGACGGTTTCTTCTGTTCTAATTTTGTAAATCAGCATAACACAAAAGAGCGTATATCTTCGTATGCTTCCTGCATCCTATACCAGCTCCAATAAATCAGCAAAGCCTTTTAGTGACGTCTGGTCAGCGGAAAATTCGAACTCTAAACTTTGAATTCTCGCATTACCGTATATTTTACCGCTTATAGTAAGGTGGCCTGTATTATCCATACTGAAGCTGACATGGCGTCCATAACCAATATCATCCAATTCAACTTTGCTGGTGTGAAATTCATACAGTTCTTTTATCTCATCAGCAAACCTCAAGCATTCCTTTATACCGTATTCGCACTCAGCAATCCCCGATAACACTCCCGATTTAACTTGAAGATTGAATACAGTGTTATATGGATTACTGTTCATTGCATCTTCAGGATGGTGAATGGTATCTGAAATGGTAAGATAATTATCAAGATAGATAATTTCAAATTGCGTATTTGCCTGCTGAACATGATAAATGGGCTTGCTCAATTATTAATTAGCTTGAATTTCTGAAGCTAATTTGTTATTTGGTTATATACCACCATAGCACATCCCCCATTCCCATTCAACTCTAAAAATAGCAAAAAGCGACAGCTTGCGCGTCTGCCGCTTTTTATTGCAATATACATAAAACTAAGTATCCGGGTGGACAGACGGTCATCGTGCATCACAAATCGCCGCTGCCGTATGCTATAATACCCTTGTCCCATAGATCACGAAGATGGTAAAAAATGTAAACAATCGCATCGAGAGGGGAAGAGCGGGGCGAAAAATTTATATGTATATAGGGGTTTTTGAGTAAGGTGAAATGAATAAATCCAGTAATTGCAATAGTTAGACTGGTGTGGGGATGGCGGGTTGTTAATATAATGGTAATATATTTAACACAATTGTAACAAATTTTCGGTGATTATCAACATGTTTAAGGCGGATATCGGCGTTATTTGGGGCAATGCAGGCGCTTTTTAAGGCAATATACGGGTATAAAATGGCGATTTAAATATATAAATTATAGCTTTCCTGATTTAAAAAATTGAGGTATCTGCTTTTTGCGGATGAGGCGGATGAACAAAACGGCGAGGATTGCGATGCCGGCAAGTTCGAAAAGCAGAGGGGTTGGGTTTTTGAGGATGGAGAGCATATTTTGTTCGAGCCAGTTGTCGAAGCGGTAGGGGAAGCCCAGCAGGGTGCTCAGCCAGGCGGCTTTGGCGGAGAGGGCGGACCTGATGTTCCAAAAGGGCCATAGGAGGGTTTCGGGGTAGCGCCACATGCTGTCGAGAAGCAGGTGGGCTAAGCTGGCGGTGCCGAGCACCAGGATGGAGCTGCGCTTGCGTTTTTTGAACCGGCAGACGCCTATGATTAACAAAATCAGCGTGAAGAGCAGGGTGTGGGCGTAGATGCGGCTGTTATGGTAGGTGTTAATGAACAAAAGGGCGCCGATGGGCTTGTCGATTAAATCGGGCAAAACCGAGCCGACCAGGACAAACCGATAGTCGATTTCGGGAACGGGTTTTTTAGCGTACTTTGCAGCCGCGGCTTCGTATAATTTAAAAGCCCCGGCAGTCAGGCCGAGATGACCGAAAAAAATCAATATTTTCACCCTTTTCGGAATTTGTAATTTTAGTAGGAGCTGATTTCCCAGGACTCGTCGTCCACGCCTTTCTGGACGGAGCGGATGACGATATAGTAGCTGTATTCGGGGTTGACCTCGACGCGGATTCTGTCGCCTGTCTTATGGCCCATCACAGCCTTGCCGATGGGAGACTCCTTGCTGATGAGGTCCACCAGCGCGTTTTGGCGCAGGGTTGTCACGATTTGAATAGTCTGCGTCTCGGCTTCCTCTTCAAAGTAAATTTCCACGATGTCGAACAGGCCGACCTCGTCCGGCTTGGACGCGCCTGTGATGATCTTAGCGGTTTTTATCATGTTCTGCAGATACCGGACGCGGCTGTCGTTTCTGTTTTTCTCGCGCTTGGCGGCCTTGTATTCAAAATTTTCGCTGAGGTCGCCGAAGGCTCTTGCGGTTTTGACATCCTCAATGAGCTGCGGGTGCAGGACATTGACGCGGTATTCGATTTCTTCCCGCATTTTTTTAATGTCAACGGCTGTGAGTTCGTCATGCATTTTACTTGAGCTCCTCTTTATACTTTTGGCGTATCGATTTTTCCTTGGTGTCCTGCGCGAGGCCGACAAGGAGCCCCAGACAAAAACCGATGGCGAGACCGGCAAAGAGCTGACCGGCGGCGACGCCGACGGCGCTGCCGAGCATCAAGCCGAAGCACATAAAATAGGTCATCCGATTCCGGGAAGGCCGTTCCTTTAACCAGCGCGGGTCCTCTTTGTCATTGCGCTTGGACATAAGCTGAAAGCTGCTATTCTTGAGTACCTTGATTGCCGCCGCGTTTTCCCTCGGCGTCTGGGCGATAACGAAAAAGACGTCCCGCTGGGCAAAAGCCCAGGACAGCAGCGCTTTGACCGCTTCAGCGGCATACCCTTGCTTTTGCTGCGGCGTGTCAATCGTAAAAACGAGCTCAACAGCGCCTTTTTCCGGAGGGCCCTTGAAGCCGAGGCTGCCGATTGCCGTTCCGTCCGTGCGTAAACAGATTTGCCATCTGGTATACCAGAACCAATCGTCCGTATGCTTCACGCAGGCTTTAAGCTGCTTTTGGAGTCCCGCGTCTTCAGGGGCCTGCTTGAGCAGCTCGCTGAGCTGCTCGGCGGTCATCGGTACGATCTTCAAACGCTTTGTTTTTAATTCTTTCATTTTATCATTCCTTAGCTTCTTGTAAAATTGAGTCCGCCCAGAAGGAGTCCAGGGCTGCTTCGAGGCTTTTGTGATCTCTGATAAGGCGGCAGCCGTGCCAGTGTTTCGGGAAGAGGCTGAGATAGCTTGGGTGGCTGAAGCGCTCGTCAATGAGCAGCACGGCGCCGATGTCGGTTTCGCAGCGGATGACGCGGCCCGCGGCCTGCAGGACCTTATTCATCCCGGGGTACATATAAGCGTACTCATAGCCCATCCCGTTTTTGCCGTTAAAGTAGTCCTTGATGATATTCTGCTGTACGCTCAGCTGCGGCAGACCGACGCTGACGATGACCGAACCGATCAGCCTGCTGCCCTTGAGATCGATGCCCTCCGAAAAAATGCCGCCGAGGACGCAAAAGGCCGCAAGGGTATTCTCGGGATTGTCCTCAAAGGCCGACAGGAACTGCTCGCGTTCCTCTTCAGACATGGATGTGCCCTGTGCCACGGCATGGATATGAGGGTAAGCTTCGGTAAACGCGTTATAGATATTGGTCATATACTTATAAGAAGGGAAATAAACAATATAGTTGCCCGTTTTCCGCGAGACGAAGGAGCCGATGAGGCGGGTGATTTCCGCGGCGCTCTGCTCTCTGAACTTAAATTTCGTCGAAATTCTGTCGGCGGCCATGAGGCAGAGGTTTCGGCTGTCAAAGGGCGAATCGAGGGCTAAGAGCTTGTCCCCGGTGTTGCCGCCGAGAATCTCGCGGAAGTATTCAAGCGGCGTCAGAGTGGCGGAATACATGACGGCGGAGCCGCCGCGCTTTAAGGCTTCCGAGAGCAGATAGGACGGGTCAAGGCAGAACAGGCGGATTGCCACATCGCCGTAGGAAGCGTCGATAAGGGTGATGAACCGCTCGTCGTAAAGGTCACTGATGAGCGTAAAGTTCAGGACGTCAAAATACAGCTGCAAAAAATCGTTGTTTTCGCCGAGCGCGCTGTTTTCCTTGAGCATCAGCTCGCAGACGGCGGCGAAATCTGAAATCAGAGCGATAAAATCCGTTTGCTTCTCGCTTGTCGCAAACGAGCCCGTGTCCGCGCATTTCTTACGGTATTCTATCATGCATTTGTTAATAGCGCTCAGTATTTTATCCAGTGTACGGCTATGGCCCTTAAACTGCTTCTTTATTTCATAAAATTGTGATTTGGAAAGCTGCGACGAAAACATTTCCCGCGACCTGTCCACCAGATTATGGGCTTCATCAATCAGAAAAACAAAGTCGCCGCCGTTTTCGGCAAAGAAGCGCCTGAGGTAGACCCTCGGGTCGAAAACATAATTATAATCGCAGATCACGCAGTCAACCCAAAGCGACACATCCAGGGAAAGCTCAAAGGGGCAGACCGTATGCTTTTCGGCGTATTCCTCGATGATCCCGCGCGTAATATTATCGCTGCTTTCAACAATATCCAGCACGGCGCTGTTGACCCGGTCAAAATGGCCCTTGGCATACCTGCAGTACTCCGGACGGCAGACCCTGTTCTCGCAGAAGCATATTTTGTCTTTAGACGTGAGCGTCAGTGTTTTAATTCTGAGACCGCCCAGGCGCATCCTTTCAAAGGCTTCCTCGGCGACCTGGCGGGTGATTGTTTTGGCGGTCAGATAAAATATCTTGGAGGTTCTGCCTTCACTCATGGCCTTAACGGCGGGGAACAGCGCCGAGATCGTTTTGCCGGTACCGGTCGGCGCCTGAGCAAAGAGCTTTTTACCGGCGGCTATTGTCCTGTAAACGCTCACGGCAAGCGCTCTCTGGCCCTTGCGGTAGCTTGGAAAAGGGAACTGCAGCGCTTGAATCGTCCGGTCACGCAGCGCCTGCCACTCGGCGGACAGGCTCGCCCATACCGCGTATTGGTCAATGAGCATTTCCAAAAATTCCTGCAGTGCGCTTAAGCTGAAAGTCTTTATAAAGCATTTTGTCTCGTAGGTGTTGATATTGCAGTAGGTCAGTTGAATGGATATCTCAGACAGCGCGTTTTGCCGGGCGTAAATGCAGGCGTAGCATTTGGCCTGCGCCCAATGGGTGCTGTTGAAATCCTCGCTGATCACCGTTAAAGGCAGGGCGGTCGTTTTGATCTCGTCAATAATGGTCTTGCAGTCAATATGAAAGATGCCGTCGGCGCGGCCTTCCAGGGCGTAGGTTAAATCATTGCGCACAAAGTCGGCAGACAGCTTTATTTCGCTGATATAGTCATATTTTTCGCTGTTGTTTTTCTGCAGTACCCGGTGAATGCGGCTGCCCTCGTACATACTGTCTCTGGGCGTATAGCGGCTGTCAATATCCCCCGAGCGCAGAATAAATTCAACAAGCTTTCGTATCGGCAGTCTGATCTTTTTATCCATCAATATCTCCAAGCCGCGAGCGGATATTATTCACTAGGATACAATACCACTTTATGGGTTGCCAATCAACGCTAAAAAAGCGGCAGACCCATGGCCTGCCGCTTAACACGCAGCGCTGCTAGATTTCGGAGAAAACGAATTTCGTCCTGTAGTCGCCCTCTTCGGCGACAATTGTCGTTGTGTCCTTGACTGTGGTGTCAATTTCGAGCTTGGCGTTTTTTGTGTGAGCCTTGACGTAGGCGACGGGATCGTCGATTTCTATCTCAAAGAAATCATGGAGAATTGGTTTGCCGCTGCAGTTCGGCTGGTGCTTTTCCGTAATTAATTCGTATTTTTTCATTATAATCCAATCTGAGAAAGCCATGCTTTCACTTTTTCCGGTGCGGTGTCAACCTCAACGCCCTTGATGGCGAAGCTCGGCAGAACCGTTGAATGCGGGCAGAGACTTGTGATATCCGCTGCGACATTTTGCAGACCGCCCATACCATGGGTGCAGAACGGTACGACCGTCTTGCCGGTTAAGTCGGTCTTCGACAGGTAGTTTTTGACGGGATCCGACAGCGTAGCCGCCCAGTTCGGCGTACCGACAAAGACCGTATCATACGCGGCAACGCTCGATCCTGTATCCGCGCCGATATCCAGCAGCGTGCCGCCGACAGCGGCGTGAATGATGTTCGCGAGCTTCGCAGTGTTACCGGATTGCGAATAATAGGCGATGAGAATATTTTTACTCATGATGATTCCTCCGTATTATTATGATGCCATGATTATATCACAATATTGAGAAGAACGTAAATATGCCAAAGTCTATTGCTTTGGATTATATCGCGTCAATTTGTTCTGGTTACGCTTTTAATGCCCGTTCCCTGTCTGACAAGCTTTATTTTTTAAAGAGTATAAACTTTATCGGGTTATTATCGAAATTAATGATAAGGAATAAATTGCCACGGCACAAATTCCCGAGGAAGGAATGGTCATTAATATGTTTAAAAGAGTGTCGATATTTTTCAGCGTCATGGTTATCATGATCGTGATATGCACCATGCAGGCATTGGCGGCCGGTACGACAGCGCCTGATCCGGCAGATATTACAGTCACAAACAATCTGGCGGGGACGCCGGACACGGTCACCGTCACCAATTTAACAGCCTATGATATTGTAAAGGTGTACACAACGGCGTCGGGCGGTACGCCCATCGGCGTGACGGTAGCCTTTGGCACCAGCGCGACGGTTTACATCAGTCAGCTGGGGCTGGCGGGCACCGCCTATGTCACGGTGACATCAGGCAGTTCAGACGAAAGCGCCCGAACAGCCGTCGGGTTCAGCTGCGAGCTGAAAGCAACGGCTCCATTGTCGGCGGATATTTCGATTCAGAATAATAAAACAGGCAATCTTGATATTGTGAGTGTGTCCAATTTAGACATCGGCGATATTGTCAGAGTCTACTCCGCCTCGTATGGCCCGGCCACACTCGGTACAGGCGTCAGCACCGGCGCTTCCGTTGATATTTATATCAATCAGATCGGCATTGCCGCCAGCAGTGTCTTCGTCACGGTGCAGGGCATAAACGAGGTGGAAAGCGACAGGACGGCGGCGACCTATTCCAGTGAAATAACACCGGTGCTGCTTGTGAGCAGCGTGACCGTGACAAATAATTATTATACCGAAACAAGCGGCGCGCAGACGCCCGGAACAGAGGATACCGTTGCGATATCAGGCGCCGAGCCGGGTGATATCGTTAACATTTACCAAGCCTCCTTAGGAACAGCGACATGGATCAGCCCAATGACCGTCGCGAACGCGGATATTGTGAACGGTATTGTGACAATCAAAATCGCTCAGCTCGGGACAACAGCGGGCAAAATTTATGTGACAATTACGGAAACCGGTAAAGCGGAAAGTAAAAGAGTGTTGATTTCTTTCGCGGCGGAGCCCGTGACAACGGCGCTCAAAGCATCAAGCGTTACGGTGACGAATAACTTCAACGCGCCGGATATTGTTGATATCATTGGTCTGGCAGCGGGTGATACCGTCAATATTTACACGTCGCAGACGGATACGACACCCATCGGCACCGGCACCGAAACAACGGGCACGTTATCGATAACAATCAACAGCGGGGTGCTTTCCATAACCGGAGGCAAAATTTATGTGACAGTCACCTCGCTCACCGCGAACGAAAGCGCCAGAATGGTTGTGGGCTATGTCAAGGAAGTGATGACGACCGCTCCCGCGGCGGCAAATATCACCGTCGTCAATAATTACCTGACAGCTGACACCATTACTGTTACCGGTCTGACGGCGGGCTACCCGGTAAAGGTTTATGCGACACTGACAAGCACGGCGCCCATCGCCAGCGGTATTGCCGGCAATACACCCACTGTCACGCTGGCCCCCGGCATACTCTCCGCCGCCGGCGGCAGGATATATGTAACCGTGACATCAACGACCGCGAACGAAAGCGCCAGAACAGCGGTGAGTTATGCCAAGGAAGTGACAAACACCGCGCCTGCGTTAACGAGCATCGCCGTCAGCAACAACTACCTTGTACCTGATACCATAGCCGTATCAGGTTTGAAGGCGGGTGATGTTATTAAGGTGTACGGCACCTCAACAAGCACTGTGATTCTCGGCACCGATACGGTCACGGGCACCACGGCATTGATTACCCTGGCGTCCGGCGTGCTGTCGGCAAACGGCGGGAATGTATACCTGACGCTGACCTCGCCTACCGCGAATGAAAGCACCAGAACAACAGTACCGTATGCAAAGGAAGTGGCTGCAACCGCGCCGGATGCGGCTCATATAACAGTTTTAAATAAATACCTGGCGGCAGATATCATTACTGTTACAGGTCTTTCAACGGGTGACATCGTAAAAGTTTACTCTTCATTAAGCGGAACAATTATGTTAGGCAGCGGCACCGAAACGGGCGGCACGGCGACGATAACGCTGAACGCAGGCGTCCTCTCCGCAGGCGGCGGCAAGATTTATATATCAGTCACCTCGGTGAGTGCGAACGAAAGCTCCAGAACGACATTCACCTATGATTCCGAGAAATCAACGGCGCCTCTCGCGAGCAGCGTGACCGTGACCAACAATTATTATACCGAATCAGCTGCGGGGCAGGACCCCGGAACTGAGGATACCGTGGCGGTATCGGGTGTTATTGACGGTGATATAATCACGATTTATAAAGCATTGGCAGGAACAGAAAAATTAGCCGGTCCCGTGACGGCATCGGGTGTAAATACGGTTAACGGCACCATTACAATAACAATCAGTCAGCTCGGGACGAAAGCCGGTAAGCTATATGTCACTGTAACTAAAACCGACAAGGCTGAGAGTACCCGGACGGCAATCACATACACAGCTGAGCCCGCAACCACGGCATTGGTGGCAGCCAATATCACCGTCGCCAATAACTATAAAATGGATGATGTGGTGACCGTCACCGGTATCATAACCGGCCAGATTGTCAGCGTCTACACGTCCCCGACAGCCGTAACGCCCATCGCAAGCCGCACGGCGACAGGCAACGCGGAAACGTTTATTTTACAGGACGGAATTCTCTCGGCGGGGACCGGCAAGGTATATGTGACGGTTAAGGACGCAGACAAGTTTGAAAGCGCCAGAATGCCTCAATTGTATACGGCTGAAGTTACGATCGCGCCGAAAACAAGCAATATCCTCGTCGTCAATTATCTGGGAAGCGCCTATGACACCGTGACGCTGGTCGGCTTATCTGTCGGCGACACCGTTACAATCTATAGTACCGCCACCGGCACAACGATACTGGCTGTCGAGACCGTGACCGGAAAGGGTACAACCCTCACACTCGCCACCAATCTGCCGGATACCGCAGGCACGGTTTACATCACCGTAACCGGCACAGGCAAAGCCGAAAGCTCAAGGGTAGCCGTACAATATCTAGCCGCGTAAGACAAGAGAACCGCCCTATTATATGGAAAAAACAAGACAGAAGAACCAGACGAAATTGCTGATAAACCCACGAAGTGTCATCCCGAGCAGGCGACATAAATGTCGCCTTGAGAGGGATCTTTAAAACATTGCATTTGCAGGCATTAAAAGATTCTTCGCTGCGCTCAGAATGACACGATTGGCAGTTTTTCAGTGGTTTCGAACCAGACCCTTGTCTTTCTTTATCGCCTGACACGGCAGGAATTTATCGAGAACAGAACTGATGACTGACGGGTATACCTGTGCTGTTGCCGCCTATCATACGGAACGTATTGTCCCGCATAAAAATGACGAGTATCTGTGGCGAAAACGGTGTACTTACATGAGGAATGCGTGACATTCGGGCGGTTTTCGGCGACCCTCAAACCGTTTCCATACAATGTCTATGCGTTCAATGAACGGTCAATCAGGCTGCACGAGAAAATGGGCTTTCAAAAAGAAGGACAAATCCGAAGAGCCGTATACACAAACGGGCAGTATTACGACGAAATTCTTTATGGCATGACGAAAGAGGAATTTGAGAGTATTTGCCGATTATAATGATATCGTTGATTCATGATGTATTAACAATTTTTGATATTGGCTATAACTTAGCGTGAGGTGATGTAAAGTGAAATTCAGGAATATGGAAATATTGGAGTTCTTTTCGGAGACGGCGTTCAGGTTTGTGCTGTGTGTGGTTGCCTTATTCTTAATAAGCAAGCTGCTTGGGATTTTTACTGTTGAAACGGGTTTTGGGGTTTGCATCGGTCTTGTGCTTTATGACAGCGTCCGATTTATTTTTGAGAAAATTAAGATTCGGAAAATACTGAAATAAAAATCAAGGAACCGGAACGATTTATCATTCCGGTTCCTTGATTTTTATAGAGAGGTTAATTTCGCAGGGCGTTCAGAGGGGCGGGGATGCGGCCGCCGCGGGCGATGAAATCGCTGCTGTCGCAGGGGTTGACGCGCATAACAGGGGCGGTGCCGAGGAGGCCGCCGAAGTCGACGCTGTCGCCGACGACCTTGCCGGGGGCGGGGATAATGCGGACGGCTGTCGTCTTGTTGTTGATGACGCCGA
>DBTM01000075.1 GCA_002307055.1 Clostridiales bacterium UBA1316
GTCTGCGGCGGTTTTGCCATGCCGATCCGTGAAGGAAAAGCAAAGGAAATTTACATCGTTGCCAGCGGCGAAATGATGTCCTTGTATGCCGCCAACAATATCTGTAAGGGCATCACGAAGTTTGCCGGCTCCGGCGATGTTCGCGTTGGGGGAATCATCTGCAACAGCCGCAATGTCGACGATGAATATGAGCTGGTCGGCACCTTCGCTCAAGAACTGGGAACGCAGCTGCTTGGATTCATTCCAAGAGATAATATCGTGCAGCGTGCCGAAATAAACAAACAGACGGTCATTTCTTATGCGCCGGACAGCGCTCAGGCGTATATCTACCGTGAGCTTGCGGAGAAGCTGGAAAATAATAAGAATTTCGCTATACCGACGCCGCTTTCGGACGACAGCCTGGAAGCATTGTTCACAGATATCGCATCGAAACAGATATAAATGCGCTTGAAATCGTACGCAGTATAATCTGGTAAGTATTTAACTTAATTGAGAGAAGAGGAATTTAAGATATGAGAGGGAAAAAAATGGACGGCTTTATCCCGAGAGAGCAGCTTCTAGCCGATCTGTTCTCACGGTGGACGCCGATCGATGAATCGGAGCTTCTTCCGCTTGAAGAATCAATAGGGCGGATTACCGCCCGTGCGTTGTATTCAGTTAACACACTGCCCGTGCACAGGACCTCCGGCTGTGACGGAATTGCTGTAAAAGCCGAGCTTTTTAAAAATGGTATGCCTGATTATAAAATGTGGCGTGAGGGCGTTGAATTTGCACGAGCGGATACCGGAGACGATTTTGACGACCAATATGACGCAGTAATTATGATCGAGGAAGTGGATCTGGCGCCCGACGGCCTGATCGCATTCATCAGCGAGGATGTCATTGTCACGCCGGGGACAAACACTGCGCCAAAAGGCTCCGCTGTGGCCTCGGGCGACTTCCTTATCGGCGCCGATATGCCGATAAGGCCGTCTGACCTGGCGGCGCTTGCGATGGGCGGGTGCCGCATGGTTCCTGTCCGGAAAAAACCGCGAGTTGCTTTTATCCCAACCGGAACAGAGCTGATACCGCCGCAGATGGAGCCAAAACGCGGCCAAAACATCGACACCAACAGTCTCCTGATAAAAGAAACGCTGCGGGCATTGGGAGCCGAGCCTATTATATTCCCCATCATCATCGACGATAACGAACTGCTTGAGAAAGCACTTGACGACGCTCTGCAAATAGCTGACATCGTCGTACTCAACGGAGGAACCGCAAAAGGCGGCGAAGATTTTAATGCGTCGCTGCTCGAACGCAAGGGTCAGCTTCTGCATCATTATGTCGCCGCGGCTCCCGGAAGGCCCATGGCCGTCGGTATTATCAATGAAAAGCCGGTTGTAAATCTGCCCGGTCCTACAATTGCGGCATTCTTCGGCGCCGACTGGTGCCTGAGTTCAATAATTTGCCGAACGCTGCATATACCCGTACCGCAGAAAGAGCGTGTCACATGTACACTTGCTGAAGACATCAGCTCAAGTCCGGCCATGGCGATACTTTGCCGTATGGAAGTTAAAAAGGGGGCCGACGGATATATAGCCGAGCCCCGCTCATTCCGTGACGGCACCATGCCCGCCTGCCTCACGTCGAATGCAATGTATATTTCACCAATAGGAGAAAGCAAGAAAAAAGCAGGCGAAATAATCCAGGTGGAGCTGCTCAGAGGAAGAGAGTTTATTCGCTGAACGCGCAGCCTGCGCAAAGGTGAATAGGCGCTATGAGTAAATAGCTCTGGAGAATTATAAAACTATTACAAATATTGCATGTGAGGTATTGCTATGTGGCAGCTCTACGACGACCTGATTGAAGGTATACCCGAAGACCTTATTATCGACGATTATAATATCGGCTGCGCTTGGGTCATGGTTCGATCGGGCAGCAACGTCGGTGTTGCACTGACGGTCAAAGGCCGTGCTCTCAAACCGGAATATGAAGGGCCTGTCATTGGAGACCGCTTAAAGTGTATCGCCAAATGCGTAAAATCATGGAACTTTTTAGAAGCCTCTTTAGGTATGGCAGCGATAAACTGCTTCTATAATTCGCAACTCAAAATTTTGGAACTCGTCAGGCAGGTAACCACTGACCCATCAAGTGGCAGAGATGAGCTACACACAAATCATGACGCTTTTTCATGTATGGCAAACCAGGTGGTTGCTAAAAAAGTTGCTGTTATCGGTAGGTTTCCTCATCTGGAAAATCAGCTGGCGCCAATCTGCCAACTTTCTGTTCTTGAACGCGATCCTGAGCAGGGTGATTACCCGGACAGTGCTTGTGAATATATCCTGCCGGAACAAGACATTGTCTTCATTACAGGTATGACACTAACGAATAAAACCCTGCCGCGTCTGCTGCAGCTCTCACACTCGAGCCAACGTGTAGTTCTTGTCGGTCCGTCGGTTCCCTTTGCGAGAGAACTATATAAGTATGGCGTTACAGACCTCGATGGGTTTGTCGTGACAGACCCTGCCCTATCTGACCGGCTTGTCAGGCGCGGTGAAAAAATGGATATATTCAGCTGCGGCCGTAAAGTTGCTGTTGTTAACCTTTCGGCGCATTGAACAAAAATCTCATTGGTAAACTGTTGGATTGAAAACATGAAAAGCACAAACAGCGCACAATAATGAAACAGGCATTACCGAGCGCACCCGGTAATGCCTTCCTTTAATGACTTCCAATTTTTGTATGTAGCTATTTTAGCTTCCAGTCTTCGCCTTTCTCAAGGCCCCAAAGCTCAAAAAGCGTGTTATAAAACGGTGGGCGTGGGAAGTCATAAACCAGCTCGCTCTTAGCCTCCGAGGTGTCGGTGTCATCGCCGAATAAAACGGACATATTATCCACAAGCTCGTCCATACGCCTGCCGGGAACAGAAAGGACGATTTCATCACTTTCCGGAGCCGCCCGTTCGGTCTCGCCCAAATCCGGCAGCGTTACGCGGTATTCGCCGGTCTGCATGGGTACGACAATCTCATATATACACGAGTCTATGGCGTCCAGTTCAGTTGCCACCAGTTTTCCTGTTCTGCTCTTGATTGTAAAGAGCATGCTTCTGAGTTGGAGGTTATTAGAGTATATCATTACTACATCCGGCTCAAAGGGGCAGTTCTCCAGAGGAGCCGTCACTATTCCCTTATACTTGTCCAGCGGAAACCTCGGAAACTTTTTAAAAAAACTGCGGGCTGCGTCCATGCTCTGTACGCCCAAAACACTGCATACGACTTCAAATGCCTTCGTGTCCTCGCCGCAGTCTACGTGGCCCAGACCCACCGGCGGGTTCCAGCACCAGTGATCTTCCTTTTGCATATATATGGTCTTTTTCTCTTTGCGGGTTAAATAAAAAGCCTGGCACAGAGCAATATGTTTCTTCATATCACGCATCGGGTATACGGCGTCAGGCGGCACTTCAGCCTCATTAATAATCATTTTAATCGCAATAGGCTCACTGTGGAGCCGAAGAGCATTATGAAGCTTTTGGCTGTGTTCATTGTTTTTCACTACTAAACCTGATTGTAAAGCCATTTGCTAATTCTCCTAACATATACTTGATGAATCGATTATATTCAGAATCCGGAATATAGTCAATATACTGCAGCTCGATATGAATAATGCGGATATAATTTTGGCGCAACTACATGGCAGCGGCTTTTTGTGAGTTGATGATAGCAGTTTGAAATGTAATATTATGAGCATATGTCAACATACAACAAATTGATGTTGACAACACTCTGCTGTGAAGATACAATATATAGTATTGAATGCAGATTGGATGTGCACATATAGCGTATGTCAACAACCGAAAACCAAATTTTGTTATTTACTTTTAAAGGAGATATCAGAATGTATAAGCTGAATGACTTCAACATTGCTGGTCAGGAGTTGGAGGACCGCCTGCATCTTCGGTCCGCACCTATCGCCTTCAAGCTGATTGAAGAAGCCGAGATTCCTGAGGGATGCCTCCGGCCTTCGGAAAAGGGAACACATCACGCGCTTTGTCAATCGTTTGCTGCGGTTCGGCGCAGCCGCAGTTCCTTCGCACTCTTCAAAGAGGATCACTGGTGCTTATGGCCTCTCATCAGTTTCCGAAATGTCGATCTGGATGAGCATGATGTGGCATATCTGGGCTCCATGCAGTTCATTAAAGATCCGAAGCAGAGCCTTGAGTTCTATAATAAAAACTTCCCGATGATCGATCTTAATAAAAAGAAAGCTGGTATTGCAATCGCCCCGCTTGCGGCCTGCACCTTCGAGCCCGATGTAATCGTGATCTACTGCATTCCCGCCCAGCTCCGTCAGCTTCTCATGGCTGCAAAGTTCAACGATGCCCTGGTCCCGAATGCCGCCCTGCACACCGTCAATTCCTGCGGAGCAGCTGTTCTCCCAATCATCAACGGCGAGACGGACTACAATGTGGCGATACCGGACCCGGGTGAATTTGAGCGGAGCCTTGCATGGGACGACGAGATGATTTTCTCTGTTTCTGCCAAAAAACTGGAGTCTCTGATGGATGCAATCCGTGACATTACAGAAATGGGTTTTGGCTATAAACAGCTTGCCTATGATATGAATCTCGAATATCCTAGAGCTGAGTTTTATAATAAAATGTTCGAAAAGTGGGGTCTCCCCACCGGCGAGGAATGGAAAATCGGCGAGCGATAATCTATTAAAGACAAGGCGGTGTTATAAATGGCTATCAGCATTCAGGAATTCAATCAGTTCGGAGAGAAGCTGGAACGGCTTTTGACGTTGCGGTATTCGCCCATCGCACTGATAGTTCTGCACGAAGGCGATGCAATCCCGGAAGGGACAACCCGACCAATACAGGACAATGGCGGCCATTTGGCCATGTGCCAGGCTTTTGCGAAGGTCCGCCGGGACCGCGCCGCACTTACCATGCTCAAGGAGGACCACTGGTGCGTCTGGCCGCTGGTTTCTTACGGTATGGTGCCGGTGCCCGCGGAGGATTATGAGGAGCTGGGGAGTAAGTTTTTCGTCAAGGATCCGCAGCTGGGGGTCGAATACTTCCAAAAGGACTACCCGCGTCTTAACGACACAAATGTGATTGGTTTTTCCATAGCCCCGCTTAAAAGCTGCATCTTTGCCCCGGATTTGGTGTGTACATACTGCCGTCCTGCTCAGATTCGAAGCTTTCAGATGGCGGCAAAATTCCAGTCGGGCAAAATGCTGGAGCTCCGGCTGGACCCGGTTGATTCCTGCGTCCACTCCACGATCCCTGTCCTAAACGGACAGGATTACAACATCACCTTCCCGGACCCCGGCGAATATGAACGTGCCATGACGGACGAAGACGAAGTCATGTTCACAATGCGGAGTGAGAAGCTGCAAGAGATCATCAGCGGCCTTGAGTTTCTTAGCGGAGCAGGCTTCGGCTACAAGGAACTGTCCAAAGATATGCCGGAGGACTTTGCAAGACCGAAGTTTTATAATGACATGTTCGCCAAGTGGGGCTTGGAAACAGGCAGGCAGTGGAAAAAATAAGGATGAGTTCTCCGGTTTGATTCCAGATGGCAATATTAAAAGGCCCTGTGTTTTCAATGCTTTAATGGCATGAACACAGGGCTTTGCTTATAATGTTTTATTCGTCAATCCTGTTATTCCGCCAGCAATTCCTCTTGCAGAATTTGCCTTTACACGTTTGTTCACACATAATATTGGATGAACTACAGTCAGGACAAGAATATGCCCCGGTTTTGATCAATTCTAAATTTTCAAAACTTTCCATCCATTCCTTACCGCAATCCAGGCATTTTACAGGGCAGATATTCTGTGTGAAATAACCACCCTCTATATGAATGGTTTTACCATTTATCAGGCTGTCTGCAATTTTTTCTCTTGCGGACAACAAGATACGCTGAAAAGTTGGGCGGGATACCTCCATCTTTTCTGCGCATTCACCCTGCTCAAGCCCTATTAAATCCTTAAGACGTATAGCCTCCAGTTCCTCAAGCTTTATGATATTATCAGGAACTTCAGCAATCCCGTTATTGGACGGTACAAAATAGGGGACGGTGGGGATGTTTTCAATTCTTCTCCATTTGGTTGGTCGAGCCAATCAATTCAACTCCCTGTAGTCTAACAGATAAAATATATGATATTTAATATTACATTGTAAATATTCGTATGTCAACAAACGAAATCTCAAGTTTTAACAGTAATATTGAGATTATTGCGACATGTAACCACTATGTATGATGAATTGGTTAATTCAAAAGATTATATTTGATATTGACATATGCTCATAACACAACTAAAATAAAACCATAATTATGGTCATAAGATCAGAATAATTTAAGCTACATTTCATGGAGGGTCATATGAAAGAAGAAAGCACCAAGAACAGAACAGATCATTTGCCTGAGATTAAGTTTACGCACGAAACGACTCAGGCAATGGCGGCAGAAAAGATAAAGTCTATCCCCCCGATGCTCACGGAATTCCGCTGCCCGCTCTGCAACAAGAATTTCGTTTCATACACGGATCTCAAAAAGCATTATGCTTCAGAGCATGCAGATTCAATAATTCCTGAAATTATTGTGCTCCATGTCAACGGTAAGGATTGTGAATTGCTTGTCGAACCGCATTGGACACTGCAGCGCACGCTTCAATTCAGACTGGGACTCACCGGCTCCAAGCATATGTGCGGCAAAGGCGCTTGCGGCTCTTGTACAGTCATCATAGACGGTAGGGCTGTACTTGCCTGTATCATTCTTTCGGTAGAATGCGTCGGTCAATCCATACTGTCAATAGAAGGTATATCGGCAGATCCTAAGTGGAAGCCGCTGATCGATGCTTATTGCAAGTGGGATGCTATGCAATGCGGCTATTGCACGACCGGTTTCCTTGTCACAGCTAAAGCGTTACTCGATAAGAACCCGAATCCGACTGAAGAAGAAATTCGTGAGGCGCTTTCAGGCAACATCTGCATCTGTGGTACATATCCGCGCCATTCTACAGCAATAATGGAAGCGGCCTTGATCATGTCAAAAGGAGTGTAGCCGTATGGCTGATTTAACTGGTGTCAACGGACAAAGAGAAAATTTTAGGGTTGTAGGTAAGCCTAACCTGCCCGGCAAGCTGTCCTATGCCCTGGCAACAGGCGTCGCGAAGTTTGGTATAGACTATGTGGTTCCGGACATGCTCCATGCCAAATTCCTCCGCAGCCCTTATGCGAACGCTAAGGTTTTAAGTGTCGATACCGCAAAAGCTTGGGCTGTCACCGGCGTTGTGGACATTCTGACCTGGAACGACGATGATATTAAAAACCTGAACAGTCATGGCGAGAGTTTTGGTACGCGCAGGCCGTGGCTTGACAATATTGCTGATCAGGAGGGCGCGGAAGTAGCCGTCATCGTTGTTGCAGAAAATGAAGATGCTTGCGAGGAAGCACTCCGCCAGCTCGATGTTAAATGGGAAATACTGCCGCATGTCATTGACATACTCGAAGCGAGAAAACCGGACGCCCCTGTTATTCGGCAGCAAAAAGAAGAAGCTCCATCTTTCGGCATGTCTGGTATGGGTGCGGTCAATCCCCCCAGAAAAGGAAACGTAACCTATTCCAATTTGGTTTCAGGAGACCTTGAAGCGGGCTTCAAGGAAGCGGATGATGTTATTGAATACGATATATATTTGCCGCCCTTTGCTTCCCGCTTTCCAAATCCCTCCGGTTCAGTCGCATGGTGGGCCGACGACCCATATCACGGAGAGGGAAAGAGCCTGCATATAGAAGGCGCTGTCCGCGAAAGACAAGCAATTAGTGCCATGTATGGCACGCCACTCGATAAAACGATCCAGGAAGGCCTATTTATGGGCGGGAAATACTGCGACTGGGGACTCCGAAAATCTCAGGAAATCACACCTCTGCTTGCAAAAAGGACGGGAAGACCTGTCCGCTGCGTCAACACGCGGGAGGAATCCTTTGATTTCATTATGAAAGAGCGCTTTATGCACCTGAAAGTTGGCATCAAAAGCAATGGCCTTATTACCGCGATTGATGACTTTTCAATCGCTGACGGTGGTGTGGAGGGAAGCTCAAGCTTCGGCACCTCAGGCGACCAGAGCTATGGCCCATATAATACATTTAAGTGCCAGAACATCAGCCAGAGAATGGAGATTGTCGACAGCAACCGTGGGAAGATGTATGTCAGTGGCCAGCACTGCCCCTTCAACTGGGATTCCGGCACTATGGCCATCTATCTGATTGCAGAAAAACTCAATAAGGATCCAATCGATATTGCAAAGCTGAATATGCACGGCCCGACATCGCAGGGGGATACGGAGCCTGTACCCAGCTTTGAGGCATGTCTTGAAGAAGGCAAAAAGCTTATGAATTGGAATTGGCATCGTGCCGGCACAAAAAAGCTTCCGGATGGCAGAATGCACGGAATGAGCTTTCGGTATCAGATGTGCCCGAGGCATGCGTTCTCCGGGTATGACAGTAAACTGGAGCTGCGCGATGGCGTTGTGCATATGCCGACCCAGGGGCCGCTTTTCGGTGTCTTTGCTGTCGAATGCAACGCCATGGTTGTCGCGGAAGAGCTGGGCCTGGAGTACGAGGATATCGCTATTGACTTCAATTACAGAGAAAAATTCACGCCTGTCGGCGGCGGAGCAGACGGTACAACCGCCTCCGCCTGGGTAACAAAGGAATGCGCGAATATCCTCAAGGAAATGATTCTCAAAGCCGCCATTGAGGAAGCGGATAATCCGCGCCCATCGATGTTCAGCTTCGGAGGGCCAACGGAACCAAGTCCATTCAAAGGCTTGAAACCCGAGGAGCTTGATATGGCGGACGGAAAAGTCATCGTAAGGGCTCATCCTGACAAGGGCATACTTCTTGCTCAGGCGGTCAAGAAGAATATATTCGCGACCTACTCCGGTATGCCTCCATTAGCGCTCTGGACACTGGGTATGGGTAAAATGCTGGACACCATTAATACGGCTTATTGCGAAGTGGCAGTGGATACAGAAACTGGTGAGGTGGAAATATGCCGTTTCGGTGTTGTCGCTGATCCGGGCAAAATTATTCGTCTGACCTCCCTGGAAAGCCAGATCGACCAGGTCATGTACTTTAGTCAGGGCTGCCAGCTTATGGAGGATTTCGCCTATGACGATAGAACCGGTGTGAAGCTTAATAATAACATGATCGATTATAAAATACCGACGATGATGGACGTGCCGCAGGTAGACCGCAAGTTCCTTGAAACGCGTTCGGGCAACGCAGCCTACGGCGCGAGCGGCATCAGCCATTCGCTTGCCAATACGCATCTTATTATTATCGCAATTCACAACGCAACCGGTGTCTGGGTAGACCCGCCGGCGACACCCGATAAAGTCCTCAAAGCATTAGGAAAGGCATAGGAGTATACAGATGAAATCATTTAATCATATCAATGTGAAATCCGTTAAGGAAGCCGCTGCAGCTCTCGGCGACGGTAAATCCAGGCTCAACGCCGGCGGTACCGATCTGATCGGCACGCTTAAGGACAATATTCTGCCAGTTCATCCGGTAACAATCGTTAACCTCAAGACTGTACCCGGCCTCGACTACATAAAAGAAGAGGATGGCATGCTAAAAATCGGCGCACTCACGCGTCTGAGTGATATCGCTGAAAATACGGTTATTAAAGAAAAATATTTGGCTCTGGCACAGGCAGCGCGTGCTGTTGCCACCCCGCACATCCGCGAGATGGGTACAATTGCCGGCAGCATCGCGCAGCTGCCCCGGTGCTGGTATTTCCGCAAACCTGAAAACCGTTTCCCCTGCAACCGCAAGGGCGGTAAGGAATGCTTCGCGATACTCGGCGACAACCGCTATCATTCCATCTTCGGCGGCTCTAAAACGCATGTGACGCCGTGCACGGAGGAATGCCCCGCGGGGACTGATATCCCGGCGTACTTTGCCCAGATCCGCAGCGGCAATTGGGACGAGGCGGCTCGCATCATCATGAGGGTCAACCCCATGCCGTTTGTGACAGGCCGCATCTGCGCCCATTTCTGCCAGAACGGCTGCAACCGCTGCCAAACCGATGAGAGCGTCTCAATCAGCGGTGTTGAGCGCAAATTAGGCGATTATATTTTAGAAAACAGTGGTAAGTTCTATGCGCCTCCGGTAAAGGAAACGGGTAAATCCGTTGCAATCGTCGGTGCGGGCCCTGCAGGCCTTTCGGCCGCGTTCTATCTGCGCCAAGCAGGCAACAAGGTGACGGTATACGAAACCAAGTCAGAAGCGGGCGGCATGCTCATGTACTCGATTCCGGCTTATCGTCTCCCCAAGGACATCGTCCGTCATTTTATAAAAGCCCTCGAAGCTATGGGCATTACCTTCGTCGTGAACACAAAAATCGGCGATACGGTCAAGCCGGAAGATCTCGAGCAGAAATACGACAGCGTCTGTTACGCAACCGGCGCGTGGAAGCGTCCGGTACTCGGTATTTCCGGTGAAGAGATGACGATATTTGGTCTGGACTTCCTCGTTGACGTGCACAAATGGATGCAAGGTAAAATAGGCAAAGAGGTATTTGTCATGGGCGGCGGCAATGTCGCCATGGATGTCGCTATTTCGGCCAAACGCCTCGGAGCGAGTAAGGTGACCCTGGCCTGCCTCGAACCGAGAGCCCGTATGCCGGCTACTACCGAAGAGATCGCTCGGGCTGAAGAAGAGGGAATCATTGTTATGCCCTCATGGGGCTTGTCCAAGGTCGTCGAAGAAACCGGTATTGCCAAAGGGATAGAGCTCAAACGATGCGTTTCACCCTGGGATAGCACAGGCAGATTCAATCCGCGATATGATGAAAACGAAAAGATAGTTGTACAGGCTGAGAACTTCCTGATGTCTACCGGCCAGGGCGTTGATCTCTCTTTCCTGGATGATAAATATCAGGTTCAGCTGACTGCGCGCGGACTCATTGACGTCTCCAATGAGACGATGATGACCTCAAGGGACGGTATATTCGCCGCAGGTGATGCGACGGGGCCAGGTGTTGCTATAAAAGGTATCGCCAGCGGCCATAAAGCAGCTAATGGAATTAACCGTTACCTGGGTACGGATAATGGAATAGAAGGCACCGTGGACTTCTCTTCAAGGCCTGTCAGCTGCGATACCGAAGGAATCCATAAAAAGGTGGCTTTAAGACTGCGGGAGGTCGAACTCAAGGATCGGCGTCTGGAAGTGGAAGATTCATTTACTCCGTCCATGCAGGAAGCCGTCGATGAGGCAAGCCGCTGCATGAACTGCGGCTGCTATGCCGTCCATCCTTCCGACGTTGCACCCGCACTGGTCGTGTTCGGCGCTAAAATTGTTACGAATAAACGGACAATCGACGTGGAGAATTTCTTTGACGCCAGGGTTCTGAGCAATACGGTTCTTTCTACCGATGAAATCATCATGGAGATACAGATACCCGCTCCCGTGGCAGGAAGTAAAAGCGTCTTTATGAAGTTTGCAGTCCGTAAAGCCATCGACTTTCCTGTCGTCAATGTCGCCGTTATGGTAGGTTCAGCAAGCCCTCGTATTTGTCTTAATGCTGTCGCATCGACTCCTTACCGTGCAACCGGTGCAGAAATGGTGATTGCCGGTAATGTAATCAATGAGGAAACTGCCGAAGCCGCCGGGTTAGCCGCTGTAAAGGGCGCAATGCCTTTTGAAGCAAACAGATATAAGGTTCAGATCGCAAAAACTCTAGTAAAACGTGCTTTACTAGCCACTCTTTAATAAGATAAGCACGATAAATCCCCCTGTTAATGAGACAGTTGCGTCTCCTTAACAGGGGGATTTACAAAATAGTTATTGACATATGCCAACAATCGCGTATAATTCAAGGAGTAAGTAGCATATGCCAATAACCGAACGCGCTGTAGGTATAAGGAAAAAGTTGGCTAAATCCTTGGTGAATGGAAAAGTACTTTGGATTGAAGGCGGTGAATGACGATATATTCCGATAAAACGATGGAACATTTTATGTGTCCTCAAAATGCGCACAGTATGCCTGATGCTGACGCTGAAGGAAGCTACGGAGATCCCTCCTGTGGAGATTACCTGACATTTTTTATCAAGGTTAAAGACGATGTGATTGTTGATATCAGTTATCTTGTATTCGGCTGCAGCGCATCAATAGCGACCTCCAGCATGACATCAATAATTGCAAAAGGCAAAAGCCTGGAGGAAGCTTTAAAAATCACGGAAACAGATATTATAGAGGCTTTAGACGGACTTCCCGAAAACAAGATACATTGTTCAAATCTGGGTGTAAGTGCTCTGAGAAGCGCCATTAATAATTACACTGAAGCAACAAGAATGGAGAATTCAAATGAAGATAGTAATACCAGTCGATGAAAACAACACGGACACAGGTGTCTGCATTTCATTTGGCCGCACGCCCTATTTCCTGATCTATGATACTGATACGAAACAAAGCGATTTTCTTGACAACAGCGCCGCTGCCAGTCAGGGCGGAGCGGGCATCAAGGCTGCTCAGAGCCTTGTCGACAGCCAGGCTGCCGTGCTGCTGACGCCGCGCTGCGGAGAGAACGCCGCAGAAGTATTAAAGGCTGCCGATATAAAAATGTATAAGACGATAGCTGGAACTGTTAAAGATAACATCGACGCATTTCTCAGCGGTAAACTAACCTTGCTAGACGAGACACACCCCGGCTTCCATAACCACGAGGGTAAGTGAAATGAAAATAGCTGTACTCAGCGGCAAGGGCGGCACGGGTAAAACACTGGTGTCGGTCAATCTGGCGGCAGTTGCTGAGCGTTCAGTCTATATCGATTGTGATGTTGAGGAACCGAATGGTCATTTGTTCTTTAAGCCGATAGATGTCTTTGAGGAAGAAATTACGGTAAAAATTCCACAGGTAGAGGACAGGCTGTGTAACGGATGCCGAAAATGCGTTGATTTTTGTAAATTTAATGCACTGGCTTTTATTAAAAACAAACCGTACGTTTTTGATGCGGTTTGCCATTCCTGTGGAGGCTGTGTTCTGTTTTGTCCTGAAAAAGCGCTGACAGAGAAGGAAAAGGTTATTGGGAAGATTCAAAAAGGCGTATCTGCCGGGGTTTCGGTCAATACAGGTATAATGAACACAGGAGAAGAATCGGGTATACCAATCATAAGGAAGCTACTCAGTGAAAGCAGTGCAGAGGAAGACCGACTGACCTTTATAGACTGTCCGCCGGGCAGTGCCTGTATCGTTATGGAAAGCATCAAGGATGTTGACTACTGTATTATGGTAGCTGAACCGACACTGTTCGGCGTTTCCAACCTCAACATGGTCTATGAGCTGGTCAAGCTGTTCGGCAAGCCATTTGGCGCGGTCCTTAACAAGTGTTTGGATGGAGATAATCCGTCAGAAGAATTTTGTATACAAAAGGTCATTAAAATATTAGGCCGTATCCCATTTGACAATGAACTCGGAACGCTGAACTCAAATGCCGAGATTGCCGCAAGAGTAAGCAATAAATATAAAGCCGTGTTCTCTACTTTGCTTCAGGCAGTAACGAAGGAGGTAGCGCATGAAACAGCTGTTAATCCTTAGCGGCAAAGGCGGCACAGGGAAAACAACAATAGCCAGTGCATTTATTAAATTATCTGGCGCAAAAGCTTATGCGGATTGTGATGTTGATGCGCCCAACCTCCATTTGATAATGGGTCAGTCAATCAAGCCGACGCAAACAGATTATTTTGGAATGCCAAAGGCGGTCATCAATCTCGAATTATGCATCCAATGCGATCGGTGCCGAGAGGCCTGTCGGTTCAAAGCAATTTCAGCTAAGCCGGTTTATAAGGTCGATTCTTTTGCCTGTGAAGGCTGCGGAGTCTGTGAAGCTATCTGTTCTAAGGGTGCCATATCTTTAACACCTGCCGCAGCGGGAGCATTGAAGCTCTATACTGGTCAGGATGACGTCTTTTCTACAGCGGAGTTAAAAATGGGGAGCGGGACGTCAGGGAAGCTGGTTACCGAGGTTAAAAAGCAGATGAAATCGGCAGCAGGTGAAGCGGAGCTTGCCATTATTGATGGTTCTCCGGGAATCGGTTGTCCCGTGATAGCCTCTATGAGCGGTGTTCATATGGTTTTAATCGTCACTGAACCAACCATCTCAGGTATAAGCGACTTAGAGCGTATTATCAAAACAGCCCAGACATTTCGTACAAAAACAGTGATTTGTATAAACAAATACGACATAAACCTTGAAAATTCAAATAAAATCGAGAAGTACTGCAAGCTTTCGGGTATACCCTTTGCCGGTAAGATACCTTATGATCCAGAAGCGGTAAAGGCAGTCAACAACGGTCTGACAATTGTTGATGTGGACTGTGTGTCGGGGCTTGCAGCTAAAGAAGTCTACGATAGGACAATTGCGTTGCTATATGAAAAAAGTACCGAGAAATAAAAAAATTAATAACAAGGGAGCAGTTAAAATGAGTGATACATGCAATGAGAGCTGTGGCAGCTGCACGGATGATTGTGAGGAAAGAAAGGAAAAATATGATTTCTCTGCAAAACCGCATGAGCTCAGCCGTATAAAAAAGGTGTTCGGTGTTGTCAGCGGCAAGGGTGGCGTCGGTAAATCATTAGTAACCTCTATGCTGGCTGTAACGATGAACAGGCTGGGTTATCATACGGCCATCCTGGACGCCGACATAACCGGCCCGTCGATACCAAAAGCATTTGGAATTAAGGATAAGGTAACGGGAAGCGAGCTTGGCCTATATCCCATAAAAAGCAAAACCGGAATCGATATTATGTCGATTAATCTACTGTTAGCCAACGATACAGATCCTGTCGTTTGGAGAGGCCCGATTATAGCCAATTCTGTTAAGCAGTTTTGGACCGATGTTATATGGACTGACGTGGACTTTATGTTTATTGATATGCCGCCCGGTACAGGTGATGTCCCGCTCACCGTATTCCAGGCTATCCCTGTTGACGGTATTATCATCGTCACATCGCCTCAGGAGCTCGTTTCCATGATAGTTACCAAAGCTGTCAAGATGGCGGAAATGATGAATATCCCAATCGTTGGCTTGGTTGAGAATATGTCCTACTTCAAATGTCCGGATAACGATAAGGATTACAAGATATTTGGTGAAAGTCATATTGAAGCTATCGCTGAAAAGCATAACCTGAAGGTACTTGCCAAGCTGCCGATTGACCCTAAGATTTCAGCGGCCTGCGATCAAGGTATGATTGAACTATTTGATGGTGCTTGGCTTGATCCTGTTGCCGAGCTCATTGAATTAACAATAACTAAAAAAACGGAGGTATTTGATATGAAAATTGCAGTAGCCAGTGAAGGAAAAATGGTGACGGAGCATTTCGGTCATTGCGAAAGCTTTATCATCTTTGACACAGAAAATGGTAAAATCGTTAAAAGCGAAGCTATTCCCAACCCAGGACACAGACCTGGCTTTCTTCCAAACTTTTTAAATGATTTAGGCGTAAAAGTAATTATTTCAGGCGGAATGGGCGGCGGCGCCATCGATATCTTTAATGAAAAAGACATCGAGGTCATTGTCGGAGCATCGGGTCCCGCTGAGGCAGCTGTCAATAGTTATCTGAAGGGCGATCTAAAATCAACGGGCTCTGTTTGCCATGAGCATCAGCATCATGATGAGTGCGGTAATTAAAGCTTTGAACATCTGAATAAAGGCAAATGGCGGTTTACAGGTATTCCGCCATTTGCCTTTATTACTGTAAATCTCAAACTGCATATTTTGTGCTATTATTTGAAAGGAATAAGCCTTGTTCATCGCATATTTTGGCGAATAAGGATTTGCTATTCTATGAAAATACTTCTACTTGGCGGTTTTCTCGGTTCTGGGAAAACGAGCATTCTACTTCAATTGGCAAAGCACATCATTGCCAAAGAGGGCAACACCGGCGGTACCACGGTGATGATTGTTGAAAACGAGATTGGGGATGTCGGTGTTGATGATAAATTGCTAAAATCGCAGGGGCTGGCAGTAAAGGATCTCTTCTCTGGATGCGCTTGTTGTACTTCAGGAGGCTTTCTGCTGAGCGATATCAGGCAGATTCGGCAGGAGATGAATCCTCTTTGGATCATCATTGAAGCAACCGGTGTCGCTTATCCGCGTCAAATTAAAGAATCCATTGAAATATCACTGAATATTCCAGTCAAAATATTGGCGGTAGCCGATGCATCCAGATGGAAAAGACTCCGCAGAGCAATGTCGGCGATGATCGAATCGCAGCTTGATTGTGCCGATTGTATTCTATTGAACAAGGTCGATCTTGTAGACAGCGAAACGTCAGACATTATAATAGAGGATCTTATGTCCCTTAATAAAAGCGCTGCTATACATAAAACTACGGGAACACAGTTGATAGATGAAAGCTTTTGGTCAGCGATCATAAATTAACTGCAAAAAAATGATTACCTGTCATCGCGGGAAAGGGCGAAAAAATGAGCAAAGATAAAATTGAAATTAAAATGAATGCCAATCTTCATGATGAAGCAAGGGTTGTATCCGTGCAATTTGTTATAAAGCTTCAAAATATAGGCGATATGCGCAGACTGTTGGATAAGCTAATTTATGAAATGGAATCCATAAATGCCTGGGCAAACGAAAAAGATGTTATTATCGGTCATGTTAAGGGATACGCAACATGCGGCGAGGAGACGATCATAGTCTCGACAACGGGAGATGAGGTCCAGACCAAGGGTTCGCAGAATATGCCGGAGCCGCCCTGCGAAGTACAAATGGGCTTCGCGGCTATTGTGTTTGGAATTGAACTCAGAGAGGTTGAAAAACAGCTGGAAACACTTGTATCCCGTATCCTAACCTGCTTTGATTACGAATATGCCATGATTTATGAAGGAGAGCATATTCATGACGACAGCTGCGGCTGTAGTAGCCATGAACACGAGCAGCATTATCATCATTGAATTAGAAGGTAATATTCCGATTGTAGAATTGCAAAAAAGTCTTAGGACAACAACAGTATTTGATAAGTCAATCATGTGGAAATGGAGAATGCAAAATGATCATTGACGAGCTGATAGAGCATGCTCTTTCAAGAGTTGCTCAAAGGAAGGTAAAGGATATTCGCGCAGGGCTTGGCTATACGTGCGTTATGCTCGATGACGCCTCCTGCGGACTGGCCTATACCTTCAGAAATGAATTGGGCGAATGCTGCGGCATTTTGGATGACGCAGGCAGTATCATAGGGAAAGACGGCGCGGAAATTATTCCATGGGCAAAAAGCGAAAATCGCCTGGAAGCGGCGATTGGACTAGCTGCTATTAATGCTGTTTTCAATGATCTGAAGGCTGTATGGGCTACCGGTAATGTGACAAGTGCAATGGATGTTGGACCGAACGACACTTTTGGTATGGTCGGCGAGTTCAGGCCAATATTATCTGAGATAAAGGATAAGGTAAATAATATTTATGTTTTTGAACAGGATGTGCCTGAGGACAGTAAATTATTTTCAAGCGATACCATTCCTCTCCATCTTCCCAAGTGTGATGTTGTCGTTATCACAGCAACGACTATAATTAACCACACGATAGATGAGGTACTTTCACACTGCGGAAGTGCAAGAAAAGTCTGTTTAATTGGCCCCTCAACGCCCCTTTGTCCGCAAGTATTCGGAAAGCATAATGTCACTTTACTCGCAGGGAGCGTCGTGAAAGCCCCTGAACTGATACTGCAGATTGTCAGCCAGGGCGGCGGTACAATGTCAATGAAGCCAGCCATCAAGCAGGTTCTTGTAAGGGTGTAGCAAATTTTATGTATTGGAGTAGATAACAAAAAATGAGTAATGACACCTGCTGCTCTGATAATGATAATATCTCCGGGTGTATGGTATGCGGAGCAGAATTGATTTACACACCGGATAAAGCATTCCAGGCTGAATGCTATTATTGCGGCGGAATTGAACTGACACATGTTTTTTGCCTGGAAGGTCACTATGTTTGCGATGTATGTCATCGAAAAGACATATTGGAGCTTGTTGAGCAAATTTGTATTGATAGTGATCTGACTGATCCGATTGAGCTGGCTCTGTGTATCTATGACCTACCGAAGCTGCATATGCACGGGCCGGAATATCACAGCATCGTACCCGCTATTTTAGTGGCGGCTTATGGCAACAATAAAAACCATAAGAACATCACATCTATACAAGAAGCAATCTCCCGGGGTAAAGCTATTGTCGGCGGAATATGCGGTACACATGGCGCGTGCGGCGCTGGCATTGGTGTCGGTATTGCCTATTCCATTATCCATCAGGTTACGCCATATTCTAGGGAAGATAGAGGCAACGCAAACCGGCTGACAGCGCTTGCATTGACAGCTATCAGTCGGCTCGGTGGTCCACGCTGCTGCAAACGAGATTCAATGATCGCTATAGAGATCGCAAAAGAGTATTTTGGCTGCTTCACCGAATCTAGCGATAATAAATACATATGCACGCAGTTTATCTATAATGAAATGTGCATAAAAGCTGAATGCCCATATTATCCAGCCAAGGGATAGGTGCTTTAGTTTGTTGTTATAATTATTCCACTTTTTTGGATAGACAACGCGTCCTAAATCTTTTCCACTGAATCACCTTTTGCTATTCTGCCGCCTTTCACAACTGAGCAAAACAGACCTTCGCTCGGCAAAAGGCTTACGCCGAAGGTTCTGCTGACAATACTGGGATGATCCTCTTTGCCAACCTGGGTCACTTCGAGTATGACATCACGGCCCAATCGCAGATGGTTCCCAACCACAATATCAGAAAACTCCAGCCCATCAATTAAGATATTCTCCGCAAAATCACCAGGACCCATGTGCAGGTTGTTTGCTATGTTTGAATTGTGAACACTTTTCATGCTGAGGCAAGTAACCTGACGTCCCCAAGCCCCCGCATGACCATCGTTTTCGATTCCGAAGTTTATTATAAGATTAGCTTCAGGAACTTCTTTTTTTAGCTGACCCCTTTCCGGACTTACAGAGATTGCATATATTGTTCCGTTCGACATATCACTACTTCGCAATCTTTTCAAGCAATTTTATAATTTCCTTTGGTTTGAGTACTTTTCCAAAGGATACAACCTTTTCGTCGATAACAAGCCCCGGCGTGGACATGATACCATACTGAGCAATTTCAGAAAAATCGGTTACTTTTATCATTTCTGCTTGCAGACCAAGTTCTGAAAGTGCGGTCTTTGTATTCTCGGCAAGCGTCACACAGTTTTTGCAGCCTGATCCCAAAATTTTGATTGTCATAATTTTCATTCTCCTAAAGATTTATATAGTGTTGGCTTTTCCAATACACAAGAAATAAAGTATGGTTATACTCAATGCCTTATTCGCTTCACATTAATAAATATCCAAATGTGTTAAAAGCATATCCGATGATAATTATGCCAACTGTAACGATACCAACAAAAATTACAAGAAGTTTTGTTTTTACGACCTTCTTGAGCATGATAATTGAAGGGAGTGAGAGAGCTGTTACAACCATCATAAAGGAAAGAGCCGTTCCAAGTCCAACACCCTTTAACACAAGGGCCTCCGCGATAGGCAGAGTCTCAAATATGTCGGCATACATAGGAACCCCAACAAAAGTTGCGAGAAATACGGAATACCATTTGTCCTGACCGAGGACTGCAGTAATGATATTCTCCGGTATCCAGTTGTGAATCGCTGCACCGATGCCGACATCGAGTAAAATGTAAAGCCAGACCTTTTTGACGATGCTCTGCACTTGTTCGCCGGCAAACTCAAGCCTGTCACGCGTTGTCAACGCAGTCTGTTCTAACTCAGCTATCTTATTGTTATAGACAAATGGCTCCACATACTTTTCAAGCTTTGCTTTGCTTATAATCGTTCCGCCGAGAACGGCAAACAGCACACCGACAACAACATAGGCAATTGCAATTTTCCAGTTAATATACTTGCCAGAAGTAAAACAGAAGCTAAATCTACAAGCGGAGATGATAATAAAAAAGAAAATGTCACACCTATTGGTAGTCCTGCATTTGTGAATCCGATAAAAAGAGGAATGGAGGAACAGGAGCAAAACGGCGTTATCGTACCAAGCAGCGCTCCAAGAAGATTTGCGCCGGTTCCATGGTGCTTGCCAAGGATCTTTTTTGTACGTTCCGGTGGGAAATAGCTTTGAATATATGAAATAATAAATATTAGAACAGACAGTAAAATAAAAATCTTTATGACATCATAATGAAAAAATGAACGCTTCCTCCAAGACGGGTATTAATGTCCAAGCTAAACACATTTTTTACCAGCAGCTTTACCAGATCGGAAAGCCAATTCATCTTAAGCAATTGACTATTTAAAAATTGAAACACAACCATGTCAAGACTTCCTTAATTGCTTTTACAGCAGTTTTCACTCAGGGACAGACTTTTAATTCCGAAAATGTTTTCTAAAAGACCGCGGATACTTTAAAAAGCATCCTTTTTTAAGGTATAGCGCATCCATGCACCATCTCGTCTGCCGTCAACAAACTCCCAGTCAGTCAGGATTTTCATGTGGTACGATAGGGTTGGCTGTGTAATTTCAAAACCTTCAAGTATTTTACACGCGCAAAGCTCACCGCCGGTCAGCATATCGATGATCTGAAGCCTCGTCTCATCAGCGAGCGCTTTTAATATCTGCGCTGTGCTTTTGTAGTTTAAATCCATATACTGCACCATCCAAATAGATAAGATTCTATAATATATATAATGTTCTATATTTAGTATATGCAGCATATAGAGACTTGTCAATGCGATTTGCGATATACGGCGGTATTATTGCGGCCTTGACAGCAACTTATATATTTGCAAAGAAGCGTCAGCTTAAAATCCTTGATTTATTGGACTTGATGGCGCCATACCTGGCGTTGGGACAACTATTGGCAGATGGGGCAATTTTATTTATCAGGAAGCATTCGGCGCTGCTACAAATTTACCATGGAGAATGCAGATTTTCGACACGAGTAGCATGAGTTACATATCGGTTCACCCCACTTTTTTGTGCGAATCACTCTGGAATTTTGGTCTCTTTTTCTTTTTGATTTGGTTTCGTAAAAGAAAAAAATTACCTGGTGAAATTTTGACGCTTTATCTGGCAATCTATGGGCTGAGGCGTTGCTGGATTGAAGGTCTCAGAACCGACAGCCTATACCTTAGGCCGATTCGTATATCGCAGTTAGTTGCAGGGGTTTGCTTTTTAGTGTTTATTTTTGTATTTATACTAAAACGTATAAAGAACGAACGACTCAAAGGAAACAACCTATTTGATATCTATTAACAGATTATCCGATACCGGCTTGCCGTTAAGCTTTTTATATTCCTTTATTTTACATGTGTTCTGCAATTCTTTTTACAATAGGAAGCCGAAACGTTATACTCTAAACCCGTTGCGGTGCGGCTTGTCCTTTGACACAAACGCTGCCGTTATTTATCGTTGATTCAGCCATCCCAGCGACATGCGTAAATTTCCCGTCTTTTACAAAAGCATAAAATACCGTTGTCAGCGGAAAACTGATTTATATCAAGTATGAAGATAATGATGAGATTGACGGTGCAATTGAGCTAATCTCAAGTGTATGCGGTGAGATAGGTGGCAAGGTTGTGATGATTGGACCGCATAATAATGTGTTTGAAATAACAGATGATCCCATGCATATAAGATACCAATGGAGCGCCAGTTACGGTCTTATTGTAAATTATGAAAATGTAATTGATTCGAGTGGCACCACCAATCTTCTGAATAAGCATATCGAGAAGCTTACTAAACAGAATAACCATCTCTAACAGCACCGTTTTTGCTAGTCTTTAGTATTGAGCCGAAAACTCATTTTCGTCTACGGCCATAATGATAATATGATTTCCCTTAAATTTTTCTCCTAAATACCACATTGAATTTAGTTATTGACATATGCTATTAACGTAATATAATTAGCTGGTAATGAACATATGTCAATAACGGCGCTTAACAATAAGAATATTTGGAGGTCAATCTCATGAAAATTGCATTACCATCCCGGCAGAATCTCATTGACGATCATTTTGGTCATTGTGAGTACTTTACCGTTTTCACAGTCAACGGTAATAATAAAGATATTACCTTGCAGGATACAATTGCCTCGCCAGCAGGCTGCGGCTGTAAATCGAACATCGCGCAAACGCTTTCGGAAATGGGCGTTACAGTTATGCTTGCAGGCAATATGGGGCAGGGGGCTGTCAATGTATTAAACAATGCAGGGATAGACGTCGTTCGAGGCTGTATGGGTGATGTTAAAGAGGTTGTTCATCAATGGCTAGAGGGATCATTGGCTGACTCTGGTGATTCCTGTCATGAGCATGAACATGGATGCAATAACTGACGTACAATTGTGCAGCTAGATATCGAACAGCATGATTATGCGGCTTTGAAGCTGGAAAAACGAATTGAAGATTAAACTTTGTGAGCTGATAGCCTTTAAATCTGCACGAATAAAACCCACAGATTGCAACAATTTGCTGTTAATTTGTGGGCGTTATTTTTTTGTAAGCTTAAGTAAATATACTTTCGATTAACCTTTGGTATAATTGATATAGTTAAATGTCAAGTATTTGTGCGATTCTTTTATTCGTAGATAAAAGTCATATCAAAATCGGTACATTTGTCTGTATGCTTCTTAGGGGACCTATTATTGATATGTATCTTGTGCAACTGTGATTCCACTATTACACCACCCTTTGATTGTTTTGAATTTCATGTTATAATGCTTTTTAACTGGCAAAAGTAAAGCCGAGGGAGAGGCATCATGGACATTACGCAGCTGAAATGTTTATATCCGTTGCTCAAACGCTGAACTTTACCAAGGCTGCAAAGCGGAATGGCATAACACAGCCTGGTATCAGCCATCATATCAACGAGCTGGAAAAGCAGCTTGACGCACGGCTGTTTCTGCGCAACAACAGGGCTGTGGAACTGACGACCGCCGGAAAAGAATTTTTGCCTTATGCCATCGACATTGTGCAGACAGCTGAAAAGGCAATATTTCGCATCAGGCAGGCCGAAACCGGCACCATCGGCCATATTTCGGTATCGGCAGTCAGCACCTCCAGCGCCATTGTCTCTAAATGCCTGACGGCCTTTTATCAGAAGAACCCGAGGATTCTGGTCGATATCTCATTTACGTCAGGCAACGCTCAGATTCTCGCCATTAACGAGAATAAATATGATTTTCACTTTGTTCTGCTGGACTATCAAAGAAATAGCAAAACAGGAATGTTTTACAGACGGTCATGATGTGGAACACCACACAGAATGAAGATAGAATATATTTATACTTCAGGAACAGATAAAGGCTGCAAGGATATTGAAAAGCCTGAATCCATATTATAGACTGATATTACAAACAGCTAATCGGGTATTAAAGCGTTTAGTCCTGAAATGTAGGAGGAGGGCGTAATCCCAATGTCATTAAGATAAGGAAAAAACCGAAAGGTAATAACAAAACGAAGAACACCACGCGAAAAACTCCGTTAAGAACGAGGAGGCCTTAGGCAAAAACGTAAAATTGGGTACACAAAATTAACAGATCGAAAAATCTGCTTAAATGAGTATGAAAAAAAAATAAGTTATGCTACTCTGTAAATGAAGCTGACTGCCGTTTTAAAACGGATTCTGCGTTTTTCCTTACTACCAGGACGAATGGGTAGAATATTCTTTTGAATCAGGGCTTCGACGTCGGGTGTGAGTACATTGTTACGAAAGAAACGCTTGCAGATGTGAATGGCGACAGTAAAGTTGACCTGATAAGAGTATTGGCGATCTCGGTAACGAATGATTACGTGCGAGGTAATCATTTCAGAAAAGTTGTAAATAATCAATCTTGCATAAATTTCCTGAACAATGTACTCCACCTTTTTTGCATGGAAGTTGGTCAGTCCGACGGCGTACTTTAGTTCTCTGAATGAGGTTTCAATGCCCCAACGCTTATGGTATAGTTCCTTGATTTCTTCTGGCGTAAAATCAGTTTGGTTCAGGTTTGTAATAATGGTTTCGTAAGAATTATCCGTAATTTTAAAGCGAACAAGCCTGAAAGACATTGGGTAATATTTGTTTGAGTTGAGGTCCAGGAAGTCAAATGGCGAGCTGGCAGCAAGGAAGCGATAAATCTCGGGATGGACTCTGACCTCATTCGTATGTTTTTTTGTAAGAATTCTCTGGACCGATGTATCGAATTCCGCCGTATCTGGCAAATGAAGTCCTGAAAGAATGCCGTTGCTTTTGATATCTTTGATTCGGATGACATAATTCCAGCCTTTCCTTTCAATGTGAGCGAGATTATTGTAGCTTTCATAGCCTCTGTCAGCGATGACGATAACGTTATCTTTGATATCTGTTCGGTCGACCATGGTGACAAGTGCCTTATTTTCATTTGACTGTCTGCTGGGATGAACAGTGGAATCAACGTATATTTTGTTGCACAGATCATACATGGCATTAAGATGCAGCAGATTATATCCTTTTCCCCCATGGAATGAAAATATGTATCGGGATTACTGGGGT
This sequence comes from Clostridiales bacterium UBA1316, assembly GCA_002307055.1. GTDB lineage: Bacteria > Bacillota > Clostridia > Oscillospirales > Oscillospiraceae > Sporobacter. Next base: position 24,582 of record DBTM01000075.1, read on the forward strand.
CAGTGGCAATGTGCAGATCGGAGCCATCAACAGCAAGCAATCGGAATCCTTTGTATGTTTTAGCCGCTGAAAATGACTGAGTAAATTTGCGGAATAAAAACTCAAAGGCAAACGGCTGAATTTTATCCCGTCGCTGGACAAATGCGGATGTCGTTGCTGTATCTGCATTATAGTCATTTGCATCGAGCAGCTCTTTGTTAATGCTGTTCCCGCCCATGGATATTATAGTTTTCACCATAGTTTCGAAGGGTAATTTGCGGTTGCGCGTAAAATCTTTATCTGGGTCTTTGACAAAAGGCACTCGCAATTGTGACATCTCTTTGATCAGATAAGTCAACTTTTCTCTTACTGTGTTTGGATATTCGTTCATCAGCTAAGCCTCCAAAAAATAAATTCTTCTAAGGCTTCGCTGCAAAATTTTTACATCCTGTCAAGTGCTTTATGAATTTTCTTCGTATTTTAGACAAAAAAAAGGCGGGGTACCCTTTTTGATACTCCGCTCTTTTCGATGCGTATTTGAGTTATTTCCTTATCTTAATGACATTGGGCGTAATCCTGCCCCATACAGGATTACGCCCCGGGAAGGATATCAAAAGAAAATGGCAGTCTGTTTGAGAAAACACAAACAGACTGCCATTCATTATACAGGCAGAACCCCACAATAATGTGGATACTGATTGTCCCCTTCTCAAAAGTGAAGGCCGAGTCGTTTCCAACGTCAACCCCGTGAGCAAACTAACAAACTACTTATGCTCAGGCCATACAATCATAGGTGAACCCCTTAGACAGCATGGCACGGAAACAGTATTAAATTACGTTTATAATACAACTTGCTGATCAAAATGTCAACAAAATTTGCTAAATATTAGGCTGATTGCCGACATGTCAGTTATCAGATGGTATTTCTTCAACAGGCGGTCTTTCGCGTTTCCTGTCGCGCCCTGTCGCGATGATTGTGATAAACAGTATCAGCAGCAGCAGTAAGCCTTGAACCGACTCCGATGCCTGAGTTTCAGGATAACCAATTATCGCCAGACCGTTCACGATGACTGTAATCGAAAAAGAGCCCAGCAGCATTTTGTAAATTTTTGCCGACGTACCGCCCGTGACAAGCACGCCGCCGAGGAACACCGCCATCGCAACTTTCATTTCTGTAAAAGAACCCATTGTCTGGCTCGTACCGCCGACTGTGATAATCGAGAATATCGCCGCTGCGCCTGCCATGAGGCCTGACAGCGCGAACGCTAAAATCTTCATTTTTGTAATCGGTACACCGGCGAATTTTGCGACTGTTTCATTCTCGCCAATTGCACGGCTGTACCGCCCGGACTTTGTGAATTCAAAGATATACGTCATAACAGCGAGGATTACAATAAACATTGGTATTTTGACGAACGGTTCATTGAGTATGCGCAGCGAAGACGGCAAATATTGCGCACCGATCTGCACCTGTAACATGAGGACGACGCCGCGTACACCGATAAGCATTGCTATTGTGAGTACAAACGACGGTACTTTCAGTTTGCTGACAAGCGTGCCGTTGAATATGCCGACAATCGCGCCGACGGCGAGTGCGACGGGAACAAGCAGAATCGGTATCCCCAACGCCAGAGCCGCCCACATACCGATGACGCCCGACAGTGCGAGATTAACGCCGACAGACAGGTCAATACTCCCCTGCGCAACAACGAAAAGCGTACCGCTGCCGATGAGTATAATGACCATCGACTGATCGATCAGCATTCCCAGATTATATGCCGACACCATTTTTCCCTTACTCGCAATCGTGAAAAACAGGAAAATAACTGCGAACGCAATGAACGGCACTATGGTCTGCAGCTTAAAATTATACTTCTTCGTCATATCATCACCTCTATTACGGAACGCTCCGTAAACTCCTCGTCACGCCGTATTGTCTTAATCATGCAGCCGCCTTTTAGAACAATCAGCCTGTCTGCCATGCCGAGAACTTCCGTCAGCTCGTCAGAAATCAGGATAATTGCTATACCGTCGGTCTTCGCCTGTTTCATCAGCCCGTAGATATACCCCTTAACGCCGACGTCAACGCCGCGCGTTGGGCAGTCAAGTACAAGCACTTTCAGGTCTTTTGCAAGCCATCGTCCGAGGTTCACCTTCTGTTTATTGCCGCCGGACAGCGCGTCCGTCGCCTGATTAATGCCGGTGCATTTTACGGTCATTTTAGCCACTGTTTCGCACGAGAGCTTTTTCAGCTTCGCAGGTGAGAGGTAACCGACAGCACCTTCTAACTCGTTAAGTGACGGCAGCGTACAATTATCGTGTATGCTGGCGTGAATCATCAGCGCCTCGTTGTCCCTATCTTTAGGCACATATGCCATGTTACGGCGCATAGCGTCCGGAGCGCTTTTAACTTCCTCGCCGCCGGCGCCCAGACGCACGCTGCCGTGCGTTTTCTTTGTTAATCCATACACAACTCTTCCGACTGCGTGAATGCCCGAATCGGAGAGCCCACAAAAACCAAGTATTTCACCCTTGTGCAGATCGAACGAAATGTTCTCGATTTCTCCGGCGACAGAAACGTTTTCGACCGTAAGGATGACCTCGTCCGAGTAGTCAGGCTTATGATCGGCGCGGTAATAGTCCCCGCTGATGTTGCGGCCGACCATCATATACCTGATTTGATCCGCCGTCGTTTCGCTCGTCTTCACGTCGCCGACAACCTCTCCGTCGCGCAGAACGGTAATAGAGTCGGAGATTGCAAGCATCTCCTCAATATCGTGCGTGATTACGATGACGGACTTGCCCATCGCCTTGAGCTTATTGATCATCGCGTATAAATTGTTTCTGTTGTTAAGCGACAGCGACTGCGTGATCTCGTCAAGAAGCAGTATCTCCGGTTCAACCGACATCGCCCGCGCCAGCTCAACAATCTTGCGCTGCTCAATCATCATGCCCGACATCATTGCCGTAAGCGGTACAGGGGGCAAGTCCCAAACCTCAAAAATCCGGGCAGCGGCTTTATTCAGCTGCTTTATGTTGACAACACCATTTCTGGTAAATTGGCCGAGCCGTCCGAGGAAGATGTTTATCCCCACAGGCAGCTTATCCACGACGCCGAGTTCCTGCGTCACCATGGCGATTTTTGCGCTGTTCGCGTCAAGCGGGCTCGCGGGCGCGTAAGGTTTACCGTTCAGGAGCATTTCTCCGGCGTCGTAACCGTATAAGCCGGCAATTTGCGACAGCAGCGTAGACTTGCCGGAACCATTCTCGCCGATCAGTCCCTTAATCTCCCCCCTCTTCAGAGTAAAACTAATATTCCGGTTGGCACGCGTGGAGCCGAAGCTTTTATAAAGTCCGTTGATTTCAAGGATATTTTCATTGCTGCTCATTTTACGACCCCCTTTATACCGCGCTGACCGAAAACAGCAAACACAATGATGAACAGGCAAAGCATAGCCTCCTGCAGCGTCCCTGACGGGACATGCAGCAGCGTCATCAGGTTAAACACGGCGTACAGCAAAAACCCGCACACAGGCACAGCGATTATAATATTTATCTTTTTTTGCATGATATCTGCAAGCAGGGCGATTGCAAGCGGCTGGAAGATAAGAAAAATGCTTGACAGCCCCGTCTTGACAGTTGTAATGCCCGAATAACTCTCCTGCAGAAATGATGTGACGCCAATCAGCAGGCCGCATATTAGGCCAACCCATAACAGCGTCTTTTTCACATCCACGCCGAGGGCGCGCGAGACGGCAGCATTCCCGCCGATAGCCCGGATATTAAAACCGATGATCGTGCGGTTATATACAAAGTAAATGATAATGAAGCCCGCCGTGAGAACAAGTAAACTCCATGGCAGCTGCCCGAGTATGCGCAAATCTCTGTCCATCGGAGTTGCGACAAGCGGCCCCGTCGATGCGCCGGTGAACAGGAACACGGCAAAGGCTTCGTAAATCATCGCAAGGCTGAGGCTGGCTATCCAAGATGGTATTTTTGTGAACGCGAATATGCAAAAGTTTACAAATACAAGGATCGTGCCGACAACAACACCCGCGATAAGTCCGGCGGCAAAGCCGTACATATTGCCGAAAACGCCGGTTCCGAACGACGCCAGGACGACAACGCCGCCCCATGACATATCATTGTAGCTGCAGGCGAAGAGAAAACACATACCCCACGCCATAAACGTCGGGTAAACCATATTGCCGAGTATGATTTTTATATTCATCCATTCCAGGAAATTGCCATGTGTCAACAGGTTGAACACGCAGAATATAACCGCCACCGTGACGATAAATATTCCCGCGAATAAGAGCTTCTTTTTTATCCCGCCCATGCTGACCGGCGTATCCTTTGCGGTTAAGCTTCTTTGCTGCATAGGTCACCTCATTTTTTTCTGACAGCCCCCAGCAACCCTGAACCGCCGCTGGCGGCGGTTCCGGAGTTGCCGGAAGCTGCATAATGTCCCTTATATAAATATGTGCCCGGTAAACGATTCTTATTTCCCGTTCGCTTTCAGGATGGCATCGACGGTCAGTTGGTTCTTGATTGTATCAACATACGTTTGATACGTCACATCCGGATTGTAACGGTAGCAAAGGGTTTTCAGCACATCTGCCGTCACAGGGTGAGCATCCTTGGCTAAGAACACCGCGACATACGCATCTACGTTATCTTTTGTGACGAGCGACGTGGGAATGGCAAAGAACGGGGCTTTGCCGTCTGCGTCTTTGATCGGATGGCCGTCAAGCGCATTCATCAGAAGAGTCGGTGCGACGTCACAGGCAAGAGTGGTGCCGCCGCTGCCCGCAACGATCTGTCCGCTTGTGATGTATTTGGCGCTGCCCGCGTTTACAGCGGAGGTATAGCACTTTACGCCCTGGATACCGAGTGTATCAAGCGCAGTTAACGTGCCCTCGACATAGTCGCCGACCATAATGTAGATGCAATTAACATCCTTGTTTGCCGAGAGCATGCTTGAAGCTTTTGCCAGGCACTCACTGTTATCAGTGCAGCGCTCCTCGGCAACAACAGTACCGCCGCCTGCCTTGAAGCCTTCTGTAAAGCCCTTTGAGCGGTTATCCATATTGAGGTCTCCGATGTTGCCGCCTATGATGCACGCGGTCTTCGCGCCGTCGGCAAGCGCTTTTTCGGCCAGGATGCGCCCGTCCGCCTGAAGGTCGGATGCGGCGGCGCCTACGTAATACTCGTTCGAATTGGCGAGCTCAGTGCGGACATCTGGTGTACCCGTGAAGATAGCCAGCGCAAACGGGATTTTTGCTTTCGCGGCTTCAATGCCCATCTGCGGAATTGTCGTCGCGCCCGCGCCTTGAATGAGCAGGCCGTTCACACCCTGTGAGATGAAGTTCTGAATATTCTGCAGCTCTTTATCGGCATTATTGTCGTCGCTGGCGCGATCGCTCGTCATGCCGATTGCTTTGAGGGCATACTCTTCCTCGTTGCCGTAAGCCGTCAGGACTGGTGCCGTTCCCCAGACATTCATTCCGAGATGATATGCTGTTGTCGGCGCGGAACTCCCGTCGCTCGTCCCAGCTGCCGTTGGCGACACGGAAGCCTGCGGCGATGTTGAGGCCTGTTCGGTCTTGCCGCCACACGCAGCGAGAGAGAAAATGCACGCAAACACGAGTATCAGTACAATAGCTGAATATACCTTTTTCACAAATTTTCCTCCTCTTTTTGGTTGTTGTATATTAATTATACCCATGCCTATTATAGCGGGGGCTTTATAGCGGGGGGAAGTGACTGCGGTCACAACTTAACAAACAGGTATACAAATTAGGATTGTATTTTTGTGTACAATGATGATTTTTACCCGTACGCATGGGCGTCTATGCAAACAAAAAGGGAAGCCCGAAGATAAAAATCCCTCGAACATCCCTTTTACTAATGATTATTTGGGGTATGAAGAGTGTAAAAAGGTTATGCAGGATATTTTGCTGTAGGAATTGACTTGAATATAGACGGCCAGGAAGATACAATAATATAAACTGATATAAATTTGAGACTGTGTGGTGTTATTTTGGAAGCTTACCGGGAATTGCTGAAAAAAAACGAGGCAGAAGTTAACTGCCTCGCGTCCAGAGTATCGCGCATAGAACTTTATATCATGATACTTATCGGGATTCTGTGCAAATATTATGTGATGTATGTACCAGGCTTTACACTCAGCCGGATGCTGGCTCTGATTCTTGCCCCGTTGCTTCTGCCGACAGTGTTTGTTGATGTGTTTCACATTAAAAAATCATGGGTCAAATATGCCGTATTGTCCTGTTCGGTCATTGCTTCGGGGCTGTGCTATGCGGCATTTACGTTTCAGCTGATGTTAATCCTGATTTTGCCGACGGTGGTTGCCGCATTGTACTATAATAAGCGCGTTATGATCGTCATTTGCGCAGAATCGGTGATCAACATCTTTTTTTCACATATCCTCAGTAATTACATCATGTTTGCACAGATTCTGGAGCCGTTTAAAGGCATCAGGAATATTATTCAGTTTGCCGCGATGCCCAGAATCTTCATTTACCTCTGTTTCGCAGTCGTATTTTGTATACTCAGCAACAGAACGTCAGCCCTCATGCTCAACATCCATCGCGTGACTCAGGAGGTAGAGCTTCTCGAGCTTCGCAACTCAATGACCGATAAAGTCGCCCGGTATGAGGAGCGGGAGAAGATCAGCCGTGATATACACAACAGCGTCGGTCATACAATCACAGCGGCGATCATGGCCATTGATGCGGCGGAAGCCATCCGCGGCGTCAGCGCTGAAATGGCCGATACCAAGGTAGCGGCAGCTGGGGAGCGTATGCGCGAAAGCCTTCAGGTAATCAGGAAAAGCGTCCGGCTTGTGGACAGCAGGGATACCTCTGTATCCCTGGGGGATCTCGTAAAAACGCTGACCATATGCCTCAGGCAGTTTGAAATGGACGCCAACATGCGCATTCGCAGTAATTTAGGAGATATCCCCGCAGATGTCCTCTGCATGTTTATCAGCGCGGAACATGCCCGTTTCCTTTACGGTACCACACAGGAGTGCCTGACAAACAGCGTCAAGCACGGAAAAGCAAGCAATGTGACTCTAAACATGCGTTTCGGCGGCGATTATATTGAAATGGTGGTAACTGACAATGGCTTCGGGCAGCTGCCGTCCAAGGCGGAGGAAAGTAAGGGCTTTGGGCTGAAAAAAATCGAGTCATATCTGAAAGCCAACGGCGGATATATAACCTGCCGGAGCGGGCCGGGTTTTTCGGTGACAATCTGGCTGCCGATTGAGGTGACTGACTAGCGTGAAAAAAATTACGAAGATAATCCTGGTGGATGATGAGCCGCTCCTGCTGGAGAGCCTGGAGCTCATCTTTTTTATGGAAGACGATTTTGCGGTGGTGGGTACGGCGACAGATGGCGCCGCCGCACTCAAGCTTCTCGAAAACTGCAGCGCCGATATCGCACTGGTCGATCTCAGAATGGTTGGTATGGATGGGCTTGAGCTCATCCGAAAGCTGCGGGCTCAGTATAGTCATATGAAAATTCTGGTGTTGACAACCTTTTATGATGAGAAAAACATTATTTCGGCGATTCAAAATGGCGCCGACGGCTATATTTTAAAGGACGCCGGCCGGGAAGCCCTGGTCAACGCCGCGCGCAGCGTTCTGGAAGGGCAAAGTACACTTGATAAAAAGGTGATGTCCGCTCTCGCGGCTTATATGGGAAAAGTGCGGCTGCCCGAAGCGCCTACCGCGAGAAGCAGGGTGTTTTTGCAAAATATGACAGAAAGGGAGCTGGATATATGCCGCTTTCTGGCGGAAGGCTATACAAACAGCGAAATTGCTTCGCGGCTGTATCTCACGGAAGGCACTGTTAAAAACTATATCTCCAGCATCTATGACAAGACTGAGATCCGAGACCGGGCTTCGCTCGCTGTTTACTTATCTAAAATCCTGAAATGAGAATTCATTGCGACTGAAATTCACGCTCAGTTCATGATAACCCCATTCAATTTCTTAACCCTTGAAATCCTCAATGCTGATGCTCTGCGTCCAAGGCTCGGCATACTTGGCGGAATAACGGGAGACAATTTCCATGCACTTGTCATAGATAACCTGTCCGTCAAGACCAAAACCGTTTAGGTATTCTATATACTGCTTGTGGACTTTCTCTTTAACTGCATCGCTGGTGAAGTATGCGTAGAGCGCATCGGACGGTTTGTAAATTTCCACACCGTACTCCTTGGCGTGATCATAGATCCACGCGCGGGTGGAATCCCAATAGATACCGGCCATTTCCGAGGCGTATTCGTTTGAATATTTATCGATAATGCCCTGAAGGTCGGCTGGCAGCGACTCGTACTTTTTCTTGTTCATCAGCATAAAGATTGGGGAGCCGGGTGTCGGATAATCCATGATGTAATGGAGGTTTTCATAAAGCTTGAAGGCTGAAATATTATGCCAGTCGTTCAGGCAACCGTCGATAACGCCTTTTTGGAGCATCTCATACGTATCAGGCGTGGCAACGGTCATGGGACTCATACCGACGGAACTGCACCACAGAGCGCAGGTGGAGCCGGGGGCGCGGATGCGCAGCCCCTGAATATCGTCCACGGTTGTCAGCTTTTTGGTTGTTGTGCTGATGGGGGCGTACGTACAGCTTCCGAGCATGATAACCTTAAAATCACGGTACTCGTTCCGGAAAGCCGGTACTTCTTTAAACATATCCTGCATCACATCGCAGCCCATACGCGCGCAGGTGATGCCGGACAGCGGGAGCTGGATAAACTCGGAGATCGGGAATTGACCGGAATATATCGTCGCGGCACTCCAGCAGATATCCGCCGTGTCGGCTAAGACGGCGTTGACGGAATCATCCGCGCCGACGAGAGAACCGCCATGATAGTAGATGAACTTAATACGCCCACCGGAAGCATCTGCGACCTTCTTGCCCCACGCTTCAACATACTGCCCGCAGATGCTAGTGGCAGGATCGTGGTTTTGAACGATCAGTTCGTAAACTTCGCCGTCAGAGGAAGTCTGCGTACCCGCAGATACAGAAGCGTTCGCACTGGGGGCTGCGCTGGTTTTCAACCTGGAGTCAGTGGAATTACAGCCCGCCAGAGCCATAAGATTGAGCGCAATAATGACAGCGAGAAGCAACGCGATGTTTTTCTTCATACGTTTCCTTCCAAGATTATCATAGCAGCTTAGACGGCTTGAGGATACTGTCATTAATTTAACCATCAAACCGGCTATTTAAATCATAATCCGCCGTAAAGAACCCGCAGGAAAAGCCCGGCAGCAAATGCTTACTGCATTCGAGCATCAGAGATGCATTCGTCTCTCCGCGCTTTAACCGGCTTAAGATACTTTCCATATATGGAAGATTGATGATTTCTCCGGCCATTGACGACTGGCTGATATACGCCAGGGCACTTTCGGCATAATCCATATTCTCCCTGATCCTCGGCAAAATGTCCGCCCCCTGACGGCCTCGGTGACGGTTGAGCCTGTTTTCGTCTGGTAAGATGCCCTTCATACCCAGCCGCATGACGCGCCTGTCCATACCGTCCCGGAAATATATATTTTCCGGCAATGATAGCAAAAAACGGATAAGCTCCACATCTGATGTCGGGTCACGGAATTCCACACCACTCATAAAACCCATTTGATAGTGGACATCGAACAGCCCCATATTGAGCTCCTGCAAGGCTGCTTGTCCTTTTTCTTTCGGCGGCTGCCACGCTTCACTACGTTGAATTTGCTTGAAATTTTCGGTATGCAGCAATGCCGGATTCACTGACGGATACTTATCCTCCGGTTTTTTCATCTGATGAGAAAGCTCTTTTTTTGTTCCGGCAATATTTTGCCGGAATTTATATCCTGGATATTTTATGTATCTTTTCCATGGGACACCCGGAAAAAACAGGCTTTTCGGAAAAAGCTTTATATGCTGCGGTGACCAGGAGACAGTACCGTTGCCGAATTGCCCGAGCAGCACGGCGGCGCAGCCGTTTGCAGCGGCCTCAGCTAAAACATCCTCCATCCAATAATAATTGGCACAAGTCCATTGCGGTCGGCCCGTCAGGACTTCCTGCCGCCAGACCGAACGAATCGGATTCGTCTGCGCGCAATCAATCAGGCGATGTATGATATTGGGATAGCTTTTGGAAACATTTGACGCCATTTCGCTTTCGTCGCTCAGTAAATAGGATGTTGCGTAAGCTTCCGCGGGATATTTTGGAACCGCAGTCCACGCATATAGCTTTTGCTCAGTCTGGCTGAGCGCACGGGCTGCCAGAGCGCATACGGACCCAGAATCCAACCCCGCACTGAGGGTTGCGCCGATGCTGCCATCAGGCTCCAGCCGCGCTTTAACAGCCCCGGCGTACAAAGCCGCGAATTGCTCAAGCGCATCTTCTTCACTGACCATAGTCTGGCGCTTCTCCCAGCTCGGTCGCCAATACTCTTTAATATGGAACTGCCCGCACGACAGATGCAGTACCGACGCCGGGGGCAATTGCACAATCTCGCGGTACGGACTCTCATCCGGCTCCGGTAAACCGGCGGTACACAGGACCAGCATAAGGGCCTTGATATCCACGCCGGCTCGCTTGCCCTCCAGCTCTGTCAGCGCTCTCAGATTGGTCGAAAACGCAAATGATGTACCCTCCATGCGATAATAGGACGATGAAAAGCCCCAGGATCGGATAAGATAAAGTTCTTTAACCTCTTTTAAATAGACAGCAAACATCCAGTCCCCATTAATATGCTGAGGTGTTTCAGCACCCCATCGGCGCCAAGCCATGCAGACAAGCGCAGCGTCCGCCGTCAGCCGGGCGCAGGATAACTCATTATAAAGCGCTCCTCTATTGTATATAGATCCGGAAATAACTGCTGTCATATCCGGTGTATCAGCATACATGGAATCAAGCTTTTCGAGCGGTCCGGCACAAACAATCAGCAATGTCTGGTCATCCGCACCGACCGCATGAACTCGATACGGCATCGCAAACGGATTGAGCCGCTGTACCATCTGCAATGTCTCATTTGCGTCTCCGTGACGCATCATGCCGTAGAAACCTGTGGGCATCCTCATCATCCTTCCGGCAGCATCCTCATGCTTTTTGTGCTGTAAACATCACATATCGTTGTTCAGTGTATTCTATCATATCTCGGGTAATCTTCTCAATCACAATAATTCTCAGCGATAATGCTTTATTTCTGCGTTTCTTGATGCAGACACATACGGACCATCCCAGCCTTAGCCGGGATGGTCCGGACTTTATTATGCGTTACTTATCGCTTTTAGTGATGTTTACGACCCCCATTGTTCCGGGAAATCCTCCGGCCAGACGCCGTCGCTTGAGTCGCCCACCCAGCCGCTCTGCGTTATTTTGCTGAATTCGCCGAGCTCCTTAAGCTCCGG
>DBTM01000060.1:0-175 GCA_002307055.1 Clostridiales bacterium UBA1316
CGGCGACAGGCCGAGGAGGCCGGCCTGGGACGCGGTGTAGGCGGGCATGGCGGGGATGCAGCGCACCGCGGCGAGAGAGGCGATATTGATGATCGAGCCGCCGCCGATTTTGATCATTTCGGGGATCGCAGCCTTCATCATCAGGAACGGGCCGGTCAGGTTGATGTTGATGATC
>DBTM01000060.1:267-75214 GCA_002307055.1 Clostridiales bacterium UBA1316
AGCGCCTTGGTGAAGCCGATCACGCCGGCCTTCGAGGCGGAATAGGCCGAGGCGTTGGGGTTGCCCTCCTTGCCGGCGACCGAGGCGATGTTGACGATGCGGCCCCAGCCGCGCTTGGCCATGCCCGGCGACACCGCGCGATTGCACAGAAAGACGCCGGTCAGGTTGATGTTGATGATCTTCTGCCATTGCTCGACTGGAATCTCGACGACAGTTGCCGCGGGGTCGATACCGGCGTTGTTAACGAGGATATCGAGCTTGCCGCCGAATTTAATCGCCGCATCGATCATGGCCTTCGCCGACTCAAAATCGGATACATCTCCCTGGAACGGCAGAATCGAGCCGGCGGGCACCTCAGAGGCGACCTTTTCCAGCAGCTCCTTGCGGCGACCGGTGATAACAACCTTTGCGCCCTCAGCAACAAACCTTTTGGCAAACACGGCGCCAAGTCCGGTACCTCCGCCAGTGATCAGCGCAACCTTGCCTTTTAAACGACCTTCCATATTTAAAGCCTCCTAAGTTTATATTTGACGCACTTAATTATAGCCCATCCTCTGATTATTGCAAATAGGTTCGCGTATTATTTAGATAAGTTTTTTATAATTTGCGCTGAATTTTGTCTATATGCGTCATTCTTGAAATTTTTTAATGATGTGCTATGATGGTTTTATGACCAGTCCGCTCTACAAATATCCGTATAAGAGAGGTGCCCTATGTTTTGCAGTCAATGCGGAAAACAGCTGATTCCCAGCGCCGCTTTCTGTCCCAACTGCGGCAGCAGAGTTGAAACGCCACCGCAGCAGAATACATACAGCCCGCCGCCCGTTTATCCCCCGGCACCGAACGCGGAGGACACTTTATTTGTTTTAAAGGCGTCACATACACTGTCTTTCGGCAACACCGTCGTCTGCCATGTTGTTTTCAAGCGGAGCTGGCTGGTGCTGGCGCATATGACCGTTGCTCTGCAGAAAAGAGAGAACGCGCTGCTCACGGAAAACCTGAAGGCGCAGAACCTCGGATTAATCAAACGCACAGCGGCGACAATGCATTATTGGGGTGACTTCCACAAGCGCTATCTGGCTATACCGACGGAGGCAATCCTCGCCGAGGACCCGGTCAATACGGCTATCCGGTACGACGCAATTTCGCATGTCGATTATAAATGCGCTTACGAGTCGTTGGGCAACGAAGACAACAGCTCCAGTACGATTAACGGTTATTTACACATTTCTCTCTCAAGCGGCGAGACGCTGAAATTCACGCATCAGAAATTGCACAGCAAAGCGGCACAAGAACTGCTGACAGGTCTTTTCGGGCAGAGACTGAAATACAAGAAATAGAGGTATTTTTATATTTCAATGATTAAGACGGGCGAACGCAGTTCGATCCTACGGTATAACCAGTAATTGCGTAGGGACGAACTGCGTTCGCCTTCATACCCAATTGCACCGATTATTGTTCATTTTTCCGCGAGATATAATTTAGCAGCCGGTGGGGGAGACGTCTTGTACGTGTTTGACGTCCGGTATATAATAATTATAAATATATTAAATTAATCCGGGAGTTTTTATGATTGTATCATTGCTTATTTGGGAGCCCCCCTGCATTCCTGCTATTGAAGAGGCTGTGGGGGAAAAAATAACTCAATGCCGGACGAAGGAAGCGGCGATGCAGGCGCTGCCCGAGGCGGATATTGTGATTTTAATGGGCGGCGGCGGGCTGCTGCTGGATGCGGAAATGCTGTCCGTCAGCAAAAAGCTGAAGCTTGTTCTGAGCGTGAGCGCCGGTATGGAAAAGCTGCCGATGCGGCTGCTCCATGAGCGCAATATCGCCGTGTGCAACACCAAGGGCGTACACGCGGGGACCATCGCGGAATATGTCGTCGGCGGGATGCTGGCTATCAGCCACCATTTCCCGGCATTTATCAGAAATCAGGATAAGGCCGAATGGACGCCTGTCTTCAGCTTTGATGACATCGGGGGGCAGACGCTGTGCGTTATCGGCGCGGGCGCCATCGGGAGCGAGATCGGGAAGAAGGCGAAGGCCATGGATATGAAGGTTATCGGCCTCAAGCGGCATCCGGAGCCGATTGCGCATTTTGACGCGGTATGGGGCATCGACCGGCTGCATGAGGCGCTCAGCCTGGCGGACTTCGCCGTGCTGATAACGCCTCTGACGAAAGAAACGTATCATCTGATGGGTGCGGCGGAATTCAGCATCATGAAAAGCACCGCCGTCTTTATCAACGTCTCGCGCGGCGATACGGCAGACGAAGCGGCGCTCATCGGCGCGCTGCGGGAAAAGCGCATCGCGGCGGCTCTCCTGGATGTGTTCCACACGGAACCGCTCGCAAAGGACAGCCCTCTGTGGACCATGGACAACGTTTTGATTACACCCCACAACGCCGCGCTGTCGGCTAATTCCGACCGGAAGCTGACGCGGACGCTGTGCGATAACATTAATCGGCTGAGGCGCGGGCAGGAGCTTATCAATCAGGTCAAAAAGGGTGAGATGTATTAAATCAGACACAAGCCTTTATCAAACAAGGAGATGCAAACGGCCATGGATATCATCAAGCTTGAGCCGGGCAAACGAAAACAGGCCGCCGAGGTTGTGGCGTCAGCTTTTTTCAACTACCCGATGCTGACTTATTATTTCCCGGACGAAGCCAGCCGGATGCGCCGGATGACGTGGTATATGGAAAGGGTGCTGCGCACCGCCCTGCGCTACGGCGAGGTCCTCACCGCGCCCGACCTCACCGGCGTTATGTTTATACTTCCGCCCGGCCATACGCGGATAACGCTGCCGGAATATCTCCGGAATGGTTTTACGCTCATTCCTTTCGTGATGGGCTTCGGCAATTATAATAACAGTGACGCCTGCGAAAAATTCGTTGCCGACACGCAGGAACGCTTGCTGAAGGGACGCGGCCACTACTATCTCTGGGGTTTAGTCGCCGACCCGAAAACCCAGCGCAAAGGCGTCGGTACCGCGCTGCTGAAAGCGCTGACCGATAAAGCCGATGCTGAAAGCATGCCCGTCTATCTCGAAACACATAATCAAAAAAATGTCGCTTATTATGAGCGCTTCGGCTTCAGGCTTACACATACGGACACAATTCCCGTACACGGCTTGGACATCTGGTGCATGCTCCGCGAAGCGGGAGAAATACCTGAAAGGATTTGAGTTAAATGAAATTAGTCTTGGTGCGTCATGGGGAGAGTATATGGAATAAGGAAAATCGGTTTACCGGGTGGACTGATGTCGGCTTGTCTGAAACCGGTATGCAGGAGGCTGCCGACGCCGGCCGGACGCTGAGTGCGCATCAGTTCGATTTTGACATATGCTACACTTCATATCTGAAAAGAGCGATCCACACGCTGAATATTATTCTTGAGCAAATCGACAGGGAGTGGCTGCCCGTGGTGAAAAACTGGCGGCTCAACGAGCGCCATTACGGCGCGCTGCAGGGCTTGAGCAAAACGGAAACCGCAGAGAAGTACGGGGACGCACAGGTCAAGGTATGGCGCCGTTCCTTCGATGTTCCGCCCCCGTTACTCGCACTCGATGACGCGCGCAACCCGGTATTTGATGTCCAATACCGCGATGAAAAAGGCGGCGCCCTGCCGCTCGCCGAGAGCTTGAAGGATACCATTGAACGGACGGTTCCCTATTTCGAGAACGTCATCAAAAAAGATATAGAAGAGGAAAAGCGCGTATTAATCGTCGCACACGGCAACTCTCTACGCGCTTTGGTGAAGTATTTAAGCAATATTTCAAATGAAGAAATCGTGGACGAAAATATCCCGACAGGGATACCTCTGGTCTATGAGTTTGACAAGGCTTTTCATGTTCTGGCAAAGTACTATCTCGGCGACAAAGCCGTCATCTTGGGCAAAATTAATGCCGTAGCCAATCAGGGCAAAGCCCATCAATAACGGTATTATATGACAAAGAAGGCGACCGCGACGATTAAATAGACGGCCAGAAGCTGAATACCCTCCAGCCAATTTGATTCGCCGTCGTTCGACACTCTGTTGGCGATGAGCACCGCGACCACAAGCGCCGCAAGCTCAAATTCGTTGAAAATAATGCTCATCGGGGTAAAAATCAGACTCAGAAATATCAGCACCGGAGTAACGAATAAAATGATCTGCAGGCTGGAGCCGATTGCGATTTCCACCGCGACATCCATTTTGTTTTTCATCGCCATCGTAATAGCCGTCGTATGCTCCGCCGCGTTGCCGATGATCGGTATGAGGATAATGCCGACGAAGAACGCGCTCAGACCCAGTGACGTGGTCATGGGCTCAACAGCGCCGACTAAAAATTCGCTTTCCAGAGCAATACAAACCGTTGCGGCAATGAGGACAAAAACGGATTTTTTAAGTGACCATTTCGCGGCGCTTTCATCCTTGTGATCCACGGAATATATATCCTTGTGCGTGTGAAAAGAGAAAAACAGACTGAGCAGATAAATAATAAACAGGATCGCCGCGACTATAACGCTTAGCCCTTCAAACCTTGTATTGAGCAGGTCCGCCGCCGCCGAATGGGTGAAAATCGCCGGAATACACAGCCCGATAACTGCAAACAGCAGCATACTCGAGCTGACCTCCACAACCTTCCGATTAAAAAGCTGGGATTTATGCTTCAAACCGCCGAAAAACATGCTGGCGCCCAGAACCATTAAAATATTGCCGATAACAGAGCCTGCAATGGATGCCTTTACCACATCAAAAAGTCCCGCTCTGAGCGCGAATATTGAAATAATGAGCTCCGTCGCGTTGCCGAACGTCGCATTCAGAAACCCGCCCACCTTTGGCCCGGCATAAAAGGAGATCTCCTCTGTGGCGTTACCCATAAACCCTGCCAGCGGCACAATCGCAAGCGCTGAAAAAATGAAGATCAGCGTCGGTGAAAAATGCAAAACCACGGCGGCGACACTGATTGGCACGAATATCAAAAAGTATTTGAGGATTTTCATCGTTAACTCCGTCTCTTAAGTACAATTTTGGGCGTATATTGGATTATAAGCCCTCCGCTGCCGATTATCAATATATCTGCGCAGGATATGCCGCATATTGACTAATAAACAAAAAGGTTCTTCCGGCTACAGCCGCAAAGACTCTTTTTGTTTTCAGCAGCGCCGTTCTTATGGGATCTTTTCTTCCCACCAGCCAAATGCGATTCTCCCGCCCGCCTGTACCGCCGGATTCTCCGGTTTTGATAGGAACACCAAAAAGTTGCCGCCGGGCGGAAATATAAGTTTTCCATTTTCTTCCTGCCGTAGGGTGACTTCAGGCTCCCCTCGCCTGACAAATCCCTTGACACCCTCAACCGGCTCCCCCATCACATTGGACGCCTTGCAGCAGCTTAATCTTAGGCTCCGGCAGCGGCCAGAGCGCCGTATTGGAGGGCGTAACAAGCGTTGACTGATACGCTTGGCCAGGCGGTGTCGCGTTGAACCAAAACTGCGCGCGGAACGGTGAATCCGATATGTCCGTCACCGTCCAGACATTCACATGCAGGTTAACGCCCGACGACGGCGGGTTATAAAGCATTCCCCAGGCGCTCGTATAGTTTCCGAATGTCAAAAGGTCAGCGTACCCGATAAAGTATTCGCCGAGTATGGATTCATACAGCTCAATCGGTATGCTGACGGTTTGCGGTATGTAATCCCGAGTGTAAGGCGGTTTGTTTTTTTCACTGTCATTCATAAGCTCACCTATTCAATAAAAAGTATCAAGATAATATTTAATGCCATATTATTCTGAATTGAGTAATAGGTGAATAGGAATCTGAAATGCCAGTTCCGGACCGGACAAACCTGATTACGAAGGAATAGGGCCTGATATATAAATTTAAAAAATTTACAATTTATTTTTTGAATAATTTACAATAAAGTGTTATTATTTCTCTGTTACTATAATTTCCCCGCATGGATTAACATGAGCTGAGCACAAACTGAGGTATTTAGATAAAGCGAAAAGGAAGGACGTCAGAAATGAAAATTTTAAAAAGCAGAATAATTACGATCCTACTTGCGTTAACGATGATTGTCAGCTGCATGTCGGCGGCTGCGGCAGCACCGGCATCGTCGGTGAAGATCGACGCGTTAGCCTCGGCGAGCATACCCTCCGGACCGAGGTATACGAGCGAAGCGGATACATTGAACGCGCTGGGGCTTTTCATGGGGACAAATAATGGCTACGAGCTCGACCGCAGCGCTTCCCGAGCGGAAGCGATTGTGCTGCTTGTCCGCTTGCTGGGCAAGGAAGCTGAGGCGAAAGCCTGCACGGATGTCAATCCGTTCAAGGATGTTGCCTCCTGGGCAGACCGGTATGTCGCATGGGCTTTTGCAAAGGGCCTGACAAAGGGGACCTCCGCAACGGAGTTTGACGGTGATGCTAACGCCAATACGCTGATGTTTATAACGTTCGTGCTCCGGGCTTTGGGCTACGACGATAACGCCGGGGATTTCACCTACGATACTTCAAATAAAAAAGCCGTCGATATCAACCTCATTCCCGATGGCAGCTATACAAACGGCACCTCCGACTGTTATCGGGACGACTGCGTGCATCTGTGCTATCTGGCGCTGACACAGCAAATGAAGACGGGTGATATAACGCTGGCTGCCAAACTGGTTGCCGACGGCGCCGTCAGCAAATACACCGCTCGTGAATACGCGCTGATTCCCGTATTCACAGGCACGGTGACGAGCCATGTCGTCGCTTGTGTCGGCGATAGTCTGACTTACGGCATGAGCACGAAGGATCCGACGACAGAGTCATATCCCGCTGTTCTGGGTACCCTGACCGGCGGCCCATTCAGCTTCACGACGGAAAGATACGGCCACAGCGGCGCCACCGTCAAATACGACGGCGGGACCTCCTTTGCGATGCCATATGCGGGTACGCAGGAATATAAAGACAGTTTGAACACCAAAGCGGATATCGTTGTAATCATGCTGGGAACCAACGACGCTGTCTGGGCAACTGATCAGAGTTATTTTACCGACTCTTTCACGAAGATGGTGAACACATATATCAACCTGCCTCAAAAACCGCAGGTGATTGTCATGCTGCCGCCGCATCTGTTCGGCGATTCCTTAAAGGGCTATAAAGACAAGCTGGCCAGTATCGTGGATAAAGAAAAGGCTGTAGCGAAGGATTTGAATCTGGATGTCATCGACGCTTACACGTTCACCCAGAGTATGACGGTGCCGAAGTACAGCACGGACGGTGTGCACTTTACCACCTATGGGTATAAGCTGCTGGCTGAGTTCGTCTACGATAAGCTGTCCGATATCCTCGCGTAAATAACAAAAATCAAATTAAGACAGAGGGGCAGTGTGAAAGCTTTTCACGCTGCCCCTCCGAGCTTTATCTGATAATTCGCCGATTGCGTCAAGCAGCGGCGATTTTTTATTTATAGCAAAATTGCGGTCATGCCTGAATAGAATAGCAATGTAAAGGGGGTGTCCATATGAAAAAATGGCTTTCCTATATTGCCAAGAAGGTCATTGAAAGCCTCATCATCAACGGAGTTAGATTTCTGATTGGGCTGGCTGTGATTGGAGCGGCCTCGATTCCTGTCGTTCAAGCAATCAAAAACGCAAGCCAGGCGACCGTTACTGTAGAGAAATGGCTGCTGATTTTGCCGTATTTGATCATGCTGCTGATTGCGTTTATCCTGATTTTTTATTTAATTCTAAGATTTAGATTGATGCCGCATTTGTCCTGGGATTATATTTTCGGATTGAATCAGCATACTATATGCTATATAGACAAGTCGAATCTTGAATTCACAAAAAAATTAAATATTATTCCTTTGTCAAACTGTGTTAATCAGGCTTCGTACGACTATACTTGGACAGGTTCAAAAATCACCAGCGTGACACTCAAAGAAATTGACGGCAATGTAACCGTCAATGAAGACGCATCCGGCAATATATCAAACAAGGGAATCCTATCGATTAACTTTAACGAATACCTCAGAGTACTCAGAAAACAGGAGTGCGACGTCACCTTCCAGCTGAGCAACGAAAATAACACAATGGAGCCAAAGCTTATTATTACTGTAAAAAGGCCGACCTTAAAATCGCTTTTGCGGGTCGTCACAAACCCCGGCGTCCAGCTAAAAAACGTTAATGCGTCGATTTATAATATTTTTGGAGACAGAAAAAACTCTTTTAAAATAATACCGCTTTATTCCATGAAATTTGGGAACCATCTCAGTGCCCAGACATACTATGAATGGGAGATAAAGCATCCCAAACTGTTTACAAAATATGAAATTACTTGGGAAATTGTATAATATTATCCCAAGACGTCTAAGCTAATCATAAATTTCGAGCTGTATTAGGAGGACATATAATGGAATGCGATTAAATCAATTAATATATAACCGGCCGCCTCAGATGCAGAGGCGGTTTTTTTATACTCAGAGCGCGCAGGGCGGCTTATTGCATTGAGACTGTTTTGTGTTATTATGGAATGGCTGCTAACAAAAAGGCTTTGATATAATGGAGAATTGTCCCGCTATGTACTCAAACAAGGACCTGAGAAAGCTTTTAATACCGCTGATCATCGATCAGCTGCTGATGTCGCTCATTGGCCTTGTGGATACCGTTATGGTATCCACCGTCAATGCCGCTTCCTTATCGGCGGTGTCATTGGTTGACTCTATCAACATGCTAGTCCTCTGCTTGTTTTCGGCTTTAGCGGTCGGCGGAACGATTGTATGCTCTCAGTACCTTGGACTTGGGGACAAAAAATCCGTTAAAAACGCGTCGCGGCAATTAATGGTATCCATATTCGCGCTGTCTGTTCTCTTAACTTTAATATGCGTCGTGTTCCGGGTCACGATATTACGCGTTATCTTCGGTGCGGTGGACGCCGACGTTATGCGCGCGTCACGGATTTATTTTTTCATTACCGCGCTGTCCTATCCCTTTATCGCTTTGAATAATTCCAGTTCCTCTTTGTACCGCGCCGCGGGCAATTCCAAGCTGCCGATGATGGTATCGCTGGGGACGAATATCGTACATATCGGTATCAATGCCGTTTTAATATACGGCTTAAAGCTGGGGGTCGAGGGCGCGGCGATATCCACCCTCACCTCGCGCATACTCGGGGCGGCGGCAATGCTGCTGTTCCAGCGCAAGCCCGGGCAGGATATCACCTTGGACCATCTGCGTGCCTATAGGCCGGATATGAAAATTATACGCATGATTTTATATATCGGCATACCGACCGGTATTGAAAGCAGTCTCTTCCAGCTCGGCAAGCTCTTGGTGCAAAGCACCGTTTCAACACTGGGAACAGCTGCCATCGCCGTGCAGGCCCTGACGAGCATGATGGAGACACTTCAGTCGATGCCGAGCAACGCCATCGGTCTGGGTCTTGTAACTGTCGCCGGTTTCTGCATGGGCGCGGGGAAAATCGGCGAGGCAAGGCGCAATATCATCAAGCTGACGGGGCTCGCGACGCTTGCGCTTGCCGTGACCATTGCAATTACGCTTTTACTGACAAAGCCTATTGCGATGCTCGCGGGCATGAACGCGCAGAGTACGGACATGACCTTTTCTTTGATGAAGCTTATCGCCGCCGTAAAAATTTTCACCTGGCCGCTGGCCTTTATACCGGTGAGCGGAATGCGTGCCGCCGGCGATGTTAAATATACAATGCTCGTTTCGACGATATCCATGTGGGTGCTCCGGGTAGGCCTGGCTTATTATCTGTGCCGTTATACCGGCGTAGGCCTCACCGGCGTCTGGATCGCAATGTTTGCCGATTGGAGCTGCCGCGCGGTGTTCTACGTAATTCGTTTCCTGAAAGGGACATGGATGCATAAAAGGGTACTGCAATAGCATTGAATTTTCGCAGGCATGGGGGGAGTTTCTCGCTTTTCTAGTCGTCGCCCAGGGGTTCAAAATGGATATGGACATTCTCGAGCTTTTTTACATCGCTTTTAAGCTTGCGCTTAATATTATCCGATAATATCTCCAGCTTATCTACGGTAAACTCCTCGCGGACGCCACAGTGTAAAAAGGTTGAGACTTTATCGCCGTTTTTATAGAGTCTGATCTCGTGGCAATCCATATCGCCGCTGATACCGTCGACGATTGCTTTGATACTGCTGACCATTTCCGGCTCGGCTTCGGTGATTTCCTCGGTCGGCAGCTCTCGCTCCGCCCGTTCAAAAAACAGGTTAACATTTTCGATAGTATCAATCTCACTCTTTATTATACTGCTGATTTTATGAGACAGCTCGTGCGTGGCGCCGAGTGTCAGGTTTTCCTTCAATTCTATATGCGCACTGATTTCCTTTTTGCCGTCAAGCTCATAGATATGAACATTATGGACATTCAGGCAGTTCGGCATTTGCCTGACAATCTTCTCCAGCGTCCGGTTGATATTGACATCCTCAGCGCTCAGGGACTCAACAGGGAACGTGCTGACGGTAATATCACTGTTGGGTATAATCGCTGAAACCTTTTCTTTGATTTCGCTGACAACCTTGTAAACGCTTGTATGATCCTGAACAGGCTCAACCCCGATATTCAGTTCGATATATTTAACGGCTCCGGAGGGTCTGATCCGGATTGATTCAATCTGGACGACATCCGAGACGGTACAAATTTCTTTTTCTATGGCTTCTTTCATGCCCTTGGGCGCGGTATCCAGCAGCACATCAATTGTCTCTTTACCGAGCTTGATGCTCACCTTGATGACAAGCAGCGCGACTCCGAGCGCGGCAATCGGGTCGGCGTATTTAAACGCCGGAATATGAAAGGTTTCGCCCAGCCATACGCAAATAAGCCCGACTGTTACAACGGCAGAGCTCCAGACATCACTGGAAAAATGCAACGCGTCCGCTTCCAGCGCCTGACTGCCGTATTTTTTGGCGGCCCGCTTCAAAACGCCGACCCGCGTCGCGTTGACGCCGATGGAGATAACCATAACAAGCGCGCCCCAGAGCGCGCCGGTCATTTCCGCACTCTTGCCGAAGAAAAGCTTTTGCACCGCCTCGTATATAATCCACGCGCAGGTCACCAAAAGCAGCACCGTTTCAATCAGCGCCGAGAAGCTCTCCATTTTACCATGCCCGTAGTGATGCTGCGCGTCAGCCGGCTTATCGGAAAAGCGCACCGCGAGAAAGGTAATCACTGTCGCCAGAAGGTCAAGAATTGAATGCAATGCTTCGGAGATGATTCCCAAGCTGCCCGTCAGAACGCCGACGACGACCTTCAGTATTGTCAGGAAGGTTGCGGCAAAGATGGAGCTCAGTGCGGCCTTTTGTTTTTCATTACCCATAACAGGACACTCCTACAATTAATTAATCTGTGCTCCGCGAGGGTTTTATGTTAACAAACAAAAAAATACCTGCGGAACATATTACTGTCCCACAGGTATTTGTTAACCTGCTGCCCAAAGGCCCAGCCCCATGAACAAAATCGTTCATCGCCTGCTCAGATTGTACTGTTGTCGCACTAAATGTGCGTTGAAACGCAGTGCAAAGAGATGCTGTAATGTTATCATATGGCAATCCGGCTTGTCAATATGCTATTTTTTCAGTTTGCGCAGCGGGATACCCGCTGGATTCATACTGACTTACGGTTACATTGCACCAAAAATTTCCCTCTGCGGAGGGGAATTTTTGAGCGAGAGGATAGTTCTGCGGCTGATACGCAACCGCATGAGCTGTCCGAAAAGACCGCTTGCTTTATTTTGCCAATACTATGTAAGCCGTTGGGATTTCCATTTGACTCGGCGGCGTTAAATAACCGGAATCCAGCATGTTTTTGACTGGCGCTGCGATAGCGGCGTTGAACATTTTAAGCCAGCCCATATTCTGAGCAGTTTCTTTTAAGTATAAAGGTGCGTGCTCAATGAGTATTTCGGTTGCGACATGGGCCATTTCGGTTGTTTTTTCAGCCACGAGCGTTGCTATAGGGTCAATGATATCAAGCAGTTTACTAAACTGTGCCTGCGTGAATATGGGAAAATTTGATATTATCCGATCATTTTCTTTTCTGGCAATGCCATTGATAATGAATCCGGCAATCTCTTCATGATCATTTTCCTTTAAATTATCCATATTGCCTCCGGCGATATCCAGGAGCAGCGCAGCACGGTTCTGATGATCATGAAAATATAAAACGCGCGGCTGACCGTTAATATGTAAATCATAAAACTTGATCCGATCACCGGCTTTATTGGAAAAGTCTCTGGTCAGCGCGCCAAGGCTTTCCGGCCCATACAGCTCCTCAGCCCAAATAATCGCCTCATCGCCCCAGACTGTTTTTGGGTATTGAATATTAACGCTTTTGAGGTATTTAGAAATTGCTTCTGACAGGATGATTACCGCGAGCTGCCAGCGATACAGATTGACGCTCATATCGTTTCCGGAAAATCCAATGCCGCGGATTGCCGCTTCGTTCTCATCCAAAAACCGGCTGACGCGCTCGGTAACTACCTTTTGGATAGGCAATGTTTTTATGCCGGTTTCAACTGTATATTCTTTGGTGAAGATAACAAGGTTTGTGGCATATTTACTGCCTGTTTTTATTAAAGCACCGAATTCACTTAAAGCGTTTAAATCCTGCTCAAGATAAGGAACCGCAACACCGATTTGGAGGCTGATTTCCTGTGCGGTGCATCTTTCGTTGTAACAAGCCATGAGGATGTTCTGTGCAATCATATTTCTCGGACATTGCGGACGCGCTTTATTGGTGAGGCTGCCCCAAATTGCCAATGTTAATTTCCTGGGATTATAGCATAACTCGCCGTATTCTCTGTCCATATTCATGCCGCCTTTCAGTATTTGTCTTGTTTTGAACAGCAGGTATTTCACCATGCTTTCTGACAGGTGCTGAGCTTTTGAAATTTCACGAACCGATAAACCGCTAAAATAATAGGCAATTGTGACCTTGCGGTGATGGTCACTGAGCAGACTCAGCTCGCGGCGGAGCAGCGCCAGGTCGCCGTTCAAGGCAAGCTGGCTATCTAAATCGCTATCGTCAGAGGTGTTATCATCGAGCTCAAGATGCACTCTTTTCGCACGTTTTCTGTACCAATTTCTGCACACATTTCCGGCGACAGCCCACATAAATCCGTAGAAGGCTTGATCATCACGGATATTGCGGTGCAGCTTCAAAATTTCAAGCAGGATATCCTGAGCCAGATCCTCCGCCTCCTCCCGTGTTGCCGTGCGCGCCAGGCAATACGAAAAGACCGTTTTAGCTGCTTCCGTTATTTTAACGTCTACTGTTTCCTTATTCAAAATCTCACCTCCCATCGGCAATTTTAGAAGCTTCTGTCTACTAGTGTCGTGAATATGGATACGGTTAGGGGTATTATACAAGAAATTTGTCAATTTTTATACTTTGTATTAAAAAGCATTAAGTCTGCAATATGCCCTTTATCATGTATTAAGCTTATAGAATGTCTGCAAATCATATTGTCATATCGAATGTATTCTGTTACGATAACCATAATAATACATAATTTTAAAGAGGGAGCTGTTTATTCATGGCTAATGATATTAATACAGATGAAATAAAGTTTGAACCTGTGGATCGGTCCTTGTTCGCAGGCGCAGTCAATGACCCCGGGAACATCAGATCGAAGACGCGGTACGCGTGGGAGACGCCGCCCGCGCCGATACCGGAAGGGCAAATTGTCGAGACGCTGGAGGCTGATGTTGTTATCATCGGGGCCGGTATCGCGGGGCTTGCAGCCGGGACGCGGTGCGGTGAGCTGGGTATGCGCGTCATTGTGGTCGACAAATACAACGGGCTCGTCGCGCACGGGGCGCACATCGCCTGCCTTGACTCGCCGGTGATGCGCAAGCTGGGCGTCAAGATCGACAAGGAGGAGTTCGCGCGCCGGTGGATGCACACCAGCGGCAGCCGCGTCAATGAGGATTTATTGTGGCTGTATATCAACAAGGGCGAGGAAGCCGTGCAGTGGCTTTTGGATCTGGCCAAGGGCGAATGCGAGCTGCATCTGTACGGCGGGCAATATAAGGGGCCGGAATTCACCGAATACGCCGCGACACACTACTTCGAAAAAAAGGAAGGCAGCCATTATAAGTGGTTCGGCGCTTTTTTGTTCTGCGAAATTCTGCAGGAGACAATCCTCGCGAGCGGTAATCAAATTATACGGAAAACACGGGCCGAGCAGCTTGAGAAAACGGACGGCCGTGTCACCGCTTTTATCGCCAAGGGCGAGGACGGGCAATACCGCCGTTATAAGGGCAATAAAGCTGTTATTCTAGCCACAGGCGATATCGGCGGCGATCCGGAGATGCTGGCTAAATATTGCCCGCTCGGCCTCCGACCGAAAAAGAACGGCTATTTCCCCGCCGGGATCAATTCCGGCGACGGGCATAAGATGGCACTGTGGGCTGGCGCACGAATGGAGGACGCCAGCTGGGCACTGTCGCTGCATCTGATTTCATATGCGATGTACAGCTTCTTCTTTCTGCATGTCAACCGGCGGGGGCAGCGCTTTATGAATGAGGATACCTGGAGCCAGGCTAAAGCCATCCGCATCCTCATGCAGCCGCAGTGGGGCGACGGCGACTGGGCGTGGTCTGTCTTTGACAGCAAGTGGTTTGAGGATGTCGGCGCGCGTATTAAGCTGGCCGGAGGGCAGTTCTGCGAACCGCTGATGGCTGAATACGGACAGCCCTGGGATGATAAAAACGGCGTCAAGGAAGCCATTGATGCCTATATCAAGAAGGGTGCCTGCCTCGTCGCGGACACGCTGGAGAAGCTGGCTGAAAAGATGGAGGTTCCGGCGGATACTTTTACCGCAACGGTAGGACGCTATAATAAAATGTACGATCAGGGCCGGGACGACGACTACGGCAAGCGCAGCGAAATGCTCACAAGTATCGACAAGCCGCCTTATTACGCGCTGAAGTTCGGCCCAGCAATCCTCAATGTCTTCGGCGGCGCGCTTACCGACACGAAAATGCGTGTTATGGATAATGATTTGCACCCGATTCCAGGTCTTTATGCCGTCGGCAACGTCGCGGGGGGCCTGCACGGCGTCGACTATCCGCTTCTGCTCAACGGCAACAGCCATTCTCGCGCGCTCATCTGGGCCAGAGAAGCGGCAGCGGATATCGCGGGGAGCAGCGCGGAATAAATGATGTATCGCCGCAGGCGATATGATGTGCCCGAGGGACATGAATTTAGTAAGGGGTGTTCGCAAATGGCTGATAAATACCCGCCGATCAGCGGAAAATGTCCGCATTTCCTGCATGGAGGAGATTATAATCCGGACCAGTGGATTGAAACACCGGAGATTTGGGATGAGGATATGCGTTTGATGAGACTCTCCGGCTGCAACGCCATGTCCATCGGCATCTTCTCCTGGTCGAATCTGGAGCCTGAGGAGGGCCGGTTTGAATTCGGCTGGTTGGATACAATTATGGACAAGCTGGCTCAAAACGGGGGCTATACCGTGCTGGCAACACCAAGCGGCGCAAGGCCTGCCTGGCTGTCGGCAAAATATCCGGAGGTTTTATGCGTTGGGCCGAACCGAGTGCGGAATCTGCACGGGCAGCGGCATAACCATTGCTTTACTTCACCTGTCTACAGGGAGAAGACAGCTGCGATTAACCGAAGACTGGCTGAGCGGTATAAAGACCATCCGGCGCTGATTGTGTGGCATATTTCTAACGAATACGGTGGCGAATGCCATTGCCCGCTTTGTCAGGAAGCTTTCAGAGAATGGCTCAAGCGGAAATATAACAATGATCTTGATAAACTCAATCATGCCTGGTGGACAGGCTTCTGGAGCCATCGGTTTACCGATTGGCCGCAAATCGAATCACCCGCACCGCACGGTGAATCCTCCCTGCATGGGCTTAATTTGGACTGGAAGCGCTTTGTTACATACCAGACAATTGACTTTTATAAAAATGAAATCGCACCGCTTCGGGAACTGACACCCGGAATCCCGGTCACAACCAACTTTATGGGGACTTATACCGGTTTGGACTACTGGAAGTTTGCCGAGGAGCTGGACGTCGTCTCATGGGACAACTACCCCGGCTGGCACACAGACGCGGAAACCACCGGGGAACTGGCGTCGAAAATCGCATTCATCCATGATCTCAACCGTTCCCTTAAGCACGGAAAACCCTTTATGCTGATGGAAAGCACGCCAAGCCTCGTGAACTGGCAGCCAGTCAATAAGCTCAAGAGGCCGGGGATGCATATGTTATCCTCCCTTCAAGCCGTTGCCCACGGCTCCGATACGGTGCAGTATTTCCAGTGGCGCAAAAGCCGGGGCTCATCAGAGAAGCTGCACGGCGCAGTCGTTGACCACTGCGGCCATGAAAACACCCGTGTATTCCGGGATGTGACTGAGGTCGGCGCTGTCCTGAAAAAGCTGGATTGTGTACTTGGCACAACGGTTAAGCCGGATATCGCCGTCATTTACGACTGGGAAAACCGCTGGGCCATCGATGACGCGCAGGCTTTAAGACGCGATAAAAAAGATTATCAAAAAACCTGCGAAAATCATTACCGTGCTTTCTGGAAGTCCGGCATACCGGTTGATATCATCAATATGGACTGTGATTTCACCGGTTATAAGCTTTTGATTGCGCCGATGCTCTACATGGTCCGCCCCGGCGTGGCCGAACGGATTGAAGCGTTCGTGAAACGCGGCGGCGTTTTTGTCACAACCTATTTCAGCGGCTATGCCGACGAAAATGACCTCTGCTTCCTCGGCGGCTTCCCCGGCCCGCTCCGCAAGGTTACCGGTATCTGGGCGGAGGAAATTGATTCTCTATACGATCAGGACAGCAATGCGCTCGTTCTTGCTCCGGATATCAGAACCAGCCTACGCGGTGAATACGCACTTCACACCTTCTGCGAGCTTATCCACGCCGAAACAGCCGAGATTCTTGCAGCCTATAAGAACGACTTCTACGCGGGCAGCCCGGCCCTGACCGTCAACAGCTTCGGCCTCGGTAAGGCGTATTACATCGCGGCGAGAACTGAAAACCGGTTTTTAGAGGATTTTTATCAGAGCTTAATTACCGAACTCAGCTTACTTAGGGCCTTGGATTGCACTTTGCCCGAGAGCGTCACAGCCCAACTGCGCACCGACGGAGAACGAAAATATATCTTTCTGATGAATTTCAGCGAAGAGGCTAAAATGGTTGATTTAAAAAGTAAGGTGTTTAAAGATATCGTGACAGGTGAGCTGCTTCAACAGCAAATCACACTCCGGCCATACGATGTCAGAGTTTTGGAAGAACCATAGTGTAACGGCTATCGACGGCTGTGCCATCCAGTTCTGCGAGATGGGCCGAACGGAAAATTAAGTATATGAGCCCCGGCTGAAAGAACAAAATTTTTTCAGCTGGGGCTAACTTCGTTGACATGCAGTTATTTCATATGATACTGTAAATACAATTTATTCATTTATTACCCTTTTTAGTTATTTTCAGACATAATTATACGAAAGGCACGGTGATGACATTGCGTAAATGGGATGTTACTTTTAGTAATTACACGCACAGCATCATATTTAAAGGCACCACAATATCAGGTAAAGCAAAAATTGAGGTTGACGGTACCGAAACGGAATATGCACCGGTTCTCGTCAAGCATGTTGGCATTTTCTATCGAATGATGGTTGACGGCAGCGAATTTTTATTGAAGCTGGATTTGCGTTACAGAGTGAGCAACCTGAGCCGCAATGGCATTGATACTGACACTGGGCTGCCGCTGGACGAAACCATCCTTGAAGCCTACCGCACAGCCCAAAAGTCCCCGCAATCGCCGGATTTCCTATTGAACAAGGACAAATTGGTCACAGGCACCATCGGCATATTTGTTATTCTAACAATTTTCAATCTGCTCATGACGCTGGCAGGTACCGGTTATTACTTTCCGTTCAGCGCCATCGTTCCGCAGGTTTTGCTGAGTTATGGCTTGTCCTTGTCATCTTCGCTTTTTTTATCTATCATCCTCATTATCACCGCGTTTATTTGTGCCGGGGTATATTTCCTGCTGCTGACCCTTTCCGTAAAGTATACCTGGCCTATTTTTGTTACACTGATTCTCATGATTCTTGATACAATAGCCTTGGCGGCTTATATCATTGTTAATATTAACACAGGCATAACCGGCAGCATTATAGTGAACGTTGTCATCCACGGCCTCGTTTTGTGGTCGGTACTTGATCTCATCATAACCCTTCGCTAAACCGATGCGGAAGTCCCAGCCCCCGATAAGCTGCCCAGTTGGAATGGATAATTAGTCTATTGCAAATTGATATTAATTGGATATAATATGACAATAAAGACTGTGACGGAGAAATTAGGTATTGCGCGAACGATACAGTGAACTGAGGATAGTGCGAACTCAGCATTAGTAGCGTTTTACCGAAACTCACTCCTGAGTCTCATATCGAAAGGGCTTGCGCTTGAGTAGGTTATGACGGCACCCTACCGTGATCCGGGGACGCATATAGTTGTATGGCGTAAAAGGGTGGTACAGCGAAAGTATAACTTTCGTCCCGTGCGTAACGTTGGTGCTTATTGCATTGCGTAAAACGGGGCGGAAGTTTTTTTGCCCCATAAAACGAGTATGGGGGTGATCAGGCTATGGTCGTAGCCAGTGTCCTTTGGAGACATCCGTTTCATTAATATTTGAAAAGGAGTATCCATATAAAATGAATAAAATTATATACTCAGAAGCAGTTGATAAAAAGTGGCAAAAGAAATGGGAAGAGACCGATGTGTACCATTTTGATGAATGTAAAATGGCAAATAAGCACTATCTGCTTGAGATGTTTTCCTATCCGTCAGGTAAGAATCTGCATATCGGACATTGGTGGAATTACAGCTTGTCGGATAGTTATGGGCGTCTAAAACGGATGCAGGGTTATGAGGTATTTCATCCGCCCGGTTTTGATGCCTTTGGCTTACCGGCTGAAAATTATGCCATTAAAGCAGGCGTACACCCGGAAGACTCAACACGGGTTAATATAGCGACAATGGAAAGCCAGTTCCGTACAATGGGAACGACATATGACTGGAATTACGAAATTGTCACATGCAATCCAGAATATTATAAATGGACACAGTGGCTTTTCTTGAAGTTGTTTGAAAAGAAACTGGCTTACCGAAAAGAAGCACCTGTTAATTGGTGCCCGTCATGCATGACGGTGCTCGCAAACGAACAGGTCATTAATGGGCATTGTGAGCGCTGCGAAAGCCAAGTTACTCATAAAAATATGACTCAGTGGTTCTACAGGATCACAGATTATGCCGAAGAGCTTTTAGGTGGTTTAGACACACTGGACTGGCCGAAAAAAACAAAGATGATCCAGCAAAATTGGATCGGCAAAAGCGATGGCTGCGAAGTTGATTTTATAGCAGGAGACAAAACAATTACCGTTTACACGACCAGAGTCGATACTGTGATGGGCGTGACCTATATCGTTCTAGCGCCCGAACATCCCTTTATCGGGCAACTAACAGATCCTATTTATAAAGCTGCTGCAGATGACTACAGAGAAAAAGCCGCCAATCTATCCGATATCGAGCGGATGTCTGTCGGCAAAGAAAAAACCGGTGTTTTCACCGGCATCTGCGCACTCCATCCGATAACGAAAAAAGAAATACCGGTTTGGGTTTCTGATTATGTATTGATTTCGTATGGCACAGGGGCTGTCATGGCTGTCCCTGCGCATGATGAAAGAGACTTTGAGTTCGCTTCAAAATACGGGTTACCTGCTGCTCCGGTTATACAGAGCCAACCCTTTTCTGCATCGCTGCCTTTTTGTGAGGACGGTGTTTTAATAAACAGCGGTGTTTATAACGGGTTATCGTCCGAAAGGGCGCGGGAGAGGATTGCTGTTGATTTAGAGAAAATCGGGTTTGGAAGAAAGGCAGTAAAATATCGTTTAAGAGACTGGCTTGTTTCACGGCAGCGGTATTGGGGAGCACCTATTCCCATTATTTTTTGCCAGAGCTGCGGCATGGTTCCCGTGCCGGAGGCAGATTTACCTGTCAGATTACCTTATGATGTCGAGTTTATGCCCAGCGGCCAGTCGCCGCTCTCCCTGTGTGATGATTTTACGAACACAACCTGCCCCGCTTGCGGAAAGCCAGCCAAAAGAGATACGGACACATTGGATACTTTCGTCTGCTCCTCATGGTACTTTCTTCGTTTCTTTGATAACAAAAATACCAAAGAAGCCTTTGATATGCAAAGAGTTAATGCAATCATGCCTGTCGATAAATATGTCGGCGGTATTGAACACGCGTCTATGCATCTTTTATATGCTAGATTCATGACAATGGCGCTTCATGATATGGGGTATTTAAACTTTAAGGAGCCGTTTTTATCCCTTGTCCATCAAGGCATAATACTTGGAGATGACGGCAAAAAAATGAGCAAACGGAGCGGGGCTGTCTCTCCCGGCGCCTATATCAGACAATATGGTACAGATGTATTTCGGTTGTACCTTGGCTTTGGTTTTTCGTTTCTTGACGGTGGGCAATGGAGCGACGACGGCATTAAAGCCGCCGCACGCTTCACCAGGAAAATTTGCAGAGTCGTTGATAAACACCTTGAGCTCCCACCTTCAAAGGCTGATTCAGGCAAAGCGATGCATAACGAGTTGGAATATGTACGCCATTACACCATAGCGCAGGTTACAAAGGATTATAATGACTTCCAGTTTAACACCTCCATCGCCCGGATCATGGAGTATGTAAATGCTATCATGAAATATCAGGCAAACAATGACAATATGCGTAATTACAATCATGAACGTGATATCATCAAAGATCTGATTCTGCTTCTTGCGCCGATGGCTCCGCATTTGTCGGAGGAGCTATGGGAACAGATGGGTTATGAATATTCAGTCCATAATCAAGCATGGCCGGTATGTGACAAAACGATGCTGGTGCAGGACACAGTAAAGATTGCAGTTCAATTGAACGGGAAACTGCGAGATGTTATTACCGTTTCGCCGTCCATTGAAGGCGATGCACTCAAGGACTTGGTTTTGACGCGCTCGAAAATCAGCACTCTCATCGCAGGGCGCGAGATTAAGCAAGCAATAATTGTCAAAGGAAAGCTTGTTAATATTGTTTGTTGAACAGCGGATAATCAAATAAAGGACAGTCCTGTACCAATATAAGGTACACACTGTCCTTTGTCTGACTACTTATTTTTCATCCACCAGCGTCTTAATTTCTTTCTCTATCCTCGACAGCTTAACGTCAGGAGAATAGCGGGCGATAACTTTGCCTTTTCCGTTAACTAAAAACTTTGTGAAGTTCAGGCTGATATCTGTTTTGCCGAAGAGGGGTTTTTTCTGCGTTTTCAGGTAGGTGTAAAGCGAGGCTTCCTTCTCTCCGCTGACGAAGAGCTTGCCGAGCTGGGGAAAGGTGACGCCGAAGCGCACCTTGCGCACTTGATGGATTTCCTCGGCGTCGGCTTCCTTTTCCATGAACTGATAACAGGGGAAATCAAGAATTTCAAGACCGGCCGCATGATACCGGACATAAAGAATCTGCAGGCCGTCGTATTGATCGGTATACGGGCAGCCGGTGACCGTATTCACGATGAGGAGCACTTTATTCTTATACGCTGCGAGGGACACGTCGCCGCCCTGCTCATCCTTCACGGTAAAATCGTAAATGTTCATACGGGCACCCCTTATATTTATGATATAATCACCTTATCAGATTATCGGGCTGGTGTAAATTAATTATGGTCAAACGAGGTAAAAATGCCGCAAAATATAAATAGTAAAGCCTGTTTTATAATTCCGCGGGTTCTGCCGGAGCTGCTCCTTAGGTGGTACGATGAAAACGCGCGTCCGCTGCCGTGGCGACGGGACATTGAGCCTTATCATGTGTGGCTTTCGGAAATTATGCTGCAGCAGACCGGGGCGGAGGTCGTTAAAGACTATTACAGGCGTTTTCTCGAGGCGCTGCCGACGATTGAGGCGCTTGCGGCGGCTGAGGAGCAGAAGGTTTTAAAGCTATGGGAGGGGCTCGGATATTATTCGCGCGCCCGGAATCTCCTGAAGGCGGCTCAAATGCTTGTCCGTGAATACGGCGGGCATATGCCGGATACATATGATGCGATTTTGCGTTTGCCGGGCGTCGGGGCGTATACGGCAGGTGCAATCGCGTCCATTTGTTATAACGCGCCGGTACCGGCGGTTGACGGCAATGTAATTCGCGTGATATCGCGGATTGTCGGTATATATGATGAAATGACGGAGTCTGTAAAAAAACGCATCGCGTCCTCTTTACAGGAGATTTATCCGGCTCAGCGGTGCGGAGACTTGACGCAAAGCCTGATGGAGCTCGGTGCAACGGTCTGTATCCCCAATGGGCAGCCGAAATGCCAGAGCTGTGAGGCAGCTTTATGCCCCGCTGCGGCGATATGCGCTGCCAACAGGGACAGTACCGCTTCGGCTTTGCCGGTCAAGCCGATAAGGCAGGCGAAAAGGCTAGAAGAACTCACGGTGTTTTTATTCTCGTGCGGCAATAATATCGCACTCCGGACGAGAGTGACAAAAGGGCTTTTAGCGGGGCTTTGGGAGCTGCCGAACGTACCCGGCAAGCTCAGTGACAGCGACGCCGTCGCTCTGGCGGCTGCGTGGGGGACGAAACCGCAAGCTTTGATAAAGGCTTCCGAGCGCAGCCACGTTTTCACCCATATCAAATGGGACATGCTTTGCTATGATATCAAGTGCCGTGAGCAGCCGCCGTGCTTCACCTGGGTCAGCCGCCGCTGTCTGGATGATGATTATGCGCTGCCCACAGCATTTAAAAAGCTCTTGGATGCACCGGAAAATACACCGGAAGCCTAAGCGCCGTGTAAGTGGCGATGCCTTATTATAACATTACAACCCCTTTGCGTTAATTGAAACAAAGTGCCGGTATGACCGCTTTATTCAGTGTGAAGCCTTAAATCAACCTACTTTCAGTAGAAATTAACTCTATGAAGCGGCGGTTGATTTTATGTGTATGTTGCAATATACTACTAATAGATATAATTATTCTACTAGTAGGAGGTTTTTAATATGCTGTACCTTGCAGAAAATATCCGCAGACTGCGGCGTGCGCGTGACCTGACGCAAGAGGAGTTCGCACGAAAAATTAATATATCGGCAAAGTCTGTCAGCAAGTGGGAGCGTGGGGACGGGTACCCGGATATCGAGCTGCTGCCGGCACTCGCGGCGATATTCGAGTGTTCGGTCGACGACTTGCTGGGAATGGATAAGCTGCGCGATGAGCAGCTTATTAGTAACCGCATAAATGAGCTGCAGGGTGAAAATGATGGTCCTTTTGATATGTTCAAAAATCCGGATAAGTATATTCCCGTGCTTCGGGACTTACGAAGAACCTATCCAAACAATATCAATATAATGTCTAACTTGGTTGAGTGTTATCGCCTGAAAGAAATATATGCCGAAGCAATTCCTTTATTGGAGCGGATTCTCGAACTCGACCCGATTGACGGAGGCGCGAATTATAGGGCGCGCCTGACTTACTGTTATGCCTTTACCGGCCGGGTTGAAGATGCGCGCGAAATGTCGTACAAATTAACTTCGATTGGTCACTCTACCGAGCTCGTTTGGGGCCGGGCGATGAAAGGCAAAGGCAAGGACGAATTCGAAGCCTGGCAAAACGCGGCGCTGCGTCTTGAGTCAGGTTTCGATGATGTTTTCAATGGTATGGTTTTATGCGATTATCTTACCACAGAGAAAAAAATTGCATTACTTGAGCAGTACAACATGCTCATTGGCGTTTTATACGGTATGAACTATGCTTACAAATTGTATTATATTGCTGACAACTGCCATAGAATCGCTGAATTGGCAGTTGAAATTGGCGATACCAGTAAAGCCCTTGACGCCCTGGAGGAAATGGCGGAGTATGCGGTCATGTATGATAAAGGGATAGAAAAGGGTGAAATACTACACGGTGCATTTACATCACCGGTTTTTGACGGCGTAACCTATAATAATGGGATACAGGATAACCTGTCTCGTTATCTGCTGCATGATGATGAAGAAAATTCGGCTTTCAGGCTGTTACATACTTCAAAAGGCGTATTTCACCCGATTGAGAGCAATTATTGGGATACGCTTAAAACTCAGCCGCGATTCCAAGCTGTGGCGGATAAGTTAAGCACAAACACATAAAATCACAATTTTTCTGCCAGAGGCTCAAATTTGGCTTCTAGGTACTCGATGAAGTCGGCGACAGCGCCGTCTTCGCATTTGCCGACGACGAGGTCGGCGGCGCGTTTCATGTCATCGGGGGCACCAGAGGGGACGGCGCCGAAGGCTGAGATCTCTATGAGCTCAAGGTCGTTATAGTAATCGCCGATACCCATAATTTTGTCATGACGGATGTCGAGCATATCGGCCAGGAGCTTGGCGGTCGTACCTTTTGAAACACCGTCGGGCAGCACCTCGAAATATATCGGCGCTGAAAATACATAGGCGCAGCCTGTATGCTCGAGCTTTTCAAGATAGACGGCGACTTCCTTGAGCCGCTCATTATCGCAGGTAAAGAGTATTTTATTCAGGTTTTCCGGAGCCTCTTCACCGTATTTATCGTAGCCGCTCAGCGCACCGATAACAATATGCTCCTTCGAATATTTGTTTTGGTTAATCGAATAGACATACCCGTCTGAATAGGCTTCTATGCCGACATCTGGGAAGCTCGTTCTGACCGCTTTGATAATACCGGCTGACTCCCGGGGCAGATATTGGCTCCAGAGCATTTTTTCCGTTTGAAAGTCGAAAATACCGGCGCCGTTATAAACAATGCACGGCGCGTTCAAGGGTACCTGCGCAGCGTATTTAAACGTCCCCATGACGGAGCGGCCTGTCGCGAAAGCGAAGCGGCCGCCTTTTTTGACAAACCGACGGATGGCGGTAATATTGCGCTCGGGTATGTTTTTCATGTCCGTGACGAGTGTCCCGTCCAGATCAGTTATAAGAAGAATGCCGCTTAAGGATAAATCTATCATCTTAACTCCATTTTGACGTTTATTATTATTATATCATGTTTCCCCAAGCCGTCATTTTGTTTTATTTACTAAAATTCGTTGACATAATATTTAGATCAATTAGTATATTTAGACACATTTATCTGATACTATAATTCTAGTACAAGATTCAGCAAGTACTTAATTCAATTTTGGAGGTTAATTATGATGCGTTTTGGCGGCGGTCCGATGGTTGCCGGCGGATTTTTAATAATGGCAGTGATTATGGCCGCTGTTGCGGTTCTTGTTATTCTGGCGATTATCGCACTCCTGCGCTATATCAGGGTATCGGGGCACACGCACAGAATCGAAATTCCCGGCATCAATCCGGCGGTACAAATTCTAAACGAGCGCTTCGCAAAAGGCGAAATTACCGACGATGAGTACCGAGCAAAAAAAGCGGAATTAGCTAAATAGGAAACAAATATCGAGCGGCAGCCCTCGCTTTTCGGCGGGGGCTGCTTAATTGTTCACCTTTTTAACTCTCACATCATAAGCTATAGTGACGTATTATATACTGTTATAATTTTTTGTGATTGGAGGGGCGGCTATGAACATCAACAGTCAGTACGCTTTTTATCCGCCGCAGCCGGATAACCCGACGGATGAGGACCGGTATGTGCTTTTAAGATACGCGCTCACTCAGAAGGGGTGGCCGGAGGACATGCGGACGATACTGAGGCTGATGGCGCCCCCTCCGCCGGTCACAAGCCTCGCCGAAGCCGGAAGCTGCAAGGGCGTCCGCGTGGGGGTCATCGGCGGCGGCTTGGCCGGGCTCTCCGCGGCTTATGAGCTGAGAAAAATGGGCTTTGACATCACGATATTCGACGCGCTGACCGACCGGCCGGGAGGGCGCGTCTATACCTACTATTTCGGCGGCGACCCGACCCTCTACGGCGAATTCGGCCCGATGCGTATTCCTGTTGCCCATGAGACGGTGTGGCACTATCTCAAGCTCTTTGGCCTGCCGACACACCCGTTTATACAGGTTAATCCGCATGCTTTTATCTATCTGAAAGGCACACGCGTACGCAATGATGCCGACGGTGTCAATGTGAAGACCGCCATATACCCGAAATACGACCTGAGACAATGGGAGCGCGCCTTGAGCTGGCAGAGGCTCTTATCCATCGGCACAGACGACCGCCTGCTACGCGCGGGGCCAAGAGAACGGGCGGAAATCATTGAGGTCAGGCGGCAATATTCGATCAAAACACTTGAGTGGATCAATCAGTCAAGTATGCAGCTGATGGAGGCGGCGGGGCTCAGCCAGGGGGCAATCAATCTCGTGACGAATTTCATACCGCTTCTGGAAGGAAATTTATACAGCAGCTTTATTGACTATATTCAGGAGAGCTACCCGGCTGATGTATCCTACCTGTATGGGATACCCGGCGGTATGGTGCGGTTGCCGATAGCCTTTTACCAATCCTTCTTTGAAGCAGCCCCATATGCGGGCAACTCCCCGGCTTCTGCCGGAAATGTATCCTACAAAACGGGGCACCAGGTGAGCGGGATATACTTAAACGACGGCGGCAATAAAGTGACGCTGCGGTATCAAAACCTCCAGACGCGTGAAAAGGCGATTGAAACATTTGATTACGCCGTCTGCGCCATTCCGTTTTCAACACTCCGCGCTGTGGAAATCAGCCCGCTCTTTTCCGGTATAAAGATGCGGGCCATCCGGGAGGTCAATTACACACCGTCGCAGAAATCGCTTTTACTGACGAACCAGCGCTTTTGGGAAAAGCAGGGGATTGTCGGCGGCGGGTCCTTTACAGACCTGCCGATCGGATCTATCTGGTATCCGTCCGACCACATTCAATATATCAATAATCCGAAGGATATACCCGATGACATCAGCCGACTGCCGTCAGATGAGCCGGGCGTTATCATCGGGTCATTTAACTTCAATCTCGATACAACGCGCCTTCTGAACCTGCCTGAAGACCTGGCGCTGGAGGAGATGAAGAGAAATATCTCAGCTGTCCACGGACTGCCGGAGGGCTATCTTGACAGCGTCGTCCGGGGCTATAAGGCCGTCAACTGGAATCAGGAGCCGACCTTCAGAGGAGCGCTTTCCTTCTTTACCCCCGAACAAAAAAGGCTGTTTGCTTATGGCATGGCACTGCCCGAGTACGGCGGCCGTGTTTTTTTCGCCGGCGAGCACATCTCAGCCGTCCACCGCTGGATGCAAGGCGCGCTCCAGACCGGCATGCAGGCGGCGAACGATTTAGTAAAAGCAAAGATGAAATTATCCCCGTAACCTTCCCGCAGCTGTCGTTTTTTGGCTTGTCTGCAAATCATATTCCGGCAGGTTCAGTATTATAGTTAAATATATCGCTCTGATTACAGACTGGGGGAATTGAATGAACAGTACACAAGGCCAGAATCGGATCATTAATAGTATCAACGGACAAAGAGTTTTCCTTTTAGACTACAAACGCGGCGATGTGACGGGTGATCACATACCGGATAATGTCTATTTATACGGCAACAAGCCGGATGGAGCCGCCGGTGTTTACGCAGACAACATTACCCTTGTTATCCAAAACGGGCGCACAAACCAGTCCAAAGCCGTCACACCTGCTTTTAACGCGGGCTATAACGCACGGCTTTTTCTTGGTGACTTTGATATGGACGGTGTCAATGACATCAAGGTCACGCTGGATACCGGCGGCAGCGGCGGTTACATCATCGCCTACATATATTCCTACAAAAATCTCATTTTGAGAGAGCTGTTTAACTTTGAAACCTATAATAATCAGTTTAAATACAAAGCCCATTATAATGATTTTTACAGATTTTCTATCGGCAGTATCCGGTATGACCAGCTTTTTGTTCTGGATCTGAGTACAAAGAGCGGCGATTATCTGTCAGGTTTATACGACGCGGACGGCAAATTAATCAGCCCCAAGCAGGGAGAGGTGCTCGCGCTCGGCGCTTTGTTCCCCATTGTGACAGACGAAAAAAACGGACACTTTGATCTTTTCGCGCTGCAGCGCATCACAGGGGTTTATAACGCCGACACGCTGGGTTATGCCGAAAACCTCCTGTCATGGGACGGTCAGAGCTTTTCACTAAAAAACATGTCTGTGGCGATAAGCGGCACGACGCTGACGCAAACGCTCTGAGTAAATCTTGAATGCAGCCAGTCCGTTCACCTTTGGCAAAAAAACGCATTGGTTTTGCCAATGCGTTTTGTGCTTGGGTGTTTCAGTTTTGGTAATCGGCTTTGACGAGCTTGTCGACGAGGGTCTTGTACTGATCAACGTCAACACCGATAACCTTGCCATTGGCAGCAACAGCCGCAGACAGCGAGGCTGCTGGAGTCGGCATACCGCAGGATGTCGCGATACTGACGAGTCCGAAGATCAACACGACTGCGAGGAGTACAGGCAGAATTTTCTCCTAATACTTAATATAATTTGGGTTATTTGATTCAATGCGGCATACTCTGTTTCATCGAAATGGTACGATACAGCAAGTTAATCTTGTCTAAAAATTTCAAATATCACACTATGCCGGATGCTCATCTGCCGAGGTTTTCAGGGCCGAAGCCAAGCGGCAGGATTTCACTGAGCTTATAAACTTGCAGGTTCTCAGAAGAGCCGGCGAGGATGATATCGAAGGTTTTGGGAAAGGCGAACTCCATCATTACCTGCCGGCAGACACCGCAGGGGGCGACGAGCGCGTCAGGAGCCTCGCCCTCCTTCCCGCCCGCGACGGCGATGGCGGCAAAGCCTCTTTTGCCTTCCGATACGGCTTTGAAGAAAGCGACGCGTTCGGCGCATACAGTTGGCGTAAACGCCGCGTTTTCAATATTGCTGCCGGTGTATACCGAGCCGTCTGAGCATAAAAGCGCCGCACCCACGGCGAAATGCGAATACGGCATATAGGCAGACTGCCGGGCTGTGACCGCCATTTTCATCAGTTCCCCATACTCCATATTTATTGCACTTCCTGAGCTTTTAATATCTTCACAACACGGCTCGTTCCAAGCCGCGCGCAGCCGAGACTGATAAATTTCTCGGCATCTTCCAGGCTCGAAATGCCTCCGGCGGCTTTAACTTTAACATCCGCACCGACATTTTCACGCAGGAGCTTCACATCCTCAAAGGTCGCGCCGCCCTTTGAGAAGCCGGTTGAGGTCTTGATATAGTCCGCCCCAGCGTCCGTGACGATTTTGCACATGGTTTTCTTCTCTTCGTCTGTCAGAAGACAGGTCTCAATAATAACTTTCAGGATTCGGCCGACACAAGCTGCTTTGACAGCCAGAATCTCTTTCTCAACAAAGACGGTATCGCCTTCTTTTAAGGCGCCGACATTGATCACCATGTCAATTTCATCCGCACCGTCCTTCACAGCCTTCCAGGTTTCAAACACCTTAACGTCGGTCGCTGCGTAACCGTTTGGGAAACCGATGACGGTGCATATCTGCATGCGGCTGCCAACAAACGCTTTGGCGCGCCCAACAAAGGACGGCGGTATGCAGACGCTCGCTGTTTGGTACTTGATCGCGTCTTCGCACAGCTCCTTGATTTGGTTCCATGTACTGTCCACATTAAGCAGCGTGTGGTCTACCTTTGAAAGAATTTCTTTTATATCCATAATAAACTCCAATCAGACTCCTCAATTATTTATCGCTGCCCTTTATCGTACGGGATACCATCGGCTTTCAGCGCTCTGGATTTTCTTGAGGTGTAAACGAGGACAATCATTGTGACGACATACAAGAGCATCTGGTATATATACTGCGCATTTTAACGTTTTCAAAATGCGGCAGAAACGATATGGAGGACGCGTAGGAGCCGACGACCTTGAACAATGAGAAAAGCAGCGCTGCGAATAAGATATTGAGCGGCTTCCAGTTGTCGAAAATCATAACGGCGAGGACCAGGAAGCCATATCCGGCTACAGATGCGGCAAAACCGCTGCCGGCAATATCAGACAAGACCCCGGCAATAATCATCGACAATATAATATTCCGCTTGGCGTCGATACCCGCATAGATGCTCGCGTTTTTGTTATAGCCGCACACTTTGAGCTCGTAGCCGAACAGTAAAGCTCACCGGTCGGCATCCGCCATGATCACCTGCAGCTTGTGTGTAATGAAGAGAGTCGATTTCCCCGAGTGCACAGACCTTGGCCTTGGCTTCGGCTGCGTTTAAAACCCAAATTGATTTGGCTCCCTGCCGAGGATGATATTATATAGTACCGAAAAGACCTCAACCAGCTTGAAATGCTGATGCACCATACCGGTGTTCATTTGTCAGCATATCAGCAACTATAATATTACCATTATTATACCTGTTCTCATGGGCGAATAGCAACGTGATTAAATATTTATAAATATAGATATTTCCACAAAACAAAAGCGGTTCGGAAAGCTGCTGCCGAACCGCTCTGACGTTATTTGTCTATATACTCTTTATACTCTTTATACTCTTTATACTCTTTCCCGCATTCTGAGCAGAAAAGGTGGGCGGGTGAGGGGCGGGGTTTGCCGCAGTTGGTACAAAAGAGGGACGGGTGCAGGCCCGGTGCGGGAGCCTGTGCCTGCATTGGAGGATTTGTCACAGCATAGCTGTTCAGCCGTTTATTTTCGGTCTTGATAAACTTAAAATATTCGTCAAATGCCGCTTTATCCTCCATGCATCTCTTGGGAATCATATACGTCATCTGCTTAGATACAAAGAACATATAAACTGATTTTGTCTTGACGATCCGAATCAGATCTCCGGTATTAGCCTTATACCTGCCATTAGCATTCACGATCTCGATATGGTCATTGTAAAAGCTATATGTCGAGACGTTCCTGGCTGATACATCTTGTCTGAACATTTTTATCGTCCGGAAATAAATCAACGCCGGTGAAAGAACTAAAAAACAAAGGGATAATATCACCGGCAGAATGATGCTGATATCAAGCTCAAGATTGGCAATCATGAGGATATCAAGCAGCATAAGGATTCCAAGCAGTGTTCCGACGATCCCGGCGGGTCTGGTATAATAATACCAATAATTCAGGGACAGCATATCTTTTTTGGTGCACAGAACATCGAACCTGAACAGGGGGTTGTCCGGTGCGCCGTCCGCGGCAGGTTCTGACTTTTCGGTTGTCCCGGAGTGTTCCGATACCGGCAGCCGGACCGGCATATCCGGAGAAAAGCCGGTAAACGGGTATTTCTTGATTTTAAGTTTTTTACTGTCAGCACCCGATTCGATCAGCTCATAAAAAGCTGTTAACTGCCCTGTGCCGTCAAAGCATCTTTTGGGCAGCAGATGGATTTTACCGATGGAAAGCACAATAAGAAAACACGGCTTTAACTCTTTGATCCTGGTGATGTCCTGCCATTGCATCGACACGCAGCCGTTCATTGTATGAACCGAGTAACCTTCCCGATTGAAATGATATTGCCGTTCTCTTTCAAAGTTCCTGTTGTTTTCAAAGTCACTCATCACGGCTCTGTACCTGTTGTAAAATGCTAAAAACAAAGCCAAGATAAAAATGGCGGCTTC
The DNA here is from genome assembly GCA_002307055.1 of Clostridiales bacterium UBA1316. Taxonomy (GTDB): domain Bacteria; phylum Bacillota; class Clostridia; order Oscillospirales; family Oscillospiraceae; genus Sporobacter. Next base: position 31,868 of record DBTM01000060.1, read on the forward strand.
AAAAAAGTAAAAACCGACACCGAAATCAAATGTAAACGCCAAGGTGATCATGAGTACAATGCAAATAACCGGTGATAAAAGAAAACTCTTCTTGCTGCCCGCAAAGTAATACTGCTTGATATCCTGCTTCGTCAGCATAACGCTGATAACTATATCTTCAGGCATAACTGTCCCCCAAAAAATCGTATGTTGACTTATTGACATTATATACAATTTACGGCTTGTGTAAAAGGGATTAACCTCTATTTGCAACATGTTTTTCCTTATGCTCCGATGTCAAGCCATTGCTGAGAACGGCGATATTACTATTTTCTTGAATTCTGCCTGCATGTTTGATACGATGGACCAAAGGTATCAGAGGTGATAGTAATGAAAGATAAACGGACCGGCAGAATTCTAAAAGGCGTCCTTCACGTCATTCTGATGCTGGCATTTCTCGGTGCTGCCACGGCGGTGGGATATATTTTCAGATATCTCGGATTTCACGAGGCGAACTATGTTATTGTTTACCTGCTCGCTGTACTCCTGACCGCTTGGAAGACGAGCGGGTATCTGTATGGAATTTTGGCTTCTATAGTAGCAACCTTTTCTTTCAATTTCTTTTTTACAGTGCCATATTTCACCTTCGCGGTCCACGACCCCGGTTATTTAGTCACCTTCGCCGTGATGACGATTACAGCCATCATCACCAGTACGCTGACGTCACTGGCTAAACGGAATTCCCAGGAGGCCAGAGAAAAGGAAGCGGAGACGAAAGCTGTTTATAATCTAACTTACCGTCTGAGCGACGCTAAAAATATGAAAGAAATCACCGATATCATCCTCAAGGCGATCAGCGAATACTTGTACTGCAGCGCCGAGCTGCTGGATATCGGCGGTAAGGACATGCCGGAGTATCATCTTCTGAAACCCGTGCAGACAGGCCCCCAGATAAGCAGCGGCGATTTTCCCGAACGCAAAAACTCCTTTGTACGGCTGCAGGACGGTATTTATGCCGATGAAGCGTACTGGCCGATTATCGGCAGAGAGAGTCTGCTGGGTATCGTCCGCATTCCCAGAGAAAATGCGCTCCTTATGGGCGAGGCTCAGAATCGATTGATGCGCTCGATGATGGAAACCACGGCGATGGCAATGGAAAGACTGCAGAGCGCGGAGCTAAATATCAAAACACGCGAACTGGCCGAGCAGGAACGCTATCGCGGCAATCTGCTCAGAGCCATCTCGCATGATCTCCGAACGCCGCTGTCCGGCATCATCGGTACATCGGAAATTCTGATGGCAATGACGAACCAGGATGACCCGCGATATTCACTTTCTAAGGATATTTATACCTCGGCTGATTGGCTGCACGCTATGGTCGAAAACATTTTGAGCCTGACACGCCTGCAGGACGGTAAGCTGATGCTGGATAAGCAGTCGGAAGCCGCCGAGGAGGTTGTCGGCGGAGCTGTCAACCAGGTGCTGGCGCACGCACCGGGGTATGATATCACGGTCAAGGCGCCAAACGAGCTGCTGCTGGTTCCGATGGATGCCAAGCTGATCAAGCAGGTACTTATCAATTTGCTTGATAACGCCATCAAGCATACGGCATCTGACGGCGAAATTACAGCGAGTGTTGACGCTGATACGCATTTTGCATATTTTACAATTCGCGACAGCGGCAGCGGTATTGATGAAAACGATCTCCCGCACATTTTTGAGATGTTTTACACGACAAAGTCAAAATTAACAGATGCCAAGCTCGGCATCGGCTTAGGCCTTGCCATTTGCGACGCCATTGTTAAAGCACACGGCGGCAGCATCACCGCACGCAACCGCCCTGACTGCTCCGGCGCTGAATTCATATTCACACTCCCGCTTGAGGAAAAAGAGGCTGCAAATGAATAAGCATAATGAAAATATCCTTATCGTTGAGGACGACCCCCAGATACGAAACTTCATCGGATATGCGCTGCAAACGGAGGGATACCATACGCTGACGGCAAACACGGGTCACAGCGCTCTCAGCCTTGTTGTTTCAGATAAAATTGACCTGATGCTGCTGGATCTTGGCCTGCCTGATATTGATGGTATGGAAGTAATTAAGAAGGTCCGGGAATGGTCAGATATGCCCATCCTCGTTGTTTCCGCGCGAGACCAGGATAAAGAAAAAGCTGCCGCGCTTGATTATGGAGCAGACGATTATCTGACGAAGCCATTTTCGGCAACTGAGCTCATGGCCCGTGTCCGTGTCGCGCTGCGTCATCTCTATAAGCAGAGCGGATTGCTGAATCAGGCGAACCTTTCTGTCGGCGGACTCATGATTGATCTGAATAAGCGGTTGGTATATCTGAGCAATACGGAGCTTCATGTTACGCCCCTTGAATACAGCCTGCTGGCACTCTTTTTTAAAAACATCGGCAAGGTTTTAACGACAAGCTATATCATCAAGGAAATATGGGGCATCAATTACGGAAACGATACGCAAGCCCTGAGGGCACTAATGGCTGGTCTTCGGCGAAAAATAGAGGAAAATCCGGCAAAACCGAGATATATCAAGACGGAAATCGGCGTCGGGTACAGGCTGGTAGACGAGTAAATAGGTTTTATTCATAAACATAAGTAGACCGCACCGGTATTTGATCGGCGCGGTCCGTTTTATTTTTTAAGCATAAACCCATATACTCACAGCATCCTCACAGGCAAACGCAACATTTCACCTCCGCGTCACACAAAGCGCTGTCATCTCACACCGCTCTCACGCCGGATTTGCTAGAATAAGGTACGAAAACATTTTGAATCTCCGAAGGAAGGGACTATTATCAGACTCCGTAAAATAAAGCACTTTTTTCTTGGAAGGCCACTTAACAGCGAAGCGCTCAATGATGAGAAATACTCTGTAGGCTGGGGCCTCCCCATTCTTGCCAGCGATGCTATCTCATCAGTCGCCTATGCCGGGCAGGAAATGCTGGCTGTTCTGCTCCCGGTGATCGGCGTCCTCGCCTTTCGCCAGCTTACGATACTCTCCGGCATCATTATTCTCCTGCTTTTCATCTTAATGATTTCCTACAGACAAACAATTGAACATTATCCGAACGGCGGCGGTGCTTATATAGTCGCCAAAGCCAATCTCGGAACTGTAACCGGTGTCGTCGCCGGCGCCGCTCTGGCTGTTGACTACATATTGACGGTTTCTGTCAGCATAGCCTCCGGTGTTCAGCAAATTGCTTCCGCTTTTACGCCGGTCGCGAGATACACTGTACCTGTTTGTGTCATCATTGTCGCGTTTATGGCAATCGGCAATCTGCGGGGTATGAAAGACGCCTCGCGTATTTTCGGTATCCCGACATACGCATTCATCGCCGGACTCTTGTCCATGATTATTTTCGGTTTTATCAGACTTGCCAACGGTTATGTGCCGCCGGTTCCCGTCATGCCGACACCGGTCAATCTCCTGAAGCCGCTGACATTAATGCTCATGCTCAAAGCCTTTTCCAATGGTTGCGCCGCGGTAACCGGCTTCGAAGCCGTCAGCAACGGCGTCCCGAATTTTAAAGAGCCCTCCCGCAAGCACGCGCAGACCGTCCTGCTGATACTCACGATCATTATCCTCGTTCTCTTCGGCGGGATGGCAATTATCGCTAACTATTACAAGGTCATCCCTGATGAGCACAACGCCTTGCTGGTACTCATCGCCGGTGAAGTTTTCGGAAAAGGCTTCATGTATTACTATATAACTATCACGGCTTTTATCATTCTGATCATGGCTGCGAATACCGCCTATTCCGACTTTCCCATGCTGCTGTCGGTCATGTCCAGAGACGGCTACGCACCGCGGCAGCTCAGCATGCGCGGCAATCGTTTGAGTTATTCAAGCGGTATTGTGGTGCTTTCGATTGCAGCAGCCTTTCTGATCATTATATTCAGGGCTCGGGTTGATCTCTTGATCGGGTTGTATGCCATTGGGGTATTTATATCCTTCACCCTGTCACAGTCCGGCATGCTGGTCCACTGGTTCAAATCCCACGAAGCCGGGTGGCATTGGAAAGCTTTTGTTAACGGTTTTGGCGCACTTGTCACCTTCACTGTTGTCATTATCATTGCTCTCACAAAATTCCAGCAAGGCGCCTGGATTGTCGTTATTCTCATTCCAATTCTTGTTTTTGCCATGCTGAAAGTCAAAAAGCATTACACGGAAATCCATGACAAGCTGAGGCTTGAACCGGACGAATACGAGAAAACCTTCAAAAGCGAAAAATATAACGTACGTGCTATTGTGCCTCTGGAAAGCATTAACCGCGCCAGCATCCGCGCACTGCGCTATGCTAAGACAATTTCAAAGGATATCGTCGCGTTCACGGTCGTTTCCGACGCGGATACCGAGCAAAAAAACCGCCAGAAATATGCGCAGCTTCAGACCGACATTCCGCTTATTATCCGATACTCAAAGAACAAGGATATTGTCAGGTCAATTATCGAGCTGATTGAATCTGCCGAATATAACCTGCCGAAAGACGATATTGTAGCTGTTATTCTTCCGCAGTTTATCACTCGGAAAAGCTGGGAGCGTTTCTTACACAACGGTACACGGCAACTGATACAAAAGCAGCTGCTCAAACACAAGCAAATCGTCATCTGCACAATTCCGCTGCAGCTTGCCGAATAAGCGTTAAACCATATAGCACAGAGCCTCTCTCGCAGCGGCTCTGTGCTTTTTATAATACCTCTAAAGCGTCTATACTTTAAACAAACGACAGATCTTTGCTAATTAAAAAACGCAATAATATATATCCCATTAGCAAAATATGTTATAATGGCAGAAATACAGTCACCCATAACCGAAAGGAAATTTTTATGAAGAAGAAAATCATTGCGATAGTGATTCTCGTTATTATATTTGCCGGCATTATCTTTTTAACGTCGCCCAATTTAAATCCACTCTACGGAGAGGGGCTCGCGTTTTGGGCTTTCGTGATTACTGTTTTCTGTGCCGTCCTTTTTCTCAGCAGCGTCGGTACAAAGAATGTTGTCTACCAGCGTGACGGCGTCATCAAATATTCGGTTCCCAAAAAAGGGCGCAGATTTGTGCTCATTGCGGCGATACCGTGGGGAATCCTGATTCTGCTGGCTATCTATTCCAGCGCGCTCTTTCACGTCAACGCGTATAAGAATCAGATGCCCGAGCCTGAGGTCCGTGAATTTGCGTCGGATGTACAGCCGATTGACGTCAACCAGCTGCCTGTTGTTGACAGCGAGCTGGCGTCTATCTTAGCCGACAAAAAGCTCGGCGAAAAGCCCGCACTCGGCAGTCAGGTAACCTTAGGCGACCCAACCATCCAGAAGGTCAACGGCAAGCTCGTCTGGGCGGTCCCCTTACTGCATTCAGGATTCTTTAAATGGATCTCCAGTACAGAGGGCACACCGGGCTATATCCTTGTGTCCGCCACGAATCCCAGGGATGTCACATATGTCGACAGCTATCTGATTAAATACCAGGTAAACGCTTATTTCTTTGACAATCTGCAGCGGCATGTGCGTTTATCCGGCGGATATTTTACAGGTCTAACGGACTATTCCTTCGAAATAAACGACGAGGGCAGGCCTTATTGGGTTGTCACAACATATAAAAACCTCGTCGGTATCAGCCTTCCCGAGGCGGACGGCGTAATTATCGTTGATGCTGCGACCGGAAAAAGCACACGTTACAGTATTGATAATGTCCCCGCGTGGGTTGACCGCGTCCAGCCTCAGGATTACATTATGACCCAGATTTCCAACCGGGGCAACTATGTCCATGGCTTGTTCAATTTCTCAAATAAAGATAAATACCAAGCGTCTGAGGGTAATGCCATCGTTTATAACAATGACCGGTGCTATCTTTATACCGGTCTGACGAGTGTCGGCGCCGATGAAAGCACCATCGGGTTTGTGATGATCGATATGGTCACAAAGACCCCGTACCTTTATCAGATCAGCGGTGCGACGGAATATGCCGCCCAGCAGTCTGCCGAGGGCAAGGTCCAGAACCTTCATTATCTGGCAACTTTCCCGCTCATCACCAATGTTGATGGGCACGCCACATACTTTATGACGCTCAAGGATGACGCGCGGCTTATCAAGCAGTACGCTTTTGTTTCGGTCACCGATTATACAAGCGTCGGCAACGGCGAGAATATCAGCGATGCGATGTCCAATTTCCGGTCTGTCCTGAAGTCGTCCAGCGGCGGCTCTTCGATTGATACGAGCGGCGAACAGGTAACGCTCCAGGGTAAAGTCGAGCGGATATCCTCTCAAATCTCCGGCGGGAATACGGTATACTATATCATTCTGGCTGAGCAGCCCGACAAAATCTTCACCGCCGTCGCGGATATCAGCCCCGAGCTTTCCCTGACAAGAGAGGGCGACAATGTGAGCCTGAATTATAACAAAGTCGATAAGACCATCATTGATATCGCAACCTTTGACAACCTGATGTATACGCAGAAATGATATAGAATGAGTAAGCCGTTCATTGATCGAGCGGCTTACTCTTATTATAACCCCTCGTATCCGCTGATTGCCGCCCACAAACATCCTCCGCATTCAATAAAAAAGATTAATATACATCATCTTACACCAACCATTTAACGCGGCTAATAATGGAGACAAGGAATGCTTTTTGCATAACCAGAAAACGGTTCCTAACTTGTTCTAAGCGACGCGGTACAGGAGACAATCCTCACCTGCAGCGGCGATACCGTTGCCAAAGAAGCCTGAAAAGGAGAGCGCCGGATACGCTCGCATACTTATAAACTCTTTATTTAACAACATAAGCATCGAATCCCGAGCTCTTGGCAATTGTCCCGTCGCTGAGCACCCAGAGTGCTTCGGTATCTTTGAGGGCTTCTATAAAAGCTCGGCCTTTCTCCAGCGGCATATTGAATATTGCCGTGGTAAAGCCGTCGGCGAAGCCCGAGTCGGGGCACAAGATGGACACAGACTTATAATAATCCGCCGGCATCAGCGTTTGCGGGTTGATGATATGGTGATACTGCTTGCCGCCCACTGTGTAATAGCGTTCATATACGCCGCTGGTTACAAGCGCTCTGCCGGAGCAGTTGACCGACAGCAATTCGGTCTGCCGACTCAGCTTATCCGGGTTTTGAATCCCGACGACCCATGGTACCTCATGATTGTTTTGCTCGAGCTTATGCCCGACAGCCCGCACGTTTCCGCCGACGCTGAGCAGCAGACGGCGGACGCCTTTCCCCTCAAAATAGAGCGCTGTCTGCTCGGCAGCATAACCCTTAGCAACCGCTCCGACATCCAGACGCATTTTCGGGTCGCTTAAAAAAACAGCGGATCGCTCAAGGTCAATGATGACATTATCGATATCGGTATGTTTTGACGCTTCGATGAGCCGGTCCATCGGCGGCAGCGACGCGTGCTCCGGGTCATCAATACCCGCTTCCCTGTATGTGTGCCAAATTGCCAAAACAGACCCCATGGCGATATTGACCGCGCCATCAGTCAATTCACACTTCTTTTTTGATAAAAGCAGCAGCTCGATTATACGCGGGTCGACTTTAACGGCTCTGATTCCCGCATTATCGTTAATCGTCTTTATGTTATTGATCCCATCATAATTATTATATATATCATAAAGTCTGTTATACTCCTGCAGCTTGCTTTTCACTGCTTCAGCCAGTGTGGTGAATTCCGCATTACTGCCGGCGTATCCGATGACCGTCGTCACCGTATCAAAAAGCGACAGAAATTCAGCCTGATACCGATGCGCGGTTTTTTGCGCGCAGCTTACAGATAGGATCATCATCAGGCACATAAAGAAAATGATAGTTTTTTTCAAATTTTAATGCTCACCCGTTCCACCGTCGTATCCGTAGGGGTCTGCCCTCTGTTTCCATATAGGCAGCCGCAAGGGCAGACACGAGGTCTGCCCCTACGAGAACGTTTTATATATTCACAGATATCTATACTGTTGCCGTGGCTTTTGTCAGCGCCGCCACGAAGTCACCGATACTGATGGTGACGGACGACTTAATATCGGCGGGAATTGCATAGCCCTTCTCATCAACGGCAATACCCTCCACCTCGGCGGCTGTCTTGCCGGTCACATATTTAGCAAAAGCGGCCGCTTGCTCCATCCATTCCTTGCCGATACCGGATTCTTTTTTTAAGCCGTAGGCTTCACCGAGCTCGTCCTTTGTCTGAGGTGTCACCGAAAGATCCGTTGTGATTTTACCCATTGCGGTAAAATTGATGTTACCCTGTGACGCGTCGAGGACACAGCCGGAGATTTTACCGCCGGCATCCCTTGTGATGGCGGCATAGGTTGAGTTCACCTGCACCAGCCCGGGCTTATCGCCCGCGGCACTGATGGATTTACTCATCGTGGTAACAATGCCGATGCTTAAGCGGTCTGCCTCCGCAGCGCCGACGCTCTGCGCCATCTTTATCGCTTTTTCAAGGCATTTTATAAAGCCCCCAATCGAAATTGTGACGGAAGCTTTAAGGTCGGATTGCGTGGTGTAATTTTTTTCATCGACCTTAATGCCCATAACCTGTTCAGCCGTCATGCCCTCGACATATTTGGCGAAAGCTGCCGCCTGCTCATACCATTCCTTACCGATACCGGATGCTTTTTTAAGACCGTAGGTATCCGCAAGCTCATTTTTTGTTTTAAAAGTTGTCGTCGGCAGCGTGATCAGCTGGCCTTTTACGTCAAAATAGATCTGAGCCGAAACAGCATCTATGACGCATTTCTGAATTTTCCCCTTGGAATCAACAGTGACGGCGATAACCGTCGAGTCCACCTCAGCAAGACCGTTATCCTGGCCGGCATCCGTCGATTTGGAGAGCGCTGTCAGAACAGCAAGCCCTGTTTTGGCCGAACCTGCCGAGGAGGATGGCGGCGAGGGCGAGGACGGTGCTGACGAGGAGGGCTTGGATGCCGAGGGTGACGATGACCCCGACGGAGCCGGTGAGGGGCTTGATTTGCAGCCAAAAAGAAGCGCGGACAGACATACCGCTGTCATTAATAACGTCACGATTCTTTTCATATAAACCATCCATTCCGCTCGGTTAATCCCCGGTATCCGCATTTTTCTTTTTTATACTTTCTCATCTTAACAGTATCCCACCCGCAAAAATTAAAATGATGTGCGCCGTAATAACCAGTAAAAAATTATTGATTGATATAATAAAGGTTTCCTCTTTTATCTGTTTTTTATTAAATTTATTGATATTTTTTTGGACAGGGATGAGCGTGAGCAGGACAAGCAGACTCAAGGGCGTCAGGAATCCCGCAATCACCATGACAAGCACGCAGAAATAGGCTATATAATAAAACGCCGAAAAAAGAACAAGCGCTTTTTTTTTAATGTAATACGGCAGTGTGTACCTGCCCACAGCGATATCGCGGGCAGTATCGCAGATATTGTTAGCCAGCATGATATTTGCTGTGAGGCAGAACGGTACAAGAGCAAGCAGCAGTAAACCGATGACCGGCACAACGCACACCTGAACGGTCAGAACACCGCCGCGGACAGCATAAGCAAGCAGACCGCCGACGGGCATATTGATATAAAATACAATGGCCGGTATGACGAACCCGTAAAAGAAACCAGACACAATTTCACTGTACGGGCCGTGCGAAATAGGCACCGGCCCAAAGGAATATAAAACACCGAACAGAAAACACAAGCCGCCCAGCAGCAGCACAACAACATCCGTCAGAGCAACAAGATACACACCGAAAAATACGCTGATGAGCAGCAATAACGCCGTTATGACCTTTGCGCTCAAACGCGAAAGCTTCAGCTTCTGATTGTTTTTCTTTGTATCGAAATAATTGTTGATCGTCGTAGCCGACATATCGAAAAAAAGCATACCGATAAAAAACACAAGAGTGCGCCGCGCATCAATTGTATAGCTGCTTGAAACCAGGTAAGCGAGTGCCATCAGAAAAGGAAAGACGCTCGTTATTTTTGTTTTAATTTCAACATAATCAAGAAATCGTGCTGTTTTGTTCATCATTAAAGCTTCCATCGTTCTTTAATTTCCGACCGGCAGTCCGGCCGATTGTTCTAACAGCGCTATCAGCTTGTCTTTTTTGTCAGGTATCGACGGCAATAACATGATTATCTTTTTTGTCTTCACGAAATACTCTGTTATCTTAAGGTGCGTATAAGCCAGGCCGCCTGATGATTCTACCGCTTTTTTAAGTGCGAGCGGCTCTATCCCGCGCATGATCCTGCCGTGCAGGCTCCTGTCCGTTTTGAGCGCATAGATCAGCGGGAGTGTGACGACACCCGTTTTAAAATCAGACAAAACGGGTTTTTTTGATGTTTTTTGTGGGGCTTGGTAATCGGCGCAGTCGTCTGCCAGCTGAAAGATAATTCCAAGGTTTCTGCCAAGCTCCAAATATTGATACTTAAAGCTTTCTGTCTCATCAGACAGCAGGAACCCGGCATAAAATGAAGCCTCGAACATGGCGGCTGTTTTTCCGGTGATAATTTTTAAATATTGCCGCTCTGTGAGCGCAAAATTGCGGTTATTTTGATTCTGGCGCAGCTCACCGGCCAGTACATCCGTCAGATACTCCGGCATTGTATTGGGGATAAGACTGTACCGATCCTCATGCGGCTTAATCGCTGAGGCCAGCTGCAGCGCGAGGCAGACTAAATAATCGCCGCATAAGACAGCTGCTTTCTCTCCGAACTTCTTATGAAGTGTTTCAAGGCCGCGCCGCTTGTCGGCATTGTCAATGATATCATCATGCACGAGTGTTGCCAGATGCAGCAGCTCAACAGCGGCGGCGATTTGAACGGCATCGCTCACAAGCTGGCCGTCCTGCCGCATCGCGCAGGTCAGCAGCGAGCGTGCGCGGATATTTTTGCCGACGGCTCTGGACAGGTGACTTGTCAGCCGCCGGATGACGGCGGGGGTGCTTTTTAGCTGATGACTTATTTCGCTCTGCGTATGACGAAGCGCTTCGTCATACGCAAGATACTCAAGCGCCTCGGCATTTTGATGGTTTGCAACGCCGATATTTCTATCAGTCATGGTAAATATATAACCGCCTTACCCAGCCGATGTGGCGCCAATGCTTTTTTAAAAGCGGCGTTGCGTAATAATCCAGCCCGAAAACTGTTCCGGCGCCCCAAAGAAATGCAGCCGCCGCAAAAACCATCCAGAAATTTGAGAGATACAAGCCGGTCGTGGTTGTAAACAGGAACAGGAGAATGAGTGAAGCAATGCTCGAAGGTGTCGTAAAAAGGCCACCGAGGAGCGATAAACCGATAAGAATTTCAATAAAAACGATTATGACCTGCATGATGATCTGCATGGTGTCATACGGTATGATAAGCATATTGACAAACCAGTTCATAACAGGAATGTCCAGTTTAAACGCGCAGTCGGCAAGTGTCGCGTCTTTAAGCGGTTTGCCGCTGACGAACAGACCTCTGATCAAGCCGAGGAAATCAATATTAAACAGCACCTGACCGGCAGTCGAACCCGTATCCGCCAGGCCGCCCGTTGCGCCGGTTACGGTATCACTCGCGGTCTTGGCTGACGACGCGCCTGTGTTGGTTATGATTTTATTGAACCACTCGGCGGCGCTTCCGAAAAACACACTCAGCTTCGGCGTCACAAGCCAGCTCTCGACAATTTTCATGATCCCTTCATACAGCCAGACACAGCCCATCCAAAGCCGGAGCGGCACCATCAAAAAGCTCGGCGTTCTATTGGAAAAATGGCCGCCGACAAAGCTCCTTTTATTGCGGATTGTAAAAAATTCATGCTTCAAATAACTCGCTATTTTATTCCAGCCAAGCACCTGAGCGAAATAGACGATGTTAATAAAGTGCTTGACAAACATCGCAGGGAATGACGGTAAATTAACCATGTTTTTTGTGCTGCCGACACGAGCCGCGCCGTAGCGTCCGCCGACGCTGACCATCACGCCGTGGAATTTAGGCTGATATGCTTCTAATTCATCCTTGCGTTCCCTGCCGGTGATGACACTATAAATATTGTGCGCTATCGTATCGGCGCTCTGCTCGCAGTTCTCAACCATCTGCGGGACGGAGTCCTTCTCACCTTCGGGAATATAAAAGAGGTTGTCTCCGGCGATATAAACGCTTTCATCATCAACGCTTCTTAAATAGCTGTCCGCAGTAAGTCTGCCCCTTTTCTGGCTGGATAGTGTTTCACCAGCCAGAAGCGTTATCGCGGCACCTTCGATGCCGGCAACCCAAATCACCGTACCGGCGATATCATTGCTTTTTATGCCGTCTTTCTCAAGCGCTATAAAGTTTTCGCCGATTTGTGCAACCTTTGTATTGAGCTTGACGGTGACACCCATTTTTTCGAGCCGGCGCTGTATTTTATCCGACAGCTTTTCGGGCAGGCTGGGAACAACCCGGGGCAGGAAGTCAACGTTATAAATTGTCACAAGCCGCCTGTCTATCTCCATTGCATCACAGAGTACCGGCGCATACTCAGCAAGCTCACCCGCCATTTCTACACCGGTGAAGCCCGCCCCGACGATATAAAAAGATAATAGCCGACGCTTTTCCTCTTCATCTGTTTCCGACGACGCCTGCCTGAAGCAGTATTGAATCCGGTCCCTGAGCTTTATGGCATCGTCATACGACCACAGCGGATACGCATATTCAGGGGCACCCGATATACCGAAATACGTCGGGCGGGAGCCGGCTGCAATAACGAGGAAGTCATAATCATAGCATCCCTTTTTGCAGCGCACCTTTTTCTCCTTGAAGTCAAAAGCCTGAGCCGTATCATGTATAAACGCAATGCGTCTTCCCTCAAAAACCTTTCTGTAGCTGATTCGGATACTTTCTTCATCAACACGGCTAGCCGCAACCTCGTGCAATTCCGTCAGCATCGTATGATATGGGTTTTTATCTATAACCGTAATGGAAACATCCGGATTATTTCTGAATTTCTTTTCAAGCTTCTTTGCCATCAGGATACCTGAATATCCTCCGCCTAGAATAACAATCTTTTTCATATAAGCCCTCTGCCGAAAGATCGAATTTAATACTGATTCTTATTATATTTGAATAAATTTAGCTAAATATACCTGTTGCGCACAGTGTATTATTTGCTAAATCAAGAAACCGTACAGATGCACAGTTTTTATCGGTTATATAATTGGCCGGATATTCCTTCGCACACCCATCATTGATGTTACCGCCGCCAATATAATAGCGAGACCTGCCGATTATAAAGATTGCTGAAATGAAAGAGGTTCAGAAAACGAAATCGGATATGCCAGATAAGCGTACTCATAAAAATAATTAAAAGGACCGTCTCAATTTTTTTGAGGCGGTCCCTTTAAAATTTCAATTCTTTTATGCGATATCTTCCTTAGGCTTTACAATGATGTTTGCCAAATCCTGCGTCGTCAATCCGGACTCTTTCAAAAGTTTATTGAGGTTCCTCAGTTCGGATTGCTCCTGTTCTTCCTGCAATGACGACAATTGAAGTTTGAGTGACTTAATAGTTGCTTCATGTTTGGCTATTTGCGCATTTACTGCTGTAAGCTCATCTGAAATGTTTCTTTCACGCTTTATTCCGCGCGGCATAAACCTTCCTCCTCATTGATGTATCAATTTATCGATATGATCGATTTATTGTTTATCGATGTAAGAAGTATACCGCATGGTTTTCTATTTTATTGTCGAATGCTTGGTTATAATTAACAATTTTTATTCGTCCATATTCATTCTCAAGCTAATGGAACCAATGACTATGTTTCTCAAACCCCGGCGATTAATAAAACTGATATACTATCCATAATCGCCAGGAATGAACACTTTAAATGTTTAACGTTTACTTAATCCCGTCTTCTTGAATTTTTCTCCCCAGCTGCCGGTTGGGCAATAGGATAAACATCTGCCGCAATACCATGAGGGGCTATGCTGGATGCCCACATCGTCAGCACGCGCCTTTGGTGTCGCATCCACTATATCCTGCCATGACGGGTCGTCGGTTTGAAGGATATCTTCCTGACCTCCCAGGTCCTTTGTCAGTGCCATGCATGCTGATAAGCATCTGGCCATGTTGACATGGCAGTATTCATATTTTTTGCCGCCCATTTTAACAACTCGGGCATCCTGCTCTCCATACTTGCTGAGCGCTCCTGTCGGGCAGACTTTTGTACATATCCCGCACTTTTCGGGATTGCAGAGTTCTTTTCCTTCATACATTGGGTCGGGTTCAATTTCCGCTGTCGTGAGTATCACGCCGAATCTGTTTCGCGGCCCGAATTCCGGAGTGAGCACAATGCTCATCCACCCGAATACACCAAGACCTGCGGCAACAGCCGCGTGGCGGATGCTGATCTGCGAACCGTTTGTCATCGGGCCGGTAGAACAGGGCGTGGCGATCTCACCCGTCGTTCTTTCGATAAACTGCGCAATCGCATAGCAGGCATATGTCAGCTCGAAGTTGGGCAGCATTGTATAGCCATAAGTTCCGTAAAGCCCTTTTAAATCGCGGCGGCCATCCTCAAAGTCACGGAAGTTCGCTTGTATGATGCCGTCTAAAAGCCTGACCCCAACGACGATGACCGATTTGCAGCCGGGCAGTATATCACACGGGTGTTTCCCTTTCATTGAGGTTTTAAATCGGCTGATATCCGCAATGCCGCAGAGATCCATTCCATTTTTTAAGGCTGTTTCCTTAATCATTTGCCTCAGTTCCATTTTGTTTCCCCAATCGTTAAGGCGCTATTGCTGCATCTTTTCGAACTCATCCATGATGGCTTGAAAATTATTGATGATCACTTCTATAAACATGTCCACAATCGTTTTGTCAAACTGTGTGCCCGCGCCTCTGATCAGCTGATCTTTCGCGTTATCGATATTCAGCTTTAAGCGGTAATGCCTGGTTGAGGTCATGGCATCAAAAGCGTCCGCGACAGAGAGTATCCTGCCGAGGAAAGGAATTTCTTCTCCCTTAAGACCATAAGGGTATCCTGTCCCGTCGACCCATTCATGGTGGCATTTAATGAGCGGAACGGCATCCTCAAACATGGAGACTGCTGAGAGAATATGCGCGCCTTTCAGCGGATGCTGCTTGATGATTTCATATTCCTGGCCGCTGAGCATTTCAGACTTTTTCAGTATTTCGTCAGATGTGCTGATTTTGCCGATATCATGAAAAATTCCGCCGACACGGAGCGTCTCCAGATCGGGTTCGGAAAGACCTAAAGCTCTGCCAACCTTGCCGGCAAAATAAGCGACTCTGTCGGAATGGCCGCGGGTATATTCATCTTTCGCGTCAACTGTCTGCCTTAGTGCTTCTATTGTATCGATATATGTTTTTCGGAGCTCGTTATATGTTTTTTTGAGTTCGTCATTCTTAATGTTGACCATGGAATGCAGAAAAGCGTTGCTGATAGCTGAAGCCGACTGCGCGGCGTAAATCTCCAGGAGCTTAAGGGCATCTTCATACATATCGCTTTCAATATAAATGACGCCGTTTGTCTGACCTAGTTCGTTGATCAGCGGCAGTATCACACCACCGTTGACATGCTCAGACTGTTTTATGGTTCTGGCATAACCGATATGCTCCATAAGCAGAGGGTCAAGCATCGCCATAAATTCTTCAATTGTTTTATTGTACTGCCCGATGCCTTTGATAATGCTGTTGTGCGTGCTGCTTAAATCATCCATGCTGTCCACAAGGATGAACGCGTTTGTACTGTTAACAAGCGTCATAACACCGATAAGAATACCCTCCAGGATATTCCCGATTGGCTGCAGCTGATAAATTTTAGGTACTGCTTCCAATATTTTATTGAGGCCGCCCGTATAGCGCATAATCGTCTTTTTCTGAATGATCGATTTAATGGCGGACTCAACAAGCAGAATAAGCTGGTCAAACTTATCGTTCTTCTCGCAATAACCCTGAATGTCAAGCGCGCGTATCGTTTCAAGCGGCGGCGCCATATCCTTGTGGCCGGTCAGAAGAAGAATGTACAAATCATTATTAAATTCCCTTATTTTTTCAACAACCTTGTCCCCATTGATAGGCTGCATCATGTAGTCGAGAATCAGCATATCATAGCTGCCCGCTTTGATGCGTTCTATGGCATCATAGGGTGAGGTGACTCCCTCAAAGCCATAGCCGTTTCGCTTTAACACGACCGACAGAGAATCGATGATGCCGATTTCATCATCAAGCGCTAAGACACTGAATTCCGACACATTTTCTGATCTTTTTCTTCTCATACTGCATCTCCCATTTGTACCGCCGGTATTATAATATAGAACGATGTTCCCATACCATAAACCGATTCGAACCACATCTTCCCGCCAAAGCGCCCTGTAATTGTCGAATAGGACATATATAGACCAAGCCCTGTCCCATTTTTCGCCTTTGTCGTTATCATTTCCTTAAACAGCTTATTCTTCGTTTCATCCGTCATCCCGCTGCCGTAATCCTTAACCTCAAACTCGATCAGCTGCTCATTCATCGAGATAATGAATTCAATGACACCTTCTTTGCCCTCATAAGCCTCAATACTGTTGATAATCAGATTATTTATAACCTGCACGAGACTGTTGATATCCCCTTTGACCTCAACATCCAGGTCGATGCTGCGCTGTATATTGAGCCTGCAGCCGTATCTTTTCAGCTCATGATTCATCAGGATATCAACACGCTTGATGAGCTCTTTGAGGCTGAAGCTATCCGTCGTGGATGCGTTAAGCTGCACAGCCTGACCTTTTACCGTCGTAATAATGTCCGACATATAGGCAGTGTATTCTTTCATTTTACCGATCCAAACACGCATGTCTGCGGCAATTTCGTGATGGTCGTCAATTGTGACGCTGGTATCTCCAACCGCTTCCTCATACTCGTCAACAAGGTCAGACAGGCCCACCAAACCGCCCGAAATGGACATAATCGGCGTTTTCAGGTTGTGTGCGATACCGCCGACAAGCTGGCCCAGAGATGCCATATGTTCGCTCTCAATCAGCATGACCTGCGTCTGCCGGATCATTTCAAAGGATTTTCTCTGCTCGGTGATATCCTTGAGCAATATGACGACACCCTTATATATACTCTCCGAAAAAATAGGTGTAATCTCCACAGTGAATGTCTTCTCGAGGTTGGAAGAAGTATACTGATTTTCAAAGCTGACGGACTTCTTTTTCTCAATGGCTTCTTTGATTGATTCCATAAAACCGTCATATTTGACGAACGATACATTGTCAAGTTTATTAAGGAGCACTTCCAGGCTATCCCGCCGTTTCACGCTGGCAATATCTTTAAAGCTGTCGAAAAATGGTTTGTTAAAATCAATGATCATATTTCTGACATTAACAACAAGGTAACTGTCTGAAATGTGGTCGACGACCGTCTGCAGCGCAATTGGGACAATGCTTAGAAACCCGAATCTGAAAATGGAAATCATGAAAAAAACGATGGCGATTGAAAAAGAAATGGGTTCAAAATATAATGGAAACGAGTATATTTTTATCACATAAGCAACATCTACCGTTACAGGAACGATGGTGCCGATAATCAGCAATGCCGACTGCCTTGAAAAAAAACCGGAATTCCGAATTGAAAACTTAATTAAATAATAAAGCCCCAATAGAATCATCGGATATGAGAAAAACGGCATCAGCTGCAGAATGATGCCTTTTTTAAACTCACTGTTGACCTGCGAATATTGAATAAAATATAGATGATGGTAATCATTTGTCCATATAAGCACAACACAAATGATGGGGACAATAAAGAGTAAGTAGAGCTTTTTATTGATCCCCAAGTCCTCGTGCGAATAAGAATACCCAAGTAAAAATATATAGACTGATACGAAAACAATTGTCGAGAAGACGAGATTTGTGAACACCATGCCGCCATAATGATAATTTTTCGATGAATATTGTTCTGCCAATGAAAACGCACACCACAGAAAAATGACCAAATCTGCACCAAACGAAATCAGATGCAGAGTTTTTTTATTCTTTAACCGTAAAATAAAGATAAGCAGAATGAACGTTAAAAAGGTTGATATGTGAAGAAGAACAAATGCGATCTCGTTGATTTGCTGCATATAGGCCCTCCTTTCTGCAAGTTGGTAAGGACGCGTTACTCATTCACAATATAATCTGCAATCTCGTTGGCATGCGTATTAACAAAATAATGATTCGCATTGTGGAGTGTAATCAGATTGACGCTGTCAGCGTACCTGTTCCAACCCGTATACTTTCTTTTATAATGTTTCGTTGTTGTATCTTTATCACCTATGATGCAGTTGATTGCCGTATTGAGTTTTTGCTCGGGCTTGCGATGGCGGTAGAAATATTCTGAAAAGCCTTGACTGTCATGCTTAAACGCTCTGATCATCATCTGCGTATACCGTTCATTTTCAAATACTTCAGCGGGTATTCCGATATTCAGTAAAAATGACCTAATGGTTTCTTCGGACTTTTTTGACCAAGGTTTATATATCCGGCCATAAATCCCTATTAATTGAGGGGGGAATATACCGCCGATATAGATTGCTTTAATTTTGATATGTTCTTTCTCCAGCAGTCTGGCTGTTTCGATAAGCAGCGCGCAGCCGACACAGTGGCTGTAAAGGATAATTTCTCCGGTGATATTTTCTTTTATCTGTTTTGCTATATCGAGGCTGACCGTTTCAATACTTTTAAGTTCATCATTTCTGCCCATATCATGTCCCGGCAGGTTAACGGCGTATAATGCAAAATTGTCTGCTTTTTTATCTAACGAATCACTGAGTTCTTTATAGGAATATACATTCCCACCGCCGTACGGGAAGCATATGATATTCGTTTTAGTGTTTCTGCATTTTTTTGAGAGGTTAACCAGCAGGGTATCTCCTACTTTTGAACCAAGAGATAGCTTTTCGGCAAAATCGAATAAAACAGGATAACGGTACAGCTCCGTGATGGAGGTATCATGGTCCAGTTTGGAGAAGACCTTGATGGCGCTGAGCGAATTACCGCCCAGATCAAAGAAATTATCATAGAGGCCGATGTCCTGAACACCCAAGGCCTCTTCCCACGCTGCCGCCACCTGTTTCTGTATTTCGGTCTCAGGTGAAGCCAGCACACCAGGTGTCTTGCGCTCTTCAATATCAGGCAGGCGTTTTCTGTCAATTTTGCCGTTTCCGGAATGCGGCATTTCATTGAGCTTGATAAAGTAATTGGGAATCATATAATCAGGCAGGAATCTCGAAAGTGATATTTTCAAGTCATTTGGTTCAATAAATCCATCCGCTATGTAATACGCATAGAGCTGCATAATACCGTTCTTATCGTCTCTTCCCAAAACAACGGCTTCTTTGACGCCGTCAAGCTGCAGCATCCTGCTTTCAATTTCACCGAGTTCGATTCTGAAGCCCCTGACTTTCACCTGAAAATCCATGCGGCCTAAAAACTCAACTTCACCGTACTTATTCCACTTGACGCTGTCACCGGTCTTGTAATATTTTTCGCCGTTTGCATAGGAATTCGGCAGAAAGCGTTCATCCGTCAAGCTTATGTTATTGACATATCCTTTTCCGACACCGACGCCGCCGATATAGAGCTCACCGGCAACGCCAAGCGGTACGAGCTTTTCGAACTTATCCAAAACATAGAGCTTAATATTATCAATCGGCTTGCCAATCGGAACTAAATGGCGTTCCGGCATCGGCGAACAATCAAAATAGGTAACATCGATAGCTGCTTCTGTCGGGCCGTATAAATTCGTCAGCTTTGTACCGTTCGTCACGTACAGCAGCTGATTAAACAGCTCGACCTGGCTAAGTGCCAAAGCTTCCCCGCTGGCAAAGACCATCGTAAGCGACGAGAGCATTGAACCGGCTTTTTTCTCTTTTACATACTCCAGAAAGACGCCCAGCATTGATGGGACAAAGTGCATCGTTGTGACGTGATGGCCCGATATTGCGTTTAAAATAGCCTCAGGGTTTTTTTCATCACCCGACTGAATAAGACAGGCTGAAGCACCGGCAAAAGACCACCAGAAGAGCTCCCAAACTGAGACGTCAAATGTGTATGTTGTTTTTTGAAGGATAATGCTTTTTTCATTTAAGGGATACTTTTTCTGCATCCAGTAAAGCCTGTTGACAACGGATGTATGACGGATCATGACGCCTTTGGGATCGCCGGTCGAACCGGAGGTATATATGATATACGCCAGATCGCTGGCGTTATTAATGTCCGGCAGGTTTTCTCCGTTGTCTGAATAGCTGCTTTCATGACTCAAATCGATTACAGTGCATTGACTGTCGGTGATATCTGCAGCCTCCTGCCGGGTGAGCAGAATCCGGGCGCCGCTGTTTTCCAGCATATATTTTTTCCGTTCAGCTGGGTAATCCGGGTTTATCGGCATATACGCTCCGCCGGCTTTAAGAATACCAAAAATACCGATCATCATCTCAAATGAACGGTAGAGCATGATGCCGACAACCTTATCAGGCCCGACGCCGCTGTCTCTGAGCGTGCGGGCAAGGCGGTTGGCCTTGTCGTTTAACTCGGCGTATGTCATTTTTTTATCTTGAAATATCAGCGCAATATTATCGGGGGTCCTTTTTACCTGCTCCTCAAAAAGCTGATGCAGGGTTTTATTTTGGGGATACGCGGCGTCCGTATCGTTGAATTCTGCCAGCAGCTGACGGCGTTCGTCAAGCGGCAGCACATTGATATCTCTGATTTTCGCCTCCGGGGTCTCGACGATTTCACTCAGCAGATTCAGGAAATGAGAGGACAACCGCTTTATCGTACCTTCTTCAAAAAGTTCTGTGCAGTATTCAAAAGTGCATTCGATTGTGCTGCCTTTATCCGCAGCCTCCAGCGTCAGGTCAAATTTCGCTGTCTTGTTATTAAAGCCGTATGGTTTCATAACGAGTCCGCCGGCATTGAATTTCTTCAAAGCCATATTCTGCAATACGAACGTTGTATCAAACAGCGGGTTTCTGCTCGTATCGCGGACACTGCAAATTTTTTCAACAAGCACCTCAAAGGGATATTCCTGATGATCGAACGCATTCAAAAGGCTGTCTTTATTTTCCTGAAGGTATGTATCAAAACGTTTCTCGCCTTCAGGATGGCTTCTTAGCGGAAGCGTGTTGACAAACATGCCGATTAAATCACGCACGTCATCATGCAGCCGTCCTTCCACAGGCGTCCCGACGATAATATCCTCCTGCCCAGTATACTTAGCCAGCAGCACCTTATAGGCGGATAGCAGGAGCATGAAAAGAGTTGTGCCTGTCCGTGCCGTCAGCTTTTTAATGCGCGCGGTTAAGGTCTCGTCAATTGTGAAACGCAGCTTGTCTCCCTTAAAGCTCTGGAATGCCGGGCGAATATAATCCAGCGGCATACTGAGCACCGGAATTTCACCCGTGAACTGCTCGAGCCAATATGCCTCATGCTTTTTCATGTCTTCCGATTGTATCCGTGTGTTATGCCATGCTGAAAAGTCTTTGTACTGTATCGTCAGCTCGGGCAACACGCTTGCGCTCAATAGCTCTGTGATTTCTCTGATGAGGATATTTACCGAAGCGCCGTCAGATATAATGTGATGCATGTCAAACATCAATAAATGCTTGCGCTCTGACAACCCGACAAGCTTTATCCGGAAAAGAGGTGCTTGGCTTAAATCAAACGGCTGGACAAATGTTTCCATTAAGTCGTCATAATCGGCTTTATAGACCTTATCGTAATCGATTGTGATGTCTATATGGTCATGAATAATCTGAACCGGCCGACCGTCACGGATTTCAAAGCTCGTGCGCAGCACCTCGTGCCGCCGGGTAATCGTATTGAAAATATCCTCGAACGTTTTTTTATCCGCGGCTCCTTCAATTACCAGCACACCTGGGAGGTTATAACTGACACCGCCGTCTATTTTATTGAGGATATACAGACGTTTTTGAGCTGATGACAGCTCATAGCAGGTGTTTTCCTGAATCTTCGGGATATGTATAAAGTCTGTTTTTTCATTGCTGAGCGCGGTAATCCGGTCGGAAAGCCGCCGGATTGTCTGCATCACAAAAATATTCCGCGGAGACATATCAATCCAAAAGGCTTTATGAATCTCTGTGATAATTCTGATTGCGTTCAGAGAATCCCCGCCGAGAGCAGAGTACTCATCGAGTACGCCGATGCGCGCAAGGCCCAGCACACCGCACCAAATTTCAGTCAATATGGACTCCGTCTCATTTGCCGGAGGTGTATACTGTGTATTATTTATAATAATAATGTCCGGTTTTAAGAGCGCGTTTCTGTCCGCTTTACCGTTGCTGCTGAGCGGCATTTTATCAAGGAAAACATAACTTGCCGGCACCATGTAGTCTGGCAGTGACGCCGAGAGATAGCTGCGGATATTATCCGGGTTAATATCGCTGTCGGCGACAATGTACGCCGTCAGATAAGTCTGGCTGTTTTCATCGGTAAACGGCTTAACGGCTGCTTCTCGTATCGACCCATGAAGCAGGAGCTTTGCTTCAATTTCTCCAAGCTCAATTCTGAATCCTCTGATTTTTACCTGATAATCCATGCGTCCGAGAAACTCGATATCTCCCTTGGGGTACCATCTGACCCGGTCTCCGGTCCTGTACAAAATTTCATTGCGTTTGTAAGGGTTAATGATAAATTTTTCGGATGTCAGGTCAGGATTGTATAAATAGCCCCTGGCAACGCCGACACCGCCGATATACAGCTCGCCGGGGATACCCGCGGGCAGCAGGTTTTGCTTATTATCAAATATATAGAGGTTGATATTATCAATAGGCTTCCCAATGGGCACAGCGCTGAGCTGGGGCATCGGAGAACACTCAAAATACGATACTTCAACCGTTGCCTCGGTCGGGCCGTATAGATTTGATAATTGTGTTTTATTTTTTGCATAAAGCAATTGATTAAACAATTCTACCTGCCGAACAGTCAGAGCTTCGCCGCTGGCAAATATATTGACTAATGAGGTTAATCTGGATACGCACCCTTTACTGTCAACATAGGACAAGAACGCGAAAAGCATTGACGGGACAAAGTGCAATGCCGTCACTTTATTTTTTTCTATAGTATTAATTATTGCTTCAGGATCTTTTTCATCACCTGAGTTAAGCACGCAAAGTGATGCACCGATAAAAAACCACGAAAACAGCTCCCATACAGATACATCGAAAGAATATGTCGTTTTCTGCATAATGACACTATCTCGGCTAAACGGATACTTCTTCAGCATCCAGTTAATTCTGTTGATGACACCGGAGTGCTCGACCATAACGCCCTTCGGCTCACCTGTTGAGCCTGAGGTATATATGACATATGCCAGATCGCGCGGGCCATTGTTCCTGGGCGGGTTCGTCACATCCTCAGAATAGCTGCATGGATCGCCTAAGTCAATTTTCAATCCGTTGAAATCAGTGGAACCCATCAGGTCACGCTGGGTCAGCAATATCCCGGTGCAGCTGTTTTTAATCATGTAATTTTTCCGCTCAGCCGGATAATCAGGGTCAATCGGTAAATAAGCGCCGCCTGCTTTTAGAATGCCCAGGATGCCGATTACCATTTCAAAGCAACGGTATGTCATGATCGCAACGATTTTATCCGGCCCGACGCCCTTGTCCCGCAGCATGCGGGCCAGAGCATTTGCTTTAGCATTCAATTCGGCGTAGGACATGCTCATGTCGTTAAAAATAAGCGCTGTGTTTTCGGGCGTTTTTTCCGCCTGCTGCTCAAACATTTGATGAATCGTCTTATCACGGGGATAATCGGCATATGTATTATTGAACTCGTGCAGAATGGTGTATTTTTCCTTCTCGGATATCATCTCGAGCTTTGAGATGTTTTTTCCAGGATTGTCGAGCGCATGCCAAAGCAGGCTGATAATATGCTGGTGGATAAACTCAATTTCCTTGATGTCAAACACATCTGTCAGAAAGTCATAATCAATAATGAGATTACCGGTGTCCTCGCGGTCGTTCACGCTGATGGTAAGCGATTCCACCTGGTATCCCGGACTAATCCACTTGACTGTATATTGGGTGTCCGTCTCGTTCAGATGATACTTGGAATTCTGATAGCTCAGCACGATGTCAAAAAGTCTATTCGAAATTCTATGCTTTTTCTTCAAGTCTCTGATGATGTAATTATACGGATATTTTTGATGCCTCAGAACATCCGTGTTTTCCTTCAGCATCGATTTTGTAAAAGTCCTGAAATCCATTGAATCATCAACAGAAATGCGGACAGGCGCCGCAACGCTGACGAACATGCCGGTCGTTTCTTTTTCCTTTGAATTTACCCTGTTGAGGATTGTTGTGCCTAATATAATATCCTCGATCCCTGTCACGCGATTAATGTAAATCGACAGTGCCGACATGAACAATGTAAAAACGGATACGTTGTTCGCCGCGCAAAATTCGCGGATTTTTAATGACAGCTTCAAGGGGGTTATAAGGGTTTTTCTCCTGGCGCTAATTGTGTTATTATTGGCTTTTTGCGGCTTTAACACCGTCATTTCCGGGAGTGTTTCGAACTTTTTGCTCCAATACTCTCTATCGTTTTCAAATCTCACTGATTTCTCGTATTCGGCTTCGCTCATTAAGTGCTCAATAAAAGAAGGTTTCGGCGTCTGATCAACCGGTTGGCTGTTACAAATTTTTGTGTATAAATCGATCACCTGTTTTGTGGCGAGGCCTATTGTCCACGCGTCAGAAATCAGATGATGCATTTTCATATAGATGCCGCCCTCTTCGTCACTGATCTTATAAAGGGCGCAGTAAAATAAAGCATTCTCAATAATATTAAACGGCGTTCTTGTTTTTCCTTCATCCCACAAAAACAAGTCTTTCAGCCCGCCGCCTTTGCTGAAATCGATGAAATCAATCTTTAATTCTCCGTATTCGGAAACATACTGCATGGCGATACCGTCATTTTCGGTGATCCGCAGACGCATCGAGTCATTCGTTTTGACAAATATATTAAGCGCTTTTTCAAGAGCGGGATACAAGACCTCTCCCTTTAAGCGCAAATTTCCGGCAACGATATTTAAGCTTGTCCCGGGATAAGCTTTTTCCAGATACCATATTGATTTTTGTGACTCGGACAGTTGATGGAATACTTGATTGGTATTCATTAAGCATCCTTCTTCATATATTATTGCATTGTCAGTTTGCGAAATTCCGCCACATCCTGATGAGCTCCGGTTCTGATATCCTGATAAAGTCATTTTCCTGATATTCAGCGCAGGAACAAATTGATATGATATAGTCATCCGCTCTGAAGGCAGAGAACTTTTCACGGGGGAAGCTGCCGGTAACATCAAATAATTTTAGATCGTTCGACAAGCCTCTGCCGTAGTATTTGAGAAGCGCTTCCTTTTTTGTCCATATACTGAAAAATCGGAATTTCTGATCTCCTGTCCCGTCATGGAGCCAAGCCTGCTCTTTTTCAGAAAAAATATGTTTTGCAATACTGATATCTATATCTCTGATTCTCTCAATATCAACACCGACCGGCAGCTCGGATAATGCTAAAGCAATCGCATTTCTTGTATGTGACAGATTAAACTCATAGTTGGGATACCCCAATAAATAGGGCTTCCCTCTTGGACCTGCCTTTATTTCAATATCTCTGTAGCCCACACCCGACTTCATACAGATCAGGCAGCGGAGAAGTACTTCGGCGTATATGCCGATTTTTCTGTCTAACTCAATATGGCTGCGTAACAATCGCTCTTTTTTTTCGCCGGAAATATATTCAATCATTTCATTCAGAATGCCGCCGTTAATTAATGGTTCCACTTCCATAAAATACAATAAATTCATCTGCCGCTCCAAATAATAAATGACATTTCTTACATATTTATCAACAAAATTTTGGAAAACTTATTCATTTCATTCTATCATTGATTGTTTTTGTTTTCAAGCATAAAAACCGCTTTTTACTCAAAAAAATACAATATATTGTATTACAACGCATCGTATAATCGCATTTATAGTGTTTTTTTGTCATTTTAAGCACAAATTATGCCTTCAGATTAAGAAAAAGAAAGAACGAAGTAATAACTTCGTCCTTTTCCGGTCTCTGAGGTCATTTGACAGCCTTTTCGAAGACTTTTCGGATATTGTTAATATCAGCCGCGCCCTCATGAATTTTTTCACCGTCAACATAAAAGGTTGGCACACGATAATAATCGAACGAGTCCGCATATTTTTTATCTTTTTCCTCGTCGATCATAACAATTGTGACTTTATTATATTCCTGGTTTTCACTGCACAGCTGGTCAATTATCTGCGAGGCTTTCTTGCAATAAGGGCACCAGCTTGTCATAAACATAAGTATATCTTTCATAATCATCGCCTCCATTTTTGTATAGCTTTTTCTTTATCGATATCTATTATACAATTATAGCATGAATCTTGTCAAAATAAGTGATAAGGTTACACTGTATTTTTCAAACCCGGAGGCTGGGTCTTACATATGATATTGACCAACAGTTGCATATATTATACAATAACGGTACACCTTAGGCAAAATACGACATAAGGGGGATTCAGAAAAAATGTTCTGTGTCAAATGCGGTCAAAAAATAAATGATGATACCGTTTTCTGTCCAAACTGCGGTCAAAGCCAAACAGAAAACTCAAGCAGCGCGGCACCACAAGCGGCGAAATATGAAGAGCCTGCTCAGGCTCAGACACCAGCTTTCAATCCGCAGCCCCAGGCTCCTCAAGTACCTCAGGCGCAGCAATTTAGTAACCATCCTGCTGCCAAGTCAAAGAAAAAGCGTGGCTGCCTAACCGCACTCATTATCTTCATCATTGTTTTAGCGGTTGCCGGCGCGGGCGTTTATTTCCTCGTACCGGGTCTTATGAAGCCATACGATCTTGGCATCAAATCGACGAAAGACGCCTATACGCGCGCTATGGAAAAGCTCGGTATCACAAAGGATGAATCCCCGACCAAAGGCGCAGCCGACGATTACAAAATTACATACGGCGCGCCGCACGATGTTAACGCGGAACTGACAAGCGAGGAAGTAACGGCATTTCTAAACGAAAACCGCCCGCCCTATTACGCGATAAAAAACGTTCAGGTGCGCGTTAATGATGACGGGTCTATCGAAGCCATCGGCACGCTGACCACCAGTTATGTGTTTAACAATATCCTTGGCGGGCAGTACACCAAAAAGGATGCGCAGTCCGCTTTGCCGATGCTCGGCTTAATACCGGACACTGTAAATGTGTACCTTAAGGTTTCGGGGAGCGTTATGGATAACCAAGCGCAGGATCTGGATGTTCAGTCTGTAAAGGTGATGGGCATTCCGATACCCGAATCGCTTATACGCTCGTCAATGTCATTCATTAACGAGACCTTCGACAGCTACCTCGGGAGAGAGTGCGACAGAGTCGGTGCGCATGTTGACCGTGTTACAATCGAAAAGGGAAAATTGAATTTTAAAGGTACGCTCCCATCCTCTGTCAACAGAGCGCAGCTCGGATTATCATGATTACGAATTTTAAAGGTTTCGGACCCGTTCATTTATTAACCCTCTTTGCCGGGATAATTATCGGATTAATTTTCATCATATGGGGCATTAAAACAAAAGCAGATGATAAACGCCAATGGATCCGCTTAATTTTGGCGGCAGCAATTATTATCGTCAGAGGCGTGCGCTATATCATGGATGCTCAATACGGCGTTTTTGATTGGTATGATCTATTTTCTCTGCACATCTGTCATGTCGACATGATCTTGCTTGTTATTTGCCTTATCAAACCAAATAAAGCGTTATTCAGCTTCTGTTTTCTTATTGGAATACCGACAGCATTATCGGTCGCGCTGTTCCCCGGCAGTAACCACCCGGCTCCCGGTGTACCCAGAGCAATCTTTTTTATCATGAGCCATGTCATGCTTATAATCGGCGCGCTCTACCTTTCAATCGCCGAGCACATGAAACCAACACTAAAAATGTATGGATTTATCGCTGTCGTCGTGAATATCGGCTTCATTCCGGTTTATTTCGTTAACCGATGGCTCGGGACGAATTATCTTTATATCATGGAAGCACCCAAAGGCTCCGTCATCGTCTTGTTTGAAAAGGTCTTCGGATGGCCGGGCTACGTTATCGCACTCGATATTATGGTGCTTATCATGATGTTTATCATGCTTGGCCTTGGCCGATTAATCTTCAGACTGACAGCGACGGTACGAAAAAAGCAGCCGGAAGCCTTAACTCCTTAACTTCGAAAAAATACCGCCGCGGGAATGTCCGCGGCGGTATTTTTTATTCTGCAATCAATTTTATATTAAGCTTTTCCTGTATATTGCGAGTTCCTTTACTGCCTCAGGGGACAGCTCCGGGATTTTGGGGTCTATGTCATTTAAAGTCTGGGTAATAATCTCAGAAATCAGCGCTCTGGCATACCACTTCTTATCGGCGGGTATGACATACCATGGGCACTGTTTCGTCGCGGTCTCATTAACAGCCATTTCATATGCTTTGAGATACTCCTCCCAATATTCCCGCTCATGAAGATCATCTTTAGAAAATTTCCAGTTCTTCGATTTGTCGTCAATACGCGATAAAAGGCGCTGGCTCTGTTCATCTTTTGACACGTTCAAAAAGAATTTGACGACTGTAATCCCGTTCTCCCAGAGGTACTCCTCATAATTCCTGATCTGCTTATATCTTTTGTCAATATTGTTTTCAATGCATCTATCCGGCAGCTTCTGATTCTCGTAAAGCTTATGGACTTTCGCAATCAGCACATCCTCGTAATATGACCTGTTGAATATGACAATTTTGCCTCTTTCGGGCATGTTCTTTTCAGCTCTCCATAGGTAATCATGCCGCAGCTCCTCTACAGACGGCGACTTAAAATTATATACATTGACGCCCTGCGGATTCAGCCCCGAAAACACATGCTTCACGGCACTGTCTTTGCCCGCGGCATCCATCGCCTGAAAAATGATCAGCACACCGCTTTTTGCCTCGGAATAGAGCTTATCCTGGAGTTCTTCCATCAGCTTCAGATTTTCGTCAGTTAAGCTGATCAGTTCCTCTTTTGCTGAATATTTACCTGTTTCAGATGTGTCAAATTCTTTGATGTCGAATTTTTCATCTCCCGAAAACCTATATTTACTCAGATGCATAATGACCTCCATCAAAACATTAATATATTGATGCCATTTTAGCATATAAATTCATGTATATCTATGGCATCCAGCATAATCCGGGAAATAAAAAGAATGCGCTGCGGGAAGTATATAAATATATTCAAACGCTGATAAATTATGGTTTACAAAGGGGGACTTCTCATGAAGTCAAAGACAGAACCTAAAAAAAACAGAAGGTTTCTGGGTATTTTATTAATTATACTCGGTATCATTGGTCTCATTCTGCCGGTGATGCCGGGTTGGGTCTTTTTACTGGCGGGATGGACGATGCTGTAGCGCTATCGTCACAGAGCGGAGCTGAGGGAGCGGATGAGCGTGAAATGACATACCTTGACATGCGCTTGACAGCCTCCTCATTTCCGCATTATAATAACAAGTGACAAATTTTTCATTTTTCAGGTTTGACTATTAATGAGGAGTGTTACCATGTATCGTATTTTGATTGCGGATGACTCCATCTATATAAGAGAAACTCTTTGTAATATACTGGCAAAGGCCGGACACGAGATTGTCGGAGAAGCTGTCAGCGGCTTCAACGCTGTCGAAATTTATAAGGCATTGCTGCCAGATATCGTGATGCTGGACATGACGATGCCTGAGGAGAATGGCATTGAAACCCTGAAAAGAATCATCAGTATTAATAAGGATGCCATTGTTATTATGCTCACCGTTGTCGGCAAACCCGAAAAGATACTCGAGGCGCTCAACCATGGTGCCAGAAGTTATGTAACGAAGCCTTTTGATGAAGCAAGCGTCATCAATGCACTACATAAGGCAATTGCAGCTGAAGAATAAATTACAGTAAACAGTAAAATGAATGGAGGGTGTATAGTATGGCGAAGCTGACAAAAGATTATTTTATCGACAATGAGGTTCTTATTTTAGGTTACCCGATCAAGGACGACCCTTCCATGAAAATGATATTACCGGCTTTTACCAACAATAACATTAAGGTCTATGCGATGAACAGCCAAGCAGTCGGCGATAGGGATATCAAAATTTATAAAAGCTTTGCCGAACTCCCGAAAAAGCCCAAATGCGCGTATATTTACCTCGAGAAAAACGAGATAACGCCATGGATCAGTCAGATGGCCGCTAACGGCATGACACGCATACTGTTCCACAGCAAGCAGGATGTTGACCCTGCTGATATTGAGGCATGTAAAAAAGCCGGGCTTGAAACAGCCATCGCATGCCCGATGATGCTGCTCGGAAAGGGTATTCATAAGTTCCATAAGTTTTTAGCGGGTGTGTAACATTGAATACCTATCCATTAATTAAAACGAGACTATCCAACGAGCGCCTGATGTCGGCGCTCTTGTTGGTTTTGCTTCTGTATAACTTGCCGCGCTTCATCGCTAATCCCGGCAGCTTACCGCCGGCATTGCTTCTTCTTGTCTTCGGTCTTGTTATTGACGCCATCGCTCACTTTATTATTTATAGGCGCCCGGTCTGTGCCGTTTCGGCAGCAGTCACGGCGCTTATTGTTTATACCTTATCGCCCGGTACCTCCTTTTGGGGCGAATGTGCCGCTTTGGCTGCCGCTCTCATACTTGGAAAGGCTTTGTGGGGCGGTACCGGTAAAAATCCGCTCAATCCAGCCATGCTCGGTCTTGTATTGCTGGCACTTCTCTCTCCCGGTGTTTCACCTGCCTTTGAACCGTCGCTCTATCTGGTACCTGCTGTTATGCTGTCACTGCCGTTTTTATTAATCCGACCGTACGCGGGCATTGGAATGATTATGGGTATGGCAGCAGTCCTGCTCCTGCATCATGATTATAACTTAAGCGCTTTAATAAACTCCGGTGTTTTTTTCTGGGCATGCCTCGTCATCACCGACCCCGTCACAATGACGTCGAAACCCGCTTCCGGACTCGTCATCGGCTTCCTCACGGGCTTTATACCGGGTATAGCCGGTGTATCGATTTCTTTGAATCCAGCTGTTGTTATGCCCCTTGCTATACTTGTTTCGAACCTCCTGTCGCGGCTGGCGGACAGCTTCATCGCCGACGGGAACGAGCATCTGAAAAAGACTTTCGGGAGGCGTCAAAAAATCACGCTTTCTGCTGAAAGCCCGGCATATGTTGACCTTACAAATAAGGTAACTGCCGAAAGTACCGAAGCGGATCTTGCATGTGAAGAAATATTAAGGCGTATTGAGAAAAACAGCGTCTTCGGCTTCGGCGGCGCCGCTTATCCGTCGAGCGACAAAATACGCACTGTTATGGCTTCCGCCGCTCCGCAAAAGCATTTTATTATAAACGCCGCCGAGTGCGACCCAGGACTTGTCCATGACAAATGGCTGCTTTTACATCACATGGGCAGCATCATCAAAGGCATCGAAATTATACAAAAATGCGTCTCCTTTAAGTCCGTCACGGTCGCTGCGAAAGACTTTAACGGTATATGCCTTCCATCATCTGTTGTCACTTATAGGGTCTCGGATTTTTATCCCGCCGGATCAGAAAAGCTGCTTGTTAAGGATGCGCTGAAACCAGCATCACTCGATAATATCCCCGCCGTCAGCGGCATTTTAGTTCTGAACATTCAGACTGTCTGCGCCATCTGCGAGGCTGTTTTATCAGACTGGAAGGCAGACACGCGGTTTTTGACAATTGCCAACCTGGATAACGGCACCGGCAAGGTAGTCCGGGTTAAATTGGGGGCCGGTGTCACAGAAACGGCAGAGCAAATCCTGGGGCATGTTAATAACCTCTATATCGGCGGCGGGATTATGAATGCGTGCCTTGCCGAGGACGATGCCGTTATCGGTGAGAAGACGAATTTTCTTGCAATTGGGAAAGTCACACCTTTCAGGGAGGCCATCTGCTCCCAGTGCGATTTCTGCAGCGCGTATTGCCCGGCGTTATTGCACGTCCGCGATATCGCCCATTGTATTGATGAGGGGACACCGGAAAAAGCGGCGCTGCTGCATCCCGAGACCTGCATGGAATGCGCCTTGTGCAGCGCTGTGTGCCTCGCCGGCAGAGACCAGGCCAAACGCCTCCACACCGCCAAACGATTCGCACTGGAGAAAAATACAAAGTGCATATAAAAAAGCACTGTGTTAAATGATAATGCTATAACCGGCTTGGCACCGCCGAATTCGCTTGATGTTTTGAATTTTTGCAATAAAGTAAAAAAACATATCAATTGCGATAATTTCCACAGCTTCGGCAGTGCCATGCTCGGCGGATTCGGTCAACTGCGCCGCAGCGGAATGGACGGTTTTTATGAATAAAGTGATATGCGTTTTCAGTTCTTCCAGCAATACCATCGATCAGGCTTATTATAACGCGGCATCAGAGCTTGGCAGTGCTATCGCATCGCAGGATGATGTGTTCCTCTTCGGCGGCGGGCTGACCGGCTTAATGGGCGAATGCGCCCGCGCTGTTCACAGGAGCGGCGGCAAGGTCATCGGCGTTATTCCTGAAGCGCTCAACGAAAAAGGCATCGTTTATGAAAGCTGCGACGAGCTCATTGTTACGAGCAACATGCGGGAGAGAAAAGCGCAAATGGATGAGCGGTCAGACGCCTTCATCGCACTGCCCGGCGGGTTTGGAACAATCGAAGAAGTCATGGAAATCATCACCCTCAAACAGCTGCGCTATCACAATAAACCGATTGTACTCTTAAATATCAGCGGTTTTTACGATCATTTGCTGGAACATATTAAAATAATAGTCGATCAGCAGTTTGCCAAAACCGCCTGCTATGACCTCTTTTTCGTTACGGACAATGTGAAGCACGCGCTGGATTATGTCGAGAGCTACGCTCCCGAAGGGTTTGAGGAGCGGTGGCTGACCGCTGTAGAACCCAGCGGTACAGACGATATCAAAGCGTACCGCCAGATGGCGGATTTCGAATACTGCAAAATTGAAACCTTTATCCCCAAAACACATTTGGCGCTGATTAAGGACGCGCTGCGGAGCGTTGACGCGGGGCATCTGGGCAATTACGACAGCTGCCTCTCATACAGCGATGTGACCGGCTGTTGGCGCGCGCTGCCGGGAAGCAGACCTTATGAGGGCACATTTAACGTCGACTGTTCTTCTGAGGAGTATAAGGTAGAAGCGATTTGCCTGGCCGCAAACGCAAAAAAAACAATACGCGCCATCAAAGATATGCATCCCTACGAGCTGCCGGTCATTAATGCGATTCCGCTGTATAAAACAGGGCTGTGATTTTACGATTTAAAAGGCATGGCGCCTTTACAGCAGCCATGCCTTTTATTTTTGCTTTTCAATAAATTCAGCAGGTGTCAGATTATAAAAATCAATTTGAATTTTTTGGCCGGAGCAGATCAGTTTACTGATGCATGTGTTTTTGAGTATCGTTTTGCCTGAACCGATCTCGCCGCCGGACAGGTAGGCGAGTATGGCGTTGATGGATCCCCCGTGAGAAACGACAAGAATACTTTGATATATGTCCAATTGGATGTATTTATATATGACAGCCATGAACCGGTCTGTCAGCGCTTCCTTCGGTTCCATGCAAGGGTCTTCATTCCGGGCGAAAAGCGTGTCCCTATCGGCATATGTCAAGCCTGACAGCTTCCCGAAGTCCCGCTCAGTCAAGCCCTGTTCAATAATGACCGGGCTTGTTTTAAGATATGCGGCGATAATATCCGCCGTCACCCTCGCGCGCTGCAAGGGGCTTGACAGGATACAGTCAACCGGTATGTTTTTGAATGCCTCCGCGCACTCGGCTGATTGCTGCAGCCCTGTCTCATTGAGCGCAATGTCCTCAATTCCCTGAAGCTTATTCTGCTTATTCCAGTCTGTTTCGCCGTGTCTGACTAAATAAATCACCATGCTCTGATGTCCCCTGTTAACCGATTCGATTGCCATGAAGTATATCATAAACGCGGAAATTTCAAAAGCTATTTGAATAGGACATCGATATAGTCGTCAACAAACTTTTTGCGTTCATCGGCGTCGCGGAGGTCAATACCCAGATCCTCTTTGATGAGGTCTGTCCGCAAAAAAGCGCCCTGAATGCTTTGGACAAGCAGCATATTTATCTTTTTCGGGTCGTCAATATCTTTCTTTGCGCACAGCTTTTTGATGAGCGGATAAAATGCGTCCATCGTCTGGTGTGTATTATCGCCCTGGTGAGGGTCTTGATGGTCGGTCAGAATAGATATGCGTGATATATTCTCGGCGGCATACATAAATGTCAGCGTCGTGGTGAGCGCAATTTTAAGCGTCTCGCGGAGGGACTTGCCCGGAAACGCATCCGTCCATGGCTCGTGCGTAAGCGTGATGCTCCCGATAATTGATTGAACGCAGTGCGCAATCAGGTTTTCCTTTGTTTGAAAATGATAATTAATGAGGCTGACGCTGACACCCGCTTCTTTGCATATATCTCTCACTGTAATATCATCCGGATTGCCGCCTTTTTCATTAATCAGCTTGATCGTCGCGTCGATGATCGCTTTTTTTATGTCTTTTTTCATTGTTATGGCCACCCCTTGTCAATCCCGCTAATTTGAACAGTATTATAAACTAAGTTTAGAACAATGTTTAATTTATACGAAAGAATGGTCTTTGTCAATGCTTTTCGGAAAACTAAATTATAAAGCAGCTTCCGCCGCTTTGCCAATATCAGCCACATGTTCACAGGGGTTCAGGTCATACCAATAATCTCCGAATTCAGTGATTTCGTAGCTTGTTCTGATGAGTAATTCTTTGCAGTCTTCGCTGTTCAGCGACGGCTTTATACTTTTTAATATAGCGATAAAGCCCGCTAATACTACCGACATGGAGGAAAACGAAAAATACGGCAAGTCATCACCGCTGTGAATCTCACCGCCGTTTTCAATTGTTTTAGTATATTTTTCATATTGAGGAAGGTATAAATAATTATAATCAAATTGATAGATATTCAAATCGGGCAGTCTGCCGAACATTTGATTACTAAAGCTCATACAGCCGTAAGGCCAAATATTATAGTCGCTGTCATTATGAATAAAGGTTGTAATAATGCCGTTTTTTACCGCTTTTTCAATCGCAGTATTCGCCCTTTTCCGCTCCTCGCCGTTAAAGGGCGCGTTCGAATAGGTCAGGATATGGATTTGCTTTTTAATCGCCCACTGAATCGCTTTCTCGAAAAAACCGATACGGCTGGCTTCACCGCCATCATTGTGCATGACAGCATTTATAGCGTATATTTCGCATTCCGGTGCGATTTCGCGCAGTGTTACGGCCATCATATGACCGTGTCCGTCCTGTTCGTATAAAGAAAGCGCATCTCCGGATATATTGACGCAGCCCGCATATAGGTCCTTGTTTTCCTCGTAGGCAAATAGCCAGTCAATAATACCGACCTTTATCCCTTTTCCCTTGGATATCGCATGAGCCTTCTTTATATTATGGACGGTAAAATATGTGTCCCTTGAATTGGCATTGCTAAACTTGATATCATTCATCATTATCAATCCTTTCTGATACTGATATGTTAAACTATATTATAGCTTAACCCTGTTGTATCGTTGCTTTATCAATTCAATAACTATAAACAAAGAACATTTTATTGTTCTTTGCATGATGAATTAATAATGCCCGGTTAAATAATAGATACAGAACATCGGCAAATGAATCCGCTTATATAGTCAGATGGTATAAACCAGTCAGTCCTCCGTTATTTGCGCGGAGCCTGCCGGTGCGCGGACGAGGGCTTTTCTTTTCCATCTGCCGGTGTGATAATATACTAAACACGCGGCACCGGCGAGGGCAAAGCATATGACCATAGACCAGAAGATACCATCCGGGTTGCCGCCGGGATATGCGGCGCTCTTGCTGAAATGCACCATCAGGTATGCCATCGGCACACGCAGTAAAACAGTTGCGACGATTGTAATCCACATGACCGGCATCGTATCACCGGCGCCGCGCATGACGCCGCTGGAGGCTTGTGTAACCGCCATGATGAGGTAGCACCATACCATGATGCGCTGCACATGGACACCGAGTGCGATGATCAGGGGGGCATCCGGCTGCGACATGTCAATGAACAGCCGTATAAGATTGCCGCCGTAGATATAAATCAAAATGAGAACCACACCTGAGACAATGAGCGACACCGTCAGAATAATTCTAAAGCCCTGCTTCACCCTGTCATATCTGCCGGCACCGATATTCTGCCCGGCAAAGGTGGAGCCGGACATGCTGAAGGCTTGATTCGGCAGCGTTGCGAAATTATCAACACGCGTAACGGCGGTGTTGACGGCGACGAAAATCGTATAGCTCGCAATTCCCGCCGCGTTATAAACAACGATCCCGTTTATGAGTGCTTGTACAAATATATAGGACATTGAGAGTATCGCCTGCATCACACCCGACGGGACGCCGATACGCAGGATATGACCGATCATTTCCCGGCGCGGGCGAAGCGTGTCACGGTTGAGCGTCACCGCATTGCGCATTCGGAGCAGACGCAGGAGACACGCGACGGCTGAGAGCGTTTGGGCGATCAGGGTCGCCCAGGCGGCACCGGCAACCGCAAGCCCCAGGGGGCCGACAAACAGCAGAACGAGGGCGATGTTGAGCGCGGTTGACGCTACCAGCACCAAGAAGGGGAATATGGCATCGCCGAGACCGCGCAAAATGCCGGCAAGGATGTTATAAAAGCCCATACCGACAGCACCGGCAAAAACGATGCAAAGATATGAATGCGCATAATCGAAAATAATCGGGTCAACCTTCGTCAGGCGGAGAATGGGGCCGGCGAGCGGGATACCGACAACGGTGATGAAAAGTGTTGCAATCAGCGTAAGCAGCATCGCCGTACCGACCGCTTGTGATAACCGCACTTTATCCTTGGCACCGAAATACTGCGACACCATAACGGTGACGCCGGTTCCCACCGTCATGAAAAAAACGAAAAACATCGTCTGGATGGGTGCGCTCGCCCCAATGGAGGCTAACGCGTTCATGCCAATCATTTTGCCGACTACAATGGCATCGACCGTATTATACATCAATTGCGCGACATTGCCGATCAAAAGCGGCGCGGAAAACTTGAGCATGGCCCGAAGCGGGTTCCCTTTCGTCATATCCTGGGCCCCGAATAGTGACTTTATTCCATTAAGTATCAAGGTGCCTCCAAAGATTACATTTTCTTAATATAATATAGGCCGCATCTTAACCTGTCAATACAACTTCCGACAGTACATACCCAACTTTCTATAGGCCTTCTCATGATTTTTGTCGGCGGAGCCCCAATAACCCTGAAAAATAATATGGACAGCATCCAGTTGGGTGCTGTCCATAACTTGAGTGCCTGCTTAAAAGCAATTAATCTTTACGGCGCCGCGTAAAGGATATCCACGTAAGCCTGATCAAGCGCTACCGGGTTCAAAGGAGCCAGAAAGCCGATGTCCTCCATTGTCAGAGGGGCCGCGGTGCTGAAGCAGTCACAATCGACAGACAGATTGTTCAATAACCATAATCTTTAGCGACCTGCATATGTATGGCTGTGCCGACCGTAAGCCGTATTGCATTCCTCGATTTTACCGCTGACATTTGATACACTGCGGGTATGTTACCCGAAATAGGCGATACCTGAGGCTCCGCCGTTGTTTTCCCTCCGAGCATTTTCGTCCTTGCTGAAAAATAGCCATTCCTGGAAGAAAGTAGGGGGCGTATCAGCGCTCCCGCAATTTTAACCCTCAGCCGTTGGCCAATTCTTCATAAGTCTTTTCTTCAACCTTCATCCACTCCTCTTTGCCAAGGGCATAGGCTGGGAGAACCCATTTCATTTCATTCAGGTTTTTTGTAACAACAGGAATCCAGTTGTACGGAACAGATACCAGCACCAGCCCTTCCGGGAACACCTCGCGCGCTTTCATTCCAAAATGCATTCCCGTCATGATATAGTTGACATTTCCTGTTTCATAAGGGTAAACGTACAGCCATGAACAGCCCAAAACGGGCGTCGCCTTCGGCTGCCATAGCTCTCCGGTGGAGTATGTCATAGCCCTGAGAATAATTTCAGCCTGAGATGGTTTTGCTGCAAATATGAGGAGATCCGGTTCAAATGTCAAAGCGTCAAGCCTTGAAAAGACAATATAGTTAACGATTCCCGGCTTAAACATGTAAAAATGCTGATAGAGTCTCTGATTGGCGCGGCCTTCCTGGAATATTTCAAATTTCTCACCGATCTGACCCGCTTCGGCCCACGCAGGCATCTCCATCCAGCCTAAAGGCAATTTGCCGGTACAATTCTCGTTTTCCTTCGTGATATAAAAAGGGGTATCTCTATTCTGCGCTTCTTTAAGCATCTCGCATAATGCCAGCTGCTTATCCAACTGCTTTACTCCTTCTGGTCTGCCGTACAGGTACTTGACGCCAACAGGCTGCCGGTCGAAATTGAACTCACTGTAAATTGATAAATCCTGAGAGAGCTGTTTTAATTCCATTATTAACCTCCGAAGTTAATTATAATGTGAACACCTTGAGGCTGAATCCTTCTGTTTAAAATTTTTCTGATTATTCTGCATCTTGGCAGGAACATCAGGTACCTGATTGCTGTCCCTCAAGCTTGTCCCGGGCTGCTTCTCCCGACCTGTTCGGCAGCTTTGCGATTTTGCCCGATCTCTTGCTTGAGAGAATTGTGACGAAGAGGATAAGCAGCAGCAGGATACCCTCAACCGTCTGTGAATACTGGGTTTCCGACAAGCCGAGGAGTGCCAGGCCGTTGACGATGATTGTGATAGAGAATGAACCCAGCAGAACCTTGTAGAGCTTCGCCGAGGTACCGCCGGTCACCAGAACACCGCCGAGAAAAATAGCCATCGCGACCTTCATTTCGAAGAAGACACCCATCTGCTGGCTTGTGCCGCCGACTGAGGTGAGAGAAAATATCGCGCCGCACCCGACCATCAGGCCAGAGATACCAAAGGCGACAATTTTCATAAGTATCACGGGCACACCGACGAATTTGGCGGCTGTCTCATTCTCGCCGATGGCTTTACTGTATTTTCCGGCTTTTGTAAATTCGAAAACATACGCCATAATAATCACGATGACGATGAGCAGGGGGTATCTAATGTAAGGCCGGCTAAGCACAGTCATGAATTCCGGAATATACTGGGTCCCAATAAACGACTGTATATAGTTGACGATTCCGCGTATACCGATGAGCATGGCAATGGTCAGCATGAAGGACGGAACCTTATATCTGCTGACGACGATGCCGTTGAACACGCCGACAATCAAACCGATTAAAAGAGCGATGGGAATCAGCCATAAACCGCCGATGGTGTTCGCCGCCCAGGTTGCGACGACACCCGACAGCGCCAAGTTGACGCCGACGGAAAGGTCGATGCTTCCCTGTGCCACAACAAAGAGCGCACCGCAGCCGACGACAATTGTCAAGACGGATTGATCCACGATAATACTCAGATTATAAGCCGACAGCATTTTTCCCTGGCTTGCAATCTCGAAGAATGCAAATATGAGAATAAAAGCCGCAAACGGAACGATGTCCTGAATACTTATCCTTTTCTTTTTCATCAGATCATCACTCCTATGACGGATTGCTCCGTAAAGTCTTCGTCACGGCGGATGATGCCTGTGACCCTGCCGTCTCTCATTACAATCAGCCGGTCTGCCATACCGAGCACTTCTGTCAGCTCGTCGGATATCAGAATCGTGGCAATTCCGTTTTCCTTTGTCTCCTTCATCAGGGAATAGATGTATGACTTGACGCCGACATCGACGCCGCGCGTCGGGCAGTCCAGGATAAGCACCTTCAGATCCTTGGCGAGCCACCGCCCGAGGTTGACCTTCTGCTTATTGCCCCCGGAGAGCGCGTCCATTGTCTGATAAATATCAATACACTTGACCGACAGCTTTTTTGTCATGTCCGAAGCCAGTTTCTTCAGCTTCTTTGGCGCAAGATAACCGACGCTGCTCTGCAGTTCCGTAAGAGAAGGCAGGGTAATGTTTTCCAAGATGCTTGTATGCATCATCAAGGCTTCGTTGTCTCTGTCTTTTGGTACATAAGCCATATCGTTTTTCAGGGCATCAGCAGATTTACGAATGCCGAGACCTTTTGCGTTCAGGTAAACAGTGCCGCCAGACAGCTTAGTAAGGCCGTATACGGCTTTGCCTACTGAATGAATACCGGAGTCACTCAGTCCGCAGAAGCCGAGAATCTCACCTTCATGCACATCGAAGGTTAAATCCTCAAATTCGCCCGAAACCGTCAGGTTCTTCGCGCTCAGGACAACAGTGTCTTTATAATCCGGCTTCATGTCTGCACGGTAGTAATCCCCGCTGATTTCGCGCCCGACCATCATCTGTTTAATGTTGCCCGGTGTCGCCTCAGCCGAAAGAACCTCGCCGATGACCTCGCCGTCCCGCAGGACAGTGATCGAGTCTGTGATTTTTATCAGCTCCTCAACATCATGTGTAATGACGATGACAGATCGGCCCATCGATTTGAGTTTTTTCAGCAGTTCATAAAGCTTGTTTCTGTTATTCATCGACAGAGACTGTGTGATCTCGTCGAGTATGAGAATTTGAGGGTCGACGGACAGAGCTCTCGCCAGCTCGATAATTTTCCGTGTCTCGATCATCATGCCATCCGTGAGTCTATTCAGCGGCACCTTTGGAAGCTCCCACTTTTCAAACTGCTCGTCTGCAGCTCTGTTAAGGGCTTTCAAGCTGATGATGCCGTTTTTTGTAAACTGGCCGGTCCTTCCTAAAAAAATATTCACACCGGCAGGCAAGCTGCCGACAACGCCCAATTCCTGCATAACTATGGAGATTCCGCAGCGATTAGCATCGATCGGGTTATGCGGATTGTATTCCTTTCCATTGAACAGCATGACGCCCGAATCCCGAGGATACATCCCTGCAATCTGCGATATGAGCGTGGATTTACCGGAGCCGTTTTCACCGATGAGCCCCTTGATTTCACCTTTTCTCACAGTAAAGTGAATATCCTTGTTGGCGTGTGTCGGACCGAAATATTTATTGAGGTCTTTGATCTCGAGAATCGTTTCCATGTTCATTTCACAACCTCCTTAACGCCCTTCTGCCCGAAAATACCGAATGCGATCAGGAAGGCGCCCAGGAAGGCTTCCTGCAGCGTGCCAGACGGTACACCCAATATCGTTAGCAGGTTAAAGATCGCAAAGATGATCACCGCGCAGATCGGCACAGCGATAATGATATTGAGCCGTTTCTGTAAAATTTGAGCCAGCATAACGATTGCAAGCGGTTGGAAAACGACGTAAATACTCGTCAGGCCTGTCTTCACGGTTGTCCGGCCAGCAATGCTCTCCTGTACAAAGGCTGCAATGCCAATAAAAACTCCGCAGATAACGCCGACCCACAGGAGTGTTTTGAGGAGGTTGACACCAATCGCTTTAGCAACTTCTTTGTTGCCGCCGAGCGCACGGATATTCAAGCCCACAGTCGTCTTATTGTAGATGATATAGGCGGCGGCAAGCCCCGCGCCAAGCAGAACAAGAGTCCACGGCAGCTGCCCCAGTACCCGGAAGTTTCTGTTCAGTTCACTATCAATAAGCGGTTTTGTCGATTTCCCAACCTTAAGGAAGACGGCCACAGCCTCATAAATCATCGCCAGACTGATGCCGGCAATCCATGACGGGATCTTTGTAAAAGCAAAGACACTGAAGTTTATAAATACCAAAAGTATACCAATAATGAGCCCGGCGAGTATAACACCCGGATAACCCAGCCAGTTGCCGAATATAGCGGTCGCAAAAGAGCCAAGCACCAGAATCGACCCGATGGACAGGTCTGTATAGCCGCAGGCGAACAGGAAACAGAGACCCCAAGCGACAAACGTCGGCCATACAATGTGCGATATTATGACCGAAATATTTGATCCTTCAAGGAATTTCCCGCCTGTAATAATGTTGAAGATGAAAGCGACGACCGCGATAAAAGCAATAAGAATAATAACAAAGACGATTGGCCTCTGTAACTTTTCCTGTGATGGGCCTTTTTCTTTTCGTTCTTTTCGCAAAACCGTAATACCCCTTTTTTAGTTAATGCGGATACGATTGATACTAATATAAGTCGAGTTTGCGAAACTGACTGTCCATGTAGGCAGCCGCAAACCCTTTATTCATGAACAGCCTGCCACATAAAGCAGGCTGTTCATGAACGGGTTACATTGATGCGTCAGTAATAGCTCAGTCGACGGTCGGCAGATTGTGCGCCTTAAGGATTTCGTTCAGGCTAAGCCCGCTATTCAGCAGATCCGTATATGTCTTATAGCTTACATCCGGGTTATATCTCCAGCATAGAGACTGTAAAACTTGATCTGCGACCGGATGCACCCCCTCGGTGCAGAAGACAGATATATAGGCATCAACATTATCTTTATTAATGGAGATAGGAACCGTCTGTAAACGAGGTGCTTTACCGCTGTCATCCTTGATGGGGTGACCATCCATGTAATTTATCAACAGAGTAGGCGCGATTAATGATGCCAGGTTGATACCGTCGCTGCCCCCTGCAACATCGCCCTTCTTTATGGATTCGGCTGAAGACTTATCGACGCAGGACAGATAGACTTTTACCTGATCCTTCAGTCCAAGATTCCCGATCGCAGAGAGTGAACCCGCGACATAGTCGCCAACCATAGCATACAGGCAGTCCGCATCCTTATGGGCGGAGAACATATCTTCCGCTTTTGTCGCACATTCGGAAGCATCTGTGCAGCGAGCCTCCGCTAGGATCGTGCCCCCTTTGGCCTTAAACTCATCTGAAAAGCCTTTCGATCTTTGATCCATGTTGTTATCGCCAATGTTTCCGCCGATGATAACCGCCGCTTTGCAGCCGTCTGCGATAGCCATGTCGGCAACCGTCTTGCCTTCAAGTACCATATTGGAGTCAACTGCCCCGACATAATACGGATTGCTCTCGGCAAGCTTATCACGATCGGCATCAGCGCCGATTTGGGTATACATAACGAAAGGAACCTTTGCACTCATGCACACCTGGGCCATTTGCGGCACCGTCGCCACCGCGGCGCCCATCATGCAAATACCTTGCACACCCGCCGAACAGAAGTTCTGGATGTTCGCCAGCTCTTTATCGCCGGTGCACTGATTCCTCTCTCTGAGGGTGTTTATGTCAATAACACCTAACGCGTACACACACTCACTATGTACCAT
>DBTM01000056.1:0-7841 GCA_002307055.1 Clostridiales bacterium UBA1316
TCTATTAAAGCACGTGTCTATCCGTCCCATCTCATAACCCCTCCCCCGCGCTTTGACTATCACACGCAGCATAACTCCTCCACGCCGTGGTTCTGGGAAATCCCGGAAAACCGCGTGTATATCAACAGCAACCCGTACCTTGTCGCCCGCATCCATCCGAAAAAAGCGGCTGAAAAGGGCATAAAGGACGGCGACATGGTGCTGCTGTTCAATGACAGAGGTTCTGTTTTATGCGTCGCCCGCGTCACGTACCGCGTTAAAGAAAACACAATACACGCCTATGGCTCATCAGGCATTTACAATCCGGTTATACCGGGAGAAGCCTCTATGGATATCGGCGGCTGCGTCAACATTTTATCGCCCGGGAAGCTGATGGGCTCGAAAGTACCCGGCATGGCGCCCAACTCTACACTGCTCGATGTTTGCAGGTACGAGGGTGAAATACCCGACAGCCAGTGCTTTGAATTCAAGCTTGACGATGTAGCCAGGCAGGCCGACCCCGATGCCGAAACCTGTCGGGAGATCATTGAAGGACACGGCTTTGAAGCAATTCAGGATAAAGAAAGAATCAGATATCTTTTAAAAGCTGGGACAACCGGCTCTTTATCCAACATTTTATAATTGAATAATTCAAGCTGTCTCTTTACTCAGACATATCAGATTAACCCTTCGCAAGGTAAATTACGGTGTGAATTGTCCATCGCTGGCCTGCCTTGATAGCCGGTCATGGCTCTGGGCAGTTTACAGCTGCCGAGGCAGAACATCTGTAAAATAATAACACTTATATAATTTAATGTTTTGAGCTAGATCCGCTTTATGTTTTCTGTTTAATATCTTTAGGCTTCTTTTAGTAAAGTTTTATAATGTTTGTTCACTAAGCCTAATAATCAGCCGAAAATATTCGGAATCTTGTTGATTCAACCAATAAATGCGCATCTCATTGACGCTGTAATATGCTCTGTGCTATATTTTTAATATACCATCAAAAACTGAATAATGTGTTTTCGAGCTGCTTTTTCTAAGGACACGCTGTCTATGAGAAACAGCCTGAGCAGAGACTCACTGGGATATGCTGGAAACGGCTTGTCCTTCACTATTGAAAAGAAAACAAGTTTTGCTCAAATGTATTGAATGCATTTGTGCATTACTTTGTTTATTAACCTCTGCCCGGTTCCGATACCTGACAGAGGTT
Source organism: Clostridiales bacterium UBA1316 (assembly GCA_002307055.1). Taxonomy (GTDB): domain Bacteria; phylum Bacillota; class Clostridia; order Oscillospirales; family Oscillospiraceae; genus Sporobacter. Next base: position 1,193 of record DBTM01000056.1, read on the forward strand.
ATTTGCGTTTTATTATCATTGGTAACGATTAGCTCAATTTTATATATCCGGGAGGAGCGGGGACATGTATTTAAAGTCCGGCACTAAAATAGGAAAAAGGAGACGTATCGCGCCCGTGATACTGGTTTTGGCAATCATTTTGATTATTGCAACGATCGGTTCTTTCATGCTGGGGCGTTATATGATCAGGCTCTCAGATATCTTTGGCGTTTTTGGTAAGGAGATTTTTGGGTTAAACACGACATTTCAGGACAAGTCGGAAACTGTTCTGATCAACGTGCGGACACCGCGTATTCTGGCCGCTATTTTTATTGGAGCGGCTTTATCAGCCGCCGGAGCATCGTATCAGGGGCTTTTTCGAAATCCCATGGTTTCACCCGATCTTTTGGGAGCTTCTGCCGGCGCTGGATTTGGAGCTGTCATCGCGCTTCTTTTCAATATGAGTCAGATTCAGGTTCAGCTCTTAGCATTCGTTTTTGGTGTTGCCGCTGTCGCTGTAACATTTATTATCAGCGCCAAGGTGAGCCGCGGAGACAGCTCGACACTCTCGCTTGTTTTAACGGGGCTCGTGGTGTCGGCGCTGTTCCAGGCGTTTATAACAATTGTAAAATATGTGGCCGATCCAAACAGCAAGCTGCCGACAATTACATACTGGCTGATGGGCGGTTTAACGACGGTCAGCCTGGATAATCTGCTCCTGCTTTTGGTACCCATCATCATCGGTATGGTGCCCATGCTGCTTTTAAAGTATAAGCTTAATCTGCTTGCGTTTGGTGACGAAGAAGCCCGCGCTATCGGCGTCGACGCAAAAAAATTGCGTATGCTGTATATCGTCGCCGCGACGCTTGTTACATCTGCGTCCGTCGCGTCAAGCGGCATGATCGGCTGGATTGGGCTTGTTATTCCGCATCTTGCACGGATGATAGTCGGACCAAACTATAAGGTTATGCTGCCTGTTGCCGTTTTACTCGGTGCGATCTTTATGCTGCTTATTGATAATGTGTCAAGATGCCTGTTTTCGGTTGAAATACCGTTGAGTGTCCTGACGGCGCTTTTTGGCGCGCCGTTTTTCCTGGGCCTCCTGATGAAGGGAAAGAAGGGCTGGGTATGATTTTCGAAGTCAAAAATGCCGTTTGCGGATATGGTTCGACATGCATTCTCAACGATATCTCTCTGCATATTGAATCAGGACATGTTTTATGCTTACTTGGTCCAAACGGTGTTGGAAAAACGACACTATTTAAAAGCATGCTCGGATTTTTGCAGCTCATGTCCGGAAGTGTGCTCATTGACGGAGAAAACATCAGGGATTGGCCGATAAAAAAGGTTGCAAAAGTCATTGGATACGTCCCGCAGGTCCATACACCGCCATTCCCGTTTTCTGTCCTTGACGTCGTAGCAATGGGCCGTGTCGCGCATATGGGGCTTTTCGGTTCGCCGGGCAGCGATGATTTCGCTGAGGCTGAGAAGATGCTCGAACGCTTGGGAATCAGCAGCTTCAAAGATAAGATTTATACCCAGATCAGCGGCGGCGAGCGTCAAATGGTACTTATAGCACGCGCTTTAGCCCAGAATCCAAACATACTCATCATGGATGAGCCTACAGCGAATCTGGATTTTGGAAATCAAATCCGAGTTCTCACGCAGATCAGAGCCCTTGCTGATGATGGGATGGCGATTATTATGACATCACATTTTCCTGATCATGCTTTCCTGTGTTCGTCAGAAGTCGGCTTGCTCCAAAGAGACTCGACGCTAATGATCGGATCAGCCGAGGAGATTGTTACAGAGGAGAATCTCAAGAGAGCATATGGAGTTGATATCCGCGTTATCTGCCAGGAGGTGGCGGACATGGGAATACTGAAAAGCTGTGTCCCGGTCATTCGTCAGTAATCAGCACGGCTTAACCGTGATGAGATAATTAATAAAAGGAGCGAAAAAATGAAAAAGATTACAGCCCTATTGATGTCGCTGATCGTCTTGCTGGCGCTTATTGCCGGCTGTTCCTCAGCGAATACCAGTTCCACATCGCCGGCGGGCAGCCCGTCGGCGTCGGCAACAAGTGACTCGCCGTCTCAAACAAGCCCGGCAGCCTCCGGCGCAACGCAGATAATCACAGATATGGCAGGCCGACAGGTGACAGTGCCGACAACGGTCAAATCTGTCTACTGCGCCGTCCCGACAGCTGAAGCGATGATAACCTCACTCTGCCCTGATAAACTCATCGGCTGGGTTAATAAGCCATCGGACGTTACACTCAAGTATCTGCCGTCCAACCTGGCAAATATCCCTGTCATCGGTGGTTGGATGGGACAGCAGGTAACGGCTAATATCGAGAATATAGTTTCTCTGGCGCCTGATGTCATCATCTATATGGGCACGAACGTGATGAGCAACGCCGATAAAACACCGGATGATATCCAAAAAAAGACAAACATTCCTGTTGTCGTCTGTTCCTCCAAGCTGACGGATACGGCAGCTGCTTATCGTTTCCTGGGTCAGGTTCTCGGCGTATCTGATCGTGCCGAGACGTTGGCTGCGTACAGCGAGAAAAAGATCGACGAAATTAAAGCCGACGTTGCCAAGGTGCCCGACGCCGCGAAAGTCACAGTTTATTATGCTGAAGGCAAGGGCGGCCTGTCAACCGATCCGACCGGTTCCGACCACACAGAGGTTCTCGACCTAATCAACGTGACAAACGTGGCGAATGTTGAAAAGCTTGCCGGGCAGGGCATGACAGCTGTGTCCATAGAGCAGGTAATCAGCTGGAATCCTTCTGTCATTCTTGTCTCGGGACAGACGCTCGACAACTATAAACTAATTACGACGAGCGACAGCTGGAAAAAAATACAGGCAGTTCAGGATAACAAGGTCTATGTCGCGCCGACAACGCCTTTTAACTGGTTTGACCGTCCTCCCGATGTCATGAGAATTATTGCGATATCCTGGTTTGCCAATAAGATTTATCCCGACTATGTAAAAATTGATGCCAATCAGGAAATAAAGGACTTCTTTAAGACGTTCTACGGCGCCACACTGTCTGACAGTGATGTCCAGGCGATTCTGGCAACACCGTCCGCCGGATGATGGATAACCTGAACACGAATAAGTCAGCATCCAATCCGGAGAGGTATGACCGTATTGCGCGAGAGGTCTTCCTGCCAATCTTCCCGGTGATTGCTCGCAAGGCATTGGATATCTACGGCTTTCGGGATGGTGTCTGCCTTGATATCGGCTCCGGCGGCGGAATGTTCGGCTATAATGTGGCGTTACAATCGCGGATGTCCATTCAATTCCTGGATATTCAGGCTGAGGCAATAGATGTCTGCCGAAGGCGGGGACAGGAGTGGGGCTTGCTCTCACGAAGCGCGTATGCTATTGGCGACGTGCACGCCATACCGTTGCCGTCCGACACGTATCCGCTGATAGTGAGCCGCGGCTCAATTAAATTCTGGGGAGACTGCGGCGAGCTGACGCAAGCGTTCAAGGAAATTTACCGCGTGCTGGCTCCCGGAGGAAAAACACTGATCGGCAACAGTCTCGGGCCGCCTGAGATGCAGGCGGCCATCGAGGAAAAAATGAAAATTTATAACCCGGCATGGGTTGAAGAGCGCAAATCCGGGAAGTCCTGCTTCAGTTTCGAGGAACGAAAGAAAATTCTGGACGCGCTTGAAATCCCGTATCAGATTGTAGACGACGATTCGGGGACATGGTTCGTCCTGCAAAAGTAAATCTGGACTACTTAGTTACTAAACAGCTGGGAGTATCCGCACACACAGGGGATACTCCCAGTTCGAAGGATGTATCGCAATGAATCTGGAAGAGAAAAAAAGAGAGCAGCTTGAGACCCTTCTTCAGCAGCTGCCAACGAATAATGAAAAACGGCTCATGGACATCCCGGGTATCTATTACGGCGGTGGCTGCTCCTATATGGCCTGCCGAGGCCTCATGATGAGCCCGATCGATGATATTCTGCTCATTACGCACGGCCCGACCGGCTGCGGTGCTTTTTCCGGTATAAACAGCAGAAACGATACCGATGAGGGCCGGGACGAGCTTTTTAGGGGACGCTGCTTTTCAACAAATATGCGGGAGTCGGACATTATTTTCGGCGGTGAACAAAAGCTTCTCTCGGCAATCGAAGAAGCTGTCGCACTGTTCCACCCCAAGGCCATAGCTGTCTGCGCGACATGCCCGGTTGGATTGATCGGCGACGATATTGTCCGGATTGCCAAAACTGCGGAGGCACGTTTTAATATCCGCGTCCTGCCTCTGTCCTGCGAGGGCTTCCGAAAAAATAACGGCTGGCTGCACGGCGGAAAAATGCTCGTTGAAAGCTTTATGGGAGAGACAGAGCAGGAACTTGGACCGTACCCGATCCACTTTATGTGTGAATCTTATAACGGTAAAAACAAAGAGACTTTTAAAAGCCTGTTTGAACGTATCGGTTATGATGTCGTCTGTTCTATGATGGGTTCGAATACATATGAGCGCATCCGTTCGGGCCATCAGGCGAGGCTTATCGTGCTTGATTCCGGCAAGGCAATTGACGAAGTACCGCTGATGATTCAGAAAAAATTCGGAGGGGGCTTTTTCCGGGTCTCGTTTACGGGTATTTCTAATATTGTTTCCTCTCTGCGCAAGATGGCGGACTATTTCGGCACCGAGGATTTACAGCGCCGGACGGAAGAGGTTATCGCGGAGGAAATGGCAAAGATTGAAGCCCCGTGGCTGGCGTACCGGATGAAGTTCGGTGCTTTGACGGCAGCTCTTTTTGAGGATATCTTCAGAAGTGACAGCTTAAGCGCCCTTTCCAGCGATCTCGGCATAGAAATTATTATGATCAGCCAGGATTATAAGTCTGTGGATTTTACAGACAATAACTTTTCGCTGCATCTCTCCAGAAAAAAATATGATGAGCTGCTGCATATCCCGCAGTGTTCCTTGCCAGAACCTGACAGGGAGGATAACGGAAGGGTTTACTTCAAGCTGAGCAGGCAAAATGTCGGTGAGTTTCTCCGCCTTGCCCATCCCTCAATTTGCTTTTCCGGTGTGGAGGAGCAGTTTGGATATTCTGATGCCAAAATCAAATCTGAGCTGTTTACATCGGACGAACGCGGCGTGCAGTATGGCGGATTCCAAGGTCTGCTCCGTTACGCCCGTGATCTGGATATGGCTGTTTTTATGTCCCATTGGATTACAGAAAAGCCTGAATGGACTATACAGGCGGAGGGTATAAAATGAACAATCAAACCGAAACCAGCCGCCGGGAGCTTCAAATCGACGCGCTGAATCTATGCCCACCCATTGGAGCCATGTATGCGGCTTTCGGCATACACGCCTGTTTGCCGCACAGCCATGGCGCGTCCGGCTGCTGCCGGTTCCAGCGCATGGAGCTGAGCAAACACTTTCAAAAAATTGTCCGGGTAACGAGCAGTATGCTGCAGGAACCGGCAGCCGTATTCGGCGGAGAAGAAAACCTTCAGACATCGGTTAATAACATCTTTCGCGTTTACAATCCCGATATAATTGCCGTTCACACAACCTGCCTGAGCGAGACCATTGGCGACGATATTAAAGGCATCGCATCGCGCCTTGAAATTCCTGACGATAAACGCCTCGTTTGGGCGACCACACCCGGATACGTTGGGTCGCAGCTTACCGGTTATTCCGCCATGACAGAAGCTTTTATCAAGCAGTTATCTGTACCAGGCGAGCATCATCAAAAAAAGCTGTTCTTAATACCGGGACTTATAAATCCATCTGATATTGAGGAAATTGCCCGTTACGCTGCGCTCTTTTTCGATAAAATGACCGTTTTCCCCGACGTGCGTGGTATTTTCGATTGTAAAACGCTCAGGAACGAAAGAACCTTTTTGCCTGCGGGAACCCCAGTCTGCGATATTGCCGGGGCGGCCTCGTGCTCTGATGTTATCGCACTTGGCGCTGAGGCGACATTTTCAGCCGCTGATGCACTGGCTGGTTATGGCCTGTCATCTGAAAAGCTTATGCTGCCCATTGGATTGGGCGCGACTGATGCCTTAATAAGCGCGCTCCATAAAATGTCGGGCAGACCGGTACCGCAAACGCTTGTTCTTGAACGGGCGCGGGCTGTTGATGTCGTTATGAATCTGCATCCCCAGCTTTTCGGCAAGAGAGTAGCACTGCTGTGTGACGCGGACCTGTCGGTCGGTTTGACGGCATTTCTGGCGGAAATCGGCATGAAGCCGGTTTGTGTCTGCACAGGGTATGGAGAAGAGCGTTTTGCCGATGAAATCCAAGCCATCTTCGACAGATATCAGATTGAAGGATATGTTAACAGGGAGGCGGACCGGTATGATCTGGAGTGCTATCTTAACGAGCATCCTGTCGACCTGCTGATGGGCTCTTCACGCGGAAAAATTCTGGCGCGCAAGTTTGGCATTCCGCTTGTTCGCGTCGGCTTCCCGGTCATTGACCGGCCGCTTGAATATCTGACGCCGGTTGCTGGGTACCGCGGCTGCCTGCATCTCATTCAAAAAATCCTTTGCGCGCTTGCTGAGCACAGCGAAAGAAACACGCGGGCCGAGGATCTGCATATTGCGGAATCATTTTAAGGAGACATGGCTATGAGACAAATTGCCATATACGGCAAGGGCGGCATCGGCAA
>DBTM01000056.1:8170-8357 GCA_002307055.1 Clostridiales bacterium UBA1316
GTCGGCTGCGACCCGAAAGCCGACTGTACGCGTCTTATCATGGGCGGCAGGATCAAGCATCCCGTTCTGGATGAGATGCGGCGTGTCCGGGACCCCGCGCTTGTCCGAATGGAGGATATTGTATATACTGGAGCTGACGGCATCCGGTGCGTCGAAGCCGGAGGACCGGAACCGGGCGTCGGCTGTG
>DBTM01000056.1:8613-8750 GCA_002307055.1 Clostridiales bacterium UBA1316
GGGCGTCGGCTGTGCCGGACGCGGCATTATAACGGCAATCGATCTCCTCGAAAAAATGGGCGCTTATGATGATACATTGGATTATTTATTCTATGATGTCCTGGGTGATGTAGTCTGCGGCGGTTTTGCCATGCCGA
>DBTM01000021.1 GCA_002307055.1 Clostridiales bacterium UBA1316
TGCTGTATTCAGCAGGGCTACGACGTGCAGGTGTCCGTCCTGATTGACCCGGCGCGTTCGGATTTTTACAATCCCTTTGCTTATCTGCGGGACGATAAGGATGTTCTCAAGCTCATAACCAACCTGATTAAAAATACTACCCCCAAAATGGCACAGCAAAGCGACCCATTTTGGGAGAAAAGCGAAATTGCCCTGGATTCCGCGCTGATCCTGTACCTGATGCATGAAGCTCCGCCTGAGGAACAGAACTTTGAGACGGTCATGTACATGATTGAAAACGGCGGCGCGCGCGAGGATGACGACGATTATCAATCGCCGCTGGACCTGCTGTTTGAGGCGCTGGAGGAGGAAGAACCCAATCACATCGCCGTCAAGCAGTACAAGGTTTTCAAGCAGGCGGCTGGAAAGACAGCTATGAGTATTTTAGTAGGAGCCGCCGTCCGGCTGGCCGCGTTCAACCTGCCCGAAATCGCTCGTATGACCAATCACGATACCCTGAATCTCGGCAGTCTTGGAGAGCGGAAACGGGCGATCTTCTGCGTCATTCCCGACAACGATACCAGCTTTAATTACATTATTGGAATGCTGTATACCCAATGCTTTCAGGAGCTGTACTACCGGGCCGACAAGCTCCACGGCGGGCGGCTCCCGGTGCCGGTACGCTGCATTTTTGACGAATTTGCCAACGTGGCCCTCCCCGACGATTTTGAGCGTGTTTTGGCGACGTGCCGCTCCCGTGAAATCTCCATCAACATGATTATACAGAACATGGCACAGCTCAAAACATTGTTTAAGGATAGCTGGGAATCCATCACCGGCAACGCGGATTCCTTCCTGTTCCTCAACGGCAATGAGCAGACCTCCCACAAGTATGTCTCTGAGCTGCTGGGCAAGGAAACGCTGGACACCCGGAGCAGCAGCATCACACACGGCTCCCATGGCTCCAGTTCCGTCAGCCGTCAGCAGACGGGCCGAGAGCTGATGACACCCGACGAGGTAAGGGCGATGGATAACGACTATGCCCTGCTGTTCATTCGCGGGGAACGACCGGTCATGGACAAAAAATATGACATTCTCAAACATCCCAATCTCAAGTTTACCGAGGACGGCGGCGCGGAGCCGTATGTCCACACTCCCTGCCCGGACTATTCCATTGATGATCTGGACTTTCCGGTGGAAAGTCTGGACGATGTTGAAATTTTTGATGAAATGGAGACCGAATCATGAAAAAGAAGCAATTGAAACAAGACACCGTTTCCAGCAAGCGGCAGGCTAGACGAGCCCGCCGTTTTTTTCATGCGGCCATTGTGACCGCCGCGCTCTGTGCCGCACTCTCCAGCACTGCGCTGGCCGCAGACGATCCGCTGACCATTGTAAACAACATGTCCGATTTTGTGTTTTCCTGTATTCGCGCCATCGGGATTATTGTACTCGGCTGGGGGGTGGTACAGGTGGGCATGAGCATCCAGTCCCACGATGCCAGCCAGCGCACGCAGGGCTTTCTCTGCTTGTTTGGCGGGCTGATGATTGCCTTTGCCAAAGAAATTCTGCATATAATCGGTGTGTCGTAAGTCATGGCGCAGGGCGGACCGTTCAGTCCGCCCCGCTTCTATAAAAAGCGTCTCAAAATGAGACGCTTTTTAATCTGAAAATCGGAGGTGAAATTGTTTGAGCGATAACTGGATTGCGGGGAATTTGCAGTCGGCTCTTAATACTTGGAACAGTAAGCTGACAGAGATATGGTCCCTGCTGACCCAGACCCCGCAGACCTTTAAGGGCGGGAACATCTGGGCAACGATTGTCACCATCAACGGTGGGCTGAAAGCCGTCGGCTACGGTTTGCTGGTGCTTTTCTTTGCCATGAGCATTTTCCAATCCGCAGCCACATTCAAGGATTTCCAGCGGCCCGAATTTGTACTGAGGCACTTTATTCGCTTTGTTGCCGCCAAGGTAGCCGTGGGCTACGCGATGGATATTATGACCGTGATTTTCTCCATTTGCGGCGGCGTGGTGCAGTCCATCATGGGAAACGTCGGCCTTATGGCGTCGGCCGGCGTGACGCTCCCAAAGGAAATTGTGAACGCTACGGAGAACGTGGGTTTTCTCACATCTATCCCTCTGGGGCTGGTCTCCCTGCTGGGAAGCCTGTTTATAACAATCATGTCTTTTATCCTGATTATGACGGTATACGGGCGCTTTTTTAAAATCTACATGTATACGGCGTTGGCCCCGATACCTCTTGCAAGCTTTGCCGGAGAAGGAACCTCCTTTGCAGGAAAAGCCTTTCTCAAATCCTACGTCGGCGTATGCATGGAGGGAGCTGTCATTGTGCTGGCCTGCATGATTTTCTCAGCCTTTGCATCCGGCAGCACACCGGCCATTGATACGTCCCTGTCGCCCGTTACCATGTGCTGGGACTATATTGGCGAGACTATTTTCAATATGCTGGTGCTGGTTGGTTTGGTCAAGGGTTCGGACAGAATCGTCAAAGAGATGTTCGGAGTGTGACGTAACGCCGAACGTAACCGTAGAATAATACTGTTGCATGTGTGGTATAATTATGGTACGATATAGCCACAGAGAGGAGGGCGAAGTTATGCCTCAGATTATTCCGATCCGTGATCTTAAAAATACCAGCGAGATTTCTCAGATGTGCGCCTCTACAAACGAGCCTATTTTCATCACGAAGAACGGTTACGGCGATATGGTTATTATGAGCATGAAAGCCTACGAGGAAAAAATGTATATGCTCGATGTGTACGCCAAGCTTGCGGAAGCTGAAACTCAGGTAAAGGAAGGCAAAGTGCTCGACGCCGACGCTTCCCTGAAAGAGCTCAGGAGCAAGTACAATGTATAAGCTGGTTGTAACGGAGTTGGCCGACGGTGATCTTGACAGCATCGTCGCCTATATTACCGGACAGCTTGCAAATCCGACGGCGGCGGGACACCTTCTTGACGAGGTGGGCGAATGCTATGCTAATCTCAAGAACCAGCCGTTTATGTATGAGTTGTCACGCGATGAGCGGCTTGCCGCCGAAGGGTATCGCAAAGCGGTGATCGGCAGCTATGTCATGCTCTATAAGGTGGGTGAAGCTGTAAAAACCGTCACCGTTTACCGCTTCTTCTACGGTCCGCGTGATTATACAAAACTGATATAAACTATAAGCCGAGAAGAAAGGCGGGCCGTTTGATGGCCCGCCTTTTCCAATCTTCCTATCTGTCATATTCCAGAATGGGAACGCCGTTTTTGACTGTGAAGTGGTAGTCCTCCGGGGATAGTCCTTGTTCTCTGGCAAGCTGGACTTGATTAAGGAAGGCACTCTTGATCCTGTGTTCCTCCCGGAAGTGACGAATAAGCGGCGTAATCCATACGGCCAGCGTTCCGGCGGTGATTGCGGCCAGAAGTCCGATGGAGAGCATTTCATGCGCAGCAGCCCAGCCGGGGAAGAAAAACCTGACCGCAAGCAGATACAGAATAAGCGGCAGCAAACGGAGTTTCACCAGCAGGCGGAGTACCAGACGAAAGGCCACAGGAAGCAGCATGAGAATCAAGATTATGAATAATATTTGTTTGAACGGGCTCATATTGGATACCTCCATTATGTGAGAATTTAGTTAGGATTTTCCTACTAATATTATCTCACGTAGCCCAAAAAGTGTCAAAAAATCGCAAATGAGGTGAAAAACACGATGGAAATTAAAATCCCGAAAGAAGTCCGACAACACAAGGAGACAATTTTTTTTGGGCTGTCTGCCCGTCAATTTTTTTGCTCCGTATTGGCCGTGGGCGCCGCCGTCAGCATCTATCTCGGATTGCGCGGCGTGCTGGGGCAGGAAACGGTGAGCTGGTTTTGTATCGTCGGCGCGGCCCCGGTTGCCGTGGCCGGCTTTTTTCATTTTAACGGCATGACTTTTGAAGAGTTCGCGTGGGCATTCGTCAAATCCCAGCTCCTTTGCGCCGCCCCGCGTCCGTTCTGTGCAGAAAATTATTACTACAAGGCCCTGGGCCGTAAGGAGGCAAACGACTATGATTAAAACTCTGACCGCGGCTAACCATAGTGAACGGGAACGTTTTAGCATACCCCGCAGCGTTCAGCAGTCCATTCCCATCAGACGGATTTACCCGGACGGGATCTGGCAGGTCGGCGGCAAATTCAGCCGGACATGGCGGTTCGCGGATATCAACTACGCCGTGGCAAGCCACGACGACCAGACGGAGCTGTTTCTGGCCTACTGCGGCGTGCTCAATGCGCTACCCACCGACGCCACAACGAAAATCACCATCAGCAACCGCCGTTTAAACGCCGACGATTTTCGGCGTACCGTCCTAATGCGGGAACGGGACGACCTAATGGACCAGTATCGCCGGGAGTACAACGGCATCCTCACCGGCAAGGCTGCAGAGAGCAATAATCTTGTACAGGAAAAGTACGTCACTATTTCCGTTGCCCGGCGCGGTGTAGAGGAGGCCCACACCTTTTTTAACCGTGTGGATAACGATTTGGGCAAAAGCTTCGGCAAGCTGGATTCCGGTACCCGTCCGCTTTCCAGCACCGACCGCCTGCGCATCCTTCACGACTTTTTCCGCCCCGGCGACGAACAGTGTTTTCACTTTGATCTGGAGGAAACCATCCGGAAGGGCCACGACTACCGGGACTATATCTGCCCGGACGGGCTCAAGTTCAAAGCTGATCATTTTGAAATGGGCGGCAAGGTGGGGCGCGTCCTGTTCCTGCGGGAATTTGCCAGTTACATCAAGGATAGTATGATTACGGAGCTGTCCGACTTCTCCCGGAACCTCATGCTGTCGGTGGATATTCTGCCTATCCCCACCGACGAGGCGGTGAAGGAAATGCAGAGCCGCATTCTCGCCATCGAGACCGATATTACCCGCTGGCAACAGAAACAGAACGCCAACAACAACTTTACCGCCGCCGTTCCCTATGATCTGGAGCAGCTACGGACGGAAGCAAAGGAATTTCTGGACGATCTGTCCACCCGCGACCAGCGCATGATGTTCGGCACCGTGACGCTTGTCCATGTGGCCGATACGCTGGAACAGCTTGACGCCGACACGGAAACCCTGCTTTCCGTTGGACGCAAGCACCTGTGTCAGTTCGCACCCCTGCGCTATCAGCAGGAGGACGGATTGAATACCGCCCTGCCTTACGGCCTGCGCCGCATTCGCGCCATGCGCACCCTGACCACGGAAAGCACGGCGGTGCTAATGCCTTTTAGCGTACAGGAGATACAGGATAAGGGCGGCATTTACTACGGCGTAAACGCTATTTCCAAGAACCTGCTAATCTGTAATCGCAAACAACTTATGAATCCTCACGCTTTCTGGCTGGGCGTGTCCGGCTCCGGTAAATCCTTTGCCGCCAAGGAGGAAATCGTGTCCGTGGCTCTCTCCACGGATGATGATATAATTTTAGTGGACCCCGAGCGAGAGTACGGAAATCTTGTCGCAGCCCTGGCTCCGCTGGGAGCGCAAACTGTCAATATCTCGGCCACCAGCTCCAATTATATTAACGCGATGGATATGGCGGAGGACTACGGGGACGGCAAGAACCCGGTTGTCCTCAAAAGCGAGTTCGTCATGTCGTTGTGTGAACAGCTCATGGGGGCCGGGCAGCTTTCAGCAAAGGATAAATCCATCATCGACCGATGTACGGCCAACGTCTACCGGACTTACATGAAACGAGCCTGCAAGGGCCAGCCGCCTACGCTCCGTGAGTTTTACAATGAGCTGAAAAAGCAGCCTGAACCGGAGGCACAGGGTATCGCACTCTCGCTGGAGCTGTTTACATCGGGCAGTCTTAACGTCTTTGCCCATCAGTCCAACATCGATGTCAACAGCCGCATTCTCAACTTCGACCTCTATGATCTGGGCGAAAACCTGAAACCGTTAGGGCTGCTGGTCATGCTGGATTCTATTCTGAACCGCGTAATACGAAATCGCCAAAAGGGGCGCTATACTCATATCTACATTGATGAAATCTATCTCTTTTTCACCACGGAATACTCCGCATCCTTCCTGTATAAATGCTGGAAGCGGTTTAGAAAGTACGGCGGCATAGTGACCGGAATTACGCAGAATGTAGAAGAATGCCTGCGCTCAGACACCGCCCGGCTCATGCTGGCAAACTCGGAATTTCTCATGCTCTTCAATCAGGCGGCCACGGACCGTAGAGAGCTTGCTAAGCTCCTGAATATCTCTCCCACCCAAATGTCCTATATCACCAACGCCGACGCCGGACACGGGCTGGTCAAGGTGGGTGGCTCTATTGTGCCGTTTATAAACGAGTTTCCCCGCGACACCGAGCTATACCGTCTGATGACTACGACCCCCGGCGAAGGCTAAAGTAAAGGGTATCCATAAATGCGTCTCGATTTGAGACGCATTTATGGATACTGATCTGCCTATTCAGTTCTACTAACTTCCGATTAAACGTACAGTCATGCACAAAGTAATGGAAATATGTTGTAACGTGTGCTATAGTAAATATAAAACAAGGGTTGGAATTACTGGATATTTGTAATATGTAACGAGGGATTTGTATGTCACCAGCTGAAGAAAAGAAACAAGTTGAAAAATATGTTGAGGAACAATGTGGAGGCAACACAAAAGTCATTCATTCAAAGCCCGAGCAAACATACACCGAACTTGGTTTAGTGTAACAATATGGAATGTAAAAACCGATAATGATGGAGCATGGTGGGTAGTTCAAGGTGACCTTCCAATGAATTTATATTCTCAAGATAAGGCATATTATTTTTCGACTGATGAAGTTTTCTCATTCCATTTGGGTATCATGCTACGGCTAATGAATGATGATTCAAGGAGCGCTGAAAGCTTTATCGAATTTATATCTAATGGTACTCAATTATCTATGACCTTGAAGAGAAAATTGTTTTTAGCTTCAGAAAAGTTGAATGCAGCAGTTGAAACAGAAGAAATACAATCAGTAGGAGTTATGTGTCGTGAAACATTAATCGAACTAATAAATTACGTTTACGACAGTGATTCCTTTGATGGTGAAGATGCATATAGGAAATCAGATGTTAAAAATCGCGGAGAGTTAGTAATTGATAAGTACCTTACTGGTCCCGAGAACGCTGAACTGAGGAAACATGTTAAAAATCTACTAAATGGTGCGTGGGATTATTCAAATTCCATTACACATTCAACTTCAAAGTCAAAGTATGAAGCTTCAATTTGTCTTACTATGACAGTGGCGTTAGTTTCGTCATTCGAAAATTTACTAAATAAATATTTTGATCCTATAGCTGGTCTAAAATGTAAAAAATGTGGAAGTAGAAGGTTGAGTGTTGCGAAAAATGATGAAACAAGTGATCTACTCATTATTTGTGAGAATTGTCGGTATGGTTTCTTAAAAAGCAGTAAATAAGAAATAAAGGCTCTCAATGAGCACAATGGGCAACTAAAATACTGTTGCAAACTTTGCCTAAATCTATAAACTGGACTTGCTCGGGGATCTGGCCGTTGGGGCCTGCTAATATCAAATGGGAAGTCCATTAACAAGGCTTTAAAATTGGCACATTTATGATTAACCCATTTTAACGGGGATACGTTTGATATCGACAAAAGCGGAGCAATATGTAATTTGAGAATTTTAAACATTGTTCTATTGTTGGAGGAAGTAAACATATGAAGCTTAAAGATTTTGCGAATCATAATATGCCAGTAATTCTGTCAGAATTAAAAAAAGATTTAATGTCCGAACCATGGGGAGCAAATTATAAAATACTTAGTACATACATAAATGTTAACTTCGAGATTGCGTATTCCGAAAACAAGATTTATGAAGATGATACAAATAATATAGCTTTCTGGAAAGCGGGAAATTTGGTTAGTATTGCCGGAGACCCTCTGTGGTTTGTATATGAATTGAATCAACGTGGGCAACAAAAATGGAACTTTCAAAGAACCTATTATGGAAGTTCGCTTCCTGTTGTTGTTAGTAACAAAACAATAGATGATTTTCAAATTCAATATAATGTTCCAGTATTCCATTCCTCATGGCAGTTTACTTTAGAGCCAGATACTGTTGAGCATATAATGTCAGAAAACAAGGAAAGACTAGTTCGTGTGTTTGGTGAAGATTTATCAAAAAATGGACATATGTTATTCAGAACAATCTTAGGTGAATTAGAACTTCAGAAGAAGAGAAGTGACGTCATGGCTCAGTGGTATTATAGTAAATATCAGTTTCTTATGCCTTTGTATCTCAATAATCCAGACGAGGTCAGCTTAACCGCTACTCTTGAACCTATAGATGACGTTAAAAGATATAAGGTGCGAACATTATTATATCCTGAGTATGCATATCCACATATACGTTCAGTTGTTAAAAATCGCTCTGCGATTACAGGATGGATGAATATTGCTGATGTGGATTTAAATAATTTAGATTTCTCTCAAACAGAGTAAGCTCAGTGTAAGCCTATATTTCCCCAATCTATATTCCAGCGCCCGTAACAGGGCGCTTTTTTTATGCAAAAAAGGAGGCGAGATCTTGCCCGAACCAAGAGAAAAACCAAGAATGGAGAAACCGAAGACCAGAAATCCGTCCGTATTGTCCCCAAAACAGGCGGCGCGGGTGCTCACATCAAATTACCAACGCCATATTGAACAGCGCGTACCCGGAGAGGAAAACGAAACCGAATATGCCACCGAACAGGTCGAGAGCACGGCAAGGCGCACAGCGAAGAAGTTGGCTGACGGTATCTCCCGTTTCCCTGACAGAAAGCGAAAAGTACAAGCAAACCAGAAGCCCCGTGCCGGTCAGGATGGGCAGTCGCCCGGCAACGGCAGCACGGAACCAGCAAAAGCGCAAGAACAGCCGAACGCATCAACGGAACGGCCTGTCACAGAAGCCGGACGGCAAGGCTCCGCCGAGCAGGTTCCCACCAAGTCCCAGAGGGAGCGAAATGCACAACGGCAACTCAGGGGCCGAAAAGATGCACTCAAGGAGAAATCTAATTCCCGCCAGCAGGACGGTTCGGAGCCGTCCGCCATTGCCGATCCGCCCGGAGCACAATCCGTCCGATCAAAGGATGGACTGTGCTCTAATCAATTAGCTCCCAAAAACACCGCCACAGCAAAGCGGCCCTCTGCGGCAAAAGGCGCATGGCAGGCGACATATTCTCCCCCTTCCGTCAGCCCGAACGAGGCAACGCCAAGAGAACGCCCCCGTGTCACCGCGTCAACACTGAAAACCCGTGAAAACGTCAAAACGGCGGCAAAGGCATCCGACAGAGCTAATTTTTCTGAAAAAAAGCTTCGCCGGTCTAAGTCTGCCGCGCAGGCCCTCCGCAGAACACGGCAAAATAAACAACGGCAAATAACCCAGCGCATGGTTAAACAGACCCGCAAGACCGCCAAGTCGGCGGCGGTTCTGATAAAAAAGGCGGCAGTTGCCGTTACAAAAGCCGTGGTAAAGATGTATGGCTCTCTTGTGGGCATGACTGGGGGCGCTCTGTTGCTGATTGTACTAGTCATTGTGTTTGTCGTTGCGGCGATTGGTAACTCGCCATTTGGGATATTTTTCGCTGCGGAGCGTAGCGCGCCCAATGCCGTTTCCGTCTCTGAGGCCGTGTCAACGGTCAATATGGCGTATAACGCGAAACTGGAGGAATTGCAGTCGGGCGGCTACGACAGCATTCAAATTGAAGGGCAGGCGGCGGACTGGCCCGAGGTTCTGGCCGTGTTCGCCGCCTGCACCGCCGGGGCCGAGGACGGCGTGGACGTGGTTACGCTGGATACCGACCGGGTGAAGCGGCTGACGAATATTTTTTGGGGTATGACCGCTATCACGACGGAGGTTGAAGCCATTGACCATCGGGGAAACGGTGAAGACGATCCCGGTTGGACGGAACACATCCTACATATCACAATTACGGCTAAGACCGCCGATGATATGCGGACACAGTATAGCTTCACAAAGTATCAGAACAACGTATTGGACGAGCTGCTGTCTCAGCGGGACGCGCTGGCAACGTTGGCCGGAAGTCTGACCATCACCAATGAGGATGTCTCGAATGTGCTGAATGCCCTGCCGAAAGATCTGTCCACAGAGCGACAGGAGACTGTGAAAACCGCGCTCTCACTTGTCGGAAAGGTCAATTACTTCTGGGGCGGTAAGAGCAGTGTCATCGGCTGGGACAGCCGGTGGGGAACGTTACAACAAGTCACGGCGGCGGGCAGCCCTACCACCGGCACCTATCGTCCATACGGCCTTGACTGTTCTGGCTATATTGATTGGATATTCAACAACAGCTTGGGGTATGTGATCGGCCACGGCGGTGGCGTTGCCATGCAGCATTCCTATTGCAAGGATATTTCATGGGACGAAGCTCAGCCCGGAGACCTTGCCTTTTATCCGGACGATAGCCACGTCGGAATTGTAGTAGGCCGAAGCGATACGGGCGGAATACTGGTGGCACATTGCTCCAGTGGACACAACAACGTGGTCATAACCGATTGCGCCGCCAGCGGATTTACCGCCATTGGAAGACCTGACATATTTTATTGAGCCTCACGTCGATTTGCGTCTCAGTTTGAGACATATTATAAATGCTGCTTGATACCGTCATTTTCAGGCGGTATCGAGCAGCAGATGATGAAAATTCCTATATTATACATTTTATAGATCGACAATATCCTAAACACCTTATTTGTTGTACCTTAATAGAGTCAAGCTAGTTAACAAAATGTATTAGTACTTTTATTAATAATGAGATGATTAATTATGGTGACATACTACATCTCATTTAATATCATTGGTTTTCTCTAAAAAATCTACTATTTCTTTCAGAGCAGATTCGTTTTCCTTAACAAAGGCTTCTGAGGAAGGGTTTGTAGCTGCTGTCGAAATAAGCTGCAAATGTATAAGCACATTTCTATAGGAAAGAATCGAATTGAAATCATCTGTATTACCTTCTTCATTGGGCTTAAAATATAATAAGTTATTACCTTGATCGACATCGGTATATATCCATCCGGTAATTAGTTTGTAACTGTTTTTTTCATCTTCGTATGTTAAAAAGTATTGTGTTGAATCCTTAAAATCATTATTCAATGATAAATATTTCTTTTTTCCGAATGACATATCCCCATTTACTATAATAATCGAAGGATTTTTAAGTGTTGAGGAAGTAAGTTTCATTGGAATACTTGTAAAACTCATATTATCTTTAACACTGGAGAGTAATTCCATATATTTGTCGTATGAAAGCTTATCTTCTTGTTTGCTTGTTACACTTGAAGATATCGTACTATCAGATGTCTTATTAGTATTACTGCATCCGGTAGCATTAATAAAAGTAATTAGTATCATTAATAAAATTGCGGTTTTTTTCACAGCGGCATCCCTCCAAAATTGAATATTGCTTTTCACAGCTGAGCTTGTTAATAAACGGCTTGTTGTAAACAATATATTAAATCCATACTATACCATCATACTAATTTTTACAACATTACCATATTAGCACTATTCGCCATGCGGCGCGTTGATGATTAGTTAAGTCTTTTATTTATATTGCATTTAAGTTGTCGGTATTCAACTAGTAAGTGAAACACGAGTGAATGCTGTTAAGCAATACTCCAGTAAGATATATAGTCTCCTTTAATAGCACTAATGAAATGATCTTAATATTGATCATTTCATTAGTGCTTAACTATAAAATCCGTGCCTTATGCAGTTGTTGAAGTAAAGTTTAGAACATAGACACTGGAATTTGAGAGGGGCGACCATCCGCCCTGATATGACGTAACGGTACTCCCTGTTGCTATAAATGTTCCAGTGTACATGTTATAGTAATACTCTTTAAATTGGGCGCTTCCATATGAATATCCGCCAGGTAGCCAAGCATAAATATAGCCTGTTTTTCCGGCTGGTACTGAAATAGAGTATAAAATCGAGGTACTTGTAGAAGTCGTGTTACTACTTGCATATGTTAATCCCAACGTTGAGGTTAGCGATGCTAAATAATTAGTTTTTAGTCCTGCTGTTGCACTAATCTGCGCTGTTACTGACCATGACGAAGTAGCGCTTGAAGCTTGTGAATAGCTTAAAGTTGCCGCACTGGACGTTCCATTATAAGCTTGCGTTTGCCCTACTGCAAAATGATATGCGCTGCTACTGTAACTTGTCTGCGAATAGCTACCAGAGACATATTCATAATAGTATGTATTATCACTGCTCCACCAGTCATTTGAGCTGGCTGCTTTGTCAATTTGCTCTTGTGTAATAATATTATTACCAGTGAATGGAGAGGTAGTCAAAGCAGTTGTATTTCCTGCGGAATCGGTTTTCGTACCCGCAAAACCCGGGATTACATCTTGTGTAATTTCGCCCCTGGACCATGTCCCGACCAAGACATTATCATCAGCGGCATAAGCCGGTAGGCATAGACTTAATGCCATTGCCATAACAGCAAGGATTGATACAATTTTTTTCGTCATAGTAGTTCACCTTTCTCTAAATAATTAATAGTATTCTGCTACTCGTGTAACTTTTGACTCGTTAATAAAGCTATCCCATTGGAATCGCCCCTTTCTCAGTTTGTTCACCATGATTTTGTATATTAAGCACATGTTTAATTTGTGCTTTCATCTGTATATGTCATGAATTGGTCAAAAAGGGACATACTTTCAATTATTATTTTTACCTTCACTAAGATCCGGTGGTTTACTTTGTCACAGGCAAAAGAGCCAGTGCTACCGTGAAGCACTGGCTCTTTTCGAATAGTTTTCTTTTTTTATTTTGCAACAACTGTACTGGTCAATATTTCTCTCGAATCTCCGCTGCCATTTTTGCCCGCCCAAACCGTGATATAAGCTCTGTATGAATAACCGGCTGTTCCAGAATAGCTCACGCTTGAACCATAAGTGTAATTATTATATGCAAGTAAATTGGAATAGTCATTATGACTATAGGTTTGAACAGTCGTCCATGTGGAAGACCCGGCGGGACATTGCTGAAGCCGAATACTTAAAACACCGATTTCATCCATTGTTCCTGTACCTTCAACGTCAAAATATATTGCTATATTTCCGCTGCCTTCAGGCCATATATAAGCGTCATAACTGGATAGATACAAACTGGCTTGGATTGCGGCGCTGGCTGATGGGGCAAGACAAATAGTAATGGCGAAAACAATGCCTAGAAAGCTAATGAATTTTTTTTTCATGTTATTTCCTTTCGTATATAGACTTTATCATCTTTTCTGCTTCGTTCAGTGTAAATGAACCTGTAATTGAACACTCGCAGTTCCCTGTTTGCCACACAATATTTGTTTGGCCCATATTAGAGATTATAAAATGCTCAATTCTATCAACGGTATACTCTGTGACATTATCGCCGTCCTTTTCGTATGTTCGGGTTGATGGCTGGTTAAGTAAAATGGCTTTAAGTAAAATCTCATTCTTCGCGTCTTCGTATTTCGCGTTTATGATTGTTTGCGCTGGCGTCTCATTAACATGAATATTCTCAAGTGAATATCCTTCAGGCAACCATGTGGGGGCTATTTTTGCAGTTACTTTATAGTTATCAAGGGCGTCTTGTAAATTCTTATATTCAGAATTTTTATCACTTGCTACTTGCACTACCTGTGCATTTGTTGTTGTGTTTGAAAATCCGAATGTATCCTTTGTCCATTTAGCAACAGCACCCCACAAATCAAACCCAAAGGCACTTGCGGTCACAGTACTTGCCATCAGCAGCACAATTGCTGCTGCGGTCACACATGCAACACGCATTAGTCGGCGATGCTTTCTTGGTGACATAGCAGGTTTAACATTGGATGCTTTTTTGATGCCTGTCTGATTTTCTATATCATCAAAGTCATAAAGAGACTTTTCATCCTCGGAATAGGGCAAATAATCCTTGCTAAATGACGCCCATGCGTCATTAATATCGGTAATCTTTCTGGTTGGATGTTCCTTTTCCCGTTTTGCAATCACCTCCATAATATATAAAATTGCATCCGTGTCAGATTCTTCTCCACTAGGCAACTGAGAATCAGCACGGAGAATACCTTCCAACATTTCTGTGTTCATGTTGTCGAATTTCGAATAATCCGGATGTTTGTTTCCGCTGGATTCAGGCATCAAAGCAACCCCCTTCTTTTGGTATATGTATTCATCTACGGTTTTGGGGACACCCAAAGCTAAAATTTTTCTTCAAGACGTTTTTTTAACTTCTTTTTTGCACGCTGCACTCGTTTTTTACAAGCCTCAACGGATATTCCAAGTTCCTGTGCCGCCTCAAGCATTGAATAATCATTTAAAGCTATCTTTTTCAGCAGCTTATAGTCTTCATTGTCAGTTAAGTCCGAGTATATGAAATCAACGTCAGGGGCAACTGCTTCCCCAGAAATCACGTTTTCATCAAAGTCCAAGGAAGAAACTACAATGCTATTGAGATATGCTCGACTGCGAATTGCGTTACTAATAACGTTTTTTAATGTGTTTAATAACCACCCCTTTGGATTCGGGCTGGATAAAAAACTGTCAGCTTTAGCACAAGCGATTCTGAATGTGTCCTGAACGGCTTCTTCAGCCAGTGAGCGGTCATTCAGTGCGCTTCGAGCATAAGCCGACAGGGGATAGTACATTTCTTTATATAATTCTTCAACTGCGCGACGCTGGTTATCATTAAGCCACATCTTTTCACCGCCCTATATTAGCTACTATTTTTATTTTCGTCACCATAATTTAAAAATTTAGGCATATACATCCAATTATTTGTCCTATGGTAATTATAAAAGATTATGGGGTACTGTTCAAGAGCACCTTCATATTCTTACTTGATTTTTTAAAACAGAATATTTCTTTACCTTGTCCCTGATACCCATTCTCATTACATAATAAAATATAACGGATTGTCGGAAAACACATAATTACGGCAATTTCGGGAAAAAGTTAAAAACTAAATATCGGACGAAAAGGGCAAAACTGTTAAAAAGCAGCGACGCAAAGCCAAGGATCTAAGGCGCTATTTTGTGGTGCTATGACAGCCTGGTTACCGAATTGATTTCACAAGCAATATAACTCTGCCCATTTGAGCAGGTTTTTTTTTGCTCAGAATCATTCCAGAAAGCTATGATTCAAGCTATCTGGAGCTTTTTTCATTTTGCCTGCTTTATGAAGGAGTGCAAAATGAAAAATTATCATTCAAATGTTTTGAGAGGCTCGAAATAAAGAGACTTTTTACTTCCTTATCAACATTCAATATACAAATCATATAACCGATATTTCGGACAAAATTGAGCCCGCAATTTGTTGTTGCCAAATTGCAGGCTCTTTTTATTTTATATGCCGCATAAACATAGCGTTACTCTCTGTTGGGTGCCGTTCGCCACCGCCACCGTTTTGATTTTAACTCAAAAAAATCAGAACGGAGGATTCAAATGTTTGATAAAAAAAGTGACTATGCGCTGAACAAACGTCAGAAAGACGCCATTGTTTACATAAGCCCCACGGGTTCAGTGCGGCTGACCTGTGCGGATTTCACCAGCAAGGAGGAGTTTCAGAAATGGAAAGACTGGTCTGATGGAGATTACCGGGATACTGAACAAGCGGGCCGGGGCTTCTATGACAATGTGATTTCTTTCAACGACATGCTGGAAACAATCTGTGCTGTGCTTTCCGTTGAGGAAGAACTTTTTAGCAGGCTGGAGGAAACCGAACATATGCAGTTGCGCGCCATACTCATAACACAGCTCATGAACCGGCTGAGCGAAAAACAGTACCGGCGTTTATGGCTGTACTATGTAAAGAATCTTAGTGAGCGTGACATCGCTGTAATTGAGCACGTAGGCCAACAGCGCGTTTCTAAGTCCATTCTGAGCAGTAAAAAAATAATTGAGGAATTTTTCAAATAATCTTTCTAAGCAGGGGGTAAAACAGCCCGTTTATCTGTGATAAGCGAAGGGAGTCTTCAACAAGCTCCCACATGCAACTTGAAAATTGAATATACATATTGCAGGTAAGAAACCCGCGTGGCCGAAAGGTCAGCGACATAAGGCGCGACGCCATGATGATAGCTTAAAGGGGGCATGATGGACAAGCTATTCGAGCGATCACCGCAAGCCTTAGACCCGGTTTGGCATACCGGGCGCGACGACAGCGCGGGAGACAATGATACTTTCTCACGACCTCCTAAAGACTTGGGGGGAGCCCTGCGGTATCCGCCAGCCTGACAAGCAGCGGTATCGCGGAGTTATGACAGCTACGCCAGTAGCGGCCTTGCAATATCCCCGTCGCCGGGGGCGCGTGACAAATACGGTGATACTAAATGTAAAACAAGTTAGGGACAGCCGCGCCCAAGTGCGCCTGTTTTGACGGTACAGCGCTGATTGACGCGGCTGTTCTTTTTTTATAAACAAGCACAAAACAAATATGTCTCAAGCTGAGACGCGTTTCATCCCATTACATGGAGTTTTGAAATGTTCGGTCTATCTGCGAATTAGAAAAGATAGCTCATGGGTATATTCCATCTAACCTGTAATTATTCGAATTCATTTGCCGCATCTGACAATCAGGCGCGGCGTTCACCATATAGGAGGAACCTCAATGATTGATCTTTACAAACAGCCGCCCCCGAAGGAAGAACAAAAGATCGGCAACACCACCTATACCGTAACCTCGCATTTTAAGGATAAGGGATGCACCGCAGTGGATAAAGTCAAGCGTCTGATTGACATGGATACCAAGACCGGAAGCATGAGCCGGAAAGCCTGATTTTTTGACTGATTTCCGAAATTTTGGTATAATTATAGTGTCATATAAGACCCTTACAATCGCTGGGGTGACTGCCGGAATGGAGGTATTTATGAACAGGCAGTTATACATCATTACGGTTTTTCACAGGATGGGAGGGCAAGCATAATGGCAACTTCCCGAACCTCACCGGACGGCATGACCGAAAAGTGGGTTGCACTTTATTGCCGCCTGTCCCGCGACGATGAAAATGATGGAGACAGCAACAGCATTGCCCATCAGAAGCAAATTCTCGAAAAATTCGCCCGTGAGCATGGATATATGCAGTACCGTTTTTACACAGACGACGGCTACAGCGGTACGAATTTCAACCGTCCCGGCTTTCAGGGAATGTTGGCCGACATTGACGCGGGACATGTCGATATAGTCATCGTCAAAGACATGTCACGTTTTGGGCGCAACTATCTGGAAGTCGGCATGTATACGGAAATCATGTTCCCGGAAAAGGACGTGCGGTTTGTCGCCGTCAACGACGGCGTGGACAGCGACCGTGAGGACAACGACTTTACCCCGTTCCGAAATATTATAAATGAGTGGTATGCCAAAGATACCAGCAAAAAAATTCGCGCGGTGTTCAAGGCAAAAGGCATGTCCGGCAAGCGGTTGAACACGCAAATCCCATACGGCTATCTGAAAGGCGACGACGGCACATTGGTAGAGGATTTAGAAACCGCGCCCGTTGTGCGACTGATCTTCCAACTTTCCGCCGAGGGGAACGGCCCCGGCAAGATTGCCCGGATGCTCCGTGAACGTGAAATCATTACGCCCGGCACGTTGGCCTTTCAACGCCATGGGCACACGGCCCGATATGATCCAGACCATCCCTGCCATTGGAATGAAAGCTCAGTCTCCGGTATTCTGGGGCAAAGGGAATACTTAGGCCATACGGTAAACTTCAAGACCACCAAGAAGTCCTATAAAAGCAAAAAGATCATCTTCAATTCCGAGGATGAACAGGTGGTTTTCGAGAATACCCACAAGGCCCTGATTGACCAGGAGACATGGGACATTGTTCAGCAGAACCGCCAGCAACGGCGACGGCCTACAAAAATGGGTGATATGGGGCTGTTCTCCGGTCTCGTCTACTGCGCCGACTGCGGGAACCTGCTTCACCTTTGCCGCACCACATCATGGGAACGTGATATGGACAACTACGTATGTGGCACCTATAAGCGCAAAAAAGGCGAGTGCTCCGCGCATTACATCCGGGAGATTGTTCTGGAAAAGCTTGTGCTTGAAAACCTATGCAAAGTTATTTCCTATGTCCATGATTATGAAGATGATTTTGTGCAGCAGGTTACGCATAATATGCTTTCGGAGCAAACGGAACGCGTAACGCAGGCAAAACGCCAACTGGAACAGCAGACCCGCCGAATTGCTGAAATCGACGCCATCGTCAAACGGCTCTATGAGGATAATGTAACCGGCAAGCTGTCTGACGAACGCTTCGCCAAGATGAACGCCGATTATGAACGGGAGCAAAAGGCACTGGAAAACAGCACGGCGGAACTGCGGAAAATCGTGGAAGCCTGTGAGGAACAGAGCGTCAACGTCAAGAGCTTTATAAAGATTATCCGCCGCTACATTGAGCCAACTGAATTAACCCCAGAAATTCTTCATGAGCTCGTAAACAAGATTGTTGTTCATGCTCCCGATACGTCTACCGGCCATCGGACACAGCAGATTGACATTCACTATAATTTTGTTGGAGAGATTGCGTTATCCAGCGAGATTGCAAAAAGAGAAACGGCGTGACATGTCGTAACACATCACGCCGTCTCTCCAAGGTTAGAAACTTCTTTATCAGCTTTAACCTTTGAGTTTACTGGCTTTTTGGCGGAGGAGGTGGGATTCGAACCCACGTGCCACTTACGTGACAACTTGATTTCGAGTCAAGGCCGTTACAACCACTTCGATACTCCTCCACAATTTATCTTCAACATCAGCCTCCGGACGTTTTCTGGA
Source organism: Clostridiales bacterium UBA1316 (assembly GCA_002307055.1). Taxonomy (GTDB): domain Bacteria; phylum Bacillota; class Clostridia; order Oscillospirales; family Oscillospiraceae; genus Sporobacter. The sequence continues at coordinate 18,776 of DBTM01000021.1, forward strand.
AAACGGGGAGATATGATGGGGAGATGACGAGAAAATATTTAGTTTTTAAAACCCGGAACCCCTTGATACGCCTGAGTTTTCTAGTGGCACCCGTCCGAAACGCTGTGACGATTTCGAGTGCGGCTCGTTGCGACCACTTCGATACGCTTCCGTATATATATTCAGCTCTTCAAATCAGCCCCCGGACAAAAGTGAGAACTGACGGTGAGAACTTTTCAAAAGGAACTTGCCGGGCATCCCCGGAAAAGGCTGTAGAATCTGGATTCCTGTCTGGAGGCGGTTCAATGAGTGCCCGACTTTCGAGTCAGCCCCGTTATAGCCACTTCGATACCTCTCCGTATTGCATTAATTAAGATACAGCATTATAATAGAAATGTCAACAATGTGAAACATTGTTTCCCATCGTGAAAACTACGTTTTCACATTGGGAAGAAATCGATTTGGCTGTATAAACAGGCATTAATCCGTAAACATCGATTTTTCCACAGAGTTTTTACTGTTTTCTTGGCAGAATGGGGTTTTTATGTCTTGTATTTATAAAGAGGTAAATATTAAGTCCGATATGCCGACGGCGGATGATGCCATCCGCCGTATCACTTATAATATAAGAAACAGCAAAACACTCGGTATCAAGGCTTTGAAAATTATCCACGGCTACGGTTCGACCGGCATGGGCGGCAAAATCAGAGTGGAGGCGCGGCGCTATCTCGGTGACCAGAAACGCAAAGGCTTCATTTGTGATTATATCGCCGGTGAAGACTTTTCAATCTTCGATGCCGCGACGCTGAAAGCCTTTTTGATTTGTGACGACCTCCGGCACGACGCTGATCTGGAGCGCCATAATAACGGTATCACTATCGTTATACTATAGTTTTTGGAGGCTGTTCATGAATATCATCGTCGCCGTCGATGAAAAATGGGGTATCGGCAAAAACGGTACACAGACCGTTGTCATCCCGGAGGACAGGCGCCATTTCAGGAAACTGACGGACGGTGCTGCTGTCATCGTCGGTCACAGAACACTTCTGGATTTTCCGGGCGGCAAGCCCTTGCCTTGCAGAAAGAATATTGTAATCACGCGTAATAAAGACCTGAAAATTGACGGTGCTGTTGTCGTCAATTCCTTGGACGAGCTGTTCAAGCAGCTTGATGGTACCGACCCCGATAAGGTATTCGTCATCGGCGGCGACAGTGTTTTTAAAATGCTTCTCCCCTACTGCAAATACGCGTATGTCACCAAAATAATGGTTTCCCCCGAATCGGACGCTTTTTTCCCGAATCTGGATAGACTGGAAAACTGGTCTCTGGCGGATGCCGGGACGCCGAAGGAACACGAAGGCATCACCTATGCCTTTCAAGTTTATATTAATAAATCGCCGCTCGGCGTTTAAACAGTGAATTTAGGAGTTAGCGTGAAAACAACAACAAGTAGAGACTATAGGTAAGTTGGTAAAAAAGGGCGCACTCCCCCCTTGGAGAAACAAGGGATTTTTTAAGCAGAGCCAGGTAAGGAAAGGGAAACCGCTTCAGCACTGACGATGCCTTGAGAAATCAATAGTTGAGCGGCGCGTTTCAACGCCTTCTGCAAATGCTTTTCCTGGAGCTCAAGAGGCATATCAACTTGAAGCAGGTCACAGGGCGTCCAGATCACACCGGTAGAGAGAATATGATACATGGCAGTGAGGATCATTCTAGGTAATCAATGATTTAATCTC
>DBTM01000078.1:0-46176 GCA_002307055.1 Clostridiales bacterium UBA1316
ACAAAATAGGCGGAGTAACCGGCAATGCGTACCACCAAATTGCGGTACTGGTCGGGACTTTCCTGCGCTTTGCGCAAAGCCTCTGTGGAAACCACATTGAACTGCGCTTCACCGCCGCCGTTTTCCATATAGGTCTTGACCATGTCGCGCAGCTTGGCAATCCCATCGCCGCGGCTGAGCGCGGTTGGATGAATGCGGATGTTTAGGCATACGCCGTCCATGAATTTCGTGTGGTCATAGCACAGCGAAGAGGTAAACACCGCAGTGGGGCCGTTTGTATCATGGCTCTGAACAGGAGAGGCGGCATCGGCAATTGGGGTTCCGGCCTTTCTGCCGTCGGGCGTAGCCCAGGTGGTGTAACCCTGACCAACATGGTCGGCCGCGCCGTACAAGCCGGCTTTGAAAGTTTTAGTGCGGGTTGAGTAGCACTCTTTACAGGTGTCATAATAGGCGTTAATTACCCAGGCCATATGCTCGTCGGCATAGGGATCGGCGTTCCCAAAATGAGGCACCTCGTTGATAATTTGTTGCCTCAGAGGCTCATATCCCTCCCAGTCGGCCATTACAGCGTCATAAAGCGCTTGTGCCGAACAGAGCTTCCTGTCGAAAACCATATACTTGATGGCGGTCAGGGAGTCGGCCACAGTGGCAAGGCCGGTTGCGGTTCCGCCGTACGAGTTGTATTTGGTGCCGCCCCAAGTGCAGTCCATACCGGCTTCGATGCAGCCGTCCATGGAGATGGAAAGCATGGCGTGCGGTGTGTGGTACTGAACTATATATTCCAGGTAGTTATTAAGTGTAACCTGAGCCTTGATAAAGTAGCTTGCCAGCTTGCGCCACGCCTCTTTGACCTCGTCAAAGGACTTCATATCATATAGATAACCGGTGTGTATTGAGCACTGTTCGCCGTTGAAAGGGTTCTTGCCGTCGTTGATAGCCATATCCAGCAGCACGCTGTAATGAATGGAGGAATGCGGGGGAGCGACGCCGTTGGCCGCGGAATAGTCGTTGCCGGAGCCGGTAATCTCCTGGCAGCCGATGATCGCATAATCCCGGGCATCCTCAAGCGTAAAGCCCAGCTCCTTCATCATACCGGCAATGATGATATCGTCGTTCTGGAACAGAGGCAGTCCGCCCACCTTTGTTGAGGTCTCCAGCGCCAATGCCCACAACTCGCCCGGTGTGTTCTTGCTAACGCGCAAGGAGATTGTGGGGTCATGCAGGTTCAGGCGGGCAAGGCTCTCCAGAACCATGGAGGTGACGGGGTTGCTGGCATCCTCACCGGTTTTGGGATCCACGCCTCCAACAGTTGTGTGGAGATAGGTGTTGCCAATACCGATTATTTGAGCCAAGTCGGGTAGATTGGCTGAGTACATGGAATTGATCTTCATAAAGAAACAGTCCACGACCTCCTGAGCCTCTTCCATTGTCAGGCTGCCTTCTTCCAGTTCTTGCTTCAGGAACGGCCAGGTATACTGATCGAAGCGGCCGAAGGATCCGATATCGCCGATGTGGCTCAGCCGTAATAGGTACTGATATGTGATAGCCGCCTGACAGGCCTCGCGGAAGGTTCGGGCAGGGTTCTCGGAAAGCCAGACCAGACTGTCCGCCATGGACTCCAGCTCAGCCTTGCGCTTTGCCGCGGTGCAGGACGCGGCTATTTCCAAACACTTTTCACCGTAGCGCTTGAGCAAGACGGCGGCGGCGTCACAGGACATAACGGCAGCTGTATAAAACAGGCTGCGGTTAACCTCCTCGCCCATCAGGTTATTAACGTGGGAATCCAGCCAAGCCTGAGCTTGCATGCGAATGGCGCTGTAACCTGCATTGATGATTTTCTTAAAGCCCGGGGTCAGGTGACCGGACGGTAAAATCATCAGGGGCGCACCTGTCACGGTGGCGGATACGTTCATGCGGCAGAGCTCTTCGTAGCCTTTAGGCTGCCAGGCGGCCGCGATATCGTTGTAAGTACGGCCTTTCCAGTAGCTGCGGACAGACACCAAATTTTCAAAATCCTCGGGGGCCATAGATAAGCGCAGCTCCTCGTCGTCGGGATTGTGGTACAAGCCATCATCCCGGAGCGCCCAGTGACCGGACTCAATCATGGCAGGAATCCAGCCTGAGCCGTCCCAATCCGGCTCATTTCCGCAGCCGCAAAAGTTCTTGCCGCTGTTACCGACGAGCATTTCAAAGTCTTCGACGCGGACGGTCATCTGCTCGCAGATAGCTTTCAACACCAGGGGACGGAGGAGGTAGGGGATGAGGCTCTCATTCTCCTGAAAGCAGCGAGTCGTGATCATGGCACGCTCGGAGTCACTCTGGATCACACGATCACGGATCAGATGATGCATGAGCTGCATACGCTCACTTATTTGTTTGAACTGATACATTTCAACATTTCCCCCTTATGCTGTGCAGCCGTGATATGATTCTCCCCGATTTATGGTGATTTCGGCTAAATCCATTTAACCATTTTTATAATCGAAGCAGCCCTTACTTGACAGTTGCCAGCTAGCGCATCAATAACGGCCAATATGCCGTCCGGCCGTCCAGCCTTCACCCGTTGCGTCACAGATTTTACGTGGTGAACGGCAGTCGCCGATCTGGTAAAAGCCCTGCGCGCACGGTGAGAGCGCGACGACCGCGTCTCTGAGAGGCTTCCGGCCGAGCGCATTCACGACGGTGTCCGCTTCAAGAAAAAGCGCGCCGTCCGGGGACACGCAGAGCACCCCTTTCGCCGTGATCTCCGCCGCTCTTGTGTCATATCTGATAGCCAACCCGGCTTCCTCGAGTGCCATTGTGTGCGTCTCCTGCAGATCGGTCTGCTCGGCTGAGCGCATTTCGACGATCTCGACGTGCCTGCCGAATGAATGAAGATATACGCCAAGCTCCGCTCCCGTCATACCGCCGCCTAGAATGACGACGCTGCCACCGACGTTTTCAGGGGTTGCGAGCGCCTGCTCGGCGGTCCTCACATTTGGCAGTCCGATACCTGGTATCGGCGGCTCAACCGGTGCCGATCCGACCGCGGCAACCACGACATCGGGCGCAAGGAGTTCGGCATACTCTGGTGTTACTTCGGTGTTTAGCCTGACTTCAACGGTTGATTTCGACAGCATATATTCCTGGTGCGCGATGTATTCGGAGACCCGTTTTTTAAACGGCACCTTTTCTTCGCACAGAAGAATGCCGCCCAACCGGTCGGATTTTTCGCACAGGATGACCTTGTGTCCGTATGCAGAAGCCGTCAGCGCCGCCTCCATACCGGCGATGCCGCCGCCCGCCACGAGCACCGTCTTCTTTTCCACAGGCGGAAGGACAGCCGTTGTCTCCCATTCGCGTCCCGATTCGGGATTGATAGCACAGACCAAATGGCCCATCGAATAGTCTTTCATCACGCAGTTGAAGCACCTCATGCAGCGGAATATTTCTTTATCCCGGCCTTCCCGCGCTTTGTTCGGCAGATCAGGGTCGCAGATGAGCCCGCGTGCGAGCTCGACGACGTCAGCCTTCCCGGACGCAATGATCTCCTCAAGAAGCGCTGGGTCGCAAAGTCCGCCGATTGTGGCGACCGGTGTTTTGACATGCTTTTTGATTTCGGCGGCGTATTTGACATTGCTGCCCTCTTCCTGAAAGATACTAGGATGGGTGGTGTACATCACAGAGGGTATAAAGATATTTCCAACGGAAACGTGGATCAGATCGGCGTGGCCGTCAAGCTGTTTGGCAATGGCGATCCCCTCGTCAGTGTCATAACCGCCCTCATAAGCCTCAGAGCCGCTCATACGGACCTCAACTGGAAAACCGGCGCCGCATTTTTTGTGTATGGTGTCGATCACCGCTAAAGCGAAACGCGTCCTGTTTTCGAGGCCTCCGCCCCAGCGGTCTGTACGCTTATTCGTAGCTTTTGAAAAGAATTGATGTAGCAGCCAGCCGTGGCCGGCGTGGACAGTCACCATGCCGAAACCGCATTGCTTGGCATAAAGGGCGGCGTTGGCAAAAGCTTCGATACAGGTCAATATCTCCGCTTCTGACATCGCTCGGCACTGATGGCCGTAAAAGATGCCGTCGCTCGGGCCATAGATGCCGTCGCCCTTCTCGTCGGGGGCACTGAGCATTCCGGGCTTTTGCAGCTCAATCGTGGCGACGGCGCCGAATCTCGTCACACCGTCAGCCAGCTTCGCTAAACCGTTGTGGGATGTGACCGTATCGGACAGTTTAAGGACCTGATAACCGTCCTTCGGGATGCCTACCTCGTCGACATAGCATTCCCCGATGTTGACCGACGCCGCGCCGCCTTTTGCTTTTCGTTCAAAATAAGCGATGTAATCGTCAGTCGGCGCACCCTGGGGGGTCAGGTCGTACAGGCCTGTCGGAGCCGAGAAAATTCTGTTGCGGAACAGCGTGTTACCAAGCTGAATCGGTGCGAACAGGTGTGGATAACGGAGAATACCATGCATCATATATAAGACCATTCCTTTCCGGGGAATTGTGCGGTGCCCGGCTTTGCCGGACTTCGGGTTGCAGGGTCCGAAAGACACAAAACCCAGTTTGAAAGAATTATCTTTCAAACTTACAATTTTTTTGTTAAGCCTAAACGGGTATTTCTCCCGTCAAATCGGCGCAAGTTCGAGTTAATGCTATAACTGTGTTTCAATAAAGTCGCCATAGGCGGAAACAAGAATCCGTTCATTGGTATGTGCTGCGAAGGTGCAGCCGACAAGCAGCATGTGATCAAAATCCTGCAGCATGATCAGGCGGCCGTAGCCCTGCGGCATGTCGGCGCCCATGGGCGGGTCCCTTCTGACGTCGCAGAGATAGATGCCATCCTTAATTTTTATATATGTCGTGGGCGCGTCGCGGTATTTATCGTCGAACGGCGACCATGAACAGCGGCATGTGTTTTCGCCGCAGTAAATTTGTTTAATATACCGGTTGCAGCCGAAAACCCAGCGAACCGCGGTGCCTGTCATCTCATCGGTAAAGCTCGGTGCGATTTTCCCATCCGGGAAACCAGAGGCTGTGCAGAAAACATAATTATTTTCCTTTTCGCCGATGAGAGCAGCCAGACCGTTTGACAGGTCAATTACGGCGGTGTGCAGCGTCGCTCCATAACTGACGAAATACGTATCATCGTCAAGCTTGAGGCACTGGTAAGCCGATAGCTCGGGTTCCGAATGGCCGCTTGAAAATGTCATGAACTGGCTGTCCGCGAAATATAGAGCGTATTTTGCTCCGTTCGTGTCCGTCAGATCAAACCGGCAGCCCTTCAGCTGATAGCTGAGCGGGAACCTGTACTGGCTGAAGCCGTACCTGTCGCCGTTATTTGCATGGTTCATATGGCGTTTCTCCCTTCATATTATGTCACACTGTGTATGGATTTGGCGCGTTGAGGAACTTCGAGGGTAATTCAACAGGATTTCCAAACGCGCCAAACAGACAGGTCAGCCTTTCCGGTTTGCCGTTCACCATCATCGCACCGAAACCTCGGCCAACATGATACATCCTGTCGTAGTTCTGTATCATGACCAAGGTGTTACTGCGAAAAGGCTGATCATCGCCCAGCAGGCGCTCTGCCATTTCCTCGGTAACCACAAACATGTACATATGATCCTTAATTTTAATATATTGCGCCACCTCATCGGTGGAGGGAAGCTTCTCATTTTCGGCGCTGAATTCTATATCCAGGGTGCTGCCTTCCGCCCATGTAATTCTGTAAAAGTTCGTGCTGTCATACGCGTGGCGCGAAACAAGCTTCGTAGTCCAATGCCATTCCACTCTAGTCCCGAGCAGCTCGTCCGTAAAACAGTGCCGCTTGAACGGGAGCGGATGACCTTCAACGAGAATAGCGCCAAAATCGTATTTGTTCGATATGACCATAGGGAACCGCGGATTCATCCCTGGCGTCGATATGAGCTGTGTGACAAGCTTCTGTTCAAGGTCGATGACATATGTATGACAGATATCAGGTTCGGCGCCCTTTACGAGAAAGGTTACCATATATGTAGTGTCGTCCGCTTTAAGACACTCGTAAACCGCCTCCTCGTGCTTGTCACCCACAATATTCCACAAGCAGGTCGTTTTCCCGGTGAATTCAAGGTCATAATCATATCCGCCATTCATAATAAACCGGAATTTCTCGCCTTCAAGCTCATAGCATCTGGCCTTAGTGAACTGTTGTATTTCATAGTTCTGCCGCGGATAATTTTTGAGATCCATGTATTATCAGCTCCTTATGATATTTACCTATACCAAGGTGAAGAACACTCCCTGTATCTTTTGCTTTTCCATCTTAATATTGATCCAGACCTGAGGCTTTTATTTTCAACATTTTTTGTATCAGTTCCACAATATAAGCGCCGGCTTCAACGGCATTGAACCCGTCTTTATGAATATTGGATACCACCGTTCGCCGTGACTCTGGCATTCCGACCCAGGCGTTGTAGGCAATATAGGCGCTCATCCCTTCGGCGCTGCTGAGGCCTGGGCGTTCTCCGATAAGCACGCAAACGACTTGTGCGCCAAGAGCTTCGCTGACCATATCCTCCGTTGCCACCCGGCCATATTTTACAAAAAAAGGTGTTCCGAGATTGATACCCGACGAGGTCAGGCCATCTGTCAATATTGGTAAGATACGCTCCAGATTTGAATTGATCGCCAGTGAGCTTAAGCCGTCGGCGGCGAAAATCTGTACCTCAGGTTTTGGTGTGCACCGTTCGTTAATCGTCCTGACAGCTTCCTGCGAGAGTCTGCGTCCAAGATCGGGTCTTGTCAGGTATTCGGCCTTGTTATGGACCTGAGTCTGAATTGAAAATAAACCCATACGGTCTAAAACAGCCTGGTCGACCTCCATCATCACCGTATCCCGCGCTCTGGCATGGTCTGCGCGGAGGGTCAGCAATGTACGGGTGTTCAATCTCGGGCCGGCACGGCCGACACCAATGCGGGCAGTGGTTACGCGCTTCATACAAGCCATGGCTTCCGGGTTTACCGGATGCGCCAGAAGTATTTCCGCTTTCGCTTTATGGGAGGCGATATCCAGCATATCGAATTTCTCGTCGTCAGTATCTGCTGTCTGCATATGACGCTCAGCAATAACGGCATCCCGCTGCTCAACAGCCATATGACCGCCCCCTTTTTGTAAAAATTGTCGGATCACCGGCCCTGACTGTCAGCTTGCCATTTTCTGTGATCCCGTTCTTCTCCAGCCATTGGTCAAATTCTGTAATCGGCCGTAATCCCAGAATCTCCCGAATAGCCGCCGCATCGTGGTAAGCGTTGGTCTGATAGTTTAACATCACATCGTCACCGGCGGGTACTCCTAGAATGTAGTTGACACCACAGGAGCCAAGCAGCATGGCCAGATTTTCAATATCGTTCTGGTCTGCCATCATATGATTCGTGTAGCAGCAGTCACACCCCATCGGAACACCGGACAGTTTCCCCATAAAGTGATCCTCCAGCCCCGCCCGTATCACCTGCTTACTGTCATAGAGATACTCCGGACCAATAAAGCCGACAACCGTATTGACCATAAATGGGTGAAATTCTCGTGCGAAGGCGTAACACCTTGCCTCCATAGTCATCTGATCCGTACCGAAGTGAGCGTCAGAGCTCAGCTCGCTGCCTTGTCCGGTTTCAAAATACATCACATTCGGACCTGCAGCGGTACCCTTCTGCCGTAAGAGCTCCATAGCAATCCGAACCGTGTCTGCTGAAAAGCCGAAGGCGCGGTTTCCTTTTTCACTGCCGGCAATGCTCTGGAAGATGATGTCGCAGGGGGCTCCCCGTTTCACCGCTTCAATCTGTGTCTTTATATGGCCCAGCACGCAGATCTGTGTGGGAATCTGAAATTCATTTTTCACTTCATTAAAGCGCTTGAGTATGTTGGACAAGCCTTCTACCGTATCGTTAACAGGATTAAGGCCAAGCATCGCATCACCGCAGCCATAACTGAGTCCTTCGAAAAGAGAAGCGGTAATACCCTCAACATTATCTGTGCTGTGATTGGGTTGGAGCCGCGTTGCCAATGTTCCACGAAGACCGATGGTGGTGTTGCAGGTTGCTGTTACCCTGATTTTATTAGCAGCATATATCAAATCAATATTTCCCATCAGCTTTGCCACTGCCGCCACAACCTCAGCGGTAAGCCCCTTGCTGAGCGCAGCCAGGTCCTCTTCGGTGGTCGTATAACTCAGTATGTATTCCCTGAGCTCGGAAATACTCCAGTTACGGATTCCATTATAGACAAACAGGTCCAATGTATCCTGATTCAGTCTCGTGACCTCATCATGCTCATAAGCGACAGAAGGGTTTTCTCGCAGATCGGATACCAAGAGCGCGCTTAATACTTCTTTCGCAGCCACACGCTCCAGATCAGTTCTTGCGGCAATACCTGCTAGAGTATCTCCCGATTTTTGCTCATTTGCTTTCGCCAGAACTTCTTTAATTGAACCGAAAGAAAAGTATTCGCCGGATAGTATGGTTTTCAAACGCACGCGCGAATCCTCCTAACCAAAAATTAAGGTTTTGATGACGACCGGGATCACGATTTCATTCGCGAGCGGGCGGCCCATATCCAAATAGTCTCCATCCTCGACGTGTATGCCGTCAAGGACAGCAATTTGTCTGTGACCGTTAGATAACGCGTTGAGCATCATGCCGACGGCTTTGGCCATATCATGCTCAAGAACCAGTAAGATAGGTTCCCCGGCGGGCAACGCTCTGTTTAAAGCGCTAAATACTGCCTGAGCCAGCTGCTTGAGCCGAAGGTACTCAGGATTTTTTTCCCCGCACATTGCCAGCACAAGCGTTTGTACGCCGTGCTGCTCCCGAAACCATCGTACTCGTTTATATAAGGCATCCCCGCAGCTGTTGAAGCACTGCTCCTGCTCTTCGTCGTTCAGCTTTAAGACCGGCACATTTTTAATAGGAAACAGATCCCCGAAAAATGCAATTGTGCTGCCGGAAACCGTGGTCGCGTATGTCCCGGCCCCTACGACAGTAGCTCGGATGGTCTCACGCGCCCTTATAACGGGCATCCGTGTATACAGCTCGGAGGCACGCACAGATTTTCCTAATAAGACACCAATATCACCATACTGAAATATTAAGGGCGAATTATTATAAATCTGGTCAGCTATGCCGCCGGAAAAATAAACAGCCGCTATTGCTTTGTCGGGTAAAACCAGTTTAGAACTCTGTGGGGTTTTCAATTCAGCCAAAAGCGGCTCTTGGGGCGCAAGACCCACAGCTTGACAAAGCAGATGTGCCATTTTATCGGTGATACACTGGAGTATGAGCACATCCGCCAGTTGCCCAGGCTGCAAAGAGATTCCTAAAGTCAGCGCGACTATTTTTGCGGCTGGGCTGATAGCTGCGACGGTAAAATTATGATTCAGCCGAATCAACCGCCCGCCAATATCGTAACATCCTTTGGCAATCACATTTCCGCAATCGAAAACCGCGATATTTGCCGTGCCCCCGCCGATATCCAGATTCATCGTGACGCATTGCTTATCAATACTGTATTGGTATGCTCCGCTGCCCTTTCCCGCCAGGACGGATTCCAAATCAGGTCCGGCTGTGGCAACAACGAAGTCTCCAGATAAATCAGACAGTTTTTTAGTAATCAGCTCTGCGTTTTCTTTTCTGGCAGATTCACCAGTGATGATAACCGCACCAGTATCAGTATCACCTGGAGAAAAGCCGGCGGTTGAAAATTCGTTCTCAACGATTTTTCGGATGCCGTCGCCGTCGAGCAGAAAAGCACTCAGCAACGGCGTAGTATATATTGAACTCGTGTAAACCAGTTCTTTGCTCACGATTGAAACCCTGGGCACGGAGAATTGACCGGCGGTATTTTTTATGGACAGTTTCGAAAATACAACCTGCGTGGTCGACGTTCCAATATCGATACCGACACTTAATATTTCAGGCACGCCGCCACCTCCTTGAAACCGTATCCTTTATACTGCAGCGGTACGCTGCCATCAGCCCAATTCGGCTCGCGTCGCCCATACGGTGCGATATTTGCAAGACCTGAACTGTCGCAAGGAAAGACAAAGACAAAAATAAAAAGGCAAAAAAGCAGAGTAATCCGTCGATCACTTTGGCTTTTTTGCCTATTCCTTACACGCTGCTGTGCAGGATATTTACTTTCTAATGTCGAACATTGCCGTAGTTCCGTCTGAACCTGACCGGATACGAAACTCCCCTTTTAATTTTTCGTGAACTAGGGAAGTGACGATTTCTAGCCCGAAACCCTTATTACATGCCTTCCCGTCAGGAATTCCTACGCCGTTGTCCTCCACGGACATAACATAAAAAGCGTTCCCGGATTGTACATCAATGTTGATGCGGCCGGAATCACACCCGGTAAAGGCGTGCTTAATCGCATTCGTTAAAAGTTCATTTATGACGATAGCTATAGCGGTAACTTGTTCCGATTCCAGAGGAAAATCATCGCCGCTGACTGTAAAGACAATGGCCTGTTCCGATGGAATAAGGCTCTCTATACCGGCGCAGAGCTTTTTACAAAGCGCGTGGCAGGTACAGTGTGCGGTTGTCGTCATAATATCATGGACCGACGCTATTGACAAGACCCTTGCGACGTTTTCTTTTAAAATTTGCTTCGTCTCCTGATCGGAGACGGCGCGGGCCGACATGTTTATCAGACTGCCAATAAGCTGCAGGTTGTTTTTAACCCAATGGTGCATGGCTCTTGAAAGAGTCTCGGTCTCTGTTTGGTATGGATTTATATCGTGCCGGGCCAGTTCATCATATTTTTGACCGCGCAGTATCGCCTCACTAATATCCTTTTCCTGAATCAGCAGGGCGATCACGTCCCCCTCTTCACCAAAGATCGGAACGACATCTTGCCGAACAGTCCGCAGCTACTGCGTCACCGCACGAATATCCCGAATGGCCATCTTAGTGTAAAAAGCCCTGAATACAGCCGGTTCATTCTCAGCATAAGCCTCTATGCCGACAATATTCGCAGCATAGGCGGATACGCCAGTGTCCGGCTGTGCCTGCGCTGTCACAATGGCCGTATTTTCTCCGGTTATCCTGTCCAGAAACGCATCAGCACCCGTCAAATCCGCGATTGCCTGCAAATTTTCGGCCAGCGAGACAAGCCGTTTCCCATCCGCGGCAGAAAGCCCGAGACAGAGGTGTGCCCAATCAACGTACATTTCCACTACCCAGTATAGCCCGCGCTAAATCCGCCATGGACTGCCGCTTATCCATGGACAAATGGCGAAGCTTCTGATACGCCTCAGATTCGCTGATATTCAGTTCTTTTGATATGACGGCTTGTGCTCGGGCAATCTGTTTGCTTTCCTCTAGCTTTTTTTGTGCTTTCCGTGACTCTGCCAGACAATTCCGATACCTGGCACATTGAGCCATAACCAACTCCAACACGGGCAGCAACGCCCGCTGGTCGATAGGTTTCAATAAATAGCCGGTAACATTTATTGTCTTTGCCTGCTCAATAATCTCCCTGTCTCCAAAAGCAGTTAGAAACACCACCGCTCCAGCTAAATCCTCATGAACAATCTTATCTGCTGCCCAAAGGCCGTCAAAAACCGGCATTTTAACGTCAAGTAATACCACATCAGGATGTTTTGCCCGGCAAATTTCCACAACGTCAAAGCCATCGCAGGCTTGGCCAACCACGGAAAAGTTCAATTCATCGAGCATTCCCGCAACATCCCTGCGGGTGACAGGTTCGTCATCAGCAATGACAACCGTTTTCATAGACAGTGCCCTCCGTCAAAGAATATTTCGCTTCACCAGTTTTCATATATTTAAATTCTCTGAATTCCCACATGGTATAAAAATGCACAACAGTCAAGCCATTTCTTAATAAGATTTTATTACATATTAACACACCTCATTCAGATTGTAAATTTCAATATTGTTACACTGCCAATGGGAGCTTCCTTGTATTCAGGGGTTCAACTCCCCTCCACAAAATGCACATCACACAATTATGAATCATATAAAAGCGGATTTGTCATAACGGAGGTGTAGTAGCAACAAGCAACAGCAACCATGATGGTAAGCTTTCACTGTTATTGCTATGTTTTTAATGCCTTGTAGTACCTTGAAATCTCCAATTTTTCAATTGAAAATGATACAGGCGATAAAAGCATCTCCAGGGGAAAAGTACTCCGCCTCCGTTTAAAAATGGGGCCAGGGCTTTTTTGTTGCGTGCGCCCGGTGAGCGCACGTTTTAAAGGGAGAAAGTCCCAACGCCCGGTAAAGTGGGGTTTTAACGCTTTTGCAGCATGGCGCCATTACTCATTTATTTGAAGACTTTGTGAACGAGGCGCCTGCCGAGTTTATGGACTCCTGCTGCTTTAGCCAAGCACTTCCGCATTCAGGTTTTAATTAACACCTGCTGGTAACAATAGCCCGTTAAGCTATTGAACATAATGCGTGGGCAAAGGTAATCCGGGGGGATTTGGAGACATACTGCGACTTTTCAACATAATTTAGGACTACTTTTTAAAGAATTTTGTTAGATTTTTTTTATGCGTAATTTTATAGTTGAGTATGAGGAAGAAACCTTTTTGATCCCAGCAATAAAATAGCCGTCCTTTCCCCATTTTTTTAGTTTTTCCTAAAATAAAAGGAGGTGCAGCTGGTATCGCAAGTGCGATGTCCAGAACAAACATGAGCAAAATTTTGACGATTTCTCCCGAGAAATGCATCAACTGCGGAACCTGTGAATCTGTTTGTTCGAATTCCGGTGTCAATGTTATTTTCTTTGAAGAAGCAGAAATCGCAGTACCGGTCATGTGCATGCAGTGTGAAGATGCCGCATGCATGAAGATATGCCCGATGGAGGCGATTTCCAGAGATGAAAATGGCGCGGTTTTACCGGATCCGAAAAAATGTATCGCGTGCAGAATGTGTATCAGTGCATGCCCATTCGGCAACATTTCCTTCAACCCCACCACAAAGCTTATCGTGAAGTGCAACCTGTGCGGCGGCGATCCTCAATGCGCCAAGTATTGCCCGAAAGAGGTTATCACTTACATCGACGGCACCGATGCCAACAATCTGAAAAAAAGGGTTGTTGCTTCGAAATTCAAGGAATTGTTTTCAGAATCCTGATGAATATGAACTGACGGTGAGCCGCCGGATCATGTTCTGCCCGGATTTCAGACACAACAGCCGTACAGCAAAAGTATCAATCAGTTTCAGGACGATAGTTTTAAAAGTAAAGAATAAAAGGGGAGATAATCTTATGATTAAAAAAACCTTATTTATTAATGGTGTAAAAAGACATCTCGAAGTAGATCCTGACGCGACACTCGCCAATGTATTAAGAGGTCAGCTTTTACTCACGGGAACAAAGATTGGCTGCGGCGGTAAAGGCGAATGCGGCGCGTGCACAGTTATTTGGGACGGCATGCCCGTGAGATCCTGCCTCTACACCATGGAAAGACTCCCGGATAACGCGAATATCATCACAATTGAAGGCGTTGGCACAAAGGAAGCCCTTCACCCCCTGCAGCTGGCCTGGATGATTCACGGCGCTGCGCAATGCGGATACTGTACGCCGGGATTTATTGTGTCAGCTAAGGCGCTGCTTGACCAAAATGCGAATCCAACAAGAAAAGAAGTCAGAGAATGGTTCCAAAAGAACAAAAACGTCTGCAGATGCACAGGGTATAAACCGATCGTTGATTCAGTCATGGACGCCGCCAAAATGCTGCGGGGAGATGTAACCAAGGAGGAGCTATGGCCGCAGCTGAAAGATGGGGTAAGCCTGATGGGCTCCAGCATGCCTCGCCCTTCAGCCGTTGAAAAGGTGACGGGGACATGGGACTTCGGTGCAGACTTAGGGTTGAAGCTGCCTGAAGATACATTATATATCAAATTGGTTCAGGCTCAGGTATCACATGCCAATATTTTATCCATTGATACCTCGGAAGCTGAAAAAATGCCGGGTGTTTACACCGTCCTGACGTATAGGGACGTTCCCGGAACGAACAGGATCAACGGTCTGGCTTTCCCGCAAAACAAAGGCAACGGCAAAGAAAGACCGATTCTGAACGATAAAAAAATATTCCAATATGGTGATGCGATTGCCATGGTTTTATCGCATTCACCGGCTATTGCGGAAGCGGCGGCTAAGAAGGTTAAGGTTGAAATCGAGGAGCTGCCTGCGTATATGAGCGCCCCTGCCGCCATGGATGAGGATGCTATCGAAATTCATCCCGGAACGCCGAATGTTTATTTTGAGAATCATGTGATCAAGGGCGAAGAAGTTGATTCGATATTTGGAAAGCTTCCTTATGTTGTCGAAGACAGTTTCTATATTCAGAGACAGCCGCACCTCCCTCTGGAGCCGGATGTGGGATTTGCGTATCTTGATAAAGACGGAACTCTGGTTATTCATTCCAAGAGCATCGGAATTCATCTTCACGCGTTAATGGTTGCTGAAGGCATTGGCGTTCCGGCTGAGAAGCTGGCTATCGTGCAAAATCATTCGGGCGGTACCTTCGGGTATAAATTCAGCCCGACAATGGAAGGCCTGCTTGGCGTCGCCGCACTCGTGACAAAAAAGCCGGTATTCCTTGGATTTGATATGTACCAGCAAATAACGTATACAGGCAAGAGATCACCGTTCTTCATCAATCTGAAAATGGGCGCCAATAAAAACGGAAAAATCATTGCGATGAGGTCAGACTGGACTGTTGACCATGGCCCATATTGCGAATTCGGCGATCTTTTGACGATGCGGGGACAGCAGTTCATCGGCGCAGGCTATAACATCCCCAATATCAGAGGAGACGGCAGAACGGTCGCGACAAACCACGCATGGGGCTCCGCCTTCAGAGGCTACGGTTCGCCGCAAAGCCTGTTCTCATCGGAAGTCCTTGTCGAGGAACTTGCGGAAAAAATCGGAATGGACCCGCTCGAATTCCGGTATCTGAACGTCTACAGAGAAGGCGACACGACACCGAGCGGCTGCGCGCCGGACGTCATCGCATTCCCTCAGGCTCTCGATAAACTGCGCCCGATTTATAAGCAGGCAAAGGAAAACGCCAACGCTAAGAACGCCAAGGGCGGCACCGTAAAATACGGCGTCGGTATCTCGCTGCTGGAATACGGCTGCGGCCTTGACGGCGCGGACTCCTCTGAGGCATGGGCTGAAATTACAGAGAACGGCATCACCATCGGGAACTCATGGGAAGACCATGGCCAGGGCGCCGATATGGGAACACTGACGGTTGCCCACGAAGCGCTGAAACCGCTCCACATCAGTCCGGAACAGATCAAGCTGGTTATGAATGATATGAGGGTCACCCCCAACAGCGGCCCCGCAGGCGGCAGCCGTTCAAACGTCATGACAGGAAACGCGACGAGAGTTGCCTGCGAAAATCTAATAGCGGCGCTGAAAAAGGAAGACGGCACTTACAGAACGTATCAGGAAATGATCGACGAAAACCTGGCGACGCAATATATGGGCAAGTGGACCGCGCCCTGTACGGCAACCAGCGTGGAAACAGGGCAGGGCGACCCGTTCCCTGTCTATATGTATGGCGTTCTTTTGACCGAAGTTGCCGTCAACACAATGACAGGTAAAGTCAGCGTTGAAAAGTTCACGCTTGTTTCAGACTGTGGGCCAATTATGAATAAGCTCGTTCTGGAAGGCCAATTATGGGGCGGCATTGTCCAGGGTATCGGTTTGGCCTTGTCGGAAGATTTCGAAGATCTGAAAAAGCACACGACCATCGTTAAATGCGGCATCCCTCAGATCATGGATGTGCCGGATACGATGAATATCATTCATCAGGAAACGCCAAGACCGAACGGACCCTTTGGTATGGCCGGAGCCGGCGAAATGCCGCTTTCAGCGCCGCACGCCTCAATTGTCAATGCCATATACAATGCCTGCGGCGTTCGCATTACCAAGCTTCCCGCTTACCCCGAAAAAATACTGGCAGGTTTAAAAGAACTGTAAAAATAGATAATAGTATGTATCAATTCAGGCTGTGTTGGAAGAAATAATCAAACAAGGGGATTAACTGACGTGGGCGAAATCTGTATATCAGGTTTTGCCCACAGGAGATATTATGGATTACAACGAATTACTAAAAACTTCAGAGCGTTGTATTAATGAGGAGCCTGCGGCATGTACAGCCTGGTGCCCGCTTCATGTGGATATTGCGGCGTTCATGAATGAGATGGAAAAAGGCGATTTCATCAAGGCTTACAAAGTTTTGGAGAAAAGAATGCCGTTTCCCAGACTCATAGGGATGATCTGCGACCATCCCTGTGAAACTGTATGCGTGAGAAAAAATGTTGACGGCGCCGTCAGCATTGGGGAATTGGAGAGAGCAGCTGTCCGATATGGATATACGCCGCCAAAAAAAGCCTTATCAATACAAAAGAATTTTGGAAATGTCGCCGTTGTCGGAGGCGGTGTCAGCGGGATAACAGCCGCCTTTGATCTGAATAAAAAAGGCTTTGCAGTCACAGTTTTTGAGCAGACCGAAAGGATAGGCGGCAGCCTGTGGCACTGTGCCGGAGAAGAAATAGATCGGAATATACTGGAAGAGGAACTGAAAACCGTTTATAATCTCGGCATTCGGGTCCTGACAGGCCGCCAGATCAGCAGCAACAATTTAGCGCAATTAGTTAATGAATACAGCGCCGTTTATCTCGGAACCGGCGAATGGGAGACTCAGCTTCGTATAAATCCCGAGACATTTCAGGTTGAATATTCTTCGATATTTGCCGGCGGGCGGCTTGTGAATAAAAATGATTCTTTAATCCATGCGGTCAGTACCGGCAAAAGAACCGCGGCGTCTATTGAAAGATACGTTAAAAAAATCTCCATGAATGCATCCAGAGAAAGAGAAGGCGCCTTCGTCACTCCGCTGAACTATGACACGGAGGATGTTAAACCGGCTGCAGGCATCGAAAAAACCTCCCGTTTTTACAGTGAAACCGAGGCGGCCCGCGAGGCGAAAAGGTGCTTGAAATGTAAATGTGTGCAGTGCTTGAAAGCCTGCAGCCACATGAAGAAATTTAATATTGCCCCCAAAGGCTATATCAAGCAGATCAATATCAATGAAAATGTGATTATGGGGACACGCTATGCAAATAAAATGATCAATTCGTGTACACTCTGCGGCTTATGCAGGGAGCAGTGCCGATACGGCGTCGATATGAAGGCTGTTGTCCGGAATACGAGGGAGAGCATGGCCGAAAAAGGCAAAATGCCGCCGTCCGCCCATGATTTTGCGCTGAGAGATATGGAATTCAGCAACAGCGATAAATTTTTTATGGTCAAGTCACCGCCGCCTATTCCTGCTGAAAAAAGAGCGGATCGGGAGCGGGAATTATTTGCCTACCCCCGCATAACCTATTCAAAATATGCGCAGTCAGTCTATAATGGGGCTGTGCCCGGCACAGAAAAAGCGGACTATCTTTTTTATCCGGGATGTCAGTTGTCGGCGTCAAGCCCGGCGTATGTTGAAAAAGCTTACCTTTATCTGCTCTCCCGGATTAAGGAGGGCGTGGGGATCATGCTCGGCTGCTGCGGTGCCCCCGCCGACTGGGCCGGCCGGCAGGATTTGATGAAAGAAAGTGCCGCGAGACTGAAGAACGCCTGGGCCGAGGCTGGAAAGCCGACCTTTATTTTAGCCTGCTCCAGCTGTTATCAGATTTTTGAAAAATATTTGCCCGATGTACCTGTTGTCTCCCTCTGGGAAATTATCTTGAGATACGGTCTGCCGGAAGACGCCGTCAAGGGCTGCGGCCGGACGTTAAGCATCCACGACGCCTGTTCGACAAGGCGTAACGGAACCATTCAGGACTGTGTCCGACGCATCTCATCCGAGCTGGATTATACGATTGCGGAGCTCAAGTACTCAAAAGATACGACGAAATGCTGCGGGTACGGCGGCCTGGTGTATTACGCCAACCGGGAACAGGCCAAAGACTTTGTACAGGACCGGGTCAGCGAAAGCCCGAACGATTTGCTTGTATACTGTGCGATGTGCAAGGACCTGTTTGTTGACGGCGGGAAACGCACCTATCATATCCTTGATTTGCTTTTCGGCGAAGACCTCGAAGACCTCGGACTTCAAAAAATGCCGAACCTCTCGCAGAGGCATATGAACAGAACCAATTTAAAAAACAAGCTCCTGAAAGAGCTGTGGAACGAGGCACCCGAAATGGAGCTTGAGGAAAAAAACAAGCTCATTATTCCCCAGGACGTGCGGGCTGTCATGGAAGAGCGGTATATCCTTCTTGAAGACATCGAGAAAGTTGTGGAATATTCCATGTCTTCCGGCGCTCGCTTCCTGAATCAGAAGAATTCGAGCTTCTTGGCAAGTCTGCGCATCGTTAATGTGACATACTGGGTTTGTTATGAGGAAAAAGAGGACGGCGTTCACATAAGCCGCGTGTACAGCCACAGAATGGAAGTAGTGGAGGAATAGAGTTTGAAAGATGAATCTTTCAAACTTGGTTTTGCTCCTTTCGGGCCTGCCGGCCCGAAGTCCGGCATACCCGGATACAGCGCAATTCCCCGTGAAAGGAATGGTCATAACGATGAAGGAAGAACATGGGCAGGACATGCCCTGGATTTGTGATCAGTGCAAAAAAGAACTGGTTCTCCGTAAAGTGAAGGTCCGTTACCTGGGCGGGAATTTTGAGGTCGAGCTGATGCAGTGTCCCAAGTGCCGACATGTGCTGATCGGTGAAGACCTGGCTTTGGGCAAGATGCTGGAGGTCGAACAAACACTGGAGGATAAGTAATGCGTGACGAGCAGCCCGTCAATCTGTATGAGAGCGGTAAAATGGCGGAAATAACTGGCGAAACGCTGAGGCCGGGGGGCTTCAGCCTGACCGATATTGGCGTTCAATATTGTCTCCTGTCTCCCGGAGATACCGTTCTCGATCTTGGCTGCGGCCTCGGGGCTACCGTGAATTATCTCTATCATAAATACAACATTTCAGCTTTTGGAATTGATCCTTCGGAAAAAATGATAGCAGCCGCCAAACATAAATACGAATATGCCGACTTTTTTCTGGGCTATGGAGAACAGCTGCCTTTTGACAACGGCAGCTTTGACGGTGTTTTTGCCGAATGCACTTTATCGCTGATGGAAAATCTGGACAGCGTTATACAGCAGGTCTTCAGGGTGCTGAAGGAGAACGGATGGTTTATCATCAGCGATATCTATGCAAGGAATCCCAAAGCGGCAGCCGAGCTTCACAAATATCCGGCGGATAACTGCATCAGGGGAATGCATCACCTTAAACAGCTCAGAGGCAGTTTGGTAAGGGCAGGCTTTTCTGTCGTTCATACGGCGGATTTCAGCCAGTACCTGAAAGAACTGATTGTCAATATCACCTTCTCCTCCGACACTCCGTGTGAATTCTGGAACACGGCGGACGGCAGCTGCACCGGCGGAGACGATTATTATCAAGCGATAAAGCGATGTAAGCCGGGTTATTTTTTGATGATTGCGAAAAAGAAAGGTGACGCTTATGGCCGATGAAACCGGATTTGTGATGTTTAAGCTCACGGCTTCCGGGTACTGCTGCTCTCAGGTCATGATGAAGATGGCCTTGGATGCGGAGGAAAAAGAGAATAAGGATCTGATGCGGGCTGTGAGCGGCCTTTGCCTTGGCGCCGGCAGCTATCAAAGGACATGCGGTGCCCTCACCGGCGGTATCGCCATATTGGGGCTCTATGCGGGCAAAGGCTATGACGTCGAATATCCCAAGCCGTGCTACTCCAAAATGGCTGATGAGTATACCGATTGGTTTGCCGCCGAGCTGGGCAGCACCGAATGTAAGGACATCATCGGCGTTTGCAGCGTCACCGACTATCAGACAAATCAGAGCTACCGGCTTAAATGCGGAGATGTCCTGGTGAAGGGGTATCGGAAGATCCAGGAAATACTGCAGGAGCATGAATTCGAATTCGGAACCAGGGATGAGTGAACCAGCTTTTCGAAGGTGCGTCACGGCCCAACCCATTCCCGAGCGGGCTGAAACGCTCGGAAAATTTAAAGGCGGATAACGATGAGCGAGATAAAAATAGTCACGAATATCCTTAAGGCAAACGACGAGCTGACTGCGCTGAACAGAAAGAAGCTCGATGAAAAAGGCATTTATGTCATAAATCTGATGAGCTCTCCCGGCTCAGGAAAAACCTCCATCCTGGAACGCATTATTTCAAAGCTCAAAGATGACCTTAAAATTGCCGTCATCGAGGGAGACCTCTACACGACGATGGATGCCCGGAGGATCGAAACAGCGGGTGTGCCGGTCGTTCAGATCAATACAGGCGGAGCCTGCCATCTCGACGCCTGTATGATCAGAGACGCTCTTGATCATCTCGAGCTTGACGGTCTTCATTTGCTTGTTATCGAGAATGTCGGCAACCTCGTATGCCCGGCGGAATTTGAAATCGGCGAAGATATCAAAATAACCGTCCTGAGTACGACGGAAGGAAATGACAAGCCTTTCAAATATCCGCTGGCTTTCGAAAAATCAGGCGCCGTGATCCTGAATAAGATTGATCTCCTGCCGTACACGAATTTCGACAAGCCGGAATTTTACAGCAACGTCCGGACGATCAATGATGATACCGTCTTTTTCGAAACCTCCTGTACAAAGGATCTGGGGCTTGACGAATTATGCGTGTGGATCAGAAATAGAGTCAGAGAGAAACAGCGTATAAATTAACGTGGGATTTGTTTTTTAGCCGGAGAAGGAAAAAGGAATGGTGACGTTGTTGGACAAGCGGTCGCGGTCTGTAATAGATATCAACGGCATCGTGCAAGGTGTCGGTTTCAGACCGTTTGTATATAATCTCGCCCGCTCCTGCCGGATTAGCGGCTGGGTGAACAATTCTCCCGGCGGGGTCCATGTTGACGCCGAGGGCGCTGAGGAGAACCTCGCGTCCTTTATCAGCCGTCTGAAGGAAGAGGCCCCTCCTCTGGCCTATATCGATACCTTTCATGCCGTGCGCGCGGAGCCTGTCGGCTACGCGGATTTCAGAATCAGGGAGAGTAGCACTCAGAGCGCTCACGAGGCGTTCATTTCAAGCGATGTCTCTGTTTGCCCCGACTGCCTGCGGGAGATGAACGACCCCGGCAACAGGCGGTATGGATACCCGTTCATCAACTGCACGAATTGCGGGCCCAGGTTCACTATTACGACAGGTATACCGTACGACAGGATCAACACAACCATGAACGCCTTCCCTATGTGCGAGGAATGCGCGGAGGAATATCACAACCCGGCCGACAGGCGATTCCATGCCCAACCGGTGGCGTGCGGCAAGTGCGGCCCGTCCCTGGCTCTGCTGGATGATGCCGGAAACCGGATCGCTGTGGGCAGCGAGATTGAAAAAACCATCGAATTGCTAACGTTGGGCAAGATCATCGCGGTCAAGGGCCTGGGCGGCTATCACCTGGCCTGCGACGCTAAAAACAGTGCCGCCGTCCGGGTGCTCCGGGAGAGGAAAAGCAGAGACGGGAAACCCTTTGCCTTGATGGCAAGAAACATCGGCACAGTTCTTAAGTATTGTTTTGTCAGCAAAGAAGAATCTGAAATCCTTCAGGATAACAGAAAACCGATCGTTCTGCTGGACAGGAAGCATGAATCGGGCCTGCCCTCCGACGATATTTCTCAGGATAACAATAAAATCGGGGTCATGCTGCCGTATACCCCCCTGCATCACCTGCTGTTCACAGGCGGCCTCGACCTGCTCGTCATGACAAGCGGGAATATGTCGGGCGTACCCATCTATTATAAAGATCGCGAGGCGTTTTGCGGGCTTGGCAAGATCACCGATTATTTTCTGACGCATAACCGGGAAATTTATATCAGGACGGACGACTCCGTCACTTCCGTATACCGCGGCAAAGAATATATCATCAGGCGTTCGAGAGGTTATGTGCCGTTTCCCCTGGATATTTCATCGCTTTATCGGGAGGTGAAATACTCCTCAGGCCGGGTTCCAGCCGTGCTTGCCTGCGGGGGTGAGCTCAAGAACACCTTCTGCCTGACGAAAGGCGGGAGTGCGTTTATCAGCCATCATATCGGTGATCTGGAAAATGTGGAAACCCTGATGTCCTATGAAAGCGGTATTGAGCATTTTGAAAATATATTCATGATAGCTCCGGAGGTCGTTGCCTTTGACAAGCATCCGGGGTATCTCTCCACGCAGTATGCCGAGCAGCTTCACGGGGTCAAAAAAATCCCTGTCCAGCATCACCATGCCCACATCGCCTCGTGTATGGCTGAAAACGGCGTCACCGGAAAGGTCATCGGCATCGCGTTTGACGGAACAGGATACGGTGACGACGGCCGGATCTGGGGCGGTGAGTTCTTCGTCGGAGATTATATGAATTTTGAAAGGCTGGCGCATTTTGAGTATGTCCCGCTGCCGGGCGGGGATACCGGTATCCGGGAGCCCTGGCGGATGGCCTTGAGTTATCTAGTCCGGACATACGGCGTATCGTCTGTTCCGGCTGAGCTGCCATTTCTCAGTCAAATCGATCCATATAAAGTAAGCGTTGTCACGCAGCAGATCGTCAAACAGATTAACGCCCCGCTGACCAGCAGCGCCGGTCGGCTGTTCGATGGGGTTTCCGCCCTGATCGGTCTGTGCAATGTCATCGACTATGAGGGGCAGGCCGCGATCCGCCTCGAGAAAATAGCTGATTCTAAGGAAGAATATTTATATCTCTATGAAATTATCCGGGAGAAACCCGGTTACAAGATCGACGTCAGTCAAATGATTGCCGCCATCACCGAGGAGGTGCTGAGCGGCCGGGATGCGCCGCGTATCGCGGGGGCGTTCCACAGAACCGTCGCCGATATCACACGGAATATCTGTATGCTGCTCCGGGAAGAAACCGGGATAAACCAGGCTGTCCTGAGCGGCGGAGTCTTTCAGAACAGGCTTCTTTTAGAGCTTGTTCTGACGGCTTTGGAAAAAGCCGGATTTCACGTCTATATCCACAGCAAGGTACCGACAAACGACGGCGGCATATCATTTGGTCAGGCCGCCATCGCTCTGAGAAAATCTGCGGAAATGGGATGAGACAAGCTTTATGAACGATATAATTACACTGGCCTGCGGAAGCGGCGGTAAGCTGACGCACCAGCTTATCACCGATGTTTTCTATAAACATTTCAGCAACGACACGCTGCTGGAAGGCGGCGATTCGGCTGTTTTTGCCGTTAATAACGGGCGTATGGCATTCACAACGGATTCCTATGTGATCAGTCCCCTGTTTTTTAAAGGCGGTAATATCGGCAGGCTCGCTGTCTGCGGGACGGTCAACGACCTGGCCGTCAGCGGCGCCTGCCCCCGATACATCAGCTGCGGCTTTATTATCGAGGAGGGCTTCAGCATCCGGGAGCTTGAAGCTATTGTTGAAGCTATGGCATCAGCGGCTGATGAAGCCGGTGTCAGCATCGTCACAGGCGACACAAAGGTCGTCCAAAAGGGCTGTGCCGACAAAATCTTCATCAACACCTCCGGTATCGGCTTTATCCCCGAAAACGTGATGCTTTCACCAAAGAATATCCGGGAAGGGGATAAAGTCATACTCTCCGGAACCATGGGGGACCATGGTACGGCGATTCTTCTGGAGCGGGAGAATCTGAAGGTCCAAAGTCCTATCGCCAGTGACTGTGCTCCGCTCTATTCGCTGCTCGGCCCTGTTATACGGGAATTTCCCGGGGCTGTCCGGGTCATGCGTGATCCGACACGGGGCGGCGTCGCGACGGCGCTGAACGAGCTCATCTCTGGCAGCAGCTTCAGCATAAAGCTGGACGAAAATACTCTCCCCGTGAAGGATGCAGTGAAGGGCATCTGTGAATTGCTGGGTATGGACCCGCTGTATTTGGCGAACGAGGGGAAAGTTATCATCATTGCCGACGGTACGCAGGCAGACGGTGTTGCTGCGGCATTGAGAGAACACAAATACGGGAAAGACGCCTCGATCATCGGAACGGTCACCGGCAGTTCACCGGGCAAGGTTTTTTTGAGCACGCTTGCCGGCGGCAACCGCAGGATCGGTATGCTGTCAGGAGATCAGCTGCCCAGAATATGCTAGATTCTAAAAACAAGACGCCGCAGTGATAAACTACTGCGGCATCTTGCACGGGAAAAAGAGGCGGACTGCGGACAGTTCAGCGGGAAGCAAACAATTTAAGGAGCGGAAATCAAGCTTGACTTTGCAGCGTGAATATGCCGATCTGTTTATTCCTGGGAATATAATATTCATATTCGGCGCTGTGGAGCCTGACGAGCCGCTGTTCCAGGAAATCGGAAATTTCGCTTTTGGTAATGCCGGGAGAATGAAGTGATACAAACTCAAAGGCATCCGTGATGTTTTCAAAAGGCTGACCAAATTCAAAGTTATAATAGGACAGATCGTATGCAATATTGTTTTCTTTCAGATAAAGCTCCGTGTTTTCGGAGGAGTTTTTCCTAAAGCGCCTGTATTCGGACGGTATAAAGTCATCATGACATTTGCCGCATACAACAAGGATGACCTTGTCGCTGAAAGATAGAAATTTATCCGGGACTCTGCTGCCAAAGAAACTCATCAGCGTCACATCCCATCTGTCGGATAAGTCGTCGACATCTTGCAGGATTGGGCGCACATTTTTAATGCCCCGAGCCGTGATGCTTTGATGGAGAGATGCCAGCGCGGGCAGACTCTTGTCGATACAGTCGATATGGGACATCGCACCGGACAGCTCCAGGTCCACCAAACCGAGGCCGCAGCCCAGATCGCGCATCGTCTCATACCCCGATAAGTGCGGCGCAACGACATTGGCAACGTTCTTGTAGAAACCTGTAAATTGATTGGCGTTTCTATACCATCTGATTGTTTTATCATTCCAATCGAAATTCATGGAATTATCCTTATCGCCATTGCTGGCTTATGTATTTATCAGGTACCGTTACGCAGCAGCTTCAAGCAGAAGCGCTGTTCATATAGGCGATGCTGCAGGCACCCTCGTTTGTCACCATGCACGGCCCGACCGGATTGTCAGGTGTGCATGCGCCGCCGAAATTGGGGCACAGCTGCGGTTTCATCCCCTGCAGCACATCCCCGCACAGGCACGTCCCCCGAGCTACTTCTCCCCTCTGAGGCATCCGGAGCCCAAATTTCGCTTCGGCGTCAAACCGGCTGTATCGGTTATTTAAAACCAGCCGTGATTCCGGCAGCACACCGACGCCTCTCCATGAGGCGTCCTTCAGCGTAAATGTCTCACCGATCAGCTGATTGGCTAATAAATTTCCGCTTTTTTTGACGACATATTCATATTGATTGATGACCGAATCCCCGCCCCTGCCGCGGCGCAGCAGCGCCTGCAATATTGCCTGCAGGATGTCAACCGGCTCAAAACCGCAGATCACGCACGGTATCCCATACTTTTTAACAAGCAGGTCAAACGGCTCCGTCCCGATAACCATGGCCACATGACCGGGGCAGAGCAGCATATCCATCTGAGAATTCTGCAGGACGTACGCCATGGCCGGCGGTGTGATCCGGTGCGACGAAACAATTGAGAAATTATCAATGTTCCCGGCCGCCTGGATAACCGAGGCTGTACCAGGGGCGGTCGTCTCAAAGCCGACGGCGAAATGCACAACCTGTGATTTTGTGTTTTTTGCGATATCAAGGGCTTGAGAGATATCGTAAACGATTTTGACGTCTGTCCCCTCGAGCCTGAGCTGCTCGAGCGAGCCCCACCGTGTCGGTACTCTCAGCAGATCCCCAAAGGTCGTCAGAATGACATGCTCTCTTCTCGCGGCCTGCAACCCCATTGCGATTTCTTCCTCCGGCGTGACGCAGACAGGGCAGCCGGG
The DNA here is from genome assembly GCA_002307055.1 of Clostridiales bacterium UBA1316. Lineage (GTDB taxonomy): Bacteria > Bacillota > Clostridia > Oscillospirales > Oscillospiraceae > Sporobacter. Next base: position 25,892 of record DBTM01000078.1, read on the forward strand.
GCCGCTGATCAGCTGGATATTGCAGGGCACCAGATCACGCAGGGAATACTGTACAATTGTATTCTCGTGGGTACCGCAGAAATTCATGATCTTCAGCTCCGGTTCGAAGAGCCGTTTATTTTCTTTTTCTATCGTGTCGAGCAGCTGCCTGGCATAGGCGTCAGTTGTAACGACATCGCGGTATATCTTTCTGGGATCCGAGACGATCTCGGTTGCGAAGCCCGCGTGGACGACGACAGTATCGCCGATTCCAACCTCAGGCAGCAGTGCAACAGAGACTTCCTTCAGCGCCCCCCTGAAACTGACGAGGGCATTTTTCCCCGTGATTTCGGTGACCTTTCCAAAAGCTGCAACACACATTCGTATTCCTCCCCGCTTTCTGCGGTCTATTCTACCTCAAGACTGTCAATATAGAATTCTTTCCCGGCAATGATCTTGATGGCTTTATTCCCGCAGACTGCGCACGCTGCAAACGGAAGCCCTGTTTCGTATTCATTCCCGCACTCCCGGCACCGTACCTTGATCGGAACCCTCTCGATAGCAAGCACCGCCCCCGCCAAAGGCGACTCCTGCACGTACACCTCAAAGCAGGCTTTCAGGGTCGTATCCTCGACGCCGGTCAGCGCACCGATGACAAGCTTGACCTGAACCACGCTGCTGACGCCGAACTCCCGTACCTTTTCGTTTATGATAGTACAGATACTTCTGACAAGAGCAAGCTCATGCATACGCGGCGCCCCTTCCCCGACAGATCGGGTCGTTATCTTTCAGTACAGGAAATGCACGGGTCAATGCTGCCGATCACAACAGGGATATCGGCGATCTTGCTGCCGGGCAGCATCACGCTCAAAGCGCCCCAGTTCGGATATGTCGGCACTCTCCATTTGAGACGCTCGGGAATAGCAGTGCCGTTTGTGCGCGCGTAATAGATCAATTCGCCCCTGGGCGCTTCCGATTTTGCAATAGCTTCACCGGCAGGAATGTCAGGCATGGCTTCCGGGCAGGTCGGTCCCTCCGGCAGCTGCTTTAAACACTGTTCAATAATGCTGATCGATTCTGCGACCTCTCCCAGCCGGACCAGCTGCCGTGAAAAGGCATCGCCGTTTTTTTCAGTCACAGCATTGACGCGGAGCTTGTCGTAAGCCGCATACGGGTTGTCCACCCGCACGTCGTATCCAATACCCGACGCTCGCGCCACCGGCCCGACGACGCCGTATTCAGCGGCTTTATCAAGAGGCAGGACGCCGACACCCTCCGTACGGCGGCGAATCGAGGCGTTGGACTTGAATATCCCGGCAATTTCCTCCAACGGTTTTTTTAGGTTTTCCAGAGTCTTGAGGATATATTTGCTCTGCTCGTCGGTGATGTCGTACCGCACGCCGCCGATGGTGTTGACGGACAAATTCATCCTGTTGCCGAAAACGGTCTCCTTCAGATCCTGCATTGTCTCCCTGAGCTCCATGGCATGCATGAAGAACGAGTCGAAACCGATGATGTGCGGGATCAGACCGATATTGAACAGATGCGATGCAATCCGCTTGATTTCATCGGCAATCGCCCGCAAAAATTCGGCCCGCTCGGGCAGCTCGATTCCCGCTATTTTTTCGACCGCCATGCAGTAGGTAAAGGGGTGGTTGTTGGAGCAGAGCGAGCACACTCTTTCGGTGAGCGTCAGGTTCTGATAAAAATTTCTCTGCATCGCTAAAAACTCAATCCCGCGGTGCGAGTGCCCGGCATTGATCTCCAAGCCGACGACGGTCTCCCCCTCCACCTGCAGCTTGAAATAGATGGGTTCCTCAAGTACAACATGGATTGGCCCCATCGGTATTGTATAGCTACTCACGCTCATCTGCCCCCTTTTTCCCGGCTTTCATAATCTTTTCCCACAAGGTGCTGGTGCTCGCGCCGTCCATCGCCTCAGACAGCGGGATCATGGTGTGGTCCGTCATATGGATGCTCTCATCCAGAAACAGCCTTTTTGGGTTTGGATGGCCAATCAGCGTGATATTGAACAGCTCGCGCATCTCCCGTTCGTGCCAGTCTGCGCTTATCAGCACCGGAGTAATCGATCTGACGGTTCTGGTGTCGTCCGGCAGGGTGATGCGGGCGGTAAAATTGATTCCTTCGAAAAAGAAATGATAATTGATGACAAGCTCCACCCGCTTTTCTTTTTCTGAATCACCGGCTGTGGCGATCCCCGAAAAATCAGCCGGTGTGTTCAGCGGCGAGATCGTCATCACCCGGCCCTTGTATTTTGCCATCAGCTCGGCGACCGTATAGATATCCGCCGGGTCGGGCAGGCTGCACCAGCCGCACACAACGCCTTTTCTGTCGACATCCCATGTCAGGTCCGAGCTCTCGCCCAACAGCCGCAGCATTTCCCGGCTGAAGACATCCATGATTTCACTTTTCATGCTTTATGCACACAACCTTCCCATATGGCTTTCCGGCGGCATTCCGGGCACATTTTGGCGAGACTCTTTACATCGCCGTCTTTGCCGTAAATCTTTTCGGCGAAGATGGGTGAAAGCGGAATGATCGGTTCACCGCAGCGGATGCACGGCTGGTTTTTAACATAAGTTTTCTCGACATAGCTGTATTTATCCGCCTGCAGATGCGCCGTATGGTAATCGTTTGTCAAATGAATCGCTTTCGTCGGGCAGTAAAACTCGCACAGGCCGCAGAAGGTGCAGGTATTGTGCCACACGATAAAGTCCATGCCCGCCTTATCGTCGGATTCCTGAAGCCTAATCGCTCCGCCCGCGCAGACATAGGCGCACATGCCGCAGGCCACGCAAGCCTCCGGATTATGCTTGATGAGACCCCTCAGCTTTTCCGGCGCCGGGGAATCCTCAAAGGGGTATTTGATTGTGGACGGCCCCTTGACGATATTTTGAAGGATAACCTTTAAGAACGAACCCATACATATCCCCCTCAGAATTTTGCCTTCCAAATGTCGATCGCTTTCGCAATTCCGTCTATAATCGCCTGGGGTCTGGGGGGACATCCCGGAACGTTGACATCCACAGGGATATAGGCATCTAACTGGTTTGCAATCGAATAGCTGTCCCGGAAGACGCCGCCCGAGATCGGGCAGATGCCGACGGCGACGACGACCTTCGGATTTGGGATTTCATTATAGACACGCAGAACCTTATCCCTCACGACCGCAGTCACGGGTCCCGATATCAGAACAATATCCGCATGCTTCGGGCTGCCGCAGTACTTGCACCCGAGGCGCTCCACATCGTACCGGGGGATCAGGGCTGTTGTCGCCATTTCCACATCGCACCCGTTGCATGACCCGGCATTTATCCTGTATATCCATGGAGACATCTTTACAATATTTTGAAGCAAAGCTGCCATCTGTTTCTCTCCTTCCAAGGCGTTTTGAGCATCCTACCTATATTTTGAATGAAAGCAGCGTCAAAACCAGACTGACGAGTGCCAGAGCGGTCGGAACCAGCAGATAGAACTTATAAGCCTGATCCATACGCATTCTGGCTCTTGTCGCACGGACAAATGTCAGAGTGAAGAAGGATATAACAAGGCATTTGATGATGAACCACACCAAATTGACAAGCCAAAAGCCGCCGATCCCCGTCGGGAAAAACAGCGCGACTGTCAGCGCGGAAAAAACAAGGATCTTCAAGCCGCCCGTCAGTTTGAACAGGGCGAGCCCGGAACCTGAATACTCCAGAAGCGGTCCCTCGGCAAGCTCCGTCTCCGCCTCAGGGATGTCAAAGGGGACGACCCCGATTGTCCCGGGGATGCAGCAGAGAAAGGCCAGAAAGGCGGGCAGCATCGGCAGATCAAAAATCAACGCGCCATTCTGCAGTTGATAATTCACAATCCTGCTGAGCGAAAAATCCGCGAATCCTCCGCCAGCCATTCCGACCCTCATCCCCACGGTCAGCAGGACAATAAACAGCGGTATTTCATAGGCCAGAACCATGGTCATTTCTCTGGAAAGCCCGATGGAGCTGTATGTTGACCCGGAGGCTGACGCACCGATTATCAGGGCCAAAGCGGGCGTGGACAATAGATACAGCAGTACCAGAAGGTCGCCGGACAGATAGAAGCCGGAATAGACACCGGTGACGGGAATGAACACTATTGCTGCAAGCATCCCCGCGAAACCCAGGACAGGGGCAAACCTGAAGGCCGTGTAGTTTGCCGTCTTCGGTATTAAAATCTCCTTGTGCGACAGCTTTACGATATCTATATACGGCTGATAGACGGGCGGCCCCACACGCCTCTGCAGCCGTGCATACAGCTTGCGGTCGACACCTGTGAGAAAGAGCCCCAGCAGGACGGCAAAAAGACCGCCGGGAAAAATCAGAATATTCAGGGCAAACAGGAGCATACTCATTATTCCTCCGCCTCCTCGCCGTCATCAAATACAGGCACAGTCACTTTGTGCAGCTTCCGCACGAGTTTTGCGGCGGATTCATACATATTCTGAGAGGATGCATTAAGCTTGTCCGTCTCGATGTCAGAGACGCCGCAGGTATAGGCATCCGTATACCGCACCTTTTTTTTGCCGGACAGCAGGTATACAAGGCCCACGGCGGCCGCCAGCAGGATAATCACGGTGACGACGCCGACCCGCCAGGTCCCCAGAGGGGTTGTAACGCTGAACAATGTATAAGCCGGTTGTGCGATCCCTGCCAAAGCCAGCACCTTTGATATGACCGTTAATGGCAGTCCCGGCATGATGCCGAAAGCGAGGCTCAGCGCAGCTAAGATCCCCATCGGGACCAGCATGGTCCACGGTGCTTCCTTGACGTGCTCCGAATTTTTAGACGGGACGCCGAAGAACGCTGAGTGCATGAACTTCACGAAATACGCCATTGACAGGATACTCCCGGCGAGCGACAGAATGGCGAGGAATACCTGCCCCTGTTCCATCGCCGCTTCATAGATAATCCACTTGGATGTGAAACCGCTGAACGGCGGCACCCCGGCGAGCGAGAAGGCACCCACCATGAAAAACGCCAGTGTCACCGGCATTTTCCGGCCCAGGCCGCTCACATCGTCGAGATTCCTGACATGGGCCTGCACCATGATGGCTCCGGCGGCGAGAAAGAGCAGATCTTTAAAGAACATATGGTTGACAAAATGCAGCATGGCACCCGTCAGTCCAAGCGTTGTACCAAGGCTGAGGCCCAGGAGTATGTAGCCGATCTGGCTGACTGTGCTGTAAATCAGCAGCCGCTTGATTCCCCTTTGCACAAGAGCCATCGCACCCGCGCCGATAATCGTCAGACCCGCGATCCACGACACAGCGTACATCAGGGCAGAACTGCTGCCGGCCATCCCGAGACGTCCGACCACAACGGCACCGCCCAGGATAAAGAACAGCTTGATCAGCCAGTAGGGCGCGCTTTTAAGCAAAACCGACGAAATATAGCCGCTGACGGGCGTCGGCGCCGTGGCGGGATGCATCTGATAGTCGATCCTCAAAGGCAGTGCCGCGGCTTTCGTTAGGAAGCCGACAGCCATCAGTATCAGCCCCCAGCCGGCCGTGCCAAGGTCCATGCCGCTCAGGCGCTGGGCAAGCGTGCTCATGTCAAACGTGCCTGCTTTTGAGGTTAGAAGGAGCAAGCCCAGGAAAGCGATGCCGGCGCCGATATAGTTGAATATAAAATATTTGAAGCCCTCTTTGAGCGCCTCCTTTGTCTCTTCATGGATGATGGAGAAATACAGCGTCCAGCTGCTCATAATCTCCCAATAAATAAAGAAGGAGAGGAAGTCCTTGCTCGTGGCAACGCCGATAAGACCGCCGATCATCATGATGAAAAACATGTAGTAACGGTTCTGCGTATGCCCATGGCTCATATATCCCAGCGAGTACAGGATGTTGAGCAGGCCGACAAAGGCAATCAGCAGCGCAAAGCTCAGGGCGTATACGTCGAAATTGGCATGAGAAACGGCAATTGCAGCGAGCGTTGCGGTCATCACCGCTACAGATGTCCAGCCCGCGATCTTCGGGGAACGTTTACCAAGAAAATAGGAAGCGAGACCCCCAAGCATCGGAATGATGATGCTGACAGGCCAGCTTACCCGGAGTTGAGGAATGGCGGATACTGCCAATGCGCTTTTTGCTGCGATAAAGTCAGCTGCTGAGCCAGCCAGCCTCAACGCAAACTGTGGGAACAGACCGTTGAAGACAATGAGTCCGGTCAGCAGGGCAATTGGAATAAGCATTGTCAGGGGTGCTTCCTTAACGGCAGGCCCTTCATATTTTTCGAAGAATATTGTTTTAATTAGCTTAATATAGTAAATCGCCCCGATAATGCTCCCGAGCAGGATGAGCGCCGCGATATACCAGTATCCGGCGTTCACCGCGGCATAAAGCATCAGAAACTTGCTGATGAAGCCGTTGAACGGCGGCAGCCCCATCATCGCAAGGATACCGATCGACAGACAGCCTGCCGTAAAAGGCATGGCCTTGCCGATCCCCTTGAAGACCGAAATTTCCCTGCTCTTGAGCCTGTTAACCAGAATGCCGACGGCCAGGAAGAGCAAGCTTTTCATAATTGCATGGTTCATAATGTGGTAGAAGCCGGCGACCATGCTCAGATATGTACCCAGTCCAAGCGTCGTGACAATTTCGCCGATCTGCGCCATGGTGGAATAGGCAAGCAGCCGTTTGATATCTTTTTGGAGCAGCGCTTTAATCTCGCCGTAGAATAACGTCACCAAGCCCAGGATGGAGATTGCCAGGCCTGTATAGGACATTTTGCCGACAGACCCAAGCTGAATGAGCAGGCTCACACCGAAAACGGCAAACAATACCCGCACGAGTCCATAAATGCCTATTTTCGTTAGGATACCTGAAAGAATGGCTGAAACAGGCGAGGGTGCCGCCGGGTGGGCCTCCGGCAGCCAGCTGTGCATCGGTACTAAGCCCGCCTTCACACCTGTTCCCGCAATAAACATCACAATGACCGCAATGAGCAGACCCGGCGCAACGAAAGGCAGTCTGCCCGAAATATCTGCCATATTCAGCATTCCTGTGGCGTTCTGCAGTATCAGGATTCCGAACTGCATGACATAGGCGCCCGACGTACACATCATGAAGTACTTAAAGCCGGCCTTCAAAGATCTCTCGGACGGTTCATGGATAATCAGCAGATATGATGCCCAGGTCATCAGTTCCCAGAACACATAGAAGTTGCCGAACTGCGTGCTGGTGGCGACGCCAAGCAGACTGCCCAGCGTCAGCAGCAAAAAGAAAAAGTAACGGTTATTATGTTTTTCGCTTTTAAAGTAGCCGATGGAATACAGCGCGGTTAAAAATATAATCACCGAAATAATCACCGCGAATAATTTGGACAGGCCGTCGAGATTCCCGTCCATCCAGACAAGAACGACTGCCGCGGCGCTGATGCTGACCGCAAGAATTCCTCTGAGCTTTGGAATAAACCGGCCGACAATGAAAACGGCAAAGGCCCCAATGTACGGTACAAGCACCGGAAGCGGCCACGGTGAATCGAAAACAGGTAATTCCGCCGATGTCGCTGCCCCAAACAGGAGCCTTGCCAAATTTCCGCTGAACTCAATAAGCGGTTCGGGGAAAAGCGAAGTCAGTGCCGTCAGTGCTGCAAGGGTGATCACGGCACCATAGCCGATCCTTTTAAATGAAACCGACAGCGGGTTGCCGGGGTTTTGTTCGTCCCCCTCAGGCTCGGCGAAACAGATTTTTTGAAGTGCTTTTATGAAATACCACGCTTCGATGATGCTGCCCAGCATCGCAGCCGCGGCGTAAACATACCTGCCGTTTTCAATGCAGGAATAAACAATAAAAAACTTGCTGACGGAGCCCTTAAATGGAGAAAGCCCCATCACTGAAAAAATACCGAAAGCAAACATCGTCGCGATAAACGGCGATGCTTTGCCGGTACCCTTCAATTTCTCAAGAAATGGTGTCCCGGCGCGCTTTATGATGATAAACGCAGCCAAAAAGACCAATCCCCTCATCAGGATTTGGTATTCCAGATGCAATAACGCACCAGTCTGCCCGGCAAAGATTCCGCTGCCGATTCCAAGAAGGATATATCCCACTTCGGCAATCGCTGAAAATGTCAGCAGCGTCATTAGTCTTTTGGACTTCAGTAAAGCAATGACTTCAAACAGCAGCAAAACTATGACGCCAAATAATGATAATACGCCCGTCACAATGCCCCCCTTACCTGCCTATGCAGCACATGAATGATGGATATCAACCCATCTGCTGCGATAAAACTTACCGCCGAATTTCCGGCAGAGTTTCTCTAAACGCGCTTTGAGCCCCACACTGCTCCTTTATACATATAACTTAATATTTCAGCGGGAAAAATTCTAACGTATATTTTTAAAAAGTAGCCCTTTTTTATTAATGTGTGATTTGTATATAGTTTCTTTTCTGTTTGTAATATTTATTAAATTTAGCTGTTGACATCAGAAAAAAGTTGTATAATAGTTATAATGTCGATATTTTAATAGATAATAAAACATATGGACTTGAGGTGATTACAATATGCTGAGAAATTTCAAAAGAGATTTGGAACTGATAGACGGTATGGAATATGATTACCTTAAGCTGTTGTATTATGACCTTGCCCCACCATTCAACGGCGATTATAATTCGTATGAATACAGCAGGCTTTGCACGATAATTGAAGGCAGCAAGCATGTTACCGTCAATAAAGACACCCAGTTTACGTACGAGCCCGGCAAATTTATTTTGCTGCCGCCCCATACACATGTGCATATGGATATTGACATTCCAACAAAAGCTCTTGTTTTTGAACTGAGTGATAACCTGTTAAAAATGGTAATTGAAAAAGTCAGCATTGATATGGACGTTGACTACGATTCAATCAAAGAAGATAAGTTCTTCAAAGGCAACATCAGCAGCGAACTCGCCTATTGTTTAAACCGGCTTACCGACGTTTCAATAAAGCCTGATAAAAACAAAGAATTCCTGATCGATCTTTACGCCCAGGAATTGGTCTATAATCTTGTGAAAATTAAGGGCATACAGCAGGTCATCAATATTGAGCACACTAATCCGATACACAAAGCAATACAGTATGTACAGGATCATATAAAGGAGCCCATCAGCATCAGCCAGCTGGCATATTACCTGAATATGTCCGAAGCGAATTTTTGCCAATCTTTCAAAAAGATTATGGGAATTACCCCAAAAGAGTACATCACGGGCCTCAAGCTCGCTAAAGCCAAGGATATGCTTAAAAACCAGAATGTTACCGAAGTTGCTTATGATCTTGGGTACGAGAATATTTCACACTTTATAGCACTCTTTAAAATCAAATACGGTGTTACGCCGAAGCAATATCAAAGTATAGGTAATACGCCTGTCGTCTATGAATTTTAAATTCTAAAGAAGGGGCAACCACAAGCATAGCTGCTGAACGGTATCTGACATAAGAGAAAAATTCAGGAACAGCACCTATTCCGTCATCTGGAATCCGGTGGAGTTCTCCGACGCGGCTGATCACTGGGCGAAGGACGCTATCAACGACATGGGCTCCAGAATGGTTGTGACAGGTATTGAGAACAACAATTACGCCCCCGACAGGAACATAACGCGCGCCGAGTTTGCCGCCATTATGGTCAGGGTTTAGGTCTTGAACCGGGAACCGGCACGAACAGCTTCAGCGATGTTGAGTCGCCGGAATGGTACTACGGATATGTTGAAACAGCCGCGTCTTACGGAATCATCAAAGGATGCGGCGCATCCGCCTCTGCCTATGCACAAGACGGCATAGCGGCTTGCCTCAAAACCGGCATCGTCGCCGGTACAAGCGGCAGCACAATCGCACCGAACGAAAATATAACCCGTGCGGAGGTAGCGGTTATGGTTGAAAGACTGCTGCAAAAATCGGGGCTGATGTAACGCATTTCCAGGCTGGACTATCTATGCAGCCGGACTCGAGAAGATCAACGGCTATGTCATACCAAAGCAAGGGGATGGTTTCTGCGCCGAGCAGAAAAACCATCCCCTTGCTTTCATCAGGGTTAGCGGACCGCTTCATCCCATAGCTTGCCCTATGCCGTTTAACAGGACAAGCTATGGGAATCATTAATCTTCAATTTTTATATACTCATCCAATGATATAATATCCTCTTCGCTGATATTGGGCTGATCTGGGCTGCGGACTGTTATATCGCCAGACTGACCGTATTGATAAATCTGATCAAGATACTCCAGAGCAGCCCGAATCCGGGTTCTTAAAAGATAGCCCCGGGACTCGGTTGATTTAATAAAATCGTTCATATCGATTTCCGGTTTCCAATCATACGCACGACCGTGGAATTCCTCGATCTTCCGCAGAATTGAGATAATTTCATTCTGAGTCAGCGGCTGAAGCTGAGGCGCCTCAGCGATTTGTTTAAGGACCTTTTCAATTGGCTCACGAGCGCTGCGATCTACATAAGATTCAGCAAGATTTTCAAAGTCATGCTTTGACTCAATTACATCTTCCATAAAGGAAGCGCTAAACGCAAACATTGCAAAAGTTGACTCTAGCTGAGAATATTTACCCGGGAAAAGAAATGGTGCCATATTTTTATAGGCTGTAAGGCGCGCTTTTTTGCTGAGCCGCCCCAGAAGCTCCATTTCGTCAAAGAGTATGACCCAACCGTTATAACCCAGTAACTTGAACATATGGCTCAGCATTGTGAAATAATCCATGGTATGGCGTGTTTTACTAAATGGAACGGCGTATTTAGCCGATGTTGAAAAGATTCTCTTGTAAATTTGACGCAAATACGAATTATTTATGAAGTCTCCCTCAATATCCAATTTGAGAAGGTATTTGTCATCAGCGTCATCTACATTCAGATATGATCTGAGAACATAAAATAACTTGTCGGTTTCAAGATGCTTGCTGGCATACAGGACCATATCATTGGCTTCTTTGCTATTCGGAGTAATGTTTTGTAAGACATGATCAAAGCCTGGCTGCATTCTTTTGGGCAGATAGGTACTGCTCATCAGCTTTTTATAAACCAAATAAAGCTTGTCAAACGGAGTCTCTTTACTGAGAGAAATCATGCTTACAACCATATTGTTATCTTGAGCCATATTAAATACTGTATTTAATAAATGGGTTTTGCCTTCTCCATACTTGCCTGTAATAATCATTCCGCCGGACTCACCGCTATTGCTTACCTTGTCTATCGTACGTGAAAGCTTTGACATAATCTCAGGGCGCGCAGACGAAAAGTATTGTCCGACTGACCTTGAAGAGACGCCTGAACGCAAAGCCTCAATGATACTCTGAGCTTCAAAATCCATTAATGATCAGCTCCTTCTTGTATGGTGCTAAGATTTACTTGCCTAGGTAACGATACCTTGCCATATTGCGCTTTGGCATGAAGCTCCTGAGCAATATCCAGTGTAATCGGGACAGCACCTCGGCTAAGGCGATTTATCACATTAGAAAGGCGAGCAGACATTTCTATAAGTATTTCCGGCGTGTAAACCTCTTCGATCAATTGGTCCAAATCCACAATATCGGTAAAACGGTTGAAACGAGTACTCTCCACCTCGTTTTGAATACGCATCCAAAGCGCTTGATAGGATTTTAAGCCGTTTATATCATCGTCTATCAGCTTGCGATCAAACGAAAAAACAAACATGGTATTTTTTAAGGTGTCTATTTCATCAATAAGTTCCCTTATGCTTTCATAGGCGTCCTCACGTTTCATACGCGTGTAATGGTTATTTTCAACGTTGTCTTTTGAGACTAAAATTTCCATGTCGTCAATGGATATGACGACGCCGTTATACCCCGCCATTCTGCAAATCTCAACAAGTGAACGGAGCATATGACGGGCGTTGTATCTGTTGATTTTACTGGGTGAAAGACCAAGGCGGCGCAGCGAGGAAAGGTGAGCCTCTCGATCTCCTTCAAGCCATAAAAGTAAAAGATGTTTGTTGGGGTCCTCGAGAACCGGGTGACCCAGCAGGCCGCCGACCAAAAGGGAGCAGGTAAATGCGAAATTATTATCAAGCAGAGGATTTGATAAAAACATGTGCTCAAGCTGCTGCCTGATTTCTCGTTTTGTCACGGGGCCAAGCTGACCGATACTGGATAAGTAGTCTACGAAAGTCATACCGTCCGGAATTAACAAAGGGTCGTATCCCAGCTGTTTTACGACTTCAAAGCTTATCAGCCTCAGACAGTTTATCAGGTCAATTTTTTTTAATACTGCTGTATATATTTCCTTGAAATCATGCAGCCATACTTCTTTAGCCGAAAGAAGTACGGGGATATAATTCATTTTTTCAGCCTCAATTGAGAATAGCTGTAAAAAATGAGTTTTGCCGCTGCCGTTTCGGCCGGTGACGAATTTAACTTTGCTGCCGCCTTGAGAGATATAGTTGGCTAAATACTTATCTTTCCAGAAATCCACGATGAAGTCAATCCCAACTGAGAGTTCCTGCAAGAGTTCTTGGTTGGCAGGCGCTTGTCCCCTTCTTAAAAGGTTAATTGCCTGATTTATATCATTTTCCATGTTATATCTCCCTCTTGATTACAAGCCGTATATGCATTACTCTTCAAAAAAGCGAATGGTCGCCAGATACTCTTCTCTGCCGTCTTTATCCAGTATCCGCACACATTTATTTATATTGCGGCTTGGACCAAATTGAAATTTGCGCCCGTCATCAATAGAATGTATATCAGATGAATAAAGCCGGGCTAAGTCAAAAGCAAAACTCTGTTGGTCATAGTCTTTTCGAAATCTGCGCATCGGTGTCAGGAAATTATACAGGTTTTTTAGGTAAATGTCGCCGGAAGAAGAAACGAGCGATTTACCCTGATTTTGTTTGAGCAGCGCAAGATCATATGCGCCTGCAATTTCATTTGCAAATCCTGACGGGTCGAAGGAAGCCCGCAGCATCTTGGCCTGAATGGCTTTTACATCCTGAACAAATGCCCAAGGACGCAGGCATTGGACCTTCTTCCGGTCAATATACATGTCCAGATTCTCAACGTCGAATCTTACTCGAAAAGGAAACATTTCATAATTCGGGAAGTCACCTTTTACATCAACGCCAAGTCGTTCACAGCTCGATATGAGTTGATTTGTAAAGTCTCCGCTCTCAACATACACACGAATTTCAAAGCTGTCTACCGTTGCTTTCATATTTTCGAGAACGGATGCCGACTCCTGCAAAGAACTTTTCAAGCCGTCCACGTCACGAGTCCAGCTCTTTAAATCACCTTTATCCATGCTATTATTAATGTTTTTAAAAAGTTTTTGGATAACGCCTATTCTATCTTTCAATTCCTTTTCAAATACGTCAATTTGCTTTGCTAAATCCTCATAATCCGCCATTATTTGCTCCTTTAAATTATAGTGATATATTTGTTGATTATTATAGACAATTATATAAGGATAGGATATCATTTTTATGAATATCATGTCAATATTGTAGAGGATGTTAATGTGGAATTATTTATCAGCCAGGATAAAAAAAGCACGGACATAGCGACTGCCGATAATTCAGGAATTCTTGAAAAAAAGATGTTTGAGTGGCAGGAAGAATGTCTTGATATTTGGTTTAAAAATGATTGCAGAGGCATCATAAATGCAGTAACCGGATCGGGAAAAACTGTGCTTGCTTTAGGAGCAATTGCCAGACTTGAAAAAATACCGGCAAATGAAAAAGGCCGGATTTTGAAAGTTAAAATCATTGTGCCGAAGGTGTTTCTTGCCAATCAATGGTACCAGGTATTGAAAGAGGATCTCAGAGTTCCGGAAAATGATATAGGCATATTTTCGGGAGCACGCAAGGACCCTTATCATCGGAAATTTATGATTTATGTGGTTAATTCCGCCAGATACACTTTAACACAGCATATTGCGGAGGATTATCAAAACAAGAACCCGATACTGCTTATTGCAGACGAATGTCACCATTATGGCAGCGAGGAAAACGCGCACATATTTGATTTTGTTACTAAAATACCCGGATTCATTTTATCTTCAGGCTATTTTTCATTAGGCCTTTCGGCAACCCCTGAAACCATAAATTTTGATGAAAGAATTGTTCCCGCGCTTGGCCCTGAGATTTTTAAATATGGATTTGAAGATGCCTTAAATGCAAAGGTCATAAATAATTTCGCAATTTTCAACATTAAGCTGAATTTCACTCAAATTGAGTACGAGGAATATCTGGAGCTTAGCGATCAAATCACAAGAACCGGTGCAAAACTCAGACAATACTGCTCTTACTTATTTAACCCAAAAAATAGCAAAAAATTCTTCGCTTTATTGGAGCAGCTTGCAAAATCGCCTGTTGAACCCGATTTGGCAGACCTGGCAAAGATGTTTTTGATTATTTCCTTCAGGCGAAAGGAAGTGGTTTACCAGGCCAAATCAAGAATCAGCTGTGTTCTCAGCCTGATTAACCAAATATCTGACTCTTTAAAGGTTATTATATTTAATGAAAGAATCGGAATTACAAATATACTGTATGAAAAGCTTCTTGTGCTGTATCCCGATCAAGTAGGGCGCTATCATTCTGAAATGGATGAAGATGACAGAAGAAATGTCCTGATAAAATATCAGAACTCTAAAATCCGCATTTTAGTTGCCTGCAAAGCGCTGGACGAAGGCTTGAACGTTCCTGAGACTGATGTGGGGATTATAGTTTCCTCAACAAACAGCTCCAGACAGCGCATCCAGAGGTTAGGCAGGATTTTGCGGCGATCAAAAAGCATTAATGTATCACGTCTGTTCTATCTTTACGTGGGTTCATCAAATGAAGATCAGGAACTGCTTGCAGACATTAATAAAGAAATGAAGGGCATTATACCAATGGTTGACCTGAGGTATGACAAAGAAGCCGGATTATTTCATAATAAAGAATATCAAACGCTCACTGACAAAGTTTTAAAGTATGCAGGCAGGAAAGCTTGGCCCCCCTTGGTTATTGACGAAATAGCGAGAAATCTTGAACTTGGCAAACTGGGGTGTGACTGGTGGCAGTCAGAGGAGTCGTGCAAACTGAAGATTAGGCTTGCTACAACAAAGTCGGAACGAAACTATTGGAAAAGCATATGGTTGATTATAAAAGCGAGATTGAAGCGTCTGGAGCTTTGAGATGAGGCAGTAAAAAAGAAAGTAAAAAAGAGCTGACGGAAAAGACAAAACATTGGAAAGCAATTGAAAACGGCGAAAGACGAGTGCCTGTATAGGCGGAGAACGGATTGAATATTATTTTTTAGGGAGACTATATGAAAATAAGGAAGGATTTTCTGGTAAGAAAAATCGCTGACAGTAACATCGTTGTCCCGGTCGGCGAGCGGGTTGCTGATTTCAAGGGGATGATGACACTCAATAAAACAGGCCGCTTTATTTGGGATATGTTGCTCAATGAAGTTTCATTTGACGAGCTTCTTGGAGCGATTGTTGATAAGTTTGAGGTGGACGAAAATACGGCTCGTGCCGACTTAATAGAATTCATCAATTCGGCGAGGGAAAGCGGTGTTCTTGAAGAGTGAGCACTGACGATATTCATAAAACCGATGAACTGGCGGAAGAATGGAACCAGGCCGACCTTGCTTTATCGGTAAAAGCCGCGGCGCGGCACATTCCGCTGATCGGGACCTTCGAATTAACGCCGAGATGCAATTTCAGATGCAAAATGTGTTATGTCCGTATGGATAAACCTCAGATGGACAAAATCGGACATGAATTAACTGCGAAGGAATGGATTCAGCTTGCCGAGGACGCGGCCAAAGCCGGAATGCTGTACCTTCTGATAACCGGAGGGGAACCGCTGCTTAGGGCAGACTTTAAAGAAATTTTTGAAGCGCTTAACAAAATGGGGTTTATCATCTCGCTGAATACAAATGCGGCGCTGATGAATGAGGAAATGTTCGACTTCTTCAGTAAATATCCGCCCACGGCGACAAATGTAACGCTGTATGGGGCAAGCGCGGACACATACGAAAAAATCTGCGGAGATCGAAGCGCCTTTGCGCGGACGCTCAGCGGTCTTGAAATGTTTTCGAGGATTCCAACCGTCCTGGAGGTCAGAACCTCATTTATCAAGGACAACATGAATGAGCTCGACGAGATCCGCGCTCTGTCGAAACGTTATACGAACCAGTATGCGATAAATACGTCCATTTTTAACGCCATTCGCGGGGCTGAGTCTGACGTGGTCAATTGCCGGATGGCGCCGTCTGAAATACACGCTCTCGAAAGACGCAACCGTGAATTCTATACGAAGCTGAACAGCGCGAACGAGCGTGCTGTCATTAAGAATATGGATACCGAGCATTTTGCCGGCACAAAGAACAACAGCGGCGATATACCGCCCCGGGTACTGCACTGCTTGGCGTCAAAAGCAATATTCTGGCTGACCTGGGATGGCAAAATGCTGCCCTGCGGAACCTTTTCGAGCCCGTATACGCGGCCGCTCGAGGAAGGTTTTGCCCATGCCTGGAACAGGCTCCCGACATTAGCCGAGGATATAAAGCGTCCGAACGAATGCGGCTGCTGTGAATACAGGGAGGGCTGCTCAAACTGCCCGGCGAATATTCAGGCTGAAACAGGAACGTTTGACCGGCTGTCCCCCTATATCTGCGCGATATCTGAAGAACGCCATAAATCACGTATAAACTGAAATATTTATAAAATAATTGACAAACTGAAATTTTGTGTTATTATAAACTTGGAAGTATAGTAATAATAATTACTATTATTGGAATATTTCAATAATATTTAAAAGAAAGAGTGATTGCATTGAAGGAAGAATATGTAAAGCCCGAACTGGAAACTAAAGCATATGCTCAATTTGAAGATGTTTTTACGAGATGCGCGAAAGCTTCAAAATGCGAATGGATTGATGATGCGACTCCGAGCGGCAGCGGGTACTCAGAGCATCATAAGGTTAAAGTTTCCTAAACAACAATTACTACATATAACCGCATCAGGGCACACAAAAGTGTGCCCTGATGTAATTTCGGCTGGAGGACATCATGCCATATCTTAATATCGCAGGCCTTGCCGTCAATTTTGAGATACCGGATTGGGCAGTTCATCAATACTTTTTTGATTTTATTGATCAGGCATGTACCGCTGACATCCATATAAAGGTTCTGTTCAAAGAACCTTCTGAAATTCCGGCACCCGATGGAGATACTGTTTTCACAAACGATCAGTTCACTGTAACAAAATCGGAGAGTACAATTCAGAAGCGATCATTTGACCGGGAGGATATTCCATATTGCCTCTCGTCATCGCATGACTGGTCCCTTATCGAGCTGTACATTGCGCCTGAATTTGATAATGGGCATGATGAGGAAAATGCAGAATTTGTACGCAGAAGCATTCTTGGCGGCATGCGCAAAATAATGTCCGCGTGCCTGGCCTACCGCAATGGCTTTCTGATACACGCTGTATCTATTATCTGGGAGGATACGGGTATTCTATTTACGGCTCCTTCGGGTACCGGAAAATCAACACATGCCAAGCTTTGGGTGAAACGATACGGCGCCAGAATTCTGGATGGTGATGTGACAGCCTGCAGGCTGACCGCAGACATGCCTGTCATTTCCGGTGTACCCTGGTGCGGCTCATCGGATATCTGTTTAAACGAAAGTGCGCCTTTACGCGCTGTTGTTTTCCTGAGGCAATGCGAAGAGAATAAAATCCGGAAGCTCAATACGGAGGAAGCATTTATACGGATGCTGGAACGCTGCTATATACAGCGCTGGGACAGACAGCTCACCGATATCACCATAGATGTTGTTGAGCATCTGGCGGAGAGAACGGATTGTTATTTATTGGACTGCCTTCCGAACAGCGAAGCGGCTGAATTGGTCATGCGCACGCTGCTGGAAAATGATGATCGGAGCCGATATGCAGGAATCAAGATGGAAGAATGAAATAGTACCGATATTGGATGAGGGAATCGATTTTAAAATTCCGTTCGTCGGTATGAGCATGTATCCATTTATTGTAGGCGGACGTGATGAGGTGGTTATCACGAGTGTCTCAAACAAAACGCTTAAACGAGGCGACATTGTGCTTTACCTGAGCGAAGGAGATCACGTTCTGCACAGGATACATCATGTACACAAAGATTCTGCCTATATTGTCGGTGACGCGCAGTCACGGCTGGAAGGGCCTGTGCCGCTCGGCAATATCATCGCCGTCGTATCAGCCATAATCCGGAAAGGAAAACCTATCCGATGCGATAATCTGGCATACAGGATTCTATCGGAATGCTGGCTGCTTGCGAGGCCGTTAAGGCAGGGAATCATCCGGATAAAACTGCGGTAGAGTTAAGGGGTTAAATCCCGGTTTATCCGTTAAAAATGGCCGAGAAGTCGGGATTATCCGACTTCTCGGCCATTTTTGTGACTGCTTTAGTGCAATGAGCTCGATGTGTCAGATTAATTCTGATTTTAGCAGCAGTCTTTCAATCATAACCGCTACCTCGGCGCGGGTGACGTTATCTTTCGGTGCAATTGTACTGTCGCTTGTACCGGTGACAATCGCGGCTTTAAGGCAGACCGCTATACTATCTTCGGCATAATCCGAGGCGGAAGCACCGTCCGTATAAGCACCAATCAGGGCGCTGACATCGCTGCCGGTTAAGGCGATTGTTAAGCCGGTTATTTTCATCGCTCTGGCTATTATGGTCATGGCCTGCTCACGGGTGATCAGGTCATTGGGGCCGAAGGCTGCCGCGCTGTAGCCGTTGATCAGCCCATAGGCTGCAGCTGTTTCAACATAGCCGCAGTACCATTCGGACGAATTGACATCGCTGAAGCTGCTTTCACCGGTTCCCGGAGCAAGACCCAGCGCCCTTACAACGATTGCCGCGAACTCCGCTCGGGTAATAGCCGCGTCCGGATTAAAATTGCCGTTTTCATCACCCGTAACAACCATCCTTGAGCCTAAATCGTTAATAGCAGCCTTCGCCCAGTGGTTTGCAGCGTCCGCAAACTGGACCGGGTGCCAGATAACGGTGTAGGTGCTGTTCGTCAGGCTGTTGATCTTCGCGTAGTAACCCCCATCGATTTCCACAACCTGCGTCGGCACGTGGTAGGTCGTTCCGTCCGGTTTTACCACCACACCCGTTGTGATTTTTGTCGGGTCAACCCCGGCGGGGATGGCAATCATTCTCTCAACATATGAATTGAAGCTGCTCACATCGACCGTCTTCCCGTTATAGGCGCAGGTGATTGTGAAGTCAACAGCGGGCACCTGCACAGTGAATCCGCCTTCGACGGCAGCGTCGGCAACCACCTTAGCCGTTGCGTTAGTCGGCTCGGAAATTGAGACACTGACCGTTATGTCAGAGAGCGAGACATTTGTCCCAAGCTGGCTTGATACGGCGTCAATATTGATTTCCGATGCGGGCAGGGTGTAGGCAGCCGCGTCGGTTTGTATCTTGAGAGTGGCGTCCTTGTTCTCCATTGTTTTTACCATATCGCCGGTAAGGGCCCCTGATGCGACGTCCGAGCCGCTTGTTACGGGTATCGTAACGGTTGCGCCTGTTCCCTGCGTATTTAGAACAGTATTCAGCTTATCTGTATCGACTGTGACAGTTGTCGTTGTCTGGCCGTCTGAGCCTGTCGTCGTCTGTGAGGTTCCCGCGGAGTACGATTGTCCGTTGACCTCGACCGGGGTGCTGGCATCGGCGTCTGACGAGGAAGCGCCGGAGGAAGCGCCTCCGCTGGAAACAGCCGTTGTCGTAACCGGTACGGCGGTGTAGCAGGTCTTGTTGCCCGCGGCGTCTTTTACGATCACATTGAAGTAATAGGTTGTCCCCGCAGTCAGGGTGGCGACGGTTTTCGCGGCGATGTCCGCCGAATAGCTGCCCAGGGCGGTTCCGTTTGCTTCGATGTTTGCGACGCTGCCGAGATTATTGCTGCTTGACTGGTAGACAAGATATTGCAGCGCGGCCTGCGCGCTCGTCTCGTCGGTGGCCTTGTTCCAGCTCAATGTTACGCCGGTTTGCGAAACACTGGAGGAGGTGATGGTTTTGTCCGCAATGGCCGGGGCGGTGGTATCCGACGCGGCTGTTGTTGTAACCGGTACGGCGGTGTAGCAGGTCTTGTTGCCCGCGGCGTCTTTTACGATCACATTGAAGTAATAGGTCGTCCCCGCCGTCAGGGTGGCGACGGTTTTCGCGGCGATGTCCGCCGAATAGCTGCCCAGGGCGGTTCCGTTTGCTTCGATGTTCGCGACGCTGCTGAGATTATCGCTGCTCGACTGGTAGACAAGATATTGCAGCG
>DBTM01000078.1:46548-176261 GCA_002307055.1 Clostridiales bacterium UBA1316
CCGCAATGGCCGGGGCGGTGGTATCGTACGTCCTCGTCAGCTGCGTTGCAGCCGTGTTTGCATTGCCCGCCGCGTCGTTTGCGACGTTTGCGTAGACATCGACAGTAACAGTACCTGCGGCGGTGGGTGTAATATCTACTGTATAAACGGTTCCGCTCACGGCGGTAAAATTGCTTTTTGTTCCGTTCGTGACCGCTACATAGGTATTGCTGTAGCCTGTAACGCTTTCGCTGAAGGTAATGGTTACTAGGATTGGAGAAGTACCGGTCGTGTCCGGCGCTGTCGAGGTGATTGACACCGTCGGTGATACGGTATCAAATGTTCTGGAAAGCTCAGTTGCCGAGGTATTGCCGTTGCCCGCGCCGTCCTGCACAACGCCGGACGCGATGTTGACTGTAACCGTACCTTGCCCGGAAGGTGTAATGTTGATAGTATACGAATTGACGCTGCCGCTAAACGCGCTTTTCGTACCGTTTGTCACCGTGATGTCGGCTGCGTCAAACCCTGTTATCGCTTCGCTGAAAGCAATACTGACCGGAATCGGGGAGTCCTTGGTAACCGCGTTTGCATTTGAGGTAATCGTGACGGTAGGAATGGTTCCGTCGTATGTACGGGAAAGGGTTGTTGCCGCGAGATTATCCTGATTGGATGTGTCTTTGGCAGCTCCGGCTGCGACGGCCACAGTAACAGCGCCGTCAGATGAAGGTGTGACGTTAAGGGTGTAGGTTGTTCCGCTCCCGCTGAAGCTGCTTTTTGTTGCGTTGGTCACCGTAACATCGTCCATAGTAAACCCGGTTACGGCGCTGCTGAAGGTGATGGTCACGGGTATGGGGGTGAGATTTGTAATACTTGCCGCGGTTGTTGTGATGGTCGTCGTCGGAGAGCCGCTCAGCGGCAGCCACTTGGCATAAAGCGTCTGATTGCCCGTCAATGAGAAAGCCGCGCATACTGCATAATTTGTACCCGCTCCGTTTGCCTGCGTATTCCAGCCGCCGAACGTATAGTTTGTCCGGACAAGGCTGAGCGTGTTGTCCGCGAGCGTGACGCCGGTGCCGCTGTAGTATGCGCCGGTATCCATCGGGGCCGCGCCGCCGGTATTGCTGTTCCCGTTATAGGTAATTTTATAAAGAGACGGGACGGCGGGGGTCGTGCCTGCGAATATCGGATAACCCTGATTGAGCGCACTCGCGTCAGCCGCCCAGACACCGCTGTAGCCGGTATTTAACACGGTAACGAAGGCGGCGTCTTGCATTTGGGCTGAGGTTTTTTTCGTGGTCGGGTCTGCGAGGTCACCCGCCCCCTTCACTGGCTGTGCCGCACCGAGGGTCGATTGAGTCGCGGAGCCGTTATAATAGCAGCCCGTAATTGATCCGAAATTATAGTCACCGACCAGTCCGCCATAACATGAATAGTTACCGCAGACGGTATTGCCGGTGGCGTAACAGTTAAATACCTGCGCGAGATCACTGGCCATCCAGCCGATTAGGCCGCCAGCACAGGCATATGTTCCAGTTCCGACACTTACGCTGGCTGTGGAATAACAGCTTGTAACCGCAGCGGAATCATTAGCCTCTCCGATTAGGCCGCCGACAACGGCTTGAGCTCCGCCTGTTACGCTGCCGACGGTGTAGCATTTTGTTACTGTGCCATAGTAGAGCTGGCCAATCAGGCCGCCCACAATACCGCCATCACCGGCGTCGGTTATGCTGCATACCGCGTAACAGTTTGTTATGGAGGAGCTATTTCCGGAATTTCCGGTAACCACTGCGATTAAAGCACCCGAATTATCGTATGTGCGATTTAAAAAGAAATTGGCGTTGATTATGCCGACATTTTTTATTGACGCGGCATATACGGATTCGAAAAGACCGCAGCCCCCGCCTGTTGCCTTCGGACTTGCCGCGGTTCCGAAGGATAGGTTGGAAATCGTGTGACCATTCCCGTCAAAGGTGCCGGAAAACTGATTGGGATAGCTTTTTCCGGATGAAATCGGCGTCCAGACCCTGTTGTTAAGGTCGATATTCGCGGTAAGATTAATTATATCTCCTGAAAAATTATCTGTGTCGGCGTTCACGATTGAAGCCAGTCCCGCGAGCTGTGCCGCCGTGCTGATCGTATAGGTCGCCGGAGCAGGATTCGCGGTATACCAGGAGGTATCAATCGTACCGTTCCAAATATCTGATGCTGCCGCGGCTGTAAATGTCACATCGCTGCCGTAGCTTGTGCCCAACGTATTCGTCGCGTACGCCCGGACATGATAGGTTGCTCCGGCGGTCAGGCCGGTGATGCTGCCGGTGAACGCGCCGGCGGCGGTGGCCGTCCCCTGCGCCGTTTTAGTGGGAAGCGCAATGGTCGGATCAGCTGATGTGCCCCACACAACACCGTATTCCGTCGGGTTGGGTGAGCCGAGCGATGTGATATTGCCGTTGCCTGTCGCCGTGGCGGAGGTGATGGCGGTGACAGCCTGCGTGGTTACTGTCGGCGCGGTGCCGGAGGACGCCCACTTTGCGTAGAGTGTGACGCTTCCCGTAATCGTATAGGAAGAGCATACATTATAATTTGTCCCGCTGCCGCCGCTCAGCGTATTCCAGCCGCCGAAGGTGCTGCCGGTCTTTTCCAGAGAACCGGTATCGGCTGCGAGGATAACACCGGTGCTGTTCGGATATGCGCCTGTATCCGTCGGCGCTGTCCCGCCGGTAGCGCCGTTTGCGTCATAGGTAATTTTATAGAGCGCAGACGATACCGCATTCACAGCGGTAAGGATGGGGTATCCTTGATTCGTACCGGCGTCGTTCGTCCATGTGCCTGAATAGCCCGTATTCAGCGTACCGGCAAGAGCTTTAAGCTCTGCCGAGGTTTTTGCCGATGTATTGTCGGTTCCGTATCCGACGCCTTTTGCGGCTTGCGCGACGCCACTGACCGATTGCGTTGCGGAGCTGTTGTAATAACAGGCGGTTACAGTACCGCTGCCGCTTATAGCACCGATAAACCCGCCCATGTAATCTGCCAGGCTGCATACTATATTGCCCGTAGCATAACAGTTTTTTACAGGTATATCCGCAAGTACCCCGATCAGACCGCCCGCGCAGGGAGTGCCGGCGCCAATCGCTGACACAGTGCATGTGGAATAGCAGCTCGTTATAGAGCCGCAGGAGTTGGCAAAGCCAGCAAACCGCCTGCATACGCATCCGTACCGGCAAAAACGCTGCCCGCCGCATAGCATTTCGTAATGGTGCTGTAATCAGCGACTCCGACAAGCCCGCCTGTATTGCTGCTGTTGCCGCCGGACACGATGCCTGTCGCGTAGCAGTTTTCAATGGTGTTGGCAACACCCTCGCTTGTGCTTCCGTTTAACCATCCGGCTAAACCTCCGGCACGGCTGCCGGCGTAGTAAATGGAGACATTCAGAACACCGGTATTTTTTATCGTTCCGCCGTAGACAAATCCAAATAATCCGGCGTTTGCGAGCACCGAATTGGCACTCGCCGATGTGCCGATTGCG
The DNA here is from genome assembly GCA_002307055.1 of Clostridiales bacterium UBA1316. Classification (GTDB taxonomy): domain Bacteria; phylum Bacillota; class Clostridia; order Oscillospirales; family Oscillospiraceae; genus Sporobacter. The sequence goes on from DBTM01000078.1 coordinate 50,051, forward strand.
AGATTGGATACGGTGTGACCGTTTCCGTTAAAGATGCCTGCGAAAACAGGACCGGTAGTCACATCGGTATTTCCGATTGGTGTCCACTGAATGCTGCCAAGGTCGATATTCGAGGTAAGATTAATCGTATTCCCGGAGAAATTATCTGTTCCCGCGTTCACGATTGAAGCCAGTCCCGCGAGCTGCGCCGCCGTGCTGATCGTAAAGGTCTCCGCAGCAGGATTCGCGGTATACCAGGAGGTGTTCATCGTGCCGTTCCAAATATCTGGTGCGGCCGTTGTCGTAACAGGTACGGCGGTGTAGCAGGTTTTGTTGCCAGCGGCGTCCTTTACGATTACGTTGAAGTAATAGGCGGTTCCCGCCGTCAGGCTGCCGACGGTTTTTGTGGCGATGTCCGATGCATAGGTGTCGATAGGTGTCCCGTTTGCTTCGATGTTCGCGACGCTGCCCAGATTATTGCTGCCTGACTGGTAGGCAAGGTACTGCAGCGCGGTTTGTGCGCTCGTCTCGTCAGTGGCTTTGTTCCAGCTTAAAACAGCGCCTGTCTGCGTGATACCCGAAGCGGTGATGGTTTTGTCCGCAATGGTCGGCGCGGAGCTGCTGCCAGTGACCGTGACCTGTATCGTTCGGTCTTCATAATTTTCCCCACCATCTGCTGTGTATGACGATGTGAATATGTAAGTGCCTTGAGCGGACGCTTTAAAATAAATTTTAGACCTATAATCGTAACTTCCGAGGTTGAAGTCAAGCTCCCCAAATGGCATATTTTCATGAGAATTATCTGTTTTTAAGTAGTACAGCGACATTGTACTTGCTGAACCGGACGTGATTTCCCAAAATCCTCCCAAATTCCCCGCTAACGAACTAAAATCAGTCACGCCAAAAATATCCGTGGCGTTCATGGCAATTTCCGTATCCACAGTCGTTTCATATGACTTATCAGCCGCCTTTGCCGAAATCGTCAGCGCGGGCAGGAGGCTCATCACCATAGCCAGCGTCAGTACGATCGCCATGAATTTTCTCCGAATTATCTTTGTCATTTACATCCTCCCTAAATCCGATTCATATTGTATCGATCTATTCGTCACCGTCCGCCAGGATATCCGCCCTGATTTCTTCCGGAAACTCTGCGTACATTTCACAACTTAAACGCCCCGCTTGTGCGTGTTGACCGCCGATCTGTAGTAAGAATCGTCCCTGCTTCTGCGCATTAATCCGATGTATTTGTCTACATTCTCAATTTATATTTGTCGCGCAGTGTTTTGCGGCACTTATCTGTAATCATATACAGCTTTTTGAAGTCATAACCGGACAGCGGCTTCATCGACAGGAACTCTAAAATTCCTTTATCAAGCGACATAAGCTGCCTTCTTTGTGCTATATGAATTAGCTAATACTATATATGAGTGGGTAAATACTGTCAATTGAATAAGAGCTCTTTTTACATATTTATCTTGCATTTCCTCTGCTGGCATATTTTGTTTTAGCGGTATAAGTTTACTCCCAGAGTAAACAGTTGTGTTTTTAACTGTCTACTCTGGGGGCAGCCTATCAAATCAGTTTCCGCGCATAGATCTTAGGGGTCAATCCGTCAGAGCTTGTAGGCGAGCTGATACGCCTGCTCGATAACGGTCAGCAGGTTGCCGACCTTGCTCGCGTCGCCGAGCAGGTGGGTATTGCCGGCGGCGTCGCCCAAGGGGTCATATGAATTATAACCGACGGAGAGAATGACGGAATCCGCGGGGATGAATTGCTCGCCCGTCTCGGTTTTTACGAGCACACCGTCGTATTTGATTTCGGACAGAGCCGCGGAGGTATAGACCGCGATATTGTAAAAACGGATGATCTCGCGCAGCATGTTGGAATTGGCGGCGCTCAGGCCCATAATTTTTAAAATATCATCCTGCATTTCCACGATGACGGCTTTTTTGCCCTTGAGCGACAGGTCGTACGCGATCTCGCAGCCTGTCAGGCCGCCGCCGATAATAACGACGCTGTCGCCTGCTTGCTTTTTACCCAGGAGGTAATCGATAGCTTCGATTGTATTGCTGCCGCTGAAGCCGGGGACCGGTAATTTTTTGGGGACAGAGCCTGTGGCGACGATTATTTCGTCGGCCTTCAGGGACGCAAGCTGTTCTTTGGTAATCTCGGTATTGAGCTTGATGGTGACATCAAGAGCGTGCAGCTGGCTGATATACCATTTGAGCAGTTCCTTGTCTTTTTCTTTGAAGCTCGGCGCCGCGGCGGCGATAAAGACACCGCCCAGCTGACTGCTTTTCTCGAACAGTGTAACGTCATGACCGCGCATTTTGCATAAGCGCGCGGCTTCCATGCCGCCGATGCCGCCGCCGATGACGGCAATTTTCTTTTTCACCGCAGCGGGCTTGAGCGCCATTTCTTCCTCGCGCATCGTGACGGGGTTCAGCGCGCAGCCGCCCATTCTGCCGAAGCCGCAGGGATTGCCCTTATAGTGGCTGACGGCGAAGCAGCCGTTGTGGCAGGCGATACAGGGCCGGATATCGTCCAGCTTGCCCGCGCGTACCTTATCGCACCACTCGGGATCGGCAAGCAGCTGCCGGGCGATGCCGATACCGTCGATTATGCCGCTTTTAACGGCATGCGAGGCAATGTCCGGGTCATTCATGCGGCCGGCGCAGATGACGGGAATCTTGACGAACTGCTTGATGTAGGAAACCTCCGGCAGGTTGCAGGCCATCGGCATATAAACCGGCGGATGCGCCCAGAACCAGGAATCATAGGAGCCGTTGTCCGCATTGAGCATGTCGGCGCCTGCCGCTTCGAGCAGGCGGGCTGCTGCCGGGCTTTCTTCCATGCTTCTGCCGAACTCGACATAATCCTCGCCGGGGAGCGCGCCCTGATTAAAGCCGCGCATCTTGCTCGCGACACTGTAGCGGACGGAAATGGGATAGCCTTCGCCGCAGGTGGTTTTGATGGCTTTGATGATATCGGTCGCGAAGCGGAAACGGTTTTCAAGAGAACCGCCGTATTCGTCCGTACGGTGGTTGGTGTTGAGTATTGTAAACTGGTCAAGCAGGTACCCCTCGTGAACCGCGTGGATCTCGACGCCGTCTATCCCCGCGCGCTGGCACAGCGCGGCGGTTTTCGCGTACGCGTCAACGATTTGGCGGATTTCCTCCCGGGTCATTTCGCGGTGCTTGATCGAGGGGTCCCAGACATTCGGCAGACCGTCGGACGGCGCGACCATCATGGCTTTGAGCATGTCACCCATTTTGTCCATGCCGGGAAAGAGAATCTGCGCGCGGCCGAAGCCGGCGCCGAGCTGCAGGAAAAATTTTGAGCCGAAGGCGTGGATATCATCCATTAAGCTTTTGACCGGACCCATAAACACGTCCTCGGCATTGTAGAGCCAATCGTTGCCCATCATGCCCTTGACTGCCGTGACACCGGGAATCATCAGCCCGACGTTTGCTTTTGCGCGCGCGATATAGTAAGCGCGTGTTTTTTCTTCAAAATGGCTGCCGAAGCCAAAAGGACTTGTGCCGCCCATGGCACACAGGATAATTCTGTTTTTAATGGTCGCATTGCCTATTTTCAAAGGCGTGAATAATGCTTCGTATTGACCCTGCATATGTATCCTCCAATAAATTGTATTATATTGCAGATTATCACAATCAGCGGGTAAGTTCAATGCTTTGCCGAAATGTAGTCAGGCATCTTATCGTCAATCAGCAGGGATAAATCGGGGTGATATTACTTCTCCGCCATAAAAGAATGCTTTATGCATCCGTAAACACATAAAGCATTCTTTTGAAGGATTTCAGAGCATAATCTCAAACATTTTAATAACAAGGCCCCCTGCTTCAAAGTGGCCTTCACCTCGGAAGTTATTGCTGTGCAGGTATGGCGCGAGCTTTTTGCTGTCTGTCATGAATGTCGGAATCGTCTTAAAAGGCATGCTCTGGGTTTCAAACCAACCGTTATTCTCAATGTATACGCGGCATGACTCTCCGTCCTTATCGGTCACGTCAAGGATATACCGGGCCGACATATGACGGACACCGTTTTGGTTGACGGTTTGTGTATCGACGCCGCCCGGCAGTACCTTGCCGCTGAACAGCTCGCCCCGGACGGTTCCGGTGAAGGGAATCATGACGACTTCCCCGAATGAACTTTTTAAGAAGGAGACGGCTTGGTTGTCGACTTCGACGAGAACCTCAAAGATTAACTTATCTGCCATATTAATTATTCCTTAATTTTTATTTATCGAGCGTGACGAGTCAGATGAGAGCTTTTTCGATACAGTCGGCCCAGAATACCCAGCTGTGCGTGCCGGGGCGGCACCAAAAAGCGCAGACAAGGTCTGCGCTTTTGGCATGCTTATTTATATACTGTGAAGTTGGCGTCGCGGATGCCCGCGTTGAACGGCATGTGGATGTTATCGGCCTGACCGAGCGGCATTTCGTCCGGACGGATAGGGGCGCTGCCGGCGGGCACTGCCGGCCTGAACATCGACATATCCATGGACATCCCCTCGGGCATGGGCGGCATCACGAAAGGTTTTTGTATCTGCGGGATGCCGAGCTGGTTGGCCATAAAATGCCACGCCTGCTCGAACCAGTCGTCAATGCAGGGCCCGGTCTTGCCGTCGTCACTGAGCATACGGTTGGAAGAGGAGGTTTCACCATGCCCGCCGTCGCTGGAAATGTAGGCTGCATAGGGGCGTTTTGCCCGCTCCATGGCGTCGAGCATGGCAATCGTCTGATAAACGGAAACGAGAGAATCGCCGCGCGCGTGATGGAAAAATGCCGGAGACGTCTGCGCGCCGACCAGCTCGCCGTTTGGGACGTAGACGATACCGTTATCGGTCTGCTGGCCGCAGAACATAGGGCCGAAGCCCAGGATCATCGCGTCGGGCTTGCCCTCTTCGCCGGAGCAGCCCGCTTCCTGCATGAGGTCCGGACGGTTCCAGAGATTTCCCGTCGTCATGCAGATGAAAGCGCCGGCGGAGTTTCCGGATATGACGATTTGATTCGGATTGATGCCCCACTCCTTCGCGTGATCCCGAAGGAGCTTAATGCCTTTCATGAGCCAGATCACAACCTGCGGGAACCGGTAATCCGCCGCGACGGGATAGAGATAGGTACAGGTGACGCCGAAGCCTTTTCCCATACAGCGGCTGCCGATGGTAACGGTGTCCGATTCACTGCAGAACATGAATGCGCCGCCGGGGACATGAATCAAAGCCGGAGTTGCCTGAAAGATGGGCGGGACATTGGATACGGTAACAATAAGTTTTGCGGTTTTCTCTGCGTTGAGATCAAAGGTCTGGACTCTCATATGTAAACCTCCAAAATATATTTTGTTACTTAATGCGGGGCTTTGATCAGCTCTTGTTGAGTTTGGCACGAACGACAACGCAGTCATGCGCCGGTACGATCGGCGCAGCCTGCTGCTGATAAGTACCCATATCCTCATGCGCCCAGCAGTCATACAGGGACAGAGATATGCCTGACGAATAGGGCAGGCCAAGATCCCAGAACGAGACGGATAAAGCCTTTTGCTCGTCGCTCAGATTGAAAAATCCGATGGCCAGTTCCCCCGTTGAGAGGGTTTTTACTAAAATAAATACCTCCTCGGTGTTGAACCAGTCCGGCTCAAGCCGATAAACGCCGCGGCACTCAATATCCTGATTGATGGCAAGAATATCGCGGTTGAGGAGAATGTTCTTTGCGGTTTGATTGGCGTTTCGGACATCGCAGCCGATCATCAGCGGGGAACCCATGAGCGCCCATAGTGAAAAATGCGTTTTATATTCAGTGTCCGTGCAGCCGCCCTGAATATGGCCGATCCAACCGTTGTTGCTGCCGCCGTAAATGCCGACGATCAGCATATCCATATCGTTGTGGCGGTACGCGCCCGTATAGCAGGCTTTATCGAGCTGCGAAATCGCCAGGCGCTTGACGGACTCCCAGTTATCCTGAATATCAAGCGTGGACCGGTACATATGCGCGCCCGTCTCGTGAATCCATAGGAAAACATCGTCCGCACCCCAGTTGCAGGCGGAAAACAGGATGTCCCGCCCGCAGTTTTTAAGGGCCAGACTCATCCGCTTGTATAGCAACGCGCCGTTTATCTGCTTGGGCTTATAGCAATAATCGTATTTGAGAAAATCCACGCCCCATTCGGCAAATTGAGCGGCGTCCTGAAATTCATGCTCGAAGCTGCCGGGATAGCCCGCGCAGGTATGCGTGCCGACACAGGAATACATGCCGAACTTAAGACCTTTTGCGTGGATATAATCGGAAAGCGCCTTCATGCCGCTCGGGAATTTCGCCGGGTCCGGCACGAGATTTCCCGCCTCATCCCGCTGCTTCAGGCTCCAGCAGTCGTCAATGACGATATACTCATAACCGGCAGCTTTGTACCCCTCCGACACGAAGATATCCGCCACATCGCGAAGCAGAGCCTCGCTGATGTCCCAGGTGAAGGTGTTCCAGGAATTCCAGCCCATCGGCGGCAATGCGCCGAAACGTTCCGCTGCCATTGTCATTCTCCCTTCAGAATGTGATAATTAACTTACTTTATAGCGTATGACATTCCAGGAATGCTTTTCAAGCTGCGCGGTCAAACCATTGGTTTTCCCGGCTGACGGCTTGACGTTTTCAGGGTTTGCCGCGGTATTGACGGCTTTGAGGTCGGCATTGTTTAATTGGACATGCCCGAGCAGCTCGAGTTTGCCGAAACCGTCCAGTTCAAGCTCAAGCGTGACGTCCTCGTCGAGGCTCCGGTTGACGGCGAAAACGGTCAGCTCGCTGCCGTTGAGCGCGGCGGTGGCTTCAATATAGGGGACCTCGCCGTATGCTTTTGTTTTGTAATTATCGCAGCTGATTATGCAGCTGAGCGCTGTGCCGCGCCCGTAAAGCGAGGCGTGCATAAAAGGCCAGAAAATAGACTGAACCCAGGCGGCACCGCCGTTTTCTGTCATGATGGGCGCAATGACATTCACCAGCTGCGCCAGGCAGGCGAGCTTGACCCTGTCGGCATGCTTTAAAAGGGTAATGAGCAGACAGCCCGCGACAAGCGCGTCCTCAAAGGTATACACATCCTCCAAGAGGGGCGGGGCAACCGACCATTTTTCAACCTTTTTATCCTGCTCGCCGCTGTGGAACCACACGTTCCATTCGTCAAATGACAGGTACATTGTCTTTTTGGAGTGCTTGATGCCCTTGACAGCGTCGCAGATGGCTTCGACACTCCTGATGAAATTGTCCATATCCAGCGAACACGCGAGGAACGCGGCTGTATCGCCGTCACGGTTGCCGTAATAGCTGTGGAGCGACAGATAATCCACCTGATCCCAGCACTCATTGAGCACCTCCGTCTCCCACTGACCGAAGGTCGGCATGTTGGAATGGGAGCTCCCGCAGGCTACCAACTCAATGGAAGGGTCGACCAGGCGCATCACCTTGGCAGCCTCGTTGGCGATACGCGCATATTCTGAGGCGGTCTTGTGGCCGATTTGCCAGGGACCGTCCATTTCGTTGCCTAAGCACCAGGTCTTGATATCAAACGGTTTATCAAAGCCGTTTGCCCGGCGCAGGTCACTGTATTTCGTGCCCCCGGGGAAGTTGCAGTATTCGACGAGATTCTGCGCGTCCGCGACGGTACCCGTGCCGAGGTTGACGGCCATCATCACCTCGGTGCCGGCGCGCTTTGCCCACTCCTGGAATTCATCGATGCCCACCTGATTGGTCTCGATGCTCGACCAGGCGAGCTCCGCCCGGCTGGGGCGCCCTGCTTTATCGCCGATGCCGTCCTCCCAATTGTAATTGGAGACGAAATTACCGCCGGGATAACGGACGATGGGCACGCCCAGCTTTTGAACGAGCGCCAGGACATCCTTGCGGAACCCCATGTCGTCGGCGGCGGGATGCCCGGGCTCGTAAATGCCGCCGTAAACGGCTCTGCCCAGATGCTCGATAAACGACCCGTACAGCTTCGGCGAGATGCCGCCGACGACATAATTTTTGTTTGCGATGAGCTTTGCTTTCATATCGTTCCTCCAGGTTCAGTCTCTGAGAGCCTTAATCATATCAAAATTGTAATCGATAAGCCAGGAGCCCAGCGCGTCGGGGCCGGATTCCTGCATTTTAATCTCATCGCCGAGGATGATGCCTGTTTTATCAGCTTTATTGTAGGGTTTCCACTCCGGCATCGGCGTGCCGTCGCTGTCGAGCCCGTTGGGGTCTCCGGTTCTGGCGAAATTCGTCCAATAGTTGCACATGCGCCGGGCCAGGTCGTAATGCCTGCCGGTGAAAGGCCGCCAGCATTTGGCAAGGGTTTCAAACGCGAACCATAAATCAATTGAATGGAACACACCCGCATCGTCGCCGGGTATCGACGGGTCAAAGCAGTAGTAGTACATGTTTTTAAGTCCGTGATCGAGCGCGTTCTGGCAGAACATATGCGAGCCGATTTCAAAGATATTAAGATTGACGGACGTCGTCAGCTTGCCGACATCGCCGCCGACTTTTTTAAGACAGGCGTCTACAAACCCCTGTACGTTTTCCTCGCCGAACTCGCGGCGACCTAATTCTTCAAGGCTTTTTACGGTATTCTCCGCGGGGTTCATTTTGAATTCATCGGAGGTATTGCCGATAATGCAGGGGATGCGGTGCTGCTTACCCTTTAAGTACATCTCGGTATAGGTACCCGGTATGTATTTGCCGTCGATGACAAAGCCCCAGAACCCGTGAAAAGCCTGGTTTTTGCGGATCAGGGTTTTCGCGTCGATTTTCCGCGCTTCGGCGAGTGTTTTAACCTTGAGGAACTTGAAGAACTCCTTGCCGGTTTTCTCTGCGTCGGCCAGCGGACGCGCACTGCGGGTTTTGGCTCCCTCAAGATCGGGCCCGGAGACAAACAGTCCGCCGCCGGAGTGAATAATGGCTTTGTGGAAGGAACCCTCCGCCATCGGGGAGGCCAGATGCGTCTGGACGCTGCCGCCGCCCGCGGATTGGCCGAATATCGTGATGTTGTCGGGATCACCGCCGAAATTGGCGATGTTGCGGCCAACCCAGTCGATACCCGCCTTCTGGTCAAGCGTGCCCCAGTTGGCGCAGGGCGTATCGGGGTTCTCGGCGGTCAATTCCGGATGTGCGAGAAAGCCGAACACGTTGAGACGATAATTGACCGAAACCATCACAATGCCGCGGCGCGCAAGGCGTTCGCCGTCAAACTCCATCTCGCTGGGATAACCGACTTGGAGCCCGCCGCCGAAAATCCAAACCATCACCGGCAATTTTTCTTTGCGCGTTTTAGCCGGTGTCCAGATGTTAAGGTGCAGGCAGTCCTCATCCATGGCGATGCTGGAATCAACATGCCATTCTTTCGTATAAATGTCATTCGGGTCCAGCCCCGGCGTGTCCTGCATGGCAATCGGGCCGAATTCACAGCATTTACGAATGCCTTTCCATGGAATCGCGGGCTGGGGCGCCCTCCAGCGCAGCTCACCGATCGGGGGAGCGGCATAAGGAATGCCCTTGAACACCGTAATTCTGGGATCGGCTGCGGGAACTCCGCTGACCAATCCGGTTTCTGTCATAGCTGTACGCAGCATAAAATCCTCCACCATTACCTAATATTTCGTCTATTCTTGATTTAAAAAGATTCAATTGCCGCGCGCTCAGCTTTCAGACCTTTTTTGTATTTTTGCATAAAGTCCTCAAACCCGACTGCGAGGTATCGATTAGACGCCATTTTTACGGCGATAACATCGGCGAACACCTTGTTTTTCAGATAGGCTGCGAGCGTTTCGCCCGGCTGCTTATTCTGCATATAAGCCGCCAGTATTGCCATGCCCCAGGGCCCGCCCTCACCGGCGGTGCTCATGACCGTCACAGGGATGCCAAGCGCGGATGCCATGATTTTCTGGCCGATGTCTTTAACCTTGAAGAAGCCGCCGTGCCCTGTGATATCGCTGACGCGGACACCCTCGCCCTCAAAAAGAATATCCATGCCAATTTTCAAAGCGCCGAGTGCCGTAAAAAGATGCGCGCGCATAAAATTCGCCAGAGTAAGCCGGCTGTCGGGCTGCCGCATAAAGAGAGGACGGCCTTCGTCGACGCCGGTAATAGGCTCGCCGGAGCAGTAGTTATAGGCCAGCAGTCCCCCGCCGTCGGCATCCGCCTCAAGGGCTTTGCTGTAAAGAAGATTGTAGAGTAAATCGTTCTTTGACTCAAGGGTAACGCCGAGGGCATCGGCGAATTCGCCGAACAGGGCAATCCAGGCGTCGATATCGCTCGAACAGTTGTTGCAGTGCACCATCGCCACAGGGTCGCCGGCCGGTGTCGTCACAAGGTCAACTTCCGGATAGACCTTTGACAGCTTTTTTTCGAGGACAACCATTGCAAAAACGCTCGTTCCGGCGCTGATATTACCGGTACATTCCGCGACGCTGTTTGTGGCCACCATTCCTGTGCCAGCGTCGCCTTCGGGCGGGCAGACAGGAATACCGGCCTGGAGCATACCGCTGGGGTCGAGGCGCGCTGCACCCTCCGCCGTCAGGAAACCGGCGCTTTCACCCGCCGTAAGCACACGGGGCAGAATAGCGCCGAGCGTCCAGGGATAATTCATTTCGGAGGCCAGTACATCAAACTGACTGGCCATGCGCGCGTCAAACTGAGCGGTTGCGGAGTCGATGGGGAACATACCGCTGGCCTCGCCGATTCCGACAACCTTTTGCCCGGTGAGCTGCCAGTGAATATACCCGGCCAGTGTCGTCAGGTAGGAAATCCGGGAAACATGCGCTTCACCGTTCAGCATAGCCTGATACAGATGAGCGATGCTCCACCGCTGCGGGATATTAAAGCGGAACCGCCTTGTCAGCTTTTCGCTGGCTTTGCCGGTTGTCGTATTGCGCCAGGTTCGGAAGGGCACGAGCAGATGATCGGCCTGATCAAATGCCATATAACCGTGCATCATGCCGGAAAAGCCGATGGCGCCGATTTGTGTCAAAGTTACGCCGTAATGGTTCCTGACGTCCTGGACAAGCTGCGCGTAGCAGCCGCGGAGTCCGCTCCAAATGTCATCTAGGCTGTACGTCCAGAGGTTATTGGCGAGCTTGTTTTCCCAGGTATAGCTGCCGGAGGCAATCGGCGTGAACTGATGATCTATGAGGACTGCCTTTATCCGCGTCGAACCAAGCTCAAGGCCCAGATACGTTTCGCCGGCAGAAATTGCGGCTTTGGTCTTTTCAACATCCTGCATGATGGGTCGCCCTTTCTATCGGTCATACCGTTATATGCTGTTTCGTCAAACTCACGAAAATGTATTTTGTTGTATTTTATTAATGATAAACTTGTACGTACATGTTATTATAAAGATAACGCACTTTCTCACCGCTTACAATCACAAACATTGGACAAATTACCTGGGCTGTTTTTGTGGTTTTTGTCAGGAAGAAACTGCATGCCGGTCATGTGCTCTCTTTTTCCCGCATGCTCCAGGTCATGATGTGCGGCTGTTCGTTAAAGCCTTTTATGAGCTTGACAAGCTTATACGCGGCGATACGGCCTATTTCTTCTTTTCCTAAAAGCAGACTTGTCAGCTTGGGCGATGAAATGTCGCTGAACATGCTGCCGTCAAAGGATACTATAGCGATCTGTTCCGGAACGTCTATATGATTTTCTTTCAGAACATTTAAAACCTGCAGCGCAGCCTCGTCGTTGTAGCAGACGACGGCGTCGCAGTCCTTGAGAATGTCCAGCAGATTGATTTCAATCAGCTTTTCCCGCGTTTCGGTCGTGTACCAAAGGATATTATCGTCGCTGATGTTGATTTTCGCCTCGCGCAGGGCTTCGGCATAGCCGGCATACCGGCGGTGCCCCTGAATATCGTCACTCTTGAATATACCCGCGATGCGCTTCCTGCTTTTTCCAAGGAGAAGCCGCACCGCCGCGGCACCTCCGCCGCGGTCATCGGCGACCACATAGACAGGCGGCTTAAAGTCGGGGTAATAGCCGTTGATGAAGACCATGGGGATATTCGCCTGCTTGATGCTGCGGAATAAATCAATATTAGGATTCGGCAGCGCCGTCTTCGTCCCCTCAATAATGATTCCGTCAATCGGCTTGGCTAATAAATTTTTTAAGATCTCGCGTTCATTGTCAACACGGTTGTGTGTTGCGGAAATGAACGCTGTATAACCGTTTTGGGTCAGTACCTGCTCAATGCCGCGCAGGATATCCGGAAAGATATACTCGTTGATGTAGGTTGTCACAACGGCGATATTATTTGATTTTTCACGTCTGACGACGGTTTGGGTCACGACGGAACCGCACCCGCGCCGACGTGAAATCCGCCCTTCGCGTTCCAGAACGGCTAGTGCCTGCCGCACGGTCTGCCGGCTGAGCCCCTCTGCCGACGCAAGCTCATTTTCTGATGGAAGCATGTCGCCGGCTTTGTACACACCGGTTATAAGCTGAAGCCGTAGTTTGTCCGCCAGTACTGTGTATTTCGTCATATGGTGTCCTCATCACTCCCGCATTGTATAATCAACTTATATCATGAAATGACGGAAATGAACAGATGATACTTGACAAACGATAAAATGATAATATGAATATGCGTATATTTTGAAGGGTGGTAAAAATGAAAAAAGAAATCCGCGAAAACCAAGTGCTTCGAGCCCAGATGCTGTTCTTTGATCCGCCGGACAAGCGCGTTGTCTTCAAGACACCGCCGACACCGGAAGTCGCGCCGACCGACGAGAAAAACATGCCGTCGCCGTTTAAAGCGCCGCCGGTAGACATTGTTGATATTGAACCGGCTGCGAAGGTGCTGGAAAACGGGGACGTTCAGTTCCGCTTTTTTGCGCCGGAGGCGAAAACCGTTGAGGTTGCGGGGGGCGGCGGCGGCTTCCCCAGAGACCGCCGCGCGCTGGTTAAGGATGCCGAGGGTTGGTGGAGCGGCACCGTTTCAGGTATCCAGCCGGGCTTCCACTACCACGATTATTATGTTGACGGCAACCGCCTTGTCAACCCCGACGGACTATGCGGCTACGGCTGCTTTTATGCGATCAACTTCTTCGATCTCCCGTCGGACGAGGACGAATTCTGGATGCTCAAGGACGTCCCGCACGGCGACGTGCGCATGGAGTATTACAAATCCTCCGTCAACGGACGTTCAAAATGTGTGTGGATATACACGCCGCCGGGCTACGACGCGGAGACCGACCGATATCCTGTGCTTTACATACAGCACGGCGTCGGCGAAAATGAGACAGGCTGGATCTGGCAGGGAAAGCTCAACCTGATTGCGGACAATCTCATTGCCGAAGGCAAGTGCGGCAAGCTCCTCATCGTCATGAATACGGGTTATGCCTTCACGGAAAACGAGGACCCGGTGTTTTTCCCGGGAGATTTTGACACTGAACTCGTCAAGGACTGCATCCCCTTTATCGACGCCAAATACCGGACCCTGACAGACAAGCGCAGCCGCGCCGTCGCGGGTCTCTCGCTGGGCTCCATGCAGGCGTTCGACACCGCCATGAAGCACCGCGCGCTCTTTGGCAGCCTTGGGGTTTTCTCCGGCGGCTTCCCTGTAACGCGGCCTGAATACGATTATACCGACTATTTCAAGGATGCAAACCAAGTGAATACCGATTTCGACTTCATCTTTGTATCCGGCGGCGAGCAGGAGGGCTTTATAGACACGACCCTGCCGATTCTCGATAAGATCCGCTCTTACGGCGTGAAAATCACCGACTACCACCGCCCGGGCTATCATGTCTGGGATATATGGCGCTATTCCGCCTACGAATTCCTGCAGAAGCTTTTCAAGAAAGGGGATATGTGACATGCTGAAGAAAGAGATACTGTCAAACCAGGCGCTCGGCGCGCACGCGCTTTTCTATGATGATGTGCACCGCAATTTGGTGCTTGCCGTGGACAAGGAAGGCCGACCGGCCGGGAAATACGCCGTGCTGCCCGAGCCCATCAAGATTCATGAAAACGGGGATGTCACCTTCTCCTTCCTGGCACCCGACGCGAAAAGCGTGCAGGTAGCCGGTATCGGCGGCGGTTTTTTGAAGGATTTGAACAACATGGAAAAGGGAGAGGACGGTTGGTGGCACGTCACGGTGTCCGGCATTGATTCCGGCTTCCATTACCATGATTATTTTGTGGACGGTACGCGCACGCTCAATCCGTACGCGCCCTACGGCTACGGCTGTGACCGCGTGATCAACTTTTTTGAGCTGCCTGACAAATATTCAAACTTCTACTTATTGCAGGATGTGCCGCACGGCACCGTGCGCATGGACTATTACAAGTCCGGCATTACAGGAAAATTCCGCAACTGCTGGGTCTACACACCGCCCGGTTATGAGACCGCGCCCGAGAAAAGGTATCCTGTGCTGTACCTGCAGCACGGCGGCGGCGAATCTGAAACCGGCTGGATATGGCAGGGCAAGATCAACCACATCGCCGACAACCTCATCGCGGACGGCGCGTGCAAAGAGCTCATCATTGTGATGAACAGCGGCTACGCTACTGCCAAGGAGGGCTCAGCCGGGGTCAACCCGCTTATGGGGTCCATCGAGGATGTCCTCGTTAAGGACAGTATCCCGTTCATTGACGCGAAATACCGCACAATCGCCGACCGCCGCGGCAGGGCGATGGCGGGGCTGTCAATGGGCGGCGCCCAGACGCAGCGCACCGTTTTCAAATACCCCGAGTTCTTCGCGAACGCCGGTATCTTCAGTATGTATGTGGACACCATGAGCGAGGAAACAAAGCGGCGCCTTTCCGACCCGGTTAAGTTCAATAAGGATTTTGACCTGTTCTTCCTCGCCGCCGGAGAGTACGAGCACTGCTGCGGCGTCAACCGGCAGCTCACAAGCGAGCTGCGCGCCAAGGGCTTCAACACTGTTTTCTACAGCATCCCCGGCTATCACGACTGGCCGGTCTGGCGTTATCACGCGCGCGAGTTCATTGCTCGCCTGTGGCGGTAAGCCTTTGCGGGAGGACAGCCCGTACAACCGCGGCGGAGCCGACGCTTCGGGAAGCCTGGGCGGTGGCGGATGCGTATATTGAGGCGGTGCCGATTACCTGCAGACATCCAGCGGCACCGAGCTGCACAGACATACCGCGGGGCGGGTACCGGTCTCGGTGGTAAACGGGATTATCACGCCGGTTCCGGCGAACACCATCCTCGATAACGCTCTGGCGGACACAATTGACGCGGCCCGCGCTTTGCTGGCCGATCCCAACTGGGCCAAAGCCGTCACCGAAGAAGCGGATTACATCCATTGCCGCGGCTGCAAGTTCTGCTTCTGGAGCCCTTTCATGCCGCACAAATACCCCGCCGTCGCCCGGCGCAAACAAACAGACCCCGACTGCATCGACTTCAACAATAAATAACGCAACGGAAACCAGCCTTCGGGCTGGCTTCCGTTACAAGTTAAAGTAGACAGACCGATGTTTGCTGCCGCTGCCGTAGCTGCCGTATATGCGTGGTAATATATGAATTAAATGACATATACTGTATAGCTTCTTTTTGACAACTACTATTGAATAGTATATATTGATAGCAGGGAGATATATCAGGTGGAGAGAGAATTTATATACACCAATACTTTCATACGGAGTTGGAAAGCTGCGGGCGTGACTGATAATGATTTAGAACGGCTTGAAAAGTATTCTTCTGAAGTATCCTAAAACCGGCGATGTTATACTCGATCTGTCGGGCGCTCGGAAGATGCGATTTGCCTATGAACATCGTGGTAAGTCCGGCAGAATGCGCGTTATATATTGATGTTCTCATAAAGCAGCGCATCTATTGCCTTCTTGCTTATCCGAAGAATGTTCAGACCGATCTTACCGAGAAACAGAAAAAGATGATTAGAAACCTGATAGCTGGCTTAAGGGAGGAATAAGTTTATGGACTATTTTAATGAGCTTGTACAGAGCCTTGAGAAAGCTAACGCGTATAAAAACGGCGATGCCTCTAAGGCGAGGCGGCGCACGGTTGTTGCGCTTACTGCGCCTGTGTATCAAGCGCAGGATATAGCGCGCTTGCGCCTGAAGCTGCAATTGTCCCAGAGAGGGCTAGCCAGCGTTCTGGGAGTTTCGGGACGTACGGTTGAGGCGTGGTAGCCGGAAGCCGGACGCAACATACCAAGCAAGACAGCCTGCCATTTGCTTTATCTGATCGATAAAGACAATAGCATACTCAACAGGCTCATAACAAAAGCGTAAAAATAAAACGAAAAAGCTGCAGCCCTGGCGGATTGCAGCTTTTTTATTCTGCTGTTTATGAGTATGAGACGGGGGCGGGATCAGTCATCAGTTGCTTCGGTATATGCTTGCGTAATATTTTCTGCGGTATCCTGAACGTCTTGTGCGATTTTATCGCTGCCGCAGCAGAATTCCCTTTTTACAGCGGCTGCTTTATCCTCAGCGGCTTCAACGGCGCTGCAGACATGATCCGCGGCGTGAGCGGCTGATACTTTTATTGAATCTGTATACTTTATAACGATATTTTTTAGGTCGTCAACCGTGTCAATCGCTCTGTTTTTCATTTTTGACCGAAGCTCTTTTCCGGATTTTGAATGCAGAAAAACGCCTGTCGCGACGCAGACGCCTGCAATGGTCGCGATACACATTCCAGCAGCCATATAATGCGCAGTGTTGATTTTTTTTCTTTTAGGCGTGCTGAAGCTGTCCAGTAAATTATTAATATACATCATAAAATCTCCTCGTATTACCAATCGGTATTGATAGTTTCTGTACCCTGCGGTTTAATATACAGTTTATTCACGCTTTTCTGTGTTCATGCTTTATAGTCTGCGGTTTTCCTTGCATAATTCGCGGAGCTTTGCTGAGAGCGCGCCGGTTATTTGCGCGCGCTGTGCCTGCCATTGCCAGTTGCCGCCGACGATACCGGGTGTGTTCATGCGCGCTTCATCGCCGAGCAGCAGCAGATCCTGTAAAGGCGTTATTACCCAGGGGGCGTTCGTGGCATAGAGCTTTTCAATGATTTCCCCGGCGGCCGTCACGGGGTTTTGATCGGGGCACGTATCGGCGCACCAGCCGACGAGGGTCTGATTGTCGTGCGTGCCGCTGTAGAAGACGCGGCGCGCCGCGTCCTCCGGCGCCGCGTTTTGCATTTCCTCGGCGCAAAACTGCCAGACATTCATCCCGGGCAGCCCTGTGAGTTTGAGCAAATTACGAACACCCGCGTCCAATACCCCTAAATCCTCCGCGATGAACGGAAGGCTGCCCAGACGCGCTCGCATTTCCTTGAAAAAATCGATTCCGGCACCGCTGAGCCAGCAGCCGTCAACCGGCTGCGTCCCCTGCTGTATTGCGAAATAGGCTGAAAAGGAACGGAAATGATCAATACGGATTATATCATAGTTGAGCATGGCGCGGCGCAGCCTGTTCTCCCAGAACTGATAGACGCCTTCTTTGGCGCTGTCCCAGGCGTAGAGCGGATTGCCCCAATCCTGGCCCCGCAGGCTGAAGTAGTCCGGCGGTACACCGGCGTGCAAAGCGGCGCAGCCGGTTTCGTCGAGCCGGAAAAGCCCCTGATGCGCCCAGACATCGGCACTGTCGGGCGCGGTATAAACGGGGATATCGCCGATAATCGTGATACCGTGGCTATTGGCATATTTTTTGACCGACTGCCAGTTCAGCTGCCAGCGGTATTGCTCCTGCTTGTGGCTCCATATAGAACCGCTGTGAAGCGCCAGGAGCGCTTCTATATCGCACCGCCTTTTTTCGCCTTCCGGCCACTCCTGCCACGGTTTGCCGCCGTTTGCCGCTTTGAGGGACAGATACAGGGCGTAATCCTCAAGCCAATAGGCGTTCTCGGCACAGAAACGGCGGAAGTCCTCGTTATTGATCGCTGCAGCACTGTCTGAGATATAAGAACCAAGAGCAAAGACGGACGGGGTGAAAAACGGGGAATTGCCCTTGCCGCGGGGATTCAGCGGCAGCAGCTGCCACAGCTTCTGGCCGCTGTCCGCGAGAAAATCGATGAACTGATATATCTCCTGAAGTGACGCCGTGTCGGTTTGTGCCGTGGGAATTGAACTGATATGGCAGAGAACACCGGCGGCCCTGGTGAGCTCGGCGGTTACAGGCGGCTCGGGCTGCAGGAAGAGAACTCTGGCGGTCAGCGGCGGCATTGTGAATGTCAGGCAGCCGCCCGCGGGGTGAAGCTCTTCTGATTGAAGCAGGTCCAGAATGTATGCGCCGCCAGTCTGAAGCGTGACGGTTTCCCACTCAAAAACGCCACGGTTTACAAGGACGAGAAGCTCTTCCTCGGCAGTCCGCCGCCTGACGGAGAGGACATGCTCGGTGAGTCCCTGCGGGAGAAAATCACCGCAGAGAAAAGGCTTATACTGAAGCCGGAGCATGGCCAGGGTACGATAATGTTCTAAAAGCTCGGCATCCTCGGCGCCCCAGGGATACGGCGCGCGGTTGTAAGGGTCCTCATAGCCCTGGACGCCCGCTTCGTCGCCGTAATAAATACACGGGACGCCGGACACGGCGAACTGCAGGAGGGAGAGGAGCTTGAGACGCTGCTTTGCCAGAGCGTATTGCGCGTCGGAGAGCTTGAAATATTCTTTTTGCAGGTCAGTTAAAGCCTCCGGGGCGTCCCCCAGCAGCGTGATGGCCCGGACCCGGTCATGACTGCCGATGAGGTTGAGCGCCATGGCGCTGCTGTCGGGCGGGTAATTCTCTTTGAGGCTCATCAGGCGGTCCGCCAAGGCGAAGGCGGAGCACTTGCCGAGCATATAGTCCATTCCGGCCAGACGAAACGGATAGTTGGTGACCGACTGCAGCCCACTGCCTAAGAGATATCTCCGGCGCGAACCGTAGCTGATTTTGCTGCTGGCATCCTCCCAGACCTCACCGAGCAGAATGCTGTCGGGGCGCTGCGCGGTCATTGCGCTCCGAATGCCCTGAATAAACGCATCCGGCAGCTCATCGGCGACGTCAAGCCGCCAACCGCGGGCACCGAGCCTCAGCCAGCGGCGAATCACACTATCGGCACCGCCGAAGATAAATTCACCGTAAGCGGCATTTTGCTTATCGGCCTTCGGCAGATCGTCGACACCCCACCAGCTGTCGTATTGCTCGGGAAAGCGGTCAAAGTGATACCAATCAAAAAAGGGGGACGACGCCCCCTGAAAGGCGCCTGAGCCCGGATAATTACCGTATTTGTTGAAATAGATGCTGTCGGCGCCCGTATGGCTGAAAACACCGTCTAATATGAGGCCGATGCCGAATTCTTCGGCGGCCTGGACAAGCGCGGAAAAGCTTTGGCTGTCACCGAAGCCGGGGTCTATTTTCGTATAGTCGGCTGTATCATATTTATGATTGCTGGCGGCTTCGAAAATCGGATTGAGGTAAATGGCGCTGACACCAAGGCTTTTCAGATACAGGAGCTTTTCGCGGATGCCTTCAAGCGTCCCGCCGAAAAAGGGCCAGCGGGTGACCGCGCCCTGTTCGTTCTTTGTATAAAAGGGTGTGTCAAGCCAGTTCTCCTGAAAAACACGGGTCGGCCCGCGCCAGCTCCCGGGACGGCGGCTATTACTCCGGCGCGTTTCCCAATCACGCCCGCGATGGAAGCGGTCGGGGAATATCTGATAGACAATGGCGTTTTTATACCATTCGGGCGCGCTGCTTTTTTCATAAACGGTAATCTGATACGGGGGCGGTTCACTGCCAGAGAGCTGACCGGAGCCGCCGAAGCCCCCGGGATTATTACCGTAATATTGGAGTGGACCGCGTCCGTCCCGAAGCGCGAAGAAATACCAAAGCAGCGTGCCTTGCGCGGGCGTTTGAATTGTCACGGAAAAGTGATCAGGGCCGCCGTCGGAGGGCAGCATCGGAATTGTTTGGGCAGCCTGCCCTTCCTGCTTCAATATAAGAGCGCAGGAGACTGTATCCGACGAGGCGGTGACATCAAGGGTCAGCGTCACCGTTTCACCGGCGGATACGGCTCCGAACGGCTGCCGATATTGGGGCGCGTGGGAATTGTGGTAAGCATTCATAATAAACCCTGATACAGTGTCATGTATTTTTTTGCCGACGCGTTCCAGGAGAAATCCTCCGCCATGGCGCGCTTGGCCATCGTGTTCCACGCGGCTCGGTTGGAGGAATAGAGGTGAACCGCCGCACGGATGGTATCGAGCAATTCGCTGGCGGCAAAATTGTGAAAGCTGAAGCCGTTGCCCTCTCCGGTGTGTTGGTTGTAAGGCTTGACGCTGTCTCTTAAGCCGCCGGTTTCCCGGACAATCGGGAGCGTACCGAAGCGCATGGCGATCATCTGCGTTAAGCCGCAGGGCTCAAACAGTGACGGAATCAGAAGCATATCCGCGCCGGCGTAGAATTTTTGAGAGAAGCCTTCATCAAAGACAAAACGTGCCGCGAATCTGCCCGGATACCGCTGCGCGAAATAACCGAATGCCTCCTCGTATTTCTTGTCGCCGACGCCCAGAACGGCAAGCTGCAGCGGCTCCGTCATCAGGGCTTCAAGAATCTGAAGGAGGAGCGTTAGCCCCTTTTGCTCCGTCAGGCGGCTGACAAGCACGAGAAGGGGGATATCCGGCTGAGCCTCAAGGCCCAGCTCCGCTTGCAGGTACGTTTTGTTCTCCAACTTCTTCTCATACGAATCGGCGTCATAGCTTTGACAAATATGCGTATCCGCCGCGGGATTGTATTTGGTACTGTCGATGCCGTTGAGGATGCCGGACAGAATATTGCGCCGCCGGGTCAGGATATCCTGGGCCCGCTCGCCGTAAAATTCCGTACATATTTCATCGGCGTACGTCGGACTGACGGTTGTGATCCGGTCGCTGTAGTTCAGCGCGCCGCGGAGGTAATTGATCGTGTCAAACTGCGTGAGCTGCCGGACGGCGTCGGGATAAGCTTGCAGACCAAGCACCTCGGCGATATAAGAAAGGGGAAAAATGCCCTGAAATTTCAGATTGTGAATCGTAAAAACGGTCTTAATATCGCGGTATTGCGCCTCGGTGTTAAACAGCTCCCTGAGATAAACCGGCACAAGAGACGCGTGCCAATCGTGACAATGGAGGATTTGAGGGAAAAAATCAGGCAGATACGGGAGGCACGCCAATACAGCCATTGAGAAAAACGCAATCCGCTCGCCGTCATCGTCGTAGCCGTACAGCCGGTCGCGTTTGAAATAATACTCATTGTCAACGAAATAATAGGTGACGTTTTGATGGGTGAGCGTTTCAATCCCGCAGTACTGATTGCGCCATGAGAGGTTGACGCGAAAATCAGCGACAGGACACATAGCGTCCTGATACGCCTGCGCGATGGTTTTAAATTTCGGCAGGATGACGCGGGTATCGCAGCCGGCCGTATTCAGGGCGGCCGGCAGGCTGCCGCAGACGTCGCCGAGTCCGCCTGTTTTCGCAAACGGGTCGGCCTCAAAGGCGGCGAATAATATTTTCGGGTTATCGTTCATGAAAATCTCCGTACGTCAAATTTGTCAGACGTCCTGACCTTTTCCGACAAGGATCGGATCGTTGGTGTTGCCGAAGAGCTTGACGCCTTCACGGATGACGGCGTATTTATCGCTGATTACATTTTCAAGAGTTGAATTTTTTCGAATGACGGTATTCTGCATAATGACGCAATTCCTGACAACCGCCCCCGGCTCCACGGTGACGCCTCTGAAAATGATGCTGTTTTCAACAGTTCCTTTAATGATGCAGCCGGATGAGACAATGGAATTTTTGACATACGCGGTCAGCCAGTATTTCGCCGGAGGGCTGTCCTGAATCTTTGTGATAATGGGCCTGTCCTGCTGGAAAAGCTCCTGGGCAACCTCGGGATTAAGCAGGTCCTGATTGCATTTCATATAGCTTTTGATGCTGTCGGCATTGCCCATATAACCGGTAAACGCATAACCGAATACGTCAAGATGATCCAGATTTTCGATGATGATTTCCGTGAGGTCAAGATAGCTGGTCGTTTCATACCACCCGATGCATTTCAGAAGAAGATCGCGGTTGATGATAAAGGCATCCAGGAAGCAGTTTGCTTCACCGTCTTTTACCTCATCGGCGGTTTTGACTCTCGAGGTCGCGTCAATCGTGAGATACAGCTCCTTCGATTCGGGACTGACAGCCGTTTTTTTATAGATCATCGTAATCTGGGCATTGCTGGCGACATGCGCCTCGGCAACGGCACGGAAATCGATGTTAAATATCTTATTACAGGCGGATATGACCACGAGCTCCGATTGGCCGCGGTCAAGAAAAGCACGGTTCTGGATGATATCGCGCAGCAAAAACTTACCTGGAACGTTTTTGAGGCCATATATAGAACCCGGCAGTATAAACATCCCGCCGACTTTACGATTCAGAGACCACTCTTTGCCGACGCCCACATGGTCCATGATGGAGCGGTACATATAAGGCGTAATCAAGCCGACGGTGAAAATACCGGAATTGACCATGTTTGACAGGGGGAAATCCACAAACCGATAGCGCCCGCCGAAGGGGAGCGACGCGACCGGCCGGTCCTTGGTCAGCTGCGCAAAGGAATCATTCGAGTAATTTGCCGCAATAAGGCCCATCATTCTTTTCATTCTCCGTCAGCCTCCGATCGTACTGTAGCGTTCGTCGTCACCGATGACGGCGATTCTGTTTTTTGAATTATCGCCGCAGAAGCAGGCGCCTTTTTCGATGACGGCGCCCTCACCGACGATGGCTTTAATGACTCTGGCTCCGTCCTCGACGACGGCACCGGGCAGCAAGATAGATTCGTCCACGTAGGCACCCTCGCCGACAACGACATCAAAGCTGAGGATGGAGTTTTTAACCTCGCCCATAATGGTGCAGCCGTTGCAGACAAGACTGCGTTTTACAATACCGTTTTTGCCGATATAATGAGGCGGGAAGATGTTTGAGTTTGAGAAAATCCGCAGCTCTCTGTCAAAAATGTTGAAAGCGGGTTCTTCATCCAGCAGGCCCATCTGCGCGTCGTAATAGCTGTCGATGGTGCCGACATCCTGCCAATAGCCCGAAAACCTGTAGGCAAAAATATCTCTTCGCTGCCGCAGCATATTCGGGATGATGTTTTTGCCGAAATCCTTCTCCGAGCGGTCGTCGTCATGATCCTTCAGCAGGACCTCCCGCAGAACGTGCCATTTAAAAAGATAAATACCCATGGAGGCAAGATTGCTTTCGGGATGATCCGGTTTTTCGGCAAATTCCGTGATGCGCATGTCGCCGTCAACATTCATCACGCCGAAACGGCCGGCTTTTTCCCAGGGAACCTCTATCACGGAGATCGTCAGATCGGCCCCGCTCTTTTTGTGAAAGGCCAGCATCCCGCTGTAGTCCATTTTATAGAGATGATCGCCGGATAAAATGAGGACATACTCCGGGTCGTAGCTGTCGATAAAATCGATATTGTGAAAGATGGCGTCAGCCGTCCCCCGGTACCACTGGCCGCCGGTCTCGGTATAAATGGGGGCGAGGAGATGAACGCCGCCGTTGGATAAATCGAGATCCCAGGCCTCGCCTGTTCCGATATAGGCGTTTAAAATGAGCGGCTTGTACTGGGTCAAAATGCCCACGGTGTCAATACCGGAATTGACGCAGTTACTCAGGCTGAAATCGATAATTCTGTACTTTCCGCCGAAGACGACGGCCGGTTTGGCTTTTTTCTTCGTGAGCACACCGAGTCTGCTCCCCTGACCGCCGGCCAGCAGCATGGCCAGGCATTCTTTTTTTCGCATATGCGTTGCCTCCCTGAACTGATTCAACAGCTTAACAAATATCGCATCTGGTATGCCAGATTTTATTCGCGTAATCCCTGACAGACCGGTCACTGGAGAAGCATCCGGCCTGCGCGGTATTGGTCAGGGACATGCCCGACCATTTTTGCTCGTCGCCGTAGAGCCCAATCATTTTCTCCCAGGTTTTCACGTAGGAGTCAAAATCTTTCAAGACAAAATACTCGTCATTATTGTGCAGAAGCGCGTCGTATATATGGTTGAATTCATAACCCTTGTAAAAGCCGTTAATGAGCTGATCGCAGATAAGCTTGAGGCGGTCGTCGGACTGATATGCGTCAAACGATAAATAACCGCCGCATTTGTGATAATTCAACACCTCTTCGGCCTTTAAGCCGAAAATGAAAATATTATCCGGACCGACATGCTCGCATATTTCAATGTTAGCGCCGTCGGAGGTGCCGAGCGTAATCGCGCCGTTGAACATGAATTTCATGTTGCCGGTGCCGCTGGCTTCCTTGCCGGCTGTTGAAAGCTGCTCGCTGATATCGGCTGCCGGGTAAATAAGCTGAGCGGTGGAGACATTATAGTTTTCAATGAACACAACCTTGAGCTTGTCCTGAACATCCGGGTCGCTGTTGATAATATCGGCGATCGAGCAGATAAATTTAATCGTCTCCTTGGCAAAAACATAGCTCTGCGCGGCCTTTCCGGCGACAATAAACGTATGCGGGCGGAAATCGGCCTGCGGGTTTAATTTGAGCCGGTTATACGTATCCATTATCTTAAAGGCAAAAAGGAGCTGACGCTTATATGCGTGAATACGCTTGACGTGAATATCAAACACCGAGTCGGGATCAACCGTTATATTGTTTTCGCGCTTGATGTAATCAGCCAGCCGGATCTTGTTTTCGCGCTTGACGGCGCGAATCCGGCTGAGAAAAGCGGCGTCATTTTTGTAATCAAGAAGCTTCGAGAGCTCCATGGCATTTTCAATCCAGCGGCGGCCGATGGTTTCTGTAATCAGGCGAGACAGGCCGGGGTTCGATTCCAGCAAAAACCGGCGGTGGCTGACACCGTTGGTGACGTTCAGGAACTTCTCCGGGGTTAAGCCATAGAATTCTTTCATCGTTTCAGTCTGAAGAATCCCCGTATGAATGTCGGAAACACCGTTGACCAGATGGCTGCTTATGACGCAGAGGTTTGCCATTCGGACCTGCCCGTCCCAGAGTATGGCGGTGGCTTTGAGCATATCCTGCCAGTTCGGTTTCGCTCTGTCGGTTGACTCTCTGAATCTCCGGTCAATTTCCTCGACGATCATATAAATCCTGGGGAGCAGGCGGCGGAACAGATCTATCGGCCATTTTTCGAGCGCCTCGGGCAAAATGGTGTGGTTTGTGTAGGAGACCGCTTTTGACGTAATCGCCCAGGCCTCATCCCACTCCATATGCTCTTCGTCCATCAGCAGGCGCAGCAGCTCAGGGGTGCATAAGGACGGATGTGTGTCGTTAATGTGGATGCTGATACGGTCTGCAAAAAAGTGAAGATCATTCTGACCGTATCGGGCTTTATAGTTTCGGAGAATGGAGCCGATACCGGCAGCCACAAAGAAATATTCCTGCTTCAGGCGCAGCTCACGGCCGGTAGCGCTGGAGTCATCGGGATATAGGATGGTTGTGATTGCCTCAATGTCATTCCTGTTGCGGACGGCTTCGGAGTAGTCGCCCTTGTTAAAAGCGCCGATATCAAAAATTTCGTGAAGCGGCACGGCACGCCACAGGCGGAGCGCATTCACCGTTTTGCCGCCGTAGCCGACAATCGGCACATCGTAGGGGACGGCTTGTATTGAGGTGTAATCCCGGTATACGAACGTCATTTTGCCGCTGGTGAAGTCCTTGTCCACAATACCGCCGAACTTGACGACAACGGACGCATCCGACTTTATTGTTTCCCACGGGTAACCGTTGTCGAGCCAGGTGTCCGGTTCTTCCGTCTGCCAGCCGTCAACGAGCTTCTGCTTGAAAAGGCCGAAGCGATATCGTATGCCCATACCGACGCAGGGAATGCTGAGAAAGGTTGCCGAATCCAGGTAGCATGCCGCGAGCCTTCCCAGTCCGCCGTTGCCGAGACCGGGGTCGCGCTCATTGCGGTAAAGCGCGTCTAAATCCATGCCCAGCTCTTTTATCCCCTCGCGGACAATATCCTCGACGGCAAAGTTTATGAGGTAGTTTTTCAAAAGTCTGCCGATGAGAAATTCCATGGAAAAATAATAAACTTCCTTATCTTTGTTATTGATTGTCCTCTGCCGCGTTTCTGTGCGGATCATCGCCGCCTTGGCGGCAATCAGCCGGACAAGGGCTTCATATATTTCCGATTCGCTGCAGTATTTCAGCGGCTTCCCGAATGACTCGGCAGCTTCCGCCTGGAATTCCAATAAAAAATCCTCTTTACCGACAAACATGATGATCTCCTTATGATTGACAAGTTTATATGAGCTCCGGTCTGATAATCGTTCCGCCGAGCGGAGGAACGGTAATTTCCAGGGAGAAATTCTGACCATGCATGGGGACTGCCTGCGCCGTCAGCGCGCCGGGATTGAGCTTCCCGCTCCCCCCAAAACATTTATCGTCGGAATTCAGAATTTCTGTATAGCGGCCCGGCAGAGGGACGCCGATTTTGTACTTTGTATAGCTGTCAGGCAGAAAATTGAGCGCAATGATGAAAAAATCCATTTCCGCTTTGCCCTGCCGCTTGAAAAGCAATATGCTCTGCCGCTTGTTATCGGCATCAAGCCAGACGAAACCGCGCGTATCGAAATCGAGTTCCCAAAGCGGCGAGGCTTTGAGATAGAGGTGATTGAGCGTCTTTATAAAAAACTGATGCTGCCGATGGGCGTCATAATCAAGCAGGAACCACTCCAAGCTCTCAAAATAACGCCATTCGACAAATTGACCGAACTCATTGCCCATAAAGCTCAGCTTTGCTCCGGGATGGCACAATTGATAGAGCGCCAGAAGGCGAAGTCCGGCAAATTGATGCCAATAATTTCCGGGCATACGCCCGATGAGCGAGCGCTTGCCATGGACGACCTCATCGTGGGACAGCGGCAGAATAAAGCTTTCGGAGTAGGCGTACATCATTGAAAAGGTCAGTAAATTATGGCTCTGTGAGCGTACCGGGAAGTCCTGCTGCGTGTATTTCAAGGTGTCATTCATCCAGCCCATGTCCCATTTGCAGCTAAAGCCAAGGCCGCCCTGATCGGGCAGCCGCGTGACCTGGGGCCAGGAGGTGCTCTCCTCGGCTGCGGTAAACACGTCGGGGTAATATAAAGACACGGTTTGGTTGAATTCTTTGATAAAGGAGACGGCGTCGAGGTCCTCGTCGCCTCCCAGCCTGTTTTTCCGGTGCTTCGTTTTGTCACCGATGCCGAAGTTGAGGTAGAGCATGCTGGTCACACCGTCGACGCGGATGCCGTCAATATGATAGATATCGAGCCAAAACAGGGCGTTGCTCAGAAGAAAAGAACGCACTTCTGGCCGGCCTAAATCAAATTTATAGGTACCCCATTGCGCGTGGTCTTCGACTTCATAAAGCTTAGCGCCGTTAAAACGCCCCAGGCCGTGCGCGTCGCGGCAGAAATGACCGGGAACCCAGTCGAGAATCACGCCGAGCTCCGCCGTGTGGCAGGCGTTAATAAAATACATAAAATCCTCGGGCGTGCCATAACGGCTCGTCGGGGCGTAATACCCCGTGACCTGATAGCCCCAGGAGCCGTCAAACGGGTGCTCCATAACGGGCATGAACTCAATATGGGTAAAGCCCATATCCTTTGCGTAGGGTATGAGCGTTTCGGCAAGCGCCCGATAGGTGAAAAACCGGTCGGACGGCGTTGTCATCTCATCCGGCTGCCCAACGTCATGCTGCTTCCAGGAGCCGAGGTGAACCTCGTATATATTCATCGGCTGTTCAGAATGAGGTGCTGTTTTTCTGCGCTGCAGCCACGCGCCGTCCTGCCAGACGCCGCGGGATAAATCGGCCACGCGTGAGGCTGTGCCGGGCCTGAGCTCAGAGGAAAAGGCAAAGGGGTCTGACTTGTAAAGCAGGGCGCCGCCCGCTGTCTCGATCAGATACTTGTACAGCGCGCCCTCTGTTATACCCGCAATAAATATCGACCAGACACCGGAAGAGCCAACCGGGGACATCCTGTTTTCGTCCGCGCGCCAATCGTTGAATGAACCGACGACACGGACACTTTTCGCCGACGGTGCCCAGACTGTGAAACAGACGCCGGAGCGCTCCCCGCTGCGGCCGAGATGCGCGCCGAATTTTTGATAGCCGCGGCAGAGTGTGCCCTGATTGAAAAGAAACAGCTCTTCATCCGTCAGCGCAAATTGCTCTTCCATAGGCATTACCATCCCCTTCCCTGCAATCGTGCGTGTCTTAAATATTATCATAATTTGAGGACAAAGGATATTTTTTTTGGAAAATCGTGTATAATAATTCTGAGGTGATGTGGATGAGCATCAAGGAATTACTTGATAAAATTGACGGCTACCGGGCTGTGATAAGTGCCAAACGTCCGCTCACGGCGGAGGAGATCAGGGAACTCGACGGTTATTACCGAATAGGCACTACATATACAAGCAACGCTCTGGAGGGCAACTCCCTGACATTAAGCGAAACAAAGGTGTTATTGGAAGACGGACTTACCGCGGGCGGAAAGCCGGTCCGCGACTGTTATGAAGCAACCGGCCACGCCGAAGCCTATGACTTCATGCTTGAGGTTGCCCGAAGCGGTGAGCTTTGCTTCACCGAGGATATCATAAAGCGGCTGCATTTTTTATTTTATCGCAGTATTGACAGTGTAAAGGCCGGCGTGTACCGCCAGCATCAGATTTTTATCACCGGCACAGAGTTTCTTCCGCCCACGGTGGCGGATATACCGGACAGGATGCGCGTCTTTATTCAACAGCTCAATGAGCAAAAGACATTCATGCATTCTGTGCTGTTTGCCGCGTTTGCGCACCGGCGGCTGGTGGATATTCACCCGTTTGATGACGGCAACGGCAGGACGGCGCGTCTGTTGATGAATTTAATCCTTATGAACGGCGGCTACTGCATTATATCCATCCCGCCGATCCTATGGCATGAGTATATAACGGCGCTTCAAGCGGCGCAGAGGTCAGAAAACCCCAGCGACACGTTATTTTGTCAGCTGATTTGCCAGTGCGAGATCGAGGCGCAGAAGGACTACTGCCGATTATTCCGAATTCCGCTGAAAACCGGACCCGAGCCAATGTGATAGTAAAAAATGCTTCAAAGCGCTGTAATGATGATGTTACAGCGCTTTGTGTTTTTTGCGGCGAAAATAATGAGGAATCAACACTACAGGTACTTGTTTATAAACGCGTCCAGGTTCCTGAAATCAGGCAGACGCTGTTTGATGGTCTCGTCATCCCAGTCCCACCAGCGCGACTTTTCTATTCTTTCTATCAGGTCGGCAGAAAAGCGCATTTTTATTTTTTTAGCCGGTACGCCGACGACGATGGCGTAGGGGGAGACATCCTTTGTGACGACGGCGCCAGTGCCGATGACCGCGCCGCTGCCGATGGTCACGCCGGGCATGACGCTGGCGTTGTGCCCGATCCAGACATCATTGCCGATGGTGACGGGGCTTGCCTTGCGCCAGTTAAAAAAGTCTTCATCATCGGGGCCGAAACCAAACAGGGAGCTGCGGTAGGTGAAGTGATGCTGAGCGACTCTGGTATAAGCAGGATGATTGCCCGGATTGATGCGCACGAAGGACGCAATCGAGCAAAACTTGCCGATGACGGCGTAATCGATTTGGTTGAAGCCGGCGCAATAGGAATAGTCGCCGATGAAGGTATTGTTAATGACGCAGTTTGCGTGAAGCTCGGTGTAAGCGCCGAGCGTGGTGTTGTTAAGAACTACATTTTCGTGTATGGTCGGCTCTCTGCTCAGCATAACGCTTTCACTCCGCTTTCTTCCGACAGGATATCGCCGATGCCCACGAGCTGCGGCTCATATATGCCGTGGTAATCGCTGCCGCCTGTGAGATATAGGCCGAAGGCTTCGGCGTAGCGCTTGACGGCGGCTCTGTCTCTTTCACTGTGCGTATGATGATTGCACTCGAGCCCGTCGAGCCCGCAGTCAACAAGAGCGGGAATCAAATAAAAATTCTGCTGCTGACCGGGATGGGCGAGCACAGCCTCGCCCCCGGCCTGCTTGATAGCTTTGACGGCGTCGAAAGCATCGATATAGGTAATATCAAAATGGCAGATGCCGTTGTTTTTAAATACAGTTTTGTAAAAAGCACCGAACATTTCTTCCGCCTGGCCGGTCTTTACTAAATAATCCAGCACATGCTGCTTATAAAAATATTTGCCGTCGGCTCGGCTGAGCTTTTCCGTGTCGATGGAATAGCCGTGTTCTTTTAAAATGGCAATCTGCTTCATGGTGTTCTGATGGCGGGCTTCGAGCAGGGGCTGTGTCAGCTGCCCGACGATTTCCGGCTTTTGGAGGTTATACCCGAGGATATGGACGCGAAGGCTGTTGCTGCGGTCAACAGCTGATATTTCAAGCCCAGGGATAATTTTCACTTTCGGGTGCTTCGGTGTTTGGGCGGTCTGCGAAAAAGTATCATGATCTGTTATCGCAATGGCATCCAGGCCCTTGGCGGCCGCTGCCTCAATAATTTCCAAGATCGACAGGCTACCGTCTGACACAGTGGAATGAATATGCAAATCGGCTTTCAGCATGTCAGCGCTCCTTCGGAGATGCTGAACACCGTGTCACAGACACCTTCCATAAACTCCAGGTCGTGAAAAATACCGATCATGCTGGTTTCTTTGTGCTTGAGCTGAATCAGCATACTCTTGACTAACAATTTCGTCTTGTTGTCAAGGGAGGCGGTCGGTTCATCCAGGAGCATCAGTCGCGGCTGCTTGACCATTGTGTGGGCGAGGTTCAGGCGCAGGCGTTCGCCGCCTGAAAAGGTGTTCGGATAAACGTCCCACAGGTTTTCGGGCAGCTTGAAATACGACAGCATTTCCTTGGCCCGGGTTTCGGCTTTTTGAGCATTTTCGCCCATTTCAAGAAGCGCGTTCATCACGTGCTCCTTCGCCGTCGTGCGGGGCATCACGTTTAAAAACTGAGATACATAGCCGATCTCGTATTTGCGGAGGTACAGCATCTCCCGCTCGGACGCCGAGGATAGATTAATCAGGCCGAAGGCGTCGCTGACGTAGTAAATATTACCCCGCATCGGCAGATAGGTTCGGTTGATGCACTTGAGTATTGTTGATTTGCCCGCGCCCGAGACGCCGACAATTCCGATAAACTGCCCCTTTTCCAGCGTGAAGCTGATGTTCTGGCAGGAACGGATTTCTTTATTGAGACTATGAAGATAAAAATGCTTCGACAGATTTTCAATGCGCAGTATTTCCATTTTATCTCCTATATTCGACCTGAGATGTGATTTTTCCGTCGACGAGGACGTGGGTGATGACGGGGTAGCCATCGAGGAGGTCGATAATGAGCAGGTCGGCTTTTTTCCCGGCTTCGATGGAGCCGTAATCCTTGTGAATATTCATAGCCTGCGCCGGCATAAGCGTCGCTTTATTTACCATGGTGTGGAGCGGAATGCCGTATTTGTGATGCATGATAAAAATACCGTGCAGCAGAGCGGGCGGGTAATAATCCGAACAGATGATGTCCACACACCCTTCCCCAATAGCCTGGGCGGCGCACATGTTTCTGGAATGCGAGCCGCCGAGCAGAATATTCGGCGCGCCGACGACCGTATAGAGGCCTTTGCTTTTGGCTGACTTCGCCGTTTCAATCGTGATGGGGAACTCACAGATGTCCACGCCGAGCTTGCAGTTGAGTGCGAGCTTTTCCTCGGTATCGTCATCATGCGAGGCAACGGCGATCCCCTGCGCGTGGGCGAGCTCGGAGAGCTCCTTCATCTGCTCAAAGGAAAGGACCGCCTTATTCTTGTGATAGGCAATGATGCTCTCAAAGCTCTGCTCATCAATTTCCTTGCCCTTATAGAGGGTGATGGATTTTTCGTAAACCTCGAGGTCCCTGTATTGGCCCTGACCGGGGGAGTGGTCCATAAAAGAGATCTCATTGACTTTTTTATCTTTTATCATGGCCTTGGCGATATCATAGGCTTCAAAATTATCGATTTCTATTCTCAGATGAAACCGGTGCCGGGTCAGATGGTTCCGGTTATGTATATTGCCGATGAGGTCCGCGATTTTCAGGACGTTTTCTTTTGTCCTGACCGGGGATTTCCCAAAAAACTCATCCTTATATAAGGTTAAGGAATGGTACATTGTCGTAATACCCAGATGCAGGAGCTCGCTCTCGCACTCCTTGAGCGCCAGCTCAAAATCCAATAAAGCCGTCGGGCGCGGCAGAATGCACTGCTCGATCCGATCGGAATGGATATCGATAAAGCCGGGCGTAATAAAACGCCCCCGCGCGTTAATAACGTCCGCTGTGTCAGGACAGCGCTCGGCGATAGCCGAGATCCTGTCCTCATTAATAATTAATACTTTATTTTCAAGGATTTCACCGGGTGTGATAATTTTTCCGTTTATGATAGCTGTCAAAACTTTATCCCCCTATCAGCCTATATACTTATATAATTGAATGGACAAGCTGCTGCGTGTATTCGTGCTGCGGGTCCTCAAGAATCTGATCGGTCAGTCCGCTTTCAACGATTTTGCCGTCAAGAAGGACGATTGTTCTGTCCGCGAGCATGCGGACGATTGCCAAATCATGAGAGACGAGCAGAATAGATACCCCATAGCGCGCTTTGATTGTTCGAATGAGGTCAAGAACCTTTGCCTGAACGGACACATCCAGCCCCGTTGTCACCTCGTCAAGCAGCAGCAAGGCAGGGTTGTTGGCAAGCGCCTTTGATATTTGAACGCGCTGCTGCATGCCGCCGGAAAAGTTTCTCGGTGCTTCGCCCATGCGCGAGGTCAGTATTTCAACAGCCTCCAGGAGCTCTTTTGCGCGCGCCGTCATCTGACCGGCGCTGCGGCTGCCGGCGGCGATGATTTTTTCGGCGATATTGGCCGCCGCGGAATAATTCATGCGCAGGCCCATCATCGGATTCTGATAGACCATACCCATGTGGATGTTTTTAATCATGCGCTTCTCGGCTGCGCTCGCGTCCCAAATGCTTTTGGAACCGTTTTTGTAGTCGCTTAAAAAGGCGCGGCCCGCCGTCGGCTCAAGGTCAAAGTACAGGCACTGCATCAGGGTCGATTTCCCCGAGCCGCTTTCGCCAACGATGCCAAGCACCTCCCCCTGATACAGGTCAAGAGAAATATCATTGACCGCCCAAACGGTGCCGCAGGCGGTACAGCGGTTTTTCTCAAGCTTTTGTCGGCACAGGGGGCAGCCGTCTCCGTAACGCACCGTGAGGTTTCTGACGCTTAAAATGGGTGTTTCGTTTAGTGGCATTCACGCGCCTCCTGACAGAACGAGGTATCCGAGCACTGATAAAACCGCTCGCCGGTCACCGCGTCGAACATCTCGTCAAGATAAGTATTCGTGCTGCCGCAGAGACGGCATTTTTTTCCCTTAAAGCTCTCCTTTTCAAAGGGTACGTCGTCAAAGGCCAGGGACTCCACCTTCGTGTGCGGGGGAATGGCATAAATTTTCTTTTCACGTCCGGCGCCGAACAGATACAGGCAATCGGCTTCGTGCAGCTTCGGATTATCAAACTTGGGAATGGGACTGGGGTTCATAATATATCGGTCTTCTGCCATGCAGGGGTATTCGGAGGCGATGGTGACCTTTTTAAACCGGATCAGGCTCTCGTACAGGAGCAGCCACATCGGGGCGTAATCCTTCTCGGCATGCATCTTTTTGGTCACTTCCTCGCTGGCTTCCACGGCGCGGAGCGGCTCGGGAAGCGGGACTTGCAAAATCAGTATCTGATCATTTCGGAGGGGAACCTCCGGTATCCTGTGCCGCGTCTGAATGAGTGTGGCGTCGCCGGTTTTTACCGTCGTTTCCACATCGGTGCACATCTGCACGAACTTTTTGATATTAACGGCGTTAACGCTCTCGTCACTGCCCTGGTCGATGACCTTCAGAATATCCTCGGGTCCGATCAGAGAAAGAGTCAGCTGGATGCCGCCCGTGCCCCAGCCGCGCCCGATCGGCAGTTCCCGGGAGCCGAACGGCACCTGATAGCCGGGAATGGCAACAGCCTTTAAAATACTGCGGCGGATTTCTCTTTTAGAGCCCTCGTCAAGAAAAGCAAAATTATAATTTTTATTCATCGGCTTGCAACCTGGTCTTTCTGACAGCGTCGAGCTTTGATTGGAACGTGACGTAATGAGGCAGCTTCAGATGGGATAAAAAGCCATTCATCTCCAGGCTGTCCCCGTGCATTAATACGAACTCCTCGTTCTGGGCGGGGAATGGGCCGCGGTGCTCCAGCTCCCGGTCAACGATCGCCATGGCGATGGCTTTATTTTCGTTTCGGCCAAAAACCGCGCCGTAGCCGACGGCAAGCTTGAGCCTGTCTTTATCGTTTGCCTCCGCGAAGCACTCCACCTCTGTCAAGAGAATTTCGCCGAGATAAATACTTTCGGTGTCATCCAGAAGATACGGTACGCAGAGCTCGGCATAACCCGTGCGCAGTTCCCCGACCGTCGGATGTACGGTACCGAAGCCGCGCAGCGCGGAATAAGCAAGGCCTGAGACAAAGCCCGTGTCCGCTCTCGAAAGGGTCTGTAAGCGCGCGCTTCGGACTGTCGGGAATTCCAGCAGGTTTTCCGTAATGTCATACGGCGCGTCGTTATTTTCCGGGTATATATCAATAAGACCTTCTTTTTTCAGCTCGTCCGACACACGCGGACAAGGGGTGATTTCTGCCTGATTTTCATTGCTTAAGTGGGCTTGCATTTCGGTATAGAGCGCAGCCGGGTCTTCGCCGGAGATATCAAAGTTCATCAGGCGGTGTGTATAATCGTATGTTGCACCCAGGAGCTGCCCGCCGATAATATCTTTAAAAGCGGAGGAAATCCGCCGCACAACGCGCATTCCGGCTGTGTTGACGATTGTTGTGTAATAATTCCTCGTGAGCGTGGAGCGGTAGGCTCTGAGTAAAAAAACCGCCTCCTCAACCGAGCCCTCGCATTGCTTCAGTGCCAGTGCGGCATAGACCTTTGAGTACAGGCCCGCTTCGCTCATGACTCTGTCCACGAGCAGAGAAAGCTTGTTTTCTATTGCCTCAAGGGCAAGGTCTTTGGCTGTCCCGCTTCTGTAATAG
This sequence comes from Clostridiales bacterium UBA1316, assembly GCA_002307055.1. Lineage (GTDB taxonomy): Bacteria > Bacillota > Clostridia > Oscillospirales > Oscillospiraceae > Sporobacter. The sequence goes on from DBTM01000078.1 coordinate 85,143, forward strand.
TCCAGGAGCTTCATGCTGGCTTCAATAGCCTCCTTGCCGCCGGAAACCGCTACATAAGCCATTTATACAGCCTCCCTTCGCGTCAGACGCGGAATGGCGAACAAATCACCGTCATCGGTCACAAAAATCAAGTCGACACCCTGCGGATACTCGTAAAACTGGCTGTCGCGGATATCGAGCGCCGCCTTCACGGCGGCAGAGGTTTTAAAGCTTATCGTTTTGTCGATGCCTGCGCCGTATAAGGTCAGGTCTGTATCTTTTTTATCATCAATCCGGATAATCAGCGTCGCGGATTTATGCGGGTCACGCAGGGTGCCGCATTTCGAATTTTGAACGGAATTTTGAAGCTTGGTGATGTCTGTGACGAACAGATAGTCGGCATTATTGATTTTTTCAATCTTGGATAAGGTCAGGAGGACGATGTCGCGGGCTAATTCTTTGTCCTCATTCGTGTAAAAGCTGACCTCATTATCTAAAAGCGTTAACGCCACGGCGAGAAATTCCGGCGATTTACCGAACAGCTTATTTGAAAATTCCTTGATATTGACTGTTCTCGTGGGATTTGACAGCGCCGTTAAAATCAGCCGGAACAGGCGTTGGCTGTCATATACTTCGTCAAAGGTATGTATTTTTTTCATTTCGGAGCCTCCTGATCCATTGATTTAAAGCTGACCATCGTTTTCAGATGCAAAGCATTTTCCTTTTGCTCACGATCCAGCTGGCTGCTTTCGAGCGCGAGCAAAACGCCTTCGTCTGTGAAAACACCCTTGTTGCAAGCCGCGTCGATAATCGCCATATTCAAGGCCTTGTCAAAATCGTCGCCCATCGTCACGCAGAGGCCTTTGGCACCGTCAAGCTCAACAATGACTTCGGTGACAATGACTTCGCCGATATAAAAAAGACTTGATTTTACAGGCTCGCGCATCTTTATCATGGCGAGTGTTTTAGCGGGGGCTTTAATCAAAAGAATGGTGTGGCTGCTTTTAATTTTATCGGAAAGCTCGGCGATGACGGACGCCTCCGCTTTTGCCATGATTTTGAATAGTCTTTTTTTATCCATGTGTTCAAGTCCTCTACTTTACTTTTGCTTTGATTTTAGTCGCGGCGACCTCGAGAAGGATGACGGCGATGACGATGACATAGGTGAGGTACCCCATTTCTCTGAGGTCAAAATAGAAGCTGCCTGCCATAAACAGCTCGTAGCCGATTCCGCCCGCGCCGGCGGCTGCGCCCATGGCGATGGCGTTTGTAAAATTGATTTCAAACCGCATAAAGGTCCAGGCCAGCATCAGGCTGACGGTTGACGGCCAAATAGCCTGGAAAACAATCTGCCAATAATTCGCGCCGCAGGCTTTTAAAGCCTCAATCGTGCCGGAATCCATTTCTTCTATGGACTCGGCGTAAGCCTTAATCAAATAACCGGCGCTGTGGAAGGTCACCCCGGCGACAGCGGCAACGCTGCCAAGCCCCGCGGAGACGGCGAAAATCAGTACCCATAAAACGGTGGGGACGGCACGGACGAAAGCGACCATGCTTTTAACAATATTCGCCGTGACGGGATTGGCGATGTTTTTTGCGCAGAGCAGTGAAACAAAGAGGGCGATGGCTGCGCCGAAGAGGGTTGACAGCACGCCGAGGCAGAATGTGATGAGCAGCTGATAGAGCGATTTTATAACCGTCATATGCGTGATCCTCGGGGTGAGGAAAACAACCTTGGTGTTATGCAGCGTGCTGCCGATGGCGCTGGTAAAATCAATGTTTTTATAATCAAAGGTTAAAAAACCGTATATTGTTAAAGCCAGCAGCGTAATCAAGGTTATCTTAATGACCTGGGAGCTTTTATTGCTCGCATGGATTTTAATTTTGCCGGCAGGCGTTTTTTTTATATGTGCTTGAAGCTCCAGGGCGAGCGGGATGTTTTTTGAGAGGGCGGAGTCAATCATTATAAAATCACCTTCCTTATCTTGTTTGATATGGTTTCAATGAGGATGACGAGCACGACGATTGAGATGACGACAAGACTGGCGGTGGCATATTCAAGACGCTTATAATAAAGATCAAAAAGATAGCCGATACCTGTTGCCGTTAAAATACCGATGAGTGTTGAGTTGCGGATATTCGTCTCAATCATGTACATAATCCAAGTGATGATTTCCACGATGGTTGACGTGATGATGCCTTGAAAAACAATCTGCATGAAGGTTGCGCCCGTCGCGGTGAGCGCTTCCACGCAGGAGGCGCTGACTTCATCGATCATTTCAATAAAGGTTCGCGTCAGCAGGCCGAAGGTTAAAAAGAACAGCGCGAAAAAGCCGGTCAGCACATTTTGGCCGAAGGAGAAGAGCAGAAGCATGGCCCACACGACATCGGGGACATTTCTGAAAAAAGAGGCTATGATACGCACGAGCCGGCTTGTGAAACGGTTCATGGCTGTTGTTTTTGAACCCAGCAAGCTGAAAAAGAAGGCGAATACCGCGGAGGTCACTGTAACAGCAATGGAAATAAACGCTGTTTCACTCAGCTTGAGCAGTATATTCGGGAGCTTTTGCATGGCTTTGGCATCCGGCACAAGCTTTGTGACGATCCAGACGAACGCGCGCGGCAGGGATTCTATACCCTTGACAGCGTCATATTCCGTGATCAGGGAAGAAAAGATAAAAAGCCCCATGATACTTAAAAATATGACCGTAAAGGTGATTTTGCGTTTTCTGAAAACGGCAAGTTTTTTGTCCATCCTGTCAGCCCTTCACATCGGTAATCAGTTCGCCCTCGTTTGACTGGTAGACTTCATAAATCGTTTTTTTATCAAGCATATGGGAAGGACCGTCATAAACCACCCGGCCGGCGGTAATGCCGATAACGCGCTGGGCGTATTTAATCGCCACATCAACCTGATGCAGGTTGAGTATAACAGTGATATTCATTTTTTTGTTGATATCGATGAGATGATCCATGATGATTTTTGATGAATTGGGATCAAGGGAGGCAATCGGTTCATCACACAGAAGGAGCTTGGGTTCCTGCATCAGCGCCCGCGCGATGCCGACGCGCTGCTTCTGACCGCCGGAGAGCTCGTTGCATGGCTTATAGGCCTGCTCTGTCAGGCCGAGCATATCGATGATTTTAAAGGCGTTTTCTTTTTCCTGCTCGGTATAATGCCCCACGACGCCGCTGAGTGTGGATTTATGGCCGAGGCGGCCATGCAGGACGTTTGAAACAACACTGAGCCGGTTGACAAGGTTATAATGCTGAAAAATCATGCCGGTCTTGGTTCGGACTTTGCGCAGTTCCTTTTTCGAGACGTTTGTGATATCCTGCCCGTCAAAAATAATCGCACCGCTTGACGCGTCTACCAGATGGTTGACGCATCGCATCAGCGTTGACTTCCCGGCACCTGACGGCCCGATGATGGATACAACCTCGCCTTCTTCTACTGAAAACGAAACATTCTGCAATGCTTTCGTGACATTATTATAGGTTTTGCTGACGTTAATAAGCTCGAGTAAAGGCAAAGTGTTCTCACCTCTTCATGTTAAATCGTTTAGAATAAAGTATGATATTGCGCGCTGCCTGATGTTCATATGCAAAGCTATAGCGCTGAGCGCTAAAGCCTTGCATATTCACTTTCAGATAGGACGATTATTTGCTGAGGTTACGGATCGGGTCGTACCAGGAATCCTCGGGAACAACAAATTGCTCTTTATCGGTCTTCTTATACATACCCTTGTAGGTTGAATCCTTCGGGATAAAAATCTGGGTATCGTTTGTAACGGTGTCGGAGGTCATCAGTGCCTGAATGGCTTTGACGTCATCGGGGCTGAGGGTGTTGGAATTATACGCGAACGGGCCGTTGAGAACAGGTGTCGCCTGGATGATGACGAACTGCTTGCCGACAAGCGTATCGAACGGCGCGGTGGCATCTTTCTTCACTTCCCAAACGGAGCCTGCGGTGGTGTTGTCGCCGGAGACGGCAGAGGCATAGTTGACAAGCTCCGTATCACAGAAAGCGGCGACATCGGCTTTACCGGAGAGAAGGTTGACGGCTGACCCCTGATGTGACCCGCCGAAGAGAACCTCTGAGAAGAACTTACCGGAACTGCCTTCGACAAGGGCATCCGTGTTCAATGTTTTCCACTGATCCATTTTGCCGAAATACGCAATGATATTTGTTGTAGGGATTTTAAAGCCGGAGGTGGAGCTGTTGGAAACGAAGGACATTTTTTTGCCCTGAATATTATCAAGGACATATTTGCCGTCTTTCATGTAGTTCTGCTCCTGGCCCTTGTTGACGCACAGCCAGCTGTAATAAATGGCATCATCGAGTGTGCCTGAAGCACCGGAATTGACAATCAGCGGCTTAACCGCGGCGTTTTCCTGCTGAGCCTGGATGTAGCCCTGAGCACCCATGGCGCATGCGATCTGAGCCTGACCGCTGGCCAGCGCTTCGATAGCGATGGAATAGTCTGTTGTGAGCTTCTCCTCAACCTTCTTGCCTGTCGCCTGAGCGATGTAACCCTCAACCTTTGCGCGGGCTGCGTCGTAATCGGAAGCGGATTCATTGGGATACCAGACGACTGTGATCTTGTCGGCATAAGCGGTAGTGCTCGGGGAAGCCGAGGATTTAGCGGACGCATCTGCCGCGGCAGACGCATTTGGGCTGCCGGAGGTGCCGGTTGATGCTGAGCCGCAGCCGAATAAGGATAATGCCGTTACAATAATAAGTAGAAGGCTGCCGATGATTCTGATGGATTTATTGATTTTCATATTTACTCTCCTTTTATCTCGTTTTTAATGAATGCCCTGCCTGGGATTTAATAATATACAGACATTGTAAGATTCGAAAGCGCCGCACGGTAAAGATCAAGTAATATCTAGTTAAATATGCTTGATATGTGATGTGCCAAAATAAGAGGACGCCGGATAAAAATTATCCGGCGTCTTTTTACAAGCGCAGATCGGTAGTCACTTATATTATGTACAAATATGAATGATGTGTTTTATAAGATTTGACAAACTCTTAACATAAACAGGATAGAAGCGAGACTGACCATTCATTATACTGATGCTGTGAGGTGGCTGATATGAACAAAGCGGCGCATGTTTTTTTAGGCAAATATCTTTGTGCGTATGTTAAAGAGGAGGCGGGAATCATGCTCGATAGAGAAAGCTTCCTGTTTGGCTGCGTTCTGCCGGATCTATGCCTTAATTTCCTGATTAAACCGCATGTTGTCGAAAACTACAGTGCCTGCCTTCAGGGCAGAATTCAGAATCTCTTGAGTATAAAGCAGTCGTCTGTATTATTCGGCAAAGACTATTCCAAGAACCTTGGGATAATTTGCCACTATTATACAGACTTTTTTTGTTTCCCGCACAGGCGGGACTATGCCGGCGATATCGTTTCACATGTTCAATATGAAAAGGATTTATATCGGTATCTGCAAAGTGAAGCCGTGCTTCAAGCTGAGCCAATGCTTATGCCCCAGCGGCGTGGCGAAGCAAGCGAAGAAATGCTGCTCGGCAGCTTAAAGGCGCTCCAGGAAATGTATTTAAGCCAATGCCCCTCCTTTAATAATGATATCACTTATTGCTTAAAAGCGTGTACGGAGGCGCTTGTGCGGATTACCGGCACCTCGCTCATTGAACATATCGATGAATATGAACTGTGTTATCCGGCGTAACAACGAAAATTAATGGGGGTGTCCCAGATGAAAATAGCATTTTTCAGCGATACTTATTACCCTCAAATCAACGGTGTGACGAATACATTTAATTACTTAAGCAAATATTTGAAGCAAAACGGCATCGAACACATTTTCTTTGCCCCGGATTATGACACCGAGCAGCCGGACAGCGAAGAGACACCTGTTTACAGATTTAAAGGTATAACGCCGCTGATCTATCCGGAATGCCGGCTTGCTTTTCCGCAATACAGTAAGGTCGCTGAAATACTCAGCGCGTTTAATCCGGATGTTGTTCATATCGCAACGGAGCTTGGTATCGGATATTGCGGACTGCGGGCAGCACGCGCGCTCCATCTGCCGGTGGTGATGTCGTATCATACGAATTATGACAAGTATCTCGAGCATTACGCCCTCACGTATCTGAGCAAACCGATTTGGTCGTATATCAGATGGTTCCACAGCTTTGCCTCGGTCAATCTTTGCCCGTCGCGCAATACGCTGCGTGAGCTGACGCAGCGGGGCTTCCGGGAGCTGGATATATGGACGCGCGGCATCGACACAAAGGCCTTCTGCCCGCGTTATTATTCCGACAGTGTCAGGGAAGAATTGGGGGGCCGGCACAAAACTGTTTTTCTGTATGTCGGGAGGATCGCCAGGGAAAAAGGGCTCGACACTATGGCTGAGAGCATTATGAGGGTCAATGAGACGTGCCGGGACACGGTCCGTTTCGTGTTTACAGGCGACGGTCCCTACTTAAAAGAGCTGCTTTTGATGAACATAGAAAACACGGTATTTACAGGACCAAAACGCGGAAAGGCGCTTTCTGAAATTTATGCCAGCTGCGACGTTTTTGTTTTTCCGTCCGGCACTGAAACCTTCGGTAATGTGATGCTCGAGGCGATGGCCAGCGGACTGCCCGGTATTTGCGTCGATGAGGGCGGCGTAACCGACTTTACGGCGCACGGCGAGAATGCGTGTGTCTGCAGATACCGGGACGCTGCGAGCTTATCCGACGCGATGATTAAAATGACGGATCCGGATTACAGAAGGAAAATCCGCGGCAGCGCCCTGATGACGGCTCAGCAGAGAGATTGGAATACAATTTTTGACGACCTTTTAGCCGTTTATGCCGGGGTGACGGGAAAACTGCTCCGGAACAACCGCCGCATAGCAGGATAAACAGGGAATTAATCGCAGATTTATATATAGAATGAGGAGTTAATGAGAATGCAGGATGCACAAAGCGACGAATCGGAGTATTTTTTACAAAACCAGCTGATACAGATAATTGCGGAGTCTGATATCCACATCGTTTTTCAGCCGATTATTTCATTAAGGGACGGCGGTATATTGGGTTATGAGGCGCTCAGCCGCGGACCTGTCGGCACACCGCTTCAAAATCCGGATGCGCTGTTCGGTGTCGCTGCCGATTGCGGCATGCTGTGGGAGCTCGAGCAGCTGTGCCGGACGAAAGCACTGGAAACAGCGTTTAAAGATAATGCCGCTTTTCAGCTCTTCTTAAATGTCGACCCGCATGTTATTCACGACGAGAAGTTTAAACGCGGGTTTACAAAGGAATATTTAAAGGAATTCAAAATTGACCCATCTCACATTTACTTTGAGATATCAGAAAAAAACGCCGTCGGCGATCTGACCGGCTTTAAAGCGACAATAGACCATTATAAAAATCAGAATTATAAAATAGCCATTGATGACGCCGGGGCCGGGTACTCGGGTTTGAATTTAATTACCGATGTCCATCCGCATTTTATCAAATTAGATATGAAGCTCGTCCGTGATATCGATAAGGATGTTTATAAAAAAGCACTTGTCAAGAGCCTGTACGATTTCTCGTGCCTGACGGATGTTTCGCTGATTGCGGAGGGAATTGAGACCGAGGAAGAGCTGCGGACGCTTATTGAAATCGGCGTCCATTATGGGCAGGGTTATTTTATCCAGTATCCGCTCAGCGAAATTCTGGATATCGATCCGAATGTTCTGGAAACAATTCACACAAGCAATTCGCAGAAAAATCATGAGTTTCGGAATGTCTCCAATTATTACATCGGTAATCTTTGCGCTGAAGGAATTACCGCAGCTCCGACAGACCTCGCCGGAGATGTTTACAATTATTTTTTAAGTAATGAGAATCTCATGGGTGTTACGATTGTCAACTGCGATATGGGGGTGCTGGGCAGCATTTCCCGGTCAGGTATTGAGCGGACCATGAGCGGGCAATATGGTTTCAGCCTGCACACGAAGCGCCCGATTGCAAATATTATGAATGCAAACCCTCTCGTGACGGAAGCTTCGACTTCCATTGATATTGTATCAAAGCTGGCGATGGCGCGGCCGATTAAAACGATCTATGACTTCATTACAATAACCGAGCAGGGGGTTTACCGCGGCGTTGTGACGATCAAGGATCTTTTGGAAAAGACTATGGAAATCGAGGTTTTCAACTCGAGGCAACTGAATCCGTTATCCGGGCTGCCGGGCAATCTGGCGATAGAAAAAAGCTTTGAAGGGTTTGTGACGGCGAGCGAACCTTATACAATCCTTTATATTGATCTGGATAACTTTAAAGCTTACAACGACACCTACGGCTTCGGGAACGGAGACAGGGTTATTCATTTTGTTTCAAAGCTGCTGACAGAAATTATGCCTTTGCATAGCTTTATCGGGCATATCGGCGGTGATGATTTTGTCGCGATGCTCAATACATACGATGTTGAGACTATATGCGATTCATTTATAGAACGCTTTGATCAGGGAATTCTCTCTTTTTACACGAACGAGGATGTGAACAAAGGCTACATCGTCACTAAAAATCGCAAAGGCGAAGAAGAGCAATATCCGATCATGAGCGTATCAGTGGCGGGCGTCAGCAATAAATGCAGGAATTTTAACAACATTCACGAATTAGCCGAGCACGCAAGCTCAATAAAGAAGCAATGCAAGCTCATCTGGAAAAGCTGCTACATTGAAGGATAAGCGATTTAACCTTTTATTTCCCATATTTTACTTTGATACGGTTAATTTTTCATTTATTTAACAAACGCTGAAAAATGAGATTTTTCGCTCTTCCAAATATTACACAGTTCCGATTACACACTTAACAATGCGTCTTTATAATCACGTTAGGATCAATTACAAATAAGAATTAGCTTTAAATGAATAAAGGAGAAGAAAGAAATGAAGAAAAGAATCTTAGCATTTATTGTTGCGGTACTTATGGTCGCCATGCTCGTACCGGCTGCAGCTGCCGCGACTCCGATTAAGCTCGTCATCGACAACAAAACCGTTTCTGCCACAGTAGCCCCCTACGTTGAAAACAACACGACGCTTGTTCCCCTCCGCGTGATCTCTGAGACCCTGGGTGCTGATGTTTCATGGAATCAGACCAAAAAGCAGGCGACCATACAGACAGCGGCATACACAGTTGTTTTCACAATTGACTCACCGAAGTATACGGTCAACGGCGTTTACAAAACACTCACAAATCCCGCCAGAGGCATTAACGGCAGCACGATGGTTCCTATCCGGGCATTTGCTGAATCCATCGGCGCAACGGTTGATTACAACGCCTCGACGAATACGGCAACAGTCAATTACTTTACAAATATGACCGGTACACTGAAAATTGACGGTTCCACAACAGTACAGCCGATCGCACAGGATGCAGCCGACGCGCTGATGAAAATGAACAGCGGCCTCTCCATCACCGTATCAGGCGGCGGTTCAGGCACGGGCATCAAGGATGTCGCAGCCGGAACAGTCAATATCGGCAACAGCTCAAGAGAACTGACCGATGCCGAAAGAACCTCAGGGCTTCTCCCCTATGCGGTTGCAAATGACGGTATCGCGCTGATTGTCAATCCCGCGAATCCTGTCAAAAACCTGACAAAACAGCAGGCGGCGGACATCTTCCTCGGCAAAATCACAAACTGGAAGGATGTCGGCGGTGACAATTCACCCATCATTGTCATGACCCGTGAAACAGGCTCCGGCACCAGAGCGACACTTGAAGAGCTGCTGATGGCGAAAGCCTCCGTTGTCAGCACAGCCTCGCCGTATACCTCCTCCGCTCTCATTAAAGCCGCTGTTGCCGGCAATAAATACGCGATCGGCTATGACTCTATCGGCTTCGTTGACAGTACCGTTAAAGTAGTTGCGCTTGACGGCATTACGGCAACATCGACAACCGTAATTAACAAGACCTACGGCATGAGCAGAGAACTGTACTGCTGCACAAAGGGCAGCGCCGCAGGCCTGTCCGCCATGTTCATCGACTATATCAGATCCAATGACGGTCAGAAGAATATCGTCGCTAAAGAAGGCTATGTGATGCTGGCTGACTAACTGATTTTCTCCTACCGGTTATAACCTAAGTCAAAAGACGTGCTGTATTGCTGCGGCGCGTCTTTTGGCAAACATGGAGAAATAATTCAGAGTGAATGAATTGTACTTCTTTGCCGCGGTGTGGGAGGTTAGTGTGAAAATTGATTTTCACACATTTGTGCCGTCGCTTTGCGGCAGAATGGAGGTTTTTATGAGCAGAAAATTTTTGCAGTCCGGTTTGCCGAAAGCTGTTATATATCTTTTATCGGCTATCAGTATTGCAATTATTATATTTATTTTTATATTCGTGTTTTATCGGGCATGGCCCGTTATCAAGGCCAGCGGACTATCATTGATAACGACAGGCGGATTTGACTCCCAGATTCAAAACGCTTTCTACGCCTCAGCCGCGGAGCCGATGCTGAATTTCGGTTTTCTGGGCCTTATTTACGGCACGCTGATGACGACACTCATCGCGCTGATTATTGCAACGGTCATCGGACTCGGTGCGGCAGTTACAATCTGTGAATATACGACACCAAAAGCCGCGGCTGTCTTTATTGCTATTGTGCGCCTTCTGGCCTCTGTCCCATCTGTCGTTTTCGGCCTTGTCGGCATCATCACCGTGGTTCCGCTTCTGCAGAGCATTTTTACCGATAAATTCGAGCTGTTCGCGGCTTGGAATTATGCCGGGTGGGACGGGCGCAATATGCTGGCGGCAATCATCGTGCTGACCTTTATGATTGTACCGACAGTCGTCACGCTTTCGGTCAATGCCATCCGCGCCGTTCCGGACGCTTTTAAGGAGACGGGCTATGCCTTCGGCATGAAAAAATTCCGGGTCATCAATAAAATAATATTACCGAGTGCCCGAAGCGGCATCATCGCCGGTGTTGTCCTGGCCGCGGGCCGCGGCATCGGAGAGGCAATTGCCGTATCGATGGTATGCGGCGGTCTCGGCATCCTCCCGACTGCCTCAATGGGCTTCGTCAATTTTCTTGCGCCGACCTTGCCGCTGGCTTCAGCGATCATCAACAAATCGGAAGCAATGGGTGCTGTGAGCGTCGACTCCGCGCTTTTTGCCTGCGGCGCGATGCTGCTGATCATCGGCGCCATTTTAAGCATCGCTGCCAGAGCGGTCAACAAGAGTATGAGAAGGGCGGCGGGTTTCGATGATTAAGTCAAAAAACCATACCTTAAGCTGCGGCGTCGGCACCGCGTACTCTTTTATTGCAATGGCGATGATTGCCAGTGTTGTCGCTTTTATTATCATTGTTCTGCTCAAGGACGGCGCGGGTGTCCTCTCGTGGCATTTCATCTCGACACAGCCCGATCCGTCGGCTCTTTCAGCTGCCAACGGCGGTATATTGACGCCCATCATCGGAACCTGCATTTTAACGCTTTTAGGCTCTGTCATATCCTTCCCGTTTGGGCTTGCAACGGCGATATATCTCTGCTTTTACGCAAAAAAAGGCGCTTTCAAGGTCCTTGTGGAAAGTGCCGTCGATATTTTAGCCGGCGTACCGACCGTCGTCATCGCCATGTTTGCGCTCATCATTTTCACATTGCCGCAATTCGGTTTTCTGAGTACGCTTGTCGTTGGCGTCGAGGGCTCCAATAAAGCATACGGGCGGTCCTTTTTAGTGGCTGGCATTACAATGGCGGTCATGATCCTGCCGTTTGTCATAAAAAGCATGACGGAGGCGCTCAAAGCCATACCGACAACATATTACGACGCGTCCTTAGCACTCGGCGCGAGCAAGTGGCGGTCGATCAGCAAAATTATACTGACCGCCGCTACCGACGGGCTTGTGACCGGTGTCATTCTGGGCATGGGGCGCATCATCGGTGACACGGCAATCGTCTGGCTGGCGCTCGGCGGGTCCATCCGGATGACCGGCCTTCAGCCATGGTATGCGATTCAAAACTGGATATCGACGCTGCAGAACAGCGGCTGCACGCTGACTTCCTATATTTATTACGCGTCACCGGTCGGAGAAGGCAATCAGTTTGATGTCGCTTTCGGCGCGTCACTCGTCCTCATTTTCATAATTATCGTTCTTAACATTGCCGCGACAATGATCGGAAGGGCAGGTGCAATAAAACGTGGGAAATAATACGGCTGTCAGCATTCAGGATGTAACATGCTGTTACAGTGCCAATACCGTTCTCAACAATGTCAATCTTGAAATACCGGAAAACAGCATATACGCGTTTATCGGGCCTTCCGGCTGCGGGAAAACTACGCTGCTGCGCTCGCTCAACCGGATGAATGACTTTGTACATTCATTTAAGCTGACAGGTAAGGTCGAAATTGGCGGAGAAGACATCTACGCGGATAACACGGCAAAATATAAAGAAAATCTGCGGCAGAAGGTAGGCATGATATTTCAGCAGCCGAACCCGCTCCCGACGAGCATCCTTAAAAATATGTATTTGCCTGTAAAAGAACATTTTCATGGGAGCAAGGAGTCGTTTTATAACATGGCTGTCAGCAAGCTCAAGATGGCGTCGTTATACGATGAGGTGTGTGACCGCCTCAAGAAATCGGCGACATTTTTATCCGGCGGCCAGCAGCAGCGGCTCTGTATCGCCAGAGCTCTGATGCTTGATCCGCAGATTATCCTTTTTGACGAACCCTGCTCGGCGCTCGACCCGATATCCACCTTTAAAATAGAAGAGCTGCTGCTGGACTTGAAAGAGAGCTACACCATTATCATGGTGACGCACAACATGGAGCAGGCGTCCCGCATCTCGGATTATACCGCGTTTTTCTACAAGGGCGCTGTTGTGGAAAATGGGACGACGGAGCAGCTCTTTTCAGCCCCCCGCGAAGAGCTTACGCAGAATTACCTGACCGGCCGGTTTTAGCAATAGAAACATTATCGTACTGCGAACGCAGCAGGCTTTGCGGCGGAATGGATGGTTAGTATGTTTATTGGTATCATTGATATCGGTGCCAATTCCGTGAGATTATCGATTTATACATATGAAAACGGCATGATCAAGCTCATATTGTACAAAAAATCCACGATTGGACTGATTGGATATGTTGATTCGGGGAAATTAACACCGAAAGGAATTCAAAAGGTATGTTCAGTTCTTATTCATTTCAACGAGATTCATGATAACTTGAGAATTGACCAAACATATGCGTATGCGTCAGCCGCTTTAAGAAATATAACGAATATAAAAGAAGTGTTGGAGCAGTTTGAGGAGACCGCCGGTTTAAACGTCAATCTGCTTTCAGGGGAGACAGAGGCGAGACTTGGCTTTTATGGTGCGGCGCAGGCTGCTGTTATGAAAACAGGATTATTTGCGGTTGTCGGCGGAGGAAGCACCGGGCTTGTCACTTTTGAGAACGGGGAGATTTTAAAAGCGCTGAGTGTTCCTCTTGGCTCGCTGAATCTGTCACTCAAATATGTTAAGGGGATAACAACGCATAAAACGAATATTATTTATATGAAACAAGAACTGAAAAGGGAACTCAAGAGAACACAGCTGTTTAATTATGGTGAACAACTGGACATCTTCGTGACTGGAGGTACCGCGCAGGCTGCGAGAAAACTCTATAATGATATCTATGATTTATCCTTTGACAACAATGTCATGCAGGCTGACAAGCTTTCGAATATGCTTACAAAATATAATGAGGAACGCAGGGATATCATTCAGAGGATCAAACTGCTGACGCCCGACAGGATTCATACAATAATTCCGGGAATCGTTGCACTTCAGACAATTGCGGATATGAGCGGAAGCAGGGTTATTCTGGTCAGCAATTATGGCGTCAGAGAGGGCTATTTATTAAAAAATGTATTAGAGTGTGAAGATAGCATAGTATAGGTATACAGTATAAGTATAAAAGGACTCGCTTAACAGCAAGTCCTTTTTCGCGTTATAATTTTTTAGTTGCAAAATCATCGATGTAGTCGGCGTAATGCTTTTCAAGTTCTTCGATTTTATCGACAATGGTTTGCAGATAAAACTTTTTGGCGGCTACCGCATGGAACTTTTCTTCAACGATGGCCTTTATTTCATCTTCAATTATTGAGAAATATTTCTCGATAAACGCCGTTTTCTCGTTTTCACTCATATTTTCCATGTATTTGGCATAAAGAGTACCTCTGGACTGGACAAATTCACCGAACATCTGACGGGCTTCAACGATGAGGAACGTCAGATATTTCATAATCATTTCCCACCATTCAAGAACCTGATTGCCATAGACCTTGAGATCCTTTCGCTCCTGAGAATCTTTTGCGAAATGGGAGAGAATATTGGAAACGGGAGAAAAGACTAAGCTGGGCATATCGGAAAGTATGATGCCTTTTGCCACTGCATCACTCAGCTGCGTGATAAATTTAAAGCCGGTAGTAACCGTACCGCTCTGAAAGGCCAGACTGCTGGAGGTAAGCCTTGAAGCGTAGGTGCTCGTATCCGCACTAATCTGAGGCGGAATCAGACTGGATATTTTGGAGATGGATTTGTCTATATTACCGAGTATGGCGGAGATGCTGCTGTTAACGTTCTGAACTATTTTCCTGATATTTTCGACAACATCAAGACGGTCTTTTTCAAGCTCGTACGGCGAAATAAGATCAGAATTGAAAAGCTGTATCGTGTGCTTATATTCCCTCATTCCCATATAATGCGGATAAATAAGGTTCCATTCGTTTGCCAGGATGAGGATTCTGTTTTTATGGTATTCAATAGAAGATACTTTACGCAGCATGATCTCCTGCAAATCGTCAATGGATTTAATCTTGAATTTGGTCAGGAGGCTGTCACCCATCGTCCGAAGAGTGGAACCGTCTTTTTGGGCAATCATTTCCAATAGATCAGTCAATGAAATATCATCATTTATCTCTTCGTTCGTAATGATGATTTCACCGAAAACAGCGTATAGAAATCTGTTGATGACGAGATTATTAAGGTAGCTCTGGATTTCATTGAAGGTCATCAGCTTCAATTTACTCAGGTTCGAACGTTCGAACTTTTGCCAAATGCTAAAGGCGTAATCAAAGGCACAAACAAATGATCTTGCGGTGCTGCCATTGATCATTGTCACCATGGCGCAGCCGCAATCAGGGTTAAAATTAACCTTGTCAAAATCGCGAAACAGGATGCTTTCCTCGCCAAACACAAGCTTGTCATCGTACAGCTGCGCTTTTTTAGCGGTTCCGGAACCGGACTCCAGCAGATACTGAGGGCGATTGAAATCCAGAAAATATTCGTTAAAGTCCATATTAAGCGCCATGAAACCGCTTTTAACTTTCTCGGGAGGCTGCAAAACGATAAGCTCATTTTCCGCATTTTGTATGTACATTTTGTCCTGATAGTAGAACAACGAAAATCGCTGGAGCGCATTCTGGTCATGCCCAATCCTCAATATGTTATCAGATATAACGAAGAGATATTTCTCTAAATCAGATTCAAAGAATATAGTAAATAAATTATGAACGGCAAGCTTATCTGTGTTCAGAGGAAGAGACAAAAGCTTTGAATCCGTGCTGACAAAAGGTTCTTCCTGCCGAAAGACAAGATTGTTTAATTTATATATATCTTCAAAGCAAGAGTTGTCCAGCGGGTTCTTGCCGCTGCCGCTGGGTATGGCTGAGATGGAATACAGTTTGAGGGTGTCCTCTTCCAGCGTCACGATGCTGTAAATGTTTTGATTAAAGGAATACGATACGATTGAGCTGTAATTCAGCAAGGCATCCATGTTGTGGAAGCAGAGCGACTCGCTGCCGATGGTCAGCAGGGTATCGGCCGTATTCTCTATGATAAACGAAAAGGCGTCCAAGGTGTCGTATGCATTCTGCCTGAAAACGGAAACTTTGTAATAGCCCTCTTCGGAGGCTTTGAGAATGTTGTATTGGCTGCTCTTTGCGCCAAAGAGTCTAAAGAGCTCGGATACTTTACCAAGAATGCTGTCTGCCGGCCCGTAACTGAAGGATACCGATTCAATCGGGCAGGTCGGGACTTTTATCTTGATTGTGCAGTTCAAAGCTGTCGGAATAAGAGTAAGCTCAAAATCCAGATCCTTCATGCTTGAATCAACGCGGGGATTTTCGGTGTCGCTGCTGATGATAACGCACTTGCCGTCTCGCAAGCAGATGAGATAATTATTGTTGATTATTGTCTTGAATATCGATTTTATCGTGTTCAAGGATATCTTTTTCTGTTCGGTTTGGAGCTTTCTTTTATGAATATCATTTAAATGCAATTTCACCGCAAACGATATGTCATCATGAGATATGCCGGATTTCTCTAAAATTTCCTGGTCTGAACCGAAAAAGCTGATTAATTCTTCACTGTTCATAATTATGACCATACCTTTCTCGGGGAATTGTACCATGTCCAGCATAGCCGGACTTCGGGCGGAGGAACTAAAAGCATAAAATACAGCAAAAAATGAGACAGTGCACAATTAAATATTATCACAGACAATTCAAACATTCAACAAGCGCGATGCGGGGGAAAATCAACAAATTTTAATAAATAATTACGGAGGCGGGCATAACTGCAGCGAGCTTTCAGCTCCGAAAATTATTGGCAATAATTCCAATTTAGATAAAAATTATATATTTATGTAAAAAATATGAATACAAAAAATATAGGTAAAAACACACATAAAAAGTAGTTAATTTACGGATTTTTCTTATTTAATTAACAAAATGTTAATACTTTGGCCTTTAACCACGTTGAAATATATGCTATACTAACCTCAATATGGAACATATACATAGTATTGCCTATACACAAAAAATGATAAAATATGGGAGACCGTAATGGGAATATGTGGAAATATAACTCTCGCTGTCTCATTTTTTATTGGCATTTTATGCCTTATACTTTTAAAATTTAAAAAAACCACCAAGTTAGGACTTAAAGCGGGAATTATATCGAGCGCCTTTATTATAGCGACTTCCTTTGTGCTGCTTTACCTTTTAATCAGCAGCGACTTTTCTGTCGAATATGTTTTCAGAAATACCGATCGAAGCTTACCGCTTATATATAAAATATCAGCGTTTTGGTCGGGCTCCGCAGGTTCGCTCCTCCTGTGGGCTGCGTGCAATTCTATTGTTTATCTTTTTATTTACGGTTTATTTCATATTAAGAAAAATAATAATCAGAAATACCTGAAGTGTTTAACAGCAACGACAACCATCTTAAATCTGGGCTTTTTAATTGTTCTGATTTTTATAAGCAACCCATTTAAGCCGGTTAGCCTGAGCAGTGACGGATTTGGCCTCAACCCATCTCTGCAGAGCAGCGGCATGGTTTATCATCCGCCCCTGATCATGATCGCCTATTCATGCATTTTTGCGACACTTGCTTCAATTCTATACGAAATTATGAATCCTGACAGCCCCAAGATACGGACGACAAGAAATATCGCGTTAATAGGCTGGATCATTCTGACGGTTGGTATTGTAAGCGGCGGCATATGGGCGTACAGCGAGCTCGGGTGGGGCGGATACTGGAGCTGGGATCCAATAGAGAATTCGGCATTAGTAACATGGCTGCTTGCTACAGCGTATCTTCATTTATTTACACTGAAAAAGGATGATGTTATCAGCAGCCGCCCGTTGTTCATTCTGATTTTTGCGACGGCGTTTTCGGTTCTTTTTGGCACCTTCTTAGCCAGGAGCGGTATTATCAGCTCGGTACACGCATACTCAAATCAAGCCAGTAAAATATTCTTCATCATCATACTGGTCATCCTGACGGTCATATGCATGTCGATTTTTATTTCTGTTTTCAGAAAAAGAGAAAAAAAAGGACGCGCCCAAGTAAGCCTGAACCGGATTAAGCTTTATCTCCCGTCAATTCTTCTGATTCTCAGCGCCGTTATAATTATGCTGATGACGATATCTCCGCTGCTCCCGCTGCAGGGGTTGGTCATTACAGAAAAATCTTATGACGTCGTTTTCGGCCTTTTAGGACTGGTGCTTCTGCTTACTTCAACAGTTTTTTACACGTTTAAGCATACAGCCAACAAGGTGAAGCTGCTGATTCTACCGATATCACTCGTATTTGGAATCATTATCCTCATCATCCCGGCTTTTGCCGCATATCCTGTTTTTACGAGAATTGCGCTGGCGGTTTGTGTCTTTTGCATGATCGCAGTACTCTTGAATTTCGTTTTTAACATGAACCAATTACTGAGTAACGGCAGCTATTTTACGATGTTCGTTATCCATCTTGCCATCATCATCATCGCTTTTGGTTTAATCGGCACAAGGGGCATGAAAGTCGAAACAAGCAGTGTGATGAACAAAAATGATACCGTGAGTATTGGGAATCACGTATTGGAGCTCAAATCTGTGTCTGTTGACGATGGGTCTCGGATTAAGACGTGGACGGCGGACCTATCATATAATAATGGTGAAACAGACAGAGATATAGAAACATCGCTTCAGTACTACAAAGAAAAGGATGTTTACCACTCGAAAGCGCTCATCATAAGCTCAATAAAAGAAGATCTCTATGTTATTGTCGAGAACTCAACGGATGACGGAACGATACTGTTAAAGGTTTCCTTGCTTAAATGGGTTTTACTTTTATGGGTCGGTATTGGAATGCTGGTGGCCGCTTCACTGTTCCTCTGCTGGAAGAGACTATGTGGCAACACATATTATATATAAAACTTAAATTGTATTTATGTAAAGAGGGAAGTGTACTATGCGCGGACGTATTGTAAAATCAATTCTTGGCCTTTTCGTTTTTGTCGTGCTTCTTTCCTGCACAGCACTCGTCATCTCAGAAGCGGCTTCGACGCCGGCTGCTTCGGGAGGTACTTCTACTACTGCGGCTGCAACAACACCTGCTGTTACTGCGGGGGGTAAGGTACCGGTTAACTACATGGCAACAGACGCGTACTCTGAGAGCAGACTCGCTGAAGGTAAAGCCATGTTTACAGCAAAATGCGCCATTTGCCATACCGACAGCGGCAGAGATCTGGTGTATTTTGGAGACCCTGACTTCAATTCCGCCAGAGTCATCGGAAGTGTCAAAAAATTCGTTGGCGCATCAAGCGACCCTGAGATAGGCGAAAAAGTATATGAGTACCTCAGATACAACAACGATGGTCCTTTTACGAGCCAAAACACTCCTTTTTTACAGCCCGGACCTAAAGACCTTGCCCCCGGTAACGCAAATCCCGTACTTTCAAAGGATTCTGATTTTTGGGGAGCTTTGACAGGCCATAAAACTGCGACACCTGACGACATTAACCTTGATAAGGTTTGGAAATCGTATGATATGACAAATGTCATTGTTCCATATGCTGTTTCAAACTGGTCAGAATTCATTCCGCATGAAGTTCCGCTTGCTAAAGCGACAACTGAGATAAAAGCCCTTTTCAATGCGCAGAAATACGATTTAAAAACATTGCCGCTGGCTGACAAAGGACTTGGACTCAGCTTTAATTATGCCACGAACACGATTTATACAAAATATCAGTTTTCAAGCCATGATTATTCCAGAATGAGCCATTCAAAAGATGCTATTGAAGCCGTATACAGCACCTCACTGTTGACATGGCTGGGTGTTCTGGACTTTGAATATGGTCTTCCGCAGCGGGTCAACAACGCGTGGAACAGCACCTGGGCATGGGGACCGCACGAAAACCAGATACTCTGGGGACCGGGTTCCAATCTGGACAATATCAATTCCTATGGTATTAACCAATACGAAAGCATCAGCTCACGCGAAGCGCTTAGAAACAAATGGACGCAATATTCCACGATGTTTGTTACCGGCTCCAGAGAAGATTTTAAACCCTCGTCTTATTATTGGTACGCAACCATGCCTTGGGGCTGCAAGACATATGATGCCGGAACATTCGGCGGATCGAATGTCCAGCTATTCACAGGACTCAAAGGTTTTGCTGAGATGTACAACCACTCGCAGGCGTATCCCGGCACGACATATGCGGGCGTGTATGGCATCAGAAATTACGGCGCGGCTACCAGAAAATATCTGACAGACATGTACTGGCAATTTGAAGGTCTTCCGACTGCCAAAGGTGATAAGCAAGCTCTTGTCAATGTTTTCATTGAGGTTATATACAGGCAGTGGAAAGCAGCGATCGGCGTAACAGACAGCCAGTTCAGGACCTTAATAAGTGATTCTTACAATTTACCGGACGGACAAAGAGATCAGCAGAGATATACGACTTACATGCAGTCCTATCAAAACCTGCAGAGTGCCATGACGAATGATCAAAAAGAATTTGTAAAAGCATATATGAGACGGATTTATCCGACAAATCCGTCAAGCTATTACGGCACGAGCAAATTCATCCCAGGCAGCTGGTATTTACTCGATCCGGCGCCTGCCAAGCCCATCATTCTCCCGTTTGGCTCAGACACGGCAGTAGCAGGAACGCAATATGTTTTGAGAATTTTGAGAGATCAGGCAAAAGACGGAGATATTACGATAACTGCGTCAGACCTCCCTGCCGGTGCAACGCTGGTTAAAACAAAAGGAAACTGGCAGAACAATGATTTTGAATATGCGATTAATTGGACCCCGACGGCGGATCAAGCCGGCAAAACTTACACAGTTACTTTGACGGGCACCAGCACTATGGGAACAAACCAAACAACGACAGCAATTAAGGTTGTTTCCGCAGCGGCAGATCCTGTCGCCCTAAGCGATATACCAGCCTATTCCGTTTATGAGGGACAGCAGCTCACATTCCCGCTTACAGTCCAAAACTACAATGTGTCAAATCTTTCATTCTCAATGGACGGAACTTTTGGAAAAGTCATTAATAACACCTGGAATACAGCCGGTATCTACTCGGTTACACCGGCCCATGCTGATGTAGGTTTACATACTGTCTCCTTTACGGTGAAGGATGCGCAGGGCAATACCTCGACGAAAACGGCATCTATTACCGTCCTAGCCAATAGTGCGCCGGTGGTTGTGATGACACCTGCCGGTTCCGGACCGGGAGCCAATAAGAACATCTATCGGGTTAGAGTCGGTGATACTCTGAAATTGACCTTCGCAAACACTGACGCAGACGGCGACAAAATTGAAGTCAGCAAAAATCCTGAGTTCCCGGGAACAATCAACAACAACGTCTATACCTATACGGTAGATGAGGCGATGGCTAAGAATTTCCCCGGCCCCAATGTTCTGACATTTACGGTAAAGGATATGATCCCCAATTCAAACCCGTATGCTATGCCTCAGTACAAGGGCGGCGTTGTAAAGAAAGTCCTGCTGGTATACTTTGAAACGAAAGACGCAAGCACAAACCATACCCCATGGGCGCAGACCGGCTCTGCCCAGACGGTAAAAAGCGGCGCAACGGTCACACTGGACGGATCAATATCGGATGACTCCGACAAAGATCCGATCACCTACCTGTGGACACAGCAAACCGGCCAGACAGTGAAATTCAGTGACGCGACAGCTGTCAAGCCAACGTTCGTAGCCCCCACGGTTACTGAACCCACCGTCTTCAAGTTCTACCTTACCGTAAAAGATCCGGGCGGACTGACCGACTCCACCGTCGTCAGGGTCACGGTTACGCCATAACGAAGAACAACCCGGAACGCGCAAGTAAAGCCGCTGCACATAAAATCGTGTGCAGCGGCTTTTTTACAGGCTATTTGCGTATAGAGGTGATTTGAAAGGCGCATGCGGTATTTCTTTGTATTATGCAGGTGATTATGATAAATTAGCAATATATGGCCTCCCTTTGGGCAAAAACTCAACAAGGTTATGATTTTTGCTGCCGCATGGCAGCGGAATGGGAGTTTATATGAAACTTTCACGGATTGAGTATTTTTTGGCGGCTTCAGAAAAACTGAATTTTACCGCCGCGGCAAAATCCTTATTTATCTCACAGCCGGCCTTAAGCAAGCAGATCAGGCTCATTGAAGATGAGCTTGGCGTCAAGCTATTTAACCGCAGCAAAAAAAAGGTTTGTCTCACAGAGGCTGGTATCAGCTTTAAGAACGATCTGGAGGCTGTTCTGGGCGAGCTTGAAAATGCTGTAGAAAACGCGAAGCTTATCGGGAAAAAGCAAAACAATGTTATCAGAATAGGATGTTTCCAGGGGGCGGCGATAGAAGACTTGATTTATATGGTTTCTGAGAGGATTGCGCAGATATCTCCGGAAACAAATATAATATTTCAGCGCAGCGGTTTCAGGGAAATCAGAGAGGCTCTTATAAATAATAATGTTGATATCATATTAACAATGGATTTTGAAATGGCGGTATTATATCCGTTTAACTCGAAGATTATCTTTACGGAAAAATCCGCCCTTGTTTATTCTGAAAAGTCGGCTGTCGCCCGGAAGGATATAATTTCAGTCAATGACTTTTCGCAAATTCCATTCTTGATATTAAGTCCTGAGATTAGTTACGGCGGATATCATAATAGCTTAGCTCTCATAAAAAATCTTGGGCTTAATAATCAAAAGATCGAAATATACGACAGCTGGGAAACATTATTGACCTATCTTAAAATGGGGTATGGGTTCACAATTCTGTTTGAGAATGTATCGACGAAGATGCACGGCTTAAAGCAGTTCGTCATCCCCCAAGCAGAATTTTCAAGAAGCGTTGTGGCTGTGTGGAAAAACGAGAGTTTTCTGATTAATAAGATCATCAGTAATCTATAGCCGCCGATATATGCTCATAACTTGCGGTTATTAATCAATAACTAATCGGTATTTTTCATTTGATTTGTATATTGTTACAATAATCTTATCCCTGCAAAACTCAAAATTTGGAGGAATAAGAAAAATGAAGAAAAAGGTACTCGCGCTTGTCCTTACCCTGATATTGTTGGCGGCAATGCTGCCAATCGCTTTAGCTGCGGACACACCAGCTGCCGCGCAGCAGGCAGTCTCAAATTTTGCTACCGTCACGTTTGATGGTAAAGCTGTCACGTTTGATTCGTATGTCATTAATCAGGAGACTTACTTCAAGCTGCGCGATCTTGCTTATAAACTCAGCGGTACCGCCAAGCAGTTTGGCGTCGGCTGGGATGGCGAGAAAAATGCGATCAGCCTCACGACCGGTCAGACGTACGTGCCCGACGGCAGTGAAATGGCCGGCAAGAGCAGCGGAACAAGGACGGCAGCCCCGACAAGCTCTAAAATTTATCTGGACGGTAAGGAAGTAACCTTCACCGCATACACTATCGGCCAAAACAACTATTTCAGGCTTCGCGACATAGGCAAGACCTTCAACTTCGGCGTGGCATGGGACGATGCCGGCAAGACAGTTATGATTGATACTTCAAAGACATATACGGTTGACACGGCAGCTGCTCGGAGCTATACGAATATTTATTTTGATTACTCAAAAGAAATTGCCGCATACAACGCCAAGACGACAAGCTTTACAATGCCCACCGCAGCGAATATCGGCATTACTGTCGCTGATGAAAAAGGCGCGACGGGCGTCGAGTTGGTCGCCGCGGCAAAGGATAACAAAACGGATTATTATTTAAACGCGTTTGTTGCGGGAAACAAACTGACATTTACCGGCAGTGATATTAAATCGGCTGCGGATCAGATTGGTAAAACAACAACCAATATAGCCGTTAGCAATGGGCAATTTACAATCACGCCTCGGCCGATCAGCGCCGGCAAACCGGTTGATGAGATTATCGTTATAACAAAATCGAATAAATCCGTTTGCAATATCCATATGGTAAATGAATTTATGCCGACCATGAATATCACAACCGGTACCGTCAAGCCGCAGGACGGTGTTTACTCCTTTACGGTAGATCGTTTTATTTTGCGCGTCGGCACGGATGGGAATATTGTGTATTACCGCAACATGGGATTCCTGAGCAGCAAAAGCGCGGACAACTTCAAGCCGCAGGATACGCAGGACGGGAGATTTTATTCTTATTTCGTTGAATTGAACACCAGTAAGAAAGGTACCGGATTCCTCAGCGGCATGTATATCATTATGGATAAAAATTATAATGAGATCAATTATGTGACGCTGGCGGCAAACAGCGATAAAAACCACACACATGGCGAAGGCTATTTGGATGATCATGAATTTTTAATGCTGGGCAAGGATCATTGGATCAGCTTAAGCAATACGCCGATGTTTGTAAGCAATTTAAAAGGTAATGGAATCAGCGGCGGAAACACGGCCTATGTGCAGGCGGGCATTATCCAGGAAGTTCAAAATGGTCAGGTGATCCACGAGTATAATTCGGTGGATTACCCTGAGCTGTACGCCGCAGCGAAGGAAAACACTAAATACAGCACGAGCTCGGGCACAAAAACGCCGAATGATTATATGGATTATGTTCATATGAACAGCGTCAGTGTTGACCCGAAGGATGGAAATTTGGTCGTTTCCATGAGAAGCCAATATGCCGTCTACAAGTTTAACCGCGAAACGGGAGACATCATGTGGGTACTCGGCGGAGCGCTGAATTCGTTCAGCGGCTTGGATTCCTTTAAGGATGCCGGCGGTAACCTTTTCGTCGGCCAGCATTATGCCATGTATGTCAGCAGCAGTATCGCAGGAAATGACAGCACCATCACCGTCTTCGACAATCACACAAACTACAGCAGCAATACAACCAGAGTTTTTGAATTTGTGCTGGATGAAACCAATAAAACAGCTTCAGCGACAGTCATTAAGGGAAGCGATCTTGATAAACTAACCGCTGAAAAGCATTGGGCGACACATTGCGGCGCGTATGAGAGGCAAACAAATGATTCCTGCTATATTGGCTGGGGCGCGAATGGTTCTCTTGACGGAAACAATGCAACTATTCCTACCCATGCGCTCCTTACGGACTATAACATCATCAGCAAAGTAATTACCTTTGAGCTAAGCATTACCAGGAACAGTCATTATACAAGCAGCAAAGACTCCTGCTATTCCTATCGTACTTATAAAAATGTGGATTAGTTAATTGCTTCGGATATGAATAAAGTGCATCCGCGAACCACAAGCCGTGGTATCGCGGATGCACTTTATTCAGAACAGATTTTCTGGGAATGTGATACCGACGGATGATTGAAAAACGGCGGATATCATTTATAATAGAGAGCATGTATGAACCGGTGCGCAGCTCCGAAAGATGCACGCAGCGAGTAAGGAAAGCAAATGAACGATTTTGATTTGGTCGTTATAAACGGGACGCTTGTCGACGCGGAGAAAAAAATTGCAGCCCCCGGCAATCTGGGCATTCAGGACGGAAAAATCAGTGCGGTCACGCGGGAGCCGCTGAACGGGAAGCGGATCTTGGATGCTGCCGGGAAGATCGTAACGCCCGGATTTATCGACATCCACGCGCACGTCGAGGGAAACCGTGACTGTGCCGAATACATGGCGGCTATGGGCGTTACGACCGTCTATAACGGCAACTGCGGATTGTCACCGGCAGGTGAGCTGGATGCTTTTTTCAGCCGCTATGAAAGGGACGGATTTCTGATTCACCAGCTCGAGCAGGTGGGGCATACAAGCCTCCGGGAAGCGGTGGGGCTCACCGACAGGTATCAGCCGGCGTCTCCCCGGCAGCTTGCCGACATGAAGGTTTTACTGGAAAACGCATTCGATGCGGGGGCTTGGGGACTGTCGTACGGGCTGGAATATGTACCGGGCAGTACCGCCGGGGAGGTCCTTGCTCTGGCAAAGATCGCCGCCGGACGGGACAAGCTTATATCCATTCACACAAGGCTGGATAAAAATAACGGCTTGGCAGGCCTTGAAGAGGCCCTCAATATTTCGAGACTGACCGGAGCAAAGGTGAACATCTCTCATTTCGTTTATCAATATGGGTACGGTATGGCGGCTCAGGCATTGGATATGGTGGATAACGCGCTGAGTGAGGGACTTGATATTTCAGTCGACAGCGGCGTTTACACAAGCTTTGTCACAGCCATCGGAAGTGCCGTTTTCGATGAGGGCTGCCTCTTGAGCTGGGGCTGCGGATATGACAGCATTGTGGCGGGGACCGGCAAGTACAGAGGCAAAAGACTCACCGAAGCGGAGTTTCACGAATTGAGAAAGGATTTCCCGGACGAACAAGCCATTGCTATGATCGGCAAAGACAGCGAAATCAATGAGATTCTGGAGAGACCTTATGTGATGCTGTCCAGCGACGCCGGTATGATATACGACAGGGGTATTCCCAGCCATCCGCAGGATGCGGGAACCTTCCCTAAATTTTTCAGGACGATGGTAAGGGAGCAAAACAGGCTGCCGCTGCCGGAGGCGGTTGCCAGATGCACATGGATGCCCGCCCGGCGGCTTGGGCTGAGCAATAAGGGCCGCTTGACGCCGGGTGCTGACGCCGATATCGTCGTTTTTGATATCGGCAAAATATCGGACATGTCGCAGTTCCCCTGCTACGGTGATACAGCCGCGAGACCGGAGGGGATTGAGTATGTTATAATCAACGGTGCGCTTACTGCCGAGCATTCGGACATCAAGCCGATAAAAGCAGGCAAAATACTGCGCGGCGGAGCGATGACGGACTGAGCTGATAAAGTAATAATTGACATATAGCCGCATGTGCAATATAATGCACATGCGGCTATATGCTGACGTGCAGCATAACGCATATTGGAAGGGCATCATCATGGATTATTTAAATGAAAATGTGGCGATTAACCTCAAAAAAATAAGAAAAGGGAAAAAAATGAGCCTTGACATGCTCGCGGCTGAGACGGGCATCAGCAAAAGCATGCTGGGGCAGATCGAGCGCGGCGAGGCAAATCCGACGCTCGGAACACTCGGAAAAATTACCAGCGGATTGCGGGTAAGCTTCATGGAGCTCATCGGCCCTCCCCGCGAGGAAATTTATATTATGCGGAAAGAAACGCTCACGCCGATCAAGGAGGAAAAAGACAATTTCAGGAACTATGCCTATTTCCCTTTTGAAGAAGGACGGGATTTCGAGATATACTGCGTCGAGCTTGAGCCGAACGGCTGTTATGCCTGCGGCTCCCACGGGGAAAACACGATAGAATATATTGTTGTTTTTTCAGGAACACTTCGATTGGAAATCGATGGAGCGAATTATCATCTGGCACCCGGAGACGCCATCCGGCTGTATTCGGATAAAGATCATACTTATTACGGCTGCGCTGGTGAACGCACGCAATTCTACATGTTGTTTACATGGGAATAGTGCATTATATTAAATATTGTATATTATTTATATAGACAATATATTGCACAACCATTATAATAAAACAAAGTTATAAGAAAATTGTCTTTTGAACAAAGATGTTCCAGCACATGGAGCATCTTTTTCATTATCAGTATGTAAATTTGTAAAGGAAAATGGATATGAAATTTCAGTATTGCCTGCCGGTGAATCTGATTTTTGGTAGAGGGCAAATCAATCAGGTAGGCATTCAGACAGCGAAATACGGGAAAAGAGCGCTTGTTGTTACCGGAAGGAACAGCACTAAAAAAACAGGCCTGCTTGAGCGCACGCTTGCTTTTTTGAGGGCGGAGGGTATCGAACCGATCCTGTTTGACAAGGTCGGGCAAAACCCGCTGACAGATACAGTTTATGAAGGCGCGGGCATGGCGGCGGCCAATGGGTGCGATGTGGTTGTCGGACTTGGCGGCGGCAGCATTATGGATGCAGCGAAAGCAATTGCTTTCGCCGCGGAAAACAATGATGATATTAATGATTACATCTTTGGAAAAAAGACATCGGAGAAGGCTCTGCCGATTATTTTAGTACCGACGACGTGCGGAACAGGCAGTGAGGGCAACGGCTTCGCTGTTTTAACGAATCCGGTAACAAAGGATAAAAAATCGCTCCGGTGCAATGCCATTATAGCCAAAGCGTCCATTATCGACCCCGAGCTCATGACGACAATGCCCAAAGCCATTCTGGCAAGCGTCGGTTTCGACGCGCTCTGTCACAACATGGAGGCTTACTTATCAGCCATCAGCCAGCCGATGACGGATATGATGGCGCTTGAGGGTATCAGGCTGGCGGCAAAATACCTGCCGAGAGTTTATGACGACGCGGCTGATATGGAGGCGTGGGACTATATGACCTGGGCCAGCACACTGGGCGGCATGGTCATTAACACCGTTGGCGTTACAGCGCCGCACGGGATGGAGCACCCCGCCAGCGGCTTGCGGGGTATTGTCCACGGGCGCGGGCTTGCCGCGCTGACGCCTGTAATTTACGAAGAATCCATCAACGATCCGCGCGGCTGCCCGGAGAAATTCGCCGTGATATCAAGGCTTATGGGTGGGCATGATGCGCATGACTGCGTGGCGAAAATCAGGGAACTGCTCGAGAAAATTGAACTGACAGCGTCCCTTGGAGAGCAGGGAATTAAAGAGGCGGATGTCGACTGGATGGCGCAAAACTGCCTGAAGGTTTCCGCTGCCGGTATTGCCAATCACCCGGTAAAATTCGGTCTCGACGACCTGAAACGGATTTACTTAAAAGCGCTCTAATGAAGCAGAAAAAGGGTTTAACCCCTTACAAATCAGGCAATAAAAAGGAGAGTTTATGATGCTTAGAGAATCACTGCCGAAAATAATCACACCCCTGCCCGGGCCGAAAGCAAAAGCAATTATCGCAAGAAGAGCGGAAGCTATACCCGGCTCGATTAAATGTGTTTATCCCTGCGTTATTAAAAGAGGCGAAGGCGCCATGATCGAGGATGTCGACGGCAACATTTTCCTTGACTGGGTTGGCGGCGTGGGTGTTCTGAATGTTGGCTACAGCCACCCGGAGCTTATCGAGGCTGTGAAAGAGCAGTCGGAGAAGTATTTCCACGGCATGATGAACATCATGACACACGAGGGATACGTCAAGCTCGCTGAAAAAATGAATGAAATCGTGCCGGTTAAGGGCGACAAAAAGAAGACCATGTTCGTCAACTCCGGTGCTGAAGCGGACGAAAACGCTGTTAAGATCGCAAAATCCTATACGAAAAGGCCGAATATTATCGTATTTTCAGGCGCATTCCACGGCCGTACGCTGCTCGCCTCCGTTATGACCTCCAAAAAAGCGTATTCAGCCGGTATCGGCCCGTATCCCGACGGCGTGTACCGCGCCGAATTCCCGTATCTGTACAGAGCGCCGAAGGGTTATACGGAAGAAGAAGCGATTGCCTATTACATTGAAAAGCTCGAGCGCGTGTTTGAAGAGGCATCTCCGGCGGAATATGTGGCGGGCATCGTTGTGGAGCCTGTTCAGGGGGAGGGCGGATTTGTCCCCGCGCCTATTGAATGGGTCAAGGCTGTCAGAAAGCTCTGCGACGAAAAGGGTATCCTGCTGATTGCCGATGAGGTGCAGACCGGGTTTGCCCGCTCGGGTAAAATGTTCGTTTCAAACTACTGGCAGGAAGCCGACTGCGCGCCCGATATTATCGCCACAGCCAAATCCATCGCAGGCGGCATACCGCTGAGCGCCGTGACCGCGAGAGCCGAGATTTTTGACGGCATTAAGGACGGAATCATCGGCGGCACCTTCGGCGGCAACGCTCTTGCCTGCGCGTCGGCCCTAAAGGTCATTGAAATCATTGAGCGGGACAATTTATGCGCCCGAGCGCTTGAGATTGCGGCGAAATGCAGAACCGCTTTTGAAGCATGGAAAGCTAAATATGAGGTCATCGGCGATGTCAGAGGCATCGGCTGCATGATGGGCATCGAGTTTGTCGAGGATAAAAAGAGCAAGAAGCCCAACGTAAAGCTTGTGTCGGCAATCGTCACGGAAGCCGCGGCCAACGGCCTCATCATTGAAAGCGCCGGAATTTACAGCAATGTCATTCGCTTTTTGTCCCCCCTCGTCGTCACGGACGCACAGCTCGACAGCGGTTTGAGAATTTTTGAAGCGGCTATAAAGACGTGCAGCGCCGTCAAATACTAAAATCAGTTATAATCTTACAAATATTTATTTTTTATTTTCGCTTACTTTCATATACAAACGTGAAAACATGATGTATACTGATAATTGTGCTGAACGATGAGCTCAGTATATATTATTTAAAAGAGGTATACCATTTAATGACTCAAGACAAAACACTGACCTGTAAAGATTGTGGCGCAGAATTTACCTTCACATCGAGTGAACAGGATTTCTTTGCTGAAAAAGGCTTTACAAACGAACCCCAGAGATGCAAGCCCTGCCGTAACGCGAGAAAAAATGGCGGCGCTGTTCAGAGAGAAATGTTTACTGCCACTTGCGCATCCTGCGGCAATGAAGCAAAGGTTCCTTTCCAGCCGAGAGATGATCGCCCTGTTTATTGCAGCGATTGTTTTTCCAGACAGAGATAATTCTGCTTGTAATAAAAGAAGAGATGATGCACCCGTAAGGGTGTATCATTTTTTATTATACTATTTTCTTGCCACTTTCAGCTGAATTCCCTCAATTTTACCAAATTGTATTGCAAATCGACTTGTTTAGGGGTATATTATTGTGAGTTGTAACTATTTGTAACGGCTTGGTGATTCGCATGTTTAATATATTCTCAAAAAAGAAAAAGTCTTTGTTGGCAGGGCTGCTGACGTTCGCCTTAGTATTTGGCATGGGATTATCGCTGCTCAATGGGCCGGTTCAGGCTGTGAGCAAGTCGGAACTGAATTCGCTGAAGAAGCAGCAGCAACAGCTCGCTGAAAAAAAGGCCAATATTCAGAAGCAGGCAGACGCGCTCAACAGTAAAGTGAATGCGCAGACCCAAAAGCTGAATCTGCTGACCTCGAAGCTTGACGTGACGAATTCGGAAATCAAAAACCTGTCCAAGCAAATTGCGATTTACACGAATTCAATCGCGGCAATGGAAAACGAACTCAACGTCGATGAACAAAAGGAACAGGAGCTGCTTAAGAAATATAAACAGCGGATGCGCGTCATGGAGGAAAGCGGCGGCATTTCATACATATCGCTGCTTTTCGAAGCAAACAGCTTTGAGGATCTGCTCAGCCGTATCGACTGCGTTAACGCGATTATGGAGTATGATAACGGCCTTATTAAGGATGTCCGGGAAGCTAAGGTCAAGGTTAAAAACGCAAAAGCGGACATGGAAGCCGAGATGGCCGACCAGCAGCAGGTCTTCGCGACCTATCAGGAAAAACAGGCGGACCTTGTCTCGCAGCAAGCCGAGGTCAAAAAGGTCCTTTTAACCTTAACGGCGGGTTCGGCGGATTACGAAAAACAGCTTCAGTCGGTCAAATCGCTTCAGTCGTCATTAAACGGACAGATCAGCGATATGGCGAGCAAGCTGACGGAACAAGAACGCTTAAAGGCAGAGCAGGCTGCCGCAGACAAGGCTTCGTCAGACGGTGGGAACTGGTATGGCGACGCGGCCGGTACAGGCACGGGACAGGATATTGTCAATTACGCGAAGACTTTTCTCGGCGTTAAGTATGTTTATGGCGGAACGTCTCCTTCAGGCTTCGACTGTTCGGGCTTCGTGTACTACTGCTACAGGCACTTCGGCTATTGGGTAAACCGCACCGCGTCAGGCCTCGCGTACAACGGTGTTGCGGTATCGTCG
Organism: Clostridiales bacterium UBA1316; assembly: GCA_002307055.1. Classification (GTDB taxonomy): domain Bacteria; phylum Bacillota; class Clostridia; order Oscillospirales; family Oscillospiraceae; genus Sporobacter. The sequence goes on from DBTM01000078.1 coordinate 116,667, forward strand.
TCTGCGTTAAAGCCCGGAGATGTTATCCTTTTCACAGAGCTGGACGGCGACTATATAGGCCACACGGGCATATATATCGGCAACGGCCAATTCATCCACGCGCCGCACACCGGGGACGTCGTCAAAATATCAAGCCTTTCGGACGCTTATTACACGCGGCACTACTGGGGCGCAAGACGGATTATTACTTAATTAATATTCATAAAAGAAGGCTCGGCGCTGCAAGTACAGCATCGAGCCTTTTTTCGCTTGATATCTTATGAGTATACTATAGGCTGAATTCCTTTTTTGCCGCGGCGAGCGCCTCGTCAACGAGCGTGAGGACCTTGGCAAAGTCCTCGTAGGAGGTGGTAGCGGCGGGCTCAAAGCGGATGGTCTTGGCGTTGATGAGCGTGCCGGCGGTCATGATGCGCCGGGCAAACAGCTCCTTGGCGAAGCAATATCCGATTTCCGAGGTCGGGAATTCAACACCGATCATCAGCCCAGCGCCGCGGACGTCCACTAATACCTCCGGGTATTTCTTTTTAAGGTCATTCAAGCCGCGGATGAAGTATTCGCCTTTTTCTTTTGCCTGCTTGGGAATATCGTGCTTGAGCATATAGGATATCGTCGCCAGAGCGGCGGAGCAGGCCAGCGGATTGCCGCCGAAGGTGGGCGAACCGAGGAGCCATGGATTGTCGACAAGCGGCTGGACCCAAAGCTGGGGACGGCAGATAATGCCGGTGATCGGCATGATGCCGCCGCCGAAGGCTTTGCCGTAGGTCATGATGTCGGGAACGACATCCTCCGCCTCGCAGCGCCACATGGTGCCGGTCCGGCCCATACCGGTCTGAATCTCGTCAAAAATCAGCAGGACACCGAACTCATCGCATATTTTACGGACTTCCTTTAAATAACCCGGGGGAGGAATGATAATTCCCGCTTCGCCCTGAATCGGCTCGAGGATGACGGCGGCAATTGTTTCGCCGACAGCCAACAGGTTTTTAATCGCCTTGCGGACATCATCGGCAACACCGTATTGGACGTGCTGAACCTGCTGAATCATTGGCAGGTATGGAACGCGGTAGGTATTTTTGCCGCCCATGGAGACAGCGCCCATGGACTTGCCGTGGAAGCCGCCGACTGTGGAAATAAACCATCTGCCGCCGGAGGCGATCCGCGCGAGCTTAATTGCCATTTCAACGGCTTCGGCGCCGCCGTTCGTGAAAAAGCAGTATTGCAGGTCACCCGGTGTGATTTCAGCCATGACCTTTGCGAGGTATCCGCGCAGGGGATCGACGAGTTCCTGACTATGGAGAGCCTGATGATCCAGCTGCGCTTTGACATAACGGAGGATTTCCGGGTTCCTGTGGCCGCACATGAAGATGCCGAAGCCACCCAAAAAGTCGATGAATTCCTCACCGTTGACGTCGGAAAAACCACTGCCGTGATCCATCCACTCCACAAATGCCGCGTTGGTCGAGACCGATTTCCTGTACTTCAGCCAGCCGGGATTGACGTAATTATTATAATTATCGATGGACTCCGACGTCATCCGCTTGGCTTCCTCGGGGCTGAGCTTATCCTTTTCGATATAGCCCAATACCTCATCAAGTTCCTTTACTGCTGCTTCTTTGCACATTGTAACACCCCTAAATATAATTTTAACTGATTGGTATATGCTCTCGTGTAGGGGCGATTCACGAATCGCCCTTTACATGCTTGTGTACTTGCCGGGGCGGGCGATTCGTGAATCGCCCCTACTTGTCAAACCAGCCGGTTTCGCCGGGCTGCAGGTTGATGTTGATTTGCTTGACCTCTGTATATTCCTCGTAGCCGAAGGTGCCGAGGTCTCGGCCGATGCCGCTTTGCTTATAGCCGCCCCACGGCGCTTCGCAGTAGGTTGGATGATAGGCGTTGATCCAGGTGATTCCCGCGCGCAGCTTTTTAATCACCCGCATTGCTTTGGCGCCGTCGCTGGTGAATACGCCGCCGGCTAGGCCGAAGGGCGTGCCGTTGGCGAGTTCAAGCGCCTGCTTTTCCCCATGGAATTTCTGCACGGCAAGTACCGGCCCGAAAATTTCTTCCTGGACGATGCGCATGTCCGGTGTCGCGTCGGCGAATATTGTCGGCTCCACGTAAAAGCCCTTGCCGAGCGCTCCGGCGGTGATTCTATTGCCGCCGCACAGGAGCCGCGCGCCTTCTTTTTTGCCGATTTCTATGTATTCGAGAACCTTATGCATGTGCTCCCCGCTGACGAGGGGTCCCATTTCAGTGGTCTCATCAAGCCCGTTCCCAACCCGGATTTTCTTTGCCCGCTCGGTGAGGACAGTGAGGAATTTGTCGTAAATAGTATCCTCAAGAATCAGGCGCGAACCGGCTGAGCATACCTCGCCCTGATTGGCGAAGATGCCGAACAGCGCGTAATCAATGGCGATATCGAAGTCGGCGTCGGCAAAAACAATATTCGGTGATTTACCGCCGAGTTCCAGCGAGATGCCCTTGATGTTGCCGGCTGCCGCGCGCATAATGCTGCGTCCGGTCTCGGTCCCGCCGGTGAACGCCACCTTGTCGACGTCCATGTTTGAGGCAATCTCATTGCCGACGACAGCCCCCGGGCCCATGACGAGATTGGCGACGCCCTTTGGGAAGCCAGCTTCCTCGAGAATTTCAAAAAATTTAATTGCGTTCATCGGTGTCATCTCCGACGGCTTGAAGACGATGGTATTGCCAGCGGCCAGAGCGGGGGCAATTTTCCACATGGACATGAGCAGCGGATAATTCCACGGCACGATGAGACCGCAGACGCCGATGGCCTCGCGGACAACCATAGCCTGCATCGGATCCGCGACATCGTAGGTCTGACCGTGCGGCTTCGTTGCGATTCCGGCATAATATCGGAGGCAGGTGACGGCGTCGCTGACATCATATATAGACTCCCGGAGCGGTTTGCCGTTGTCCTTCGTTTCAAGAAGGGCAAATGCATCTGCGCGACTCTCAAGCAAATCCGCTGCTTTCAGGAGCAGCCGTGCCCGCTCGACCGGCTTGACATCCATCCAGCCGTCCTCATAGAAAGCGCGTTTGGCAGCGGCAACGGCTTTTTTGACATCCTCCGGCCCGCCTCTGGTCACGACGCCGATAACGCTGCCGTCGGCAGGATTTATGACCTCATGTGTTGCTCCGGAGACGGACAGGGTCCACTGCCCGTCGATATACATTTTTCCGATTTCCATACAGTGACCTCCTATAATTTATTTCAGAGCGTGAAAATTCATTTTCACGCTGTCAGCTGGTGAACTTCGCCCACATGTCGTTATAGATATCAATCGACTTGTCGACATTCATGATATACTGCCCTTTTCCGAAGATATCGGACGGGATGTTGGCCGCAGGGTCATTTTTGTATTCGTCGCCGAGCAGCTTGACAGCCTCTGTATTGGGGTTGAGGTACGGATATACTTTCGAAATCTCGGCGCTGGCCTTCGCGTCCAGAATGTAGTTCATGAATTTCTCCGCGGCATCCAGGTTTTTAGAGCCTTTGGCAATACACAGATTGTCAAGGAACAGCGTGTTGCCTTCCTTGGGGTTGATGATTTGAACGTCGGGGTTGTCTTTTATGGCGAGCGAGGCTTCGGCGTTCCACATCAGGCCGATGGAGGCTTCGCCGTTGATCATGGCTGTTTTCGGAGAGTCGCTGTCGAGTATTTTGATGTTATTTTTCAATTCCATGAGCTTGTCGCTGATTTTAGCGAGAATGGCAGGATCGGTCTCGTTCGGAGAATATCCCATGCTCATGGCGACGATGCCGATGATAATCCTGAAATCGTCAAGCGCCACGATGCTCTTGGCGTATTTGGCATCAAAAAGCTGAGTATAGGAGGTGATATCGTCGGTGATGACCTTTTTGTTGACGACGAGCGCGCAGACACCGCCGCGGTACGGGACGGAATAGGAATTGTCGGGGTCAAAGCTCTGCTTTAAGTAAGCGGGGTCGATGTTCTTAATATTGGGGATTTTGGACATATCCACTTTTTCAAGCAAGCCCTGTGAGATCATATTCTGTACCATGTAGTCGCTTGGCACGACGATGTCATAGGTACCGGGATTGCTGCTTTTAACCTTGGACAGCATTTCCTCATTATTGGAGTACATGGTGACGTTGACTTTGATGCCGGTCTCCTTTGTAAACTCGTCAATGACCGCCTGGGGCAGATACTCCGTCCAGATAAACAGGTTGAGTTCGCCCCCGCCGGCAGAGGTCTTGCTGGCCGAACAGCCCGGCAGTATAAGGATTGAAAACAATAATGTGACGGCGAGCAGCATGCTGATGATTTTTTTCATATTAATTCTCCTTCGTAATAGATTATTTAGTTATTCACTTTTATTCTTTTTTTTGAAGCTGCCGATTTGTGTGATAACAACCAGAACGGCGGTAGCCAGCAGAATCAGAGCGGTGAGCGCGTTGACATCCGGTGTTATGCCCGAACGAATGAGCTGCATGACCTTAATCGGGAATGTTGTTGTTGCGGGGCCTGCCGTGAAGGAGCTGATGATAACGTCGTCTATCGAGAGCGTGAAGGCGAGAAGCGCGCCTGAGATAACACCCGGGAATATAACAGGCAGCGTGACACGGATAAAGGTTTTGATTCTGTTGGCGCCGAGATCCATGGACGCTTCCTCAATAGAGCGGTCGAAACCGAATAATCTGGCCCTGACTGTGAAAACGACAAAGGGGACGGAAAATGTAATATGGGCCATAATCAGTGAGAGCAGCCCCATCGGGACGTGCGCCAATGAAAAAAGCGATAATAACGAAATACCGAGAATAATTTCCGGGATGACAACCGGGATATATAAAAGCGCGTCGATGATGCCTTTGCCCTTAAATTTATAGCGCCACATACCCACCGCCGCGAGTGTTCCGATGATGGTTGAAACGACGGTACTGGTGACGGCGATGATAATCGTATTGCCGAACGAACTCAGGAGTGCGGCGTCCTGGGCGAGCTTCCCGAACCATTGCAGGCTGAAGCCCGTGAACTTAATATTATTCGTGTTGCTGTTGAAGGCAAATATGACGACAACCGCAATCGGGAGATAGAGGAATATATAGATGAGCCAGGCGTAAGCCGATGAACCCAAGCGCATGGCGCGGAACTTCGCTGCTTTTACTTTCATGCCGATAATCCTCCTCTCTTTATACGAGATCTTCCATCTTACCGCCGGATACTCTGTATATGCCGATGATAATCAGTGTCAGCAGTATGAGGCCTATGGAGAGCGCTGAGCCGAGCGGCCAGTTGTTCCCGGCGTTAAACTGCGTTTTAATCAGGTTGCCGATGAGCTGCTGATTGCCGCCGCCCATAATGTCCGACACAAAGAAATAGCCGAGTGTTGGGATGAATACCATGATAGAGCCGGCAAATATCCCCGACGAGGTGAGCGGTAAAGTGATTTTTGTAAAGGTCTTGAGCCTCTTGGCGCCGAGATCGCTGGAGGCTTCGAGGAGGGACCAATCCAGCTTTTCGATAGCTGCGTAAAGCGGAAGCACCATAAACGGGAAGAGAACATAAACCATACCCAGAAGTACGGCGCCGCGCGTGTACATAAGCTCCAGCGGTTCCTTCAAAAAGCCAATTGTCTGAAGAACAACATTGAAGAAGCCAGTTTTACCCAGGAGCGTCCGCCAGCCGTACAGCCGGATAAGCGAATTGGTCCAGAACGGAATCATCAGGAAAATCATCATAAACACTTTTTTGGAACCCTTTGCGCGCGCCATTTTATAGGCAAAGGGATAGCCCAGCAGAATACACAGAGCCGTTGTAAAAAATGCGATAATGAAGGAGTTCATATAAATTTTCATATAGGTAGGGTCAAGGAGCTTTGTATAATTCTGAACATTAAACTTATAGACAACGCTGTAGCCGTCGGTTGACATGAAGCTTAAGAACAAGACATACAGGAGCGGCAGACCGATCAGCAGAATCATCCAGAGGGTGACCGGCGATACGGTGACGGCAGCGGGAATGATCTGGCCCCTTAAGTTCAATTTCTTCATATGTCTCACCCCATCTTCATATCGTCAATAGCCGTGAAGATCGCCTGAGCAGCGGAACGAATAATAACGGCGTCGCCTGGTTCCCAATAGATAAAAGTGCCGCTGCCGGTCGGAGGAAGATGCTGGCCGGTGATTTTGCTGACCCTTACCTCAAAGCCATTCGGCAGTGTCACGATGCATTTGACAATGGAGCCGATGTAAATCTGCTCCTTGACGATGCCGTGGAGGGAGAAACCGTTAACCGGTGTTTCCGACAGCTGTGTTTTTTCGGGCCTCACGGAAACATATACCGCGTCGTCGGACGATACCTTGTCACTGACACCGAGCACATCACCGGTTTCAGTCGACAGACTCAGCGTGCTGCCTTTTTTATCCGAGACGGTTGCTTCAAGCACGTTTGACTCCCCAATGAAATCGGCAACGAATTTCGTAATTGGCTTTTCGTATATATTCATCGGAGTATCGAGCTGCTCTATATAACCCTGATACATCACGGCGATTCTGTCGCTCATCGTGAGAGCTTCCTCCTGGTCGTGGGTGACATAAATAAAGGTGATGCCAAGCTTTTTCTGCAGCCTTTTCAGCTCGATCTGCATCTGCTTGCGCAGCTTGAGATCCAGTGCGCCGAGCGGTTCATCCAGCAGGAGTACCTTTGGATTATTGATAAGAGCTCTGGCGATGGCCACGCGCTGCTTCTGCCCGCCAGAGAGCTGACTCGGATAACGTTTTTCATAGCCCGTCAGCTGAACGAGCGACAGCATCTCCGCGACCCGTTCGTTTATGGCGGCTTTCTTGACTTTTTTAACCTTCAGGCCGTAGGCGATGTTGTCAAATATCGTCATATGAGGAAAGAGCGCATAGCTTTGGAAGACGGTGTTGACGTCCCGTTCAAACGGTTCTTTTTCCTCGACCGGAATGCCTTCAATCAAAATCGAGCCGTTGGTCGGCGATTCGAAGCCGCCGATCATCCGGAGCGTCGTTGTCTTACCGCAGCCGGAAGGACCAAGCAAAGTGAGGAATTCACCCTCATATATAGTCATATTCATATCATGGACAACGTGGGTGCTGCCGAAAATTTTGTTGACGTTTTTAACTTCAACAATTGCCTTGTTTCCTTCCATTATCAACCCCCCTAAGAGAACTAAAAAAAGATTATACGCACATGCATATAACCTCTTTGTTATAGTAATATTCAGTTTTAATATCGTATAGCTTAAATGGCGCTGTCCCCGCGCTCTCCGGTTCGGATGCGCATGGCATCTTCAACGGGGATGATAAAGACTTTTCCGTCACCGACTTTCCCTGTTGCGATATGCTCCCGGGCGTCAAGCAGGATACTTTCAATCAGTTCATCTTCAACGACGGCTTCAACCTTGATTTTGGGAAGCAGGTTGATTTTAATCTTATACCCTTTGATCTCTGCGATGGAATCTTCATCGGTGAAGCCGCGCTGTGTTCCGCAGCCCATTGCCGTCGATACGGTCATACCGCCGCAGCCGTGTTTGTCCAGAATTTCTTTTACCGTTTCCAGCTTCTCCGCTCTGATAATAAATACGAGCTCTTTCATTTTTTCACCTCCGATTAATAGAAATTTGCTGTATAACATGATAATAGACTCTCAAGCTACTTGAGAGTCTATAGTTTTTTTGAAATTCATTCACTTTCAGGGTTTTACACAAAATAGCTGCAGTTTATTTTCATCCGTTTTGTGCAAGTTGCGAGAGATACATCCTGCATATATCACAAATATCATCTCAATATCACTTTGAAAATGCAATATTGACGGAATGCGAATTCATTTTCTGAAATATACGCTGCTAAATTAATGCCTGTACCTCGAACAGGCATTCTTTCCAGTCGAAAAAAGTCAGAGCCACTTCGGAGGCGATGATTCTCTTGGGGCAGATGCCGTTTTCCTCAAGGTAAGCAAAATAAGGGGATAGGTCAATCTCGTTTGAAAAAATCTTTGTGATGAAGCAGGCGTATTCGCCCGCGGGCAGAAGCTCTGTCATATCATTTTTTGTGAACCTGTATTGATCCAGCTCGAGATATTCCGAATCGGTATGGATTTTGCCGTCCATGAATTTATCTTTGTCTAAATAATAGCCATAATGGCGCTTAATGGTCTTCAGGTCCTTAAATTCCTTTTCGGTCAGCTGCTGGAGCTTCAGGTGCAGGAGATCGTTGCTGAAACCATTCTCCCAGAAAGCGGGAATCACGGTTCTTTCGGGTATATATTTTTTATATAAAAGCGGACCGCTTTGCAGCTTAACCTTTTCGGCGAACTGCCGTTCCATCCAAGAAATATCGGCGACAACCCCGCGCAGACGCTTGAGCTCGGCTTTGGTATTCTCCCGCTGCAGCTCCAAAAATTCCAGAAATCTGTTATCGTCCTGGCTTTCGAGCACGCCTTTGAGGTCCTTGAGCGGCAGCTTCATATCCCGGCACATCTTAATGATCTCAATTTGCCAGAAATGCTCATAGCCGTAATAACGAAAGCCTGTATTCTCATCGACGAAGCTCGGCTTAATCAGCCCCAGTTGGTCGTAAAAACGAAGCGCTGAAACGGATACGCCCGTTATTTTTTGCATTTCTCCGATGGAGAACCGCTCATTGGGCATATTGAACCCTCCATTTTTAATTCATTCATTTAAAAAATCAAGGATGGCCTCGGAAAATAAAAGATGACACAGCGTATATCAATGATATCACTCAGAGTAAGCACTGTCAAAGTATATCATCAGACCGCTGATGCTGTACTCGCAATGCTTGCAAGTCCGAATATCCTTTGATAATCCGATATAAATAGGTGCGGTCAGTTGACAAGCTTCTCTGTAAGACATATGCTGGTATAAATACATGATTGGAGGAAATTTTTGTGACAAAGGATGAGATACTGGAAATGGCGCGGCTGAATTTCCCCTGCCCTAACTGTGAGGAAAAGGTCGCTTTGACGCTGCTTAATGAAGACGAAGAAATTACTTGCCCCCATTGCAATGCCGATTTGACGACGAGTGATGAATTACGCAGACAGATTGCCGATATAAAATCGGCGCGCGAGGCGAAACACCCGGATGCGAAATAGCGTCGGCTCTCCGCAAGATTGACGTTTATGACAGTATATGGTACGATTCGGATATAAGCGGAATTATCCCCGGAACACCGGCCCTAAACGAATTTATAATAATTGAGGCGGTAACTGATATGAAAAAAACAGGTGGATTTTTAACAGGCGCACTGTTATTCTGCATTGGAGTTATTATTGGATTTATTTTCGCTCCGATCAAGAAGGGCGTCAATATTGGCAACAACAGCGGAAACAACAACGGAAATCATGATTTCGGCAAGAAGCATGATGAGGCTGACAGAGACAAGCCGATCGGCGATAAATAATCGCGGTTATTCCGCCTCTGAATATGCTTGAAGCAGCCCTCCGGCCTTTAAAGGCAAGGGCTGCTCAAGTATAAGTAAATATGAAATTGTTTTTTATATGGAAGGTCGTGTCACTTTTGAAAGAGTCTTTCACACCGGCGCAGTCCAACGCAAAAGTCCCGCGCATATGCTTTCCAGAGGATATCACGAAGCTTGGGTCAAACCCGGTTTTGCCCGACCCGTTCAGATTTTTTGACCCGCAGCTGGGTACCGGCGGACGCGTGGTTACGAAAGCCGATTGGCTGGCGCGCCGCGAGGAGATCAAGGATTTGGCGCAGTATTATTACTTCGGATACAAGCAGCCCACGCCGCAGGCGGCTTCAAAGCTCGGCACACACGCTGTTGAGGTGCCGGAAACCTTGACGATTGATAAGAAAAAGGCGACTTCCGGGATGTTCAGCGTCAATCTGCCGGAGGGCTCGTACCGGTGGAATTTCGACGATTTCAGCCTGCGGCCGATACTCGACTATCGCAGCGACGCGTGGGGAAGCTGGGACGGGCATCAGGAGCTTCTGATAACTATTCCGGCGCATACAAGAATTGACAGCGTTGTCACCGTCACCGTTGACGGCCGGACAGCCGATATCAAGCTTGACGCGGTTACGGTACCGGTTCAGGGTGTTGACACCGCGCTTTGCGGGCCATACCCTGCTATGATCGTCATCGGCGGTTTGTCGGCGGAGCAGATCACAACGCTCAAGCAAAATGGCTACGCTTACATATCCATGAACACCGGCTCCGTGTTCAGCGACAACGCATCCTTTACCGGCGCGTATACGGCGCTCTGCCCCAAGGCGGCGGGGGTGTATGAAAACGACTCCGGCTCCCTGATGGGCTGGGCGTGGGGTGTGAGCCGGATTATCGACGCGCTGCTGAACGACGCGTCCTTTAACATTGACGGGACGCGCACCGCCGTCACAGGGTGCTCGCGCAACGGAAAGGCGGCACTGCTCGCGGCGGCTTTTGACGAGCGCATTTCCGTGGCCGTGCCCTGCGACCCGGGCGCGACGGGGCTGTCCGGCTTCCGGCATATGAACGAGGGGCAGCTTTTCAACTACAATACCTATAACATCCACTGCGAGGTCAACCGCGTCTTTTCGCGTAACGAGAAGCCGCAGAATACCATCGGCGGCTCGGGCTTTTGGCTCAGCTCCAAGGCGCAGGAGTTTATCCCGTACCACGCCGCACGTATTCCCTTCGATATGCACGAGGTCGCCGCGCTCATCGCGCCCAGGCCGCTCCTCGCGTTCTCAGGCGAGAATTTTGATTGGCTCAATTCCATATCAACGGCATTGACCATAGCAGCTGTGCGGGAGGTCTATGAGTTTATGGGCGCGGCGGACGAATTGGCGCTGGTCGTGCGCGATGCCGGGCACGCTAATCAGGACCGGGATCTGCCGTATATCATCGCCGTTATGGATAAGGCCTTCGGACGCTCGGACGTATTGACCGTAAAGCAATTCGCCAGCCTCAAAAACCCCGGAGATATCGGCGCGCTCGACGGCAACGGCGTCATCAAGCCCGCCGGAACGTATCCGACGATTGCTGCGATGGAAACGGTGCCGTATGAGCTTGACAGCTGCTATCAACCCTGGTCGCGCCCCGGAAAATACTTTATATGGACGGATTCGGAGCTGCTGACGGAAGGTTTTGCGCGTGAGATTACCGTGCACTCCGACGCGCCGCAGGTCTGTTTGACCTTGCCGGACGGAACGCGTCTCACTCAGGACATCAAGGACGGCGCAGCCATATTTGCCCTGACGGCGGCGCAGGTCAAAGCGGGCCGCTATGTGCTTGAGACCGCCGGTGCGGAGTATACAAAAAAAACCGTTTATTTTCAAGGCTTTGACCTGACAAACGCGTTGCGCCACGGCTTGAACCTCACCAGCACCAGCCCCGACGGCATGAATGTGGGCTTTACAAGCAAGCTGGCGGAGAGGCAATCGATCGAGGTATATCTGACCTCCGGCGGAGAAACGAAGCGGCTGGATACAGGCTTTATCGACGGCTATTCGCCCGTCTATCTGGAAGCGTACGGCGTGTCTTTAAAACAAAAGAGCATCCCCGAGGGGCCGTTCACGCTGACACTCAAAAAGCTCGCGCTCGAGGCGCTGCCCGGATGCGTTTTCGAGCTGTCGCTTGACCTCACCGGCGTACAGACGCCGAACATGTACGCCGGCGGAGCGCTGGAAGGGCGCGCGTCGTCCGTGCAGGGTGAGAAGCCCACATGGAATTCATCATTCCTAAAATACGGCCCCATCCCCGAATGGCCCATCTACCCCGCGAGCGTACAGGACACAGGCGAGCGCCCCGCCGCCATACCGACGGTCACAGCTTTCAAGACCGCAATAACCGCAAGCAAATACAGCAGCGGCAAGGTGACGCTGAGCTTCAGCACACCTGTGAACCCCAGGGAGTTCGGCATCGGGTTTAACAAAATTATCTCATGGACCACCGCCTGGGCCGAGGATGCCAAGTCCGTCACCATCACCTGTGACAAGCCCGCTCAAGAAGATATGAAGCTCTATCTCTTCCGCCTGACCGACGCGGATAACAATATGATCCCCGGGCCTGCGGTATTTACGCTGTAAGAAACACAAGGGGACGGTTCTTCTGTGCACTATCAACACGGAAGAACCGCTTGGGGGGTTAAATAGGCTTGTTTTGCGTGTTTATATACTATATACTAAGCGCAAATGACAGACTGGAGGTATTGTAAAAAATGGAGTTTAGTGAGCTAACATCGCAAATACAGATTGTATTAAACCAAGTTATCTTTTTAGAAAAGAAAGGGAAATTCACATTTGATGGTATAAGCCTGCATCCATCAGAGATACATCTTATGCTTGAGACAAAAGGTGATCAGGCGGTCAACGCAACAAAAATCGCTGAGAAACTAAGAATTACAAAAGGAGCTGTTTCGCAAACTCTTGCAAGGCTTGAAAACAAAGGAATTATTACAAAGATCAAAGACCCATATTACAAAAACGAGTTATCCATTATCCTTACTCCGCTGGGGAAAAAAGTATATAATCAATATCAAATCATTTATGAGCAGATTAAGAAAGATTTCGAAAACATTCTCACCCTGTATTCAAAGGACGAACTTGATGTAATTACAAGCTTTTTATCACAAATTGATTGCATTTTGAAAACGATTTAGGTTATTTATCAGCATACAGATTAGTATTCTGAAGCTAATATAATCCGGCTGCAATACAGAATCGGCAGCTGTCGAATTCAATGAGGATACCGAAGTATTCAACAAAGTCAACCCGGCATAATTTGGAGTCTATCTTGACATCCGTGTTTAGATACTATATACTGAGGCTACACATAATAATAGTTATTGTATGTAATAACAAAGGGGAATTTTAAGCTCAGTGTTAAGATACTAAATACTTAAGGGGGAACGACTTTGATTAGAAAACATGTTGTCTTTTTAAGAATCAGCTATTGGATTGGTGCTATACTTGATGCCAAAGCCGCTTTAATTATGCTTTTCCCAAACCTAATTCCTCAGGTATACGTAGCCATCGGTGGTGACCCCGGAGCCATTGACTCTGTCGAAGCAGAATCGTTTCGAATGCTGGCAAGCGTGATGGTTTTTGCATGGACTTGTCTGTTGATATGGGCGGACCGTAAACCGTTGGAAAGAAAAGGTGTTTTACTGCTTACAATGATACCGGTTTTACCCGGTATTTTAGCGACACGATTAATAGCAACCGAAATGTTGTCTCAGATACCGTTGCTGTATAGTATATTTTCAGCTCTTCTGATAATTGTTGAAGCATTTTTTACTTTCAGCTACATACTTAACACCAAAAAACGGATTAACGAATAATAGAGCACAAGGGGACGGTTCTTTTGTGCGCTATTCCCTTCTAACAATACCGAAGCTTATTCCAGTAAGCCGTGCAATTTGGCGTATCGAGAGGCCGTTTTCTTTTAATAAAGTCAAACATGCATGACGCTTTTCTTGATTCATCTTTTGGAGATCTGCTGCGTTTTCTGTTCCGCATTGGTTATTAATTATGACTAATGCTTCCCTGTCTGTGATCCTGCCGCTCTTCTGCATATCAAGACAGTCTATGTTATCGTCTTTTTTCATATATGTTTCGAATAGTTTAACTGCCTCTTTTTTATTCTCACCGAAAAGTGATAACCCGAACTCGATATCGGTAAGGCCGGAATTGCGCAAATAATCGTTATAGCTGCTCCAGCTGTATTCTGAGATATCCCGGCAAAACCCCGCTTTGACAGGGTTTTGATGAATGTATCTTAATACTGTGAGGAAATACGCATCGCCATCTACCGGCTCACTCTTAAATCTGTCTTGAAACAGATGCCCGGTTCGCTGGTACTTATTATTATACCAATAAACATATCGTGAGCCGATTCGCTTGAATATCTGCTCTAATCCTTCTTTTTCTTCTTTAACAAGTAAATGCACATGGTTACCCATCAGGCAGTAAGCCAGCATTTTATAACCGCTTATGACCTTGCAGTCTTTCAATACCTGTTTAAATTTCTCGTGATCTTCATCATCTTCAAGAATTATTTGCTTGTTGATGCCCCGGAGCATGACATGGTATATTCCGCTTTCACCTTTTCTTCTGGCGCCTCTTGGCATAAAATACCACCCCCGTCTACAGTATCATTGATGAGGGTGGTTTGTCAACACAAAAGAACCGTCCCCTTGTGTTATTTCAGCCTCGGCGGAGCGGATACCCTCATCGGAGCACACGCGGACGCGGCTTGTGCCCTGTTCGCCATTTGAGCGGACGTAGATGAGGGCGCGGCCTTGATGGGCGCGGCGATGGGGGACGGTGTAATCGGTGTTGTCGGACAGGTTGCCGTTTTCGATGCCGAGGAGCTCAATGGAGCCTTCAAGTTCAACGTGAAGCAGGTTTGAAGCGCTGCTGACAAGATTGCCCTTGCAGTCAAGGACGGAGACTTCGATTTGGGCGATATCCACGCCGTCGGCGGCGATGGGGCCGTCGTATACAACCGCGGACAGGGCGGCGGGAACACCGGCGGTTACCAAAGTGTCTTTGGCTTCGAACCCATCGGCAGCGCGCCCGATGACTTCAAGCGTACCGGGGGTGAAGGGCACAGTCACGGTGATATAACCGTCCTCCGCGTCATCAGCCGGATGATAGACGCCCAGGCTGATATCGTTGAGGAAAAGCTCTGTTTCCGGGCAGTTGGTGTACAGGATGACCTCCGTGATATCGCCGCTGCTGTAATTCCAGGAGCGGGCTGCCGCCATATGACGGACGAAGCGGCGGAATTGGGACGGGACATTTTTTAACGCCAGGTCATCCTCCGGTGTTTTTTTGACAGTGACGAGGTGCGCGACGGGCTTTTCTGACCATAAAGCACGCCGAAAGTAATACATCGGCTTGGGATAGCCCGCGAGGGTCAGCAACCCGGCTGCGGAGCCGTGCACCGGCCAGATGCGGGCTTCGCCCAGGTAGTCGATACCCGTCCAGAGAAACTGGCCGCAGATAAAGGGCTTGTCACGGACGGCCAGCCATTGGGGATAGCCCATGCTGTTTTCGCTGCCCAGCAGCACACGATTGGGGTAGGCGGCATGATCCGCGTCATACCATTGCTCCTTATAATTATAGCCGCAGACGTCAAAGACATTGCAAAAGCCGGTGCGGTTCGACAGCTCAGGATAAGCGATAGCTGCGGTGACGGGGCGCGTCGTGTCCCACTGCTTCACAATGGTCTTCAGCTCCGCAGCTAAGGGAACCAACCGCCCGGCATTGGGCCTGCCGGGGTTGTACTGATACTCATTGGCGGGCTTACCGGAGTCGTTGTTGCCTGTCATGGCTTCAAACAGGGGGTGGCAATAGGGGTCGTTGGGGTAATCAATCTCGTTGCCGAGGCTCCACAGCATGACGGACGGATGGTTCCTGTCGCGCCGGACAAGCAGGGACAGATCCTTTTCATGCCATTCGGGGAAATCCTCGAAATAACCGAAATTTTTCGGCGGGTAGACGTTGTGGCCCTGCCACCATTTGTTCTTGGGCCCCTCCCACTCGTCAAAGGCTTCGTCTATGACCATAAAGCCCATTTCGTCGCAAAGGTCGAGCAGCTCGGGCATGTGGGGGTTGTGGGACATACGGATGGCGTTGCAGCCCATGTCACGGAGTGTACGCAGGCGGCGGAGCCAGACCTTGCGCGGGACGGCGGCACCCAGACAACCGGCATCGTGATGGACGCAGACACCCTTGAATTTGGTGCTCCTGCCGTTGAGAAAGAATCCCTCATCCGGGTCGAAGCGCAGACTGCGGATGCCGACCTTCTGTTCCTCATCGTCCGTTGCTTCACCATTCATCAACAGCTCGGTTTTCAGCGTGTAAAGATTCGGCTCCGCGCAGCTCCATAATGCCGGATGCGTCAGGATACCTCTGTTTTCAGCTTTGGCGGTACCGCCCGCGGAAATTTCTACGGCACACTCCAGTACCGGCGCTTCGCTTCCACCGGGGTTGACCAGTTTATGCCGGACAACAGCGGTAACAGCTTTGCCGGTGGCGTTGAATAGTGTACTGTCAAGCTCAATATCGGCAGATACTTCGTCAGATTTGGGAGTGCGGAAGCACACGCCGTATTGGCCGATGTATACCGGTTCTTTTGCAGTGACGCTGACCTTGCGGTAAATGCCGGAGCCGGTAAACCAGCGGGAGTCGGCTGTCTCCTCATGGTTGACACGGACGCTGACGATATTGGAATCATGGCCGAATTTCGCGGCGTGACTGATGTCATATGTAAAGGTTGTGTAGCCGTAAGGCTGCTTGCCCATATAATAGCTGTTGACCCAAACTTTGGCGTTGTTATACACGCCGTCGAAGGTGATGAAAACCTTTTTGCCCCGGACTTCCTCCGGAAGGGTAAAACAGCCGCGATACCAGCCGATGCCGCCGGGAAGGTACCCGCCGCCGGAGGAATGGCCCTGAGAAAAGGGCTCCGACACCGACCAGTCATGAGGGAGCTTGACAGGCTTCCAGCCCGTATCATCATAGCTCTTGAGCCAGGCGTCCGGACAATCCCCACGGCAGAATTTCCAATTCAGGTTAATGGTTTTATATAGTCTTCCCATGCCGGTCACCCCGAAATTTAAATATTCTGAATTATACAATATATTCCGCCGCTTGACAAATGCCTAAAAGAATTATGATGTACCATTTATTGTCCCGTATAAATAAAACTCGTTTTGTTCATTCTGGTTTGAAGGATTATTGTCATTTGTTTACTATGACTTAGAGACATAGCAGTTTGCTTTTTGTCATAACAATCACGGTCTTCAGTGTGTTATAATTTATCCTAAATTTATCATTTCAGGAAGAACGTGATATTGTAAGATGGAAACCTTCAAATGGCTCTGGGGTAACCTTACCGGCTACCGCAGGCGGTATTTGTTATGCCTTGCCTTGTCAATGCTTTTGCCGTTTTTTACGCTGATAAACCCGACCTTACAGCAGCAGTTAGTCGACAAGGTCCTCATCGGAGGCCAAACAAACCTGCTTGTCCCGACGATTCTCATCATGGCGGGCGTCACGCTGACGCGCTCACTGCTCAACTACTTATCAACTGTTTTAACGGAATCAACCTCACTCGGCGTGATGTACAGTCTGCGGCTGAAGGTTTTTGATCACCTGCAGGCACAGGACATGAAGTTCTTTGACGAAAACCCCGCCGGAGATATCATGACGATCATGACGAGCGATATCGACATGGTGCGTTACAGCCTGGTTTTCATCTTCAGGCAGATTATTTCGAGCGTGCTGCTTTTCCTGTGCGCGTCGGTGTACTACTTTGTTTTGAACTGGAAGTTCGCGCTGTGCATGATTGCGCTGACACCGCTCATATTTGTCGTGACAATGCTCTATCGCGAAAAGGTCAAAACGATTTATAAAGAGCTGCGGCAGCGGCTCTCCAGGCTCAACACCAACGCGCAGGAGAATATCGAAGGTAACCGCGTTGTCAAAGCGTTTGCGCGGGAAACGCACGAGATTAAGAATTTTAACGAAAAGAGCGGCGCGTTCCATGACCAAAATCTGAACGCGCAGTACATATGGCTTCGGTTTTTCCCTTATATTGAAGGGCTGACGCAGAGCATGACGATCATGACCCTGCTGTTCGGCGGCATCTTCATGATTAACGGCTCCCTGACACCGGGCGAATTTATCGCCTTCAACTCGCTGTCGTGGGCAGTGACGATGCCGTTCCAGCAGCTTGGGTCGCTGTTTAACGACCTCCAACGTTTTTTTGCGTCCTCGCTGAAGATTATGGCGCTGCTGGACACGAAGCCTGAGGTGCAGAACGCGCCCCGCGAAACCGATGCCGATAAACAGAAAAAAGGGGATATTGAGCTGCGCAATGTCAGCTTCTCGTTCGGCGATATGAAGGTGCTGGATGATGTGAGCTTCCATGTAAAGCCCGGCGAGACGTATGCCATCATGGGTGAGACAGGCTCCGGCAAGACGCTGATAGCAAATCTCATCACGCGCTTTTATGACGCGGAGGCGGGCACCGTGCTCGTGGATGGCATCGACGTGCGCGACTGGGATCTGACGGCTCTGCGGCACGGGATCGGGATGACAACCCAGGAGGTTTTTTTATTTTCAGACACGGTTGACAGCAACATCGCCTACGGTGACCTCAGCCTCCCGGAGGAGGATGTGCGCCGCTTCGCCGAAGCCTCGGCGGCACAGTTCATCAATGATCTGCAGAACGGGTATCAGACAATTGTCGGTGAGCGCGGCGTCGGGCTCTCCGGCGGACAGAAGCAGCGCATCGCCCTTGCCAGGGCGCTGGCCATCCGTCCGAGCATCTTAATACTTGACGACACGACTTCCGCCGTCGACATGGAGACCGAAAAATACATTCAGGAGCAGCTGGAGCAGCTCGACTTTATGTGCACGAAGATCATCATAGCGCAGCGCATCTCCTCTGTCCGCAAGGCAGACTGCATCCTGCTGCTTGAGAACGGTAAAATTGTCGAGCGCGGCTCACATGAGGTGCTTTTAGCGCAGCGCGGGCGTTATTACGAGCTTTGGCGCATCCAGACGGGCGTCGGCGAAAGTGACGAGGCGCTCATGAGCGCATTGGGGGTGACTTACTGATGGCGGCACCGCAGAGAAATAAATACGACATCGACGAAATGCTGGAAAGCCCCTTCAGCCTCAAGCACTTGAAGCGCAGCTTCGTCTATATCCGCAAGCATACAAAAAAGATGGTTATTGCCTTTATCGCCTCCGCCGTCGCGAGCATTCTGTCGCTTTGCGTGCCGCAGCTTGTACAGCGGGCGCTGGACGTGAGCGTTCCGCATAAGGACGTGCGCGAGCTATTTATTTTGACGGCATTTGCTTTGGTTGCCATTCTCGCAAGCATCTTCCTCTCGCGCCTGCGGGCGCGGATACTGACCGAGGTTGGGCAGGACATCATCTATGAATTGCGCAGCGACCTGTTCACCCATCTGCAAAAGCTCCCGTTCTCTTATTACGACAACAGACCCCACGGGAAGATTCTCGTGCGCGTCGTGTCGTATGTCAACTCGGTGGCGAACATGCTCTCAAACGGCGTTATCGACTTCATACTTGAAATTATGAATTTGATTTTTATCATCGTATTTATGATGTTTACAAATGTTAAGCTCTCGCTCGTTGTCCTTGCGGGACTGCCGATCCTCTTCCTTGTGCTGTTCTCCATAAAACCTGCGCAACGCAAGGCCTGGCAGCGTGTCAGCAACAAGAACTCGAACCTGAATGCCTACGCCGCCGAGAGCATCAACGGGATGCGCATCACGCAGATTTTTACACGTGAGAAAAAGAACGCCGAGATTTTTGAGAAGCTAGCGCGCGATTACCGCGGCGCGCATTTTAAGGCGGCGCTGATTTCGAACCTGATGGGGCCTGCGGTGGACAATATCTCGCAGATCATTTTCAGCTTTCTCTACCTTGTCGGCGTGCTGTGGACCTTCCCTACCGTCAGTGTCGGCGTGATTTTTGCCATGGGCAGCTATTCCTGGCGCTTCTGGCAGCCAATTAACAGGCTCTCGACGATTTACAACGATTTTATGAACACCATCGCCTACCTCGAACGCGTTTTCGAGACGATGGATGAGCCCGTGTTGATCGAGGACGCCCCCGACGCTTACGAGCTGCCGGAGATAAAAGGCGAGGTCGTTTTCGACAATGTGACCTTCGGTTATACGCCGGAGGTGAATGTGCTCGAAAATCTGAGCATCACAATAGCGCCCGGTATGAGTGTTGCGCTCGTCGGCCCGACCGGCGCCGGGAAAACAACCATCGTCAACCTGCTCTCGCGCTTTTATGACGTCAAGCAGGGGCAAATCCGCATCGACGGGCACGACATCTCCAAGGTCACGCTCCACTCACTCCGCAGTCAGATGGGCATTATGCTCCAGGACAGCTTTATCTTCTCCGGCACCGTCGCCGAGAACATCCGCTATGGGCGGCTCAACGCGACCCGCGAGGAGATCGAGGCGGCGAGCGCCGTCGTCCACGTCGATGAGTTCGTCGAAAAATCGCCCGACCGATATGAAACGGAGATCAAGGAACGCGGCAGCCGCCTCTCTCAAGGCCAAAAACAGCTTCTGGCCTTCGCCCGCACCATCATCTCCGACCCGAAAATCCTGATTTTAGACGAGGCCACCTCCTCCATCGACACAAAAACCGAGCAATACGTCCAGGAAGGCATCAACCACCTGCTCGCCGGACGCACCAGCTTCATCATTGCCCACCGCCTCTCCACCATCCGCAACTGCGACCGCATCATGTATGTAAGCGGCGGCGGCATCACCGAATACGGCACCCACGACGAACTGCTCGCCAAGCGGGGTGACTACTACCGTATGTACACCGCCCAGCTGATGGAGCTGTGAGATTGCGATTTTTCAAAACTTTCATACTCTGTTGATAAACAAGAGCCCCCGGAAATAATCCGAGGGCTCCTGCTTTTCATTTAATCCTCGTCAACCACAAGCGCGCTGGGGGCGGAGGAGACTTTCAGCTCCTGCTTGGGGTTGTGGCGCTGCTGGCTCCAGTTGATTTTGTAGAAGTTGAGGTCGCCGGGGGAGAGCATGAAGAAATCGAAGGTGGTGGTGTTGACGGACCAGCTGGGGGGGTCGTAGAGGCCGGCGGTTCTGCCGGTGCCGGAGGGATAGATGACCATGTGGGGGTTAGTCAGGCTGCTGATGGAATCGGCATTGCCGTTGACGGTGAGGCTGTAGCTGCCGGAGGTGAGGCCGCCGGTGTACAGGTAGAGAGCGAAGGTGTCGTTATCGTAGGCAAAGAGGGAGGCCTGGCCGGGGCCACGGAGATAATAAGGGACAACATCGGCGAACTGCGAGCGGATCGAGGCCAGGGTACTTGCGGGGAGGTCGTATATATAGCCGTATTCGTCGGGGATCGAGAGGGTAATCAGCTGGCCCTTGCCGTACACATCCCGCAGTACGATGGGATAGTTTTCTTCACCGACGACGGCTTTGGCCATCGTCCAGGTCGTGTTATTGCGGTGCTCGAGCAGCGGGAAGCTTATTTCGTGCCTGGAATAAGCGGGGCCTGAGCCCATGATGCCGCCGTCCCTGAATTGATTCGTCCTGAAGCGGCGGCCCCGATAGCGAATGGAGGTCAGCTGCTCAATGCCTATGTTGTTATGAAGGGCTTCGATCATAAAGCCTGAGGTGACGATGGCTTTGCCGCCGGCAACCACAAACTTTTCCAGTTTCCCGATGATATCGGGATCCTTAAGCGCCTGAACGGTGAGGAATACGGCTTTGGCGTCCGATGGGAAGTCCGGTGTCAGCTCCAGAGGAATGCCGGCCATGCCCAAAAAGTCCTCCAGATGGTCCTCACCCTGCGCGTTCGGGGGCAGATAGCACGGTGTACCGATGCAGTTTCCGGCTTTATCAAGAAACTTATCTATGGAATCCAGCTGAAGGCCCAGCGGCGTAACGACTCGGTTTTTATAAAGAGAGCCCCAGCAGAAAAGCGTCAGCTCCTTGGCACGGGCAAAAGCGGACATGTAGGCCTGTTCAAGGTAGAAATCAATGAGGGTGCAGCCGTAGGGGTCAAACCAACAGCCGCCGTTTCGGCCGGGGGCATAATTCTCCATCAGGCGGGTGAGCGAATAGCTCATATAGCGCGGCAGATGTTGATCTGAGGTGGCGGTATCGCGGGTCTCGGTGCCGGTGTAGATATAGTCAAAGATGTCTCGCTGAACAACGGGATTATACCCGGACTCCTGATAAGCTTCCGACCAGTTCGGATATTTAATAATGACTTTGCAGTTGGGATTGACGGCTTTGGCGCGCTTGACGATCAGGTTCTCGCTGACCTCGGCTAAAAGCCCCATTCTGAAATCCTCCCAGCTTTGGTCTCCCTTGGCTGCCCGGCACTCATCGCAGGTGCAGTATGTAAAATACCAGTCGTCAATGATAAACTCGTCAAAATATTTCGCCGTATATTCCACGGTTCGGACAAGGTGCTCGCGCATGTCGCGGTTGACATAGCAATAGGTGCCGCCGAAGCGGACCTTTTCCTTGTCCGCTGCCGATAAATCGTTGCAGGTGGTGGTCAAGGCGCCCGACACCTCGACGCCGTTTTCTTTGAAAACCCGGATGAGCATTTGCAGCTGTTCCTCGGGAATCGTCAAGCCGTCCCGGTAGGGCTCCAGATAAACCTTATCGCAGCCGCTGTAGGTGTTAAAGAAATCAAGCTGACGCCTGAGCGCTTTTTCTGTGAGATTGACCATGTTTTGCGCCGTGCAGAAGAGGACAACCTTGAAATTATGATATCTGCCCATATGATTCCGTCCTTTGTCATTGTTTTATTGCGGCTCTCTGTATGCAAGATATTGCCATAAACAATATTAATCCATGTGTTACGGCGTGTCAAACTTATCTACAATACAATTTTTATTTAAGTTATGAATTATAAGAATAATAATCCGTAATATTTAATGTTGTAATTATTTTTAAGAGACTATATAATCGCATTTATGTAGGGACCTCACGATATCGATTAAACAGCCAGTCGGCTCAAGTTTCATGAACAGCCCTACAAGCGGGGGCTGTTTTCTTTCGCTGGAAGTACCTTTGACAGGTATAATGACAAGTAAAAAAATAATAAATATAAAGGAGATAAAAATGGATAGACCGGGTGGAGGCCCGCCGGGAAGAGGCGGACCAGGCGGACCAAGAGGATTTTTAACAGCAGAAGAAAAAGCAAACAAACCAAAAATTACAAAGGCATTATTATTGCGTATCGGCAGTTACATTCTCCCGTATTGGAAACAGATGATCGTTGTACTTGCGTCGCTTGTTGTTTCATCTGTTTTTGGTATTCTGCCCTCTATTCTTACAGGTAAAATCATTGATGACGGCTTAATAGGCAAAAACCTGACTGTTTTAGTCACTTTGATTCTTGCTTCACTGGGTGTCACGATTTTGGCAAATCTGATCGGTGTGCTTCAAAGCTATTTGAATTCATGGATAGGGCAGCATATTTCCTATGATATGCGAAACAAGATGTTCCTGCATCTGCAGTCGATGTCTCACCGGTTTTTTACCGCAAACAAACAGGGCGATATCATAACCAGAATGACAAGCGACATCGGCGGCGTGCAGTCGGTTATGACGAACACCATCGGCAGCATCCTCAGCAGTGTTATTACGCTCATCGTTGCCTTAGTCGCCATGTACCGAATGAACTGGCTCCTTGCGACGATCGCCATTTGCATTGTTCCGCTCTTCGTCCTTCCGACCAGAACCGTCGGTAAAGCCAGATGGACGCTGACGCGTCAGTCACAGGAATGCAATGATGAAATCAACGGCATTCTGAATGAAACGCTGAGTGTCAGCGGGCAGCTGCTTGTCAAGCTGTTTACAAATGAGAAGCGTGAATACGCGAAATATGAGAACGCCAATCACCGCATGATCAAGCTGAATATCCGCGAAGGCATGGTAGGCCAATGGTTCGGCGTTTTGATCAGTACGCTTTCAACCATCGGGCCGATGATGATTTATTTCGCCGGCGGACTTATCATGATGAAATACGACAAGCATTTAACGGTCGGTGACATCACGGTTATGGTGGCGCTGCTCTCGAGAATGTATATGCCGGTTATGACGCTGCTGAACCTGCAGGTGGATGTTATGCGGTCTATGGCGATGTTTACGAGAATTTTCGAGTACTTTGACAAGACTGTGGAAATAAAGAATGCGCCGGACGCCATTACACCGGATTCACTCAAAGGCGCTATCACCTTTGAGAATGTCTATTTCCATTATGACGAAGAAAAGCCGATTCTCAAAGGAATTAACTTCAGTCTGGAGGAAGGTAAATCGATAGCGATTGTCGGCCCTTCGGGCGCGGGAAAGAGCACGATCATTAACCTGATTCCAAGATTTTATGATGTTGTCAGCGGCCGCATATTAATCGACGGCATTGATATCCGAAAGCTTGACCTGACCTTCCTGCGGAAGAATATCGGTATGGTCACGCAGGATACATACCTTTTCAACGGCACAATCCGCGATAATCTGCTGTACGCAAAATTCGACGCGACGGATGAAGAAATAGTCGAGGCCTGTAAAAAAGCGAATATCCATGAGTTCGTTATGGCACAGCCGGACCAATATAACGCCATCGTCGGAAACCGCGGCTTAAAGCTCTCAGGCGGTGAAAAACAGCGGATGTCCATTGCGCGTACCATATTGAAAAACCCGGAGATTTTGATTTTTGACGAAGCAACCTCATCCCTGGATTCAATCTCCGAGAATCTGATTCAGGAAGCAATAGAACCGCTGATCGGCAAACGCACGAGTATCGTCATCGCGCATCGGCTTTCGACGATCATGGCGGCGGACGAAATTCTGGTGGTCAGCGACGGTCAGGTGATCGAGCGCGGCACGCATTACGACCTTGTCTCGAAGGGCGGTGTCTACACCGAGCTGTATGAAACGCAGTTCAGACGCGCGCTGGATGACTATGAGCTCAGAAGAAACGAACATGAAGAAGAAGCGCTGAACGGAAAACACGCAGACGCTGCGGGGTTCACGCATTTTAGCCCGCCTGATGGGCTGAAAGGGACAATTTAGTTTAAGAAGGAACAAATGATGAGCTTCGAAGAAAGAACGCCAAACACGCTGAAGCTGCCGCGGCTAATCAGCGATGGGATGGTATTGCAAAGAGATGCCCCGCTTAAAATATGGGGCTGGGCCGGCGCGGGCGAAGCGGTCACGGTGCAGTTTATAGAGCATACATATCGGTGCAAAGCAGGAGCGGATGGGAAATGGAATGTCGTTTTGCCTGCGTTAGGCGCCGGCGGCCCATACGAGATGGATATAACGGCGGATGTGAAAATCACAATAAGAAACATCCTCATCGGCGATGTCTGGGTCTGTGCGGGTCAGTCGAATATGCAGCTGACAATGGATAGGGTGAAGGACAAATACCCGGAGGAAATAACGGCGTGCGCTGAACCGAATATCCGGTTATTCATTGTCCCGGAGCGTTATGATTTTATCGTACGAAATGAAGATTTTGAAACCGGAGGCTGGATATCACCGGAGAAAGAGATGATACTGCAGTTTACGGCGGTCGGATATTTTTTTGCGCAGGAGGTGCTGCGTAAATATCATGTGCCCGTCGGGCTGATTGCGGCGGCCATCGGCGGCACACCTGCCGAATCATGGCTGAGCGAAGAGGCTTTATCAGCGTTCCCCTATGCGCTGGAGCGGATCAAGCCGTTCAGGCAAGACGGATATCTGGCGGCTCTTATTCAGAAAGAACAAAGGATTGCCTCTGATTGGTTTGAGGCGCTGAACCAGGCGGATAAGGGAAATCAGAACGGCGCGATGCCCTGGTATGACGAGCGTTTTGACGCGTCCGGCTGGGAGACCATCCCCGTCCCGTCCTTTTGGGCAGATGAGGGGCTTGGGCCGGTTAACGGCGCCTTCTGGTTCAGAAAAGAGGTCGATGTTCCCGCAACGATGACCGGGATACCGGCCAGGCTCGAATTGGGCAGGATTGTCGACAGCGATTCAGTATATATTAACGGCACATTTGTCGGTTCGGTTTCCTATCAGTATCCGCCCAGAAAATATGATGTGCCTGTCGGTTTGCTCAGAGCCGGTAAGAACATCATCACGGTGCGGATCGTCAGCAATTCCGGCAAAGGCGGATTTGTTGAGGATAAGCCCTATCACCTGACGGCGGGCGCTCAGAGCATCGACCTGAAAGGCTTATGGCAGTACAAGATCGGCGCGGTCTCTGAGCCGTCACCGGAACAGCTGTACCCGCCCAGCCTGCCGCTGGCCTTTTATAACGGTATGATTGCACCGCTTTTTACGCATCGCATTAAGGGTGTCATCTGGTATCAGGGTGAATCAAATCTAAATAACTGTCCGATGTACGAAGCATTGTTTAAAACGCTTATTGCCGTATGGAGAAAAGGCTGGCATCAGGGAGATTTTCCGTTTCTGTTCGTCCAGCTGCCGAATTTCGCCGAAACGCTTTATCCGGAGTTTGACAGCGCCTGGTCGCTCGTTCGTGAAGCGCAGCTGAGGACACTGGAGGTGCCCAATACGGGTATGGCGGTTGCAATCGACCTTGGTGAATGGAACGATCTGCATCCGCTTGATAAAAAGAATGTTGCCCACCGGCTGTTCCTCGCCGCGCGCCAAGCTGCGTACGGCGATAACGATGTTGTTTATTCAGGGCCGCGGTTTCAATCAGCGACGGTTTTCAGCGGGAAAGTGGCGCTGACTTTTGATTCTGTCGGCAGCGGACTTGCGGTGAAGGGGAGCCTGGAGCCGGATGGCTTTCAGCTTTCCGGGCCTGACGGCAAATTTTACGCTGCGCACGCGAAAATTGACGGAGACACAGTCATCGTCTGGAGTGACGCGGTGCCGGTTCCCTCGGAAGTACGATATGCCTGGGCAGATAATCCCGAAGGGGCAAATCTTTATAACGCGGAAAGTCTGCCGGCGTCACCTTTCAGGGCGCGCCTATAACGATGCCGACCTGGTCAGAAATACACAATGTGGAGGAATACACATGCCGGATATTGAGAATTATAAAAATGAGAATTTAAGTTTTAGGGAACGGGCGGAGGATCTTGTTTCGCGCATGACTGTGACGGAAAGAATCTGCCAGCTGCTGCATGACGCGCCGGCAATTGAAAGGCTCGGCGTACCCTCCTATAACTGGTGGAATGAAGCCCTTCACGGTGTCGCGAGGGCCGGTGTCGCGACGATGTTCCCGCAGGCAATCGGCCTTGCGGCGACGTTTGACGAGGATCTGCTGCATGAGGTTGGAGATATCGTCTCGACCGAGGGCAGAGCGAAATTCCATGAATTTCAGCGTAAAAACGATCATGATATCTATAAAGGGCTGACCTTTTGGGCGCCGAACATCAATATTTTCCGTGATCCGCGCTGGGGCCGGGGCCATGAAACCTACGGCGAGGATCCTTATCTCACCGCCAGACTCGGTGTTGCGTTTATCAAGGGCATTCAGGGGGATGATCCTAAATACCTGAAGGCTGCAGCCTGCGCCAAGCATTATGCGGTCCACAGCGGCCCCGAAAGCCAGCGCCACGCGTTTGATGCGATCGCATCAATTAAGGACATGCGTGAAACGTATCTTTACGCTTTCAAAGAATGCGTAACGGCGGCTGATGTGGCCGGTGTCATGGGCGCCTATAACAGAACAAACGGAGAGCCCTGCTGCGGCAGCAAAACATTATTGATGGATATACTCAGAGATGAGTGGGGCTTTGACGGCTATGTAACCTCCGATTGCTGGGCTATCCGGGATTTCAACGAGGGCCACAAGGTGACGGTCTGCATCGAGGAATCGGCGGCGCTCGCCCTGAAAAGCGGCTGCGATATCAACTGCGGCTTTGCCTACTCTTATCTGGCCCGGGCACTCAGCGACGGAACCGTCAGCGAAGCGGATATCGACCGCGCGGCAATCAATCTGTTTACAATCCGCATGCGGCTGGGCTTGTTTGACAAACCGGAAAGAGTACCGTATGCGTCCATCCCCTATGAGCTCAATGACTGCGCCGAGCACAACAAGCAGGCGCTGGAAACGGCTAAAAGCTCAATCGTCCTTCTGAAAAACGCGGGGAATATACTGCCGCTCGATAAATCAAAGTTGAAGTCCATTGCCGTTATCGGTCCGAACGCGGATAGCCGGCAGGCGCTGATGGGCAATTACTTCGGCACAGCCTCAGAATATGTCACTGTTTTACAGGGTATTCGTGAAAGCGTGGGCGGGACCGCACGTGTTTATTATGCGGAGGGGTGCCATCTCTATAAGGATAAATGCGGCGGCCTCTCGAGGCCGCATGACAGGCTTTCTGAAGCCGTGTCCGCGACCGAAAGGGCGGATGTCACCGTGCTGTGCCTGGGCCTGGACGCGACGCTCGAGGGCGAACAGGGAGATACGGGCAATACAGACGTCGGCGGAGATAAGAAGAGCTTAGATTTACCCGGTTATCAGCAGCAGCTGCTTGAAGCCGTTTGCGCAACCGGCAAGCCGGTCATTCTGGTGCTGATGTCGGGCAGCGCCCTGGCGGTCACATGGGCGGACGCGCATGTTCCAGCCATTATACAAGCCTGGTATCCCGGCTCTCAGGGCGGCAGAGCGCTTGCTTCCATCTTATTCGGTGAATGCAGCCCAAGCGCGCGGCTGCCGGTGACTTTTTACAAAACAACCGAGGAACTGCCTGATTTTTGCGATTACTCTATGGAAAACAGAACATACCGGTTTATGAAAAACGAGGCTTTATATCCGTTCGGTTATGGCCTGAGCTATTCTGCATTTAAATATGAAAACCTGGAGCTAAGCAAATATGTCATCGCACCCGGTGAAGACCTCGCCGTTAAAGCCGTCGTCCGCAATACCGGTAGCCGTGCGGCCAATGAGATTGCCGAGCTCTATCTCAAAGACCTGGAGTCTGAAGTTCGCCTGCCGGTTTGGCAGCTTGCCGGGATAAAAAAGATCTTTTTACAGCCGGGAGAAGCCCAAACGGTCAGCTTAACCGTAACCCCCCGGCAGATGGCCGCAATACGCGATGACGGCTCGTGCGTACTCGAGCCCGGACAATTCAGGGTTTACCTCGGTCCCAGCCAACCCGACCGCAGAAGCGCCGAGCTGACAGGAGCACCTTGCCTGTCAGCCGAATTCACGGTGACTGGGCAGGAACTGACGCTGAAATATTGAAGGAGTTGTGTTTGATTAATAGGATTGAAATTTTAAGAAAACATATAGATGAAATTCTGCTCAATATGACGGATGCCGAAGAGCGAAGATGCGCTTATTTACATTTATATGGGGTTGCACAGGCTTGTGCTTTAATTGCGTTAAAACGGAGCGGAAATACTGAGCTTGCGATTATGGCGGGTATGCTGCATGACATTTATTCGTATGCTAAGATGGATAAAAAGGACCATGCGCATAAAGGTGCTGTCTTAGCCAGAGAAATTTTGACATCGTTACAAATTGCAAGTGATACTGAGATTGATATGATTTGCGATGCGATTTACACACACAGCGATAAGGACGCTGTACACGATGATTTCAGCGAAATACTAGTGGATGCGGATGTGCTCCAGCACTGCTTGTATAATCCTGCATGTGAAATTATGGCACATGAAAAAAATAGGTACGAAAAACTTAAGCGAGAATTCGGCATCGAATGAAACCGAGAAATAGTCACGGCCTTTCCCGCCGGGAAAGCCGCCCATACGGTTGATATGGCCTCCTTACTGCGCGCCACGACGACGATTCTTAGAACAATGGAGGATTCAGCAATGCCTGGCATAAATATAAACAAAACCGGCAGGAGCTATGCCTGCTGGTTGAATTATGAGAATTATGCGGTGAATGCGCATGTCATGGACTTTAAGCCATACTTTTCGGCGATTGTGCTGGAGTCGCGCGGCAGGGTGCTGGATATGGCTGCGAAAGAACTTGTTCGCGCGGCCAAGGGAATATTCGGAAACGAAGCTCCGGTCATATCCAGGCAAACGGCGGAGCCGCATATCACGATAAGCCTGAACCAGCAGCTCCTTTATTCGCTTGGCTATGAAGGGTTTGCCATTACGGTGTCCGCCGGTGGCGGCACTGAAGAGATAAAAATTACGGGAGCGGATGAAAACGGCGCGCTGTATGGCGTGTTTGAGCTGCTGCGCGGTATCGGCAGCGGTAAAAGTATCAGTCAGATCGAAGCATCTCAGAGCAGAAGCGCCGAATTGCGCATCGCTGAGCATTGGGATAATTTCAGCGGAGAAATAGAGCGCGGCTACGCCGGGCATTCGATATTTTTTAAAGATGATGGGTTTGTTTCGGATACGTCCCGCATCAAGGATTACGCGCGCCTGCTGGCCTCCGTCAGCATCAACGCGGTCTGCATCAATAACGTCAATGTTCATAAAAGCGAGACGCTCTTTGTAACAGATAAATATCTGCCTGATATCGCTCGGTTTGCCGGAATATTCAGCGAATATGGCATAAAGCTGTTCCTAAGCGTCAATTTCGCTTCCCCAATTGAAATCGGCGGTTTAAATAATGCCGATCCTCTTGATACCGAGGTTATCCGCTGGTGGGAGGAAACAGCAGCCAGGATTTATCGTTATATACCTGATTTCGGGGGATTCGTCGTCAAGGCGGACTCGGAGAACCGGCCCGGCCCCTTCACTTATGGACGCGACCACGCACAGGGCGCGAATATGCTGGCCAGAGCGCTCAAGCCCCATGGAGGGCTTGTTTTCTGGCGCTGCTTTGTGTACAACTGCCATCTTGACTGGCGCGACCGGTCTATTGACCGGGCTCGGGCAGCCTACGATAATTTCGAACCGCTGGACGGTCAGTTTGACGATAATGTTATCCTGCAGATAAAAAACGGCCCGGTGGACTTTCAGGTCCGCGAGCCGGTATCACCGCTGTTAGGTGCTCTGGCAAAAACAAATATTGCCGTCGAATTCCAAATAACGCAGGAGTATACAGGGCAGCAGAAACATGTATGTTTTCTGCTGCCTATGTGGAAGGAAACGCTCGATTTTGATACGTATGCCCAGCGTGAGGGCTCAGCGGTTTCCAGAGTTGTCGACGGCTCGCTTTTTGGCTTGAAGCATACCGGTATTGCCGGTGTTTCAAACATCGGTGACGACGAAAACTGGTGCGGGCATCCCTTAGCGCAGGCGAACCTCTATGGCTTTGGCCGTCTGGCTTGGAATACATCTTTATCGAGTGCCGAAATTGCCGAAGAATGGGTGAAGATGACCCTTGGCAGCGATGCTGATGTTCTGGAAACGGTAGTTCCGATGCTGCTTGAATCAAGAGAAATTTATGAGGACTACACAGCGCCGCTCGGTGTCGGGTGGATGGTGAAGCCCGGTTATCATTACGGCCCGGACGTGGACGGGTATGAGTACTCGCAATGGGGTACCTATCATTATGCCGATCATAAAGGTCTTGGCGTTGACCGCACAAAAGCGACCGGCACAGGCTATACCGCCCAGTATCATGAACCCAATGCCGGAATGTACGAAAGCCTAGCCGAATGTCCCGATAATTTACTTTTGTTTTTCCATCATGTCCCGTATGAGCATGTATTGAAATCCGGTAAAACAGTCCTGCAGCATATTTATGACACCCATTTTGAAGGGGCTGAAAAAGCGTCGGACATGCTGGCAAAATGGAAAGCGCTCCGGGGCCGCATCGATGACGGTATTTTCGAGGAGGGCTTGAAGCGGTTTGAGCTTCAGCAGGTCAGCGCGGCTGAATGGTGCGATATAATAAACACATATTTTTACCGCAAGACGGGTATCGGCGATGTACTTGGCAGAAAAATCTATGAGTGACCCGGAACCGTATAACCGGATGCGCGTAAGCCGCGCATCCAAATTTAATTAAGCTGTATTAAATAGATAAAAACCGGAGGGACTTAATGCCCAGGGAAATTATTAACGATCTGACTACCGGCAGTGTTGCCAGGAAGCTGCTGACGTTTGCGCTGCCTTTCATGCTCTCAACGCTCCTGCAGACGACCTACAGCATGGTGGACATGATGATTGTCGGCCATTTCGTGGGCAGCGCCGGACTCAGCGCCGTCAGCACCTCGTCCCAGTTCATATGGCTGACTACCGCCTTGTGCATGGGTTTCACGAACGGCGGCCAGATTATCATATCGCAGCTTGTCGGTGCCGGGCGGCGTGACGACCTTCAGAAGACCATCGGTACAATTATCTGTTCCATTTTTATCGTCGCGCTGTTTGTCACCGCCCTCGGGCTCTGTTTTACGAAGCCGATACTTCGACTGCTCAGCATACCGCCGGAGGCTTTCGGAGATGCCGTCAAATTTTTGACCATCGTTTTCATCGGCACGTTGTTTACCTTTGGATATAATCTTGTGTCGTCCATACTGCGGGGAATGGGAGACTCCAGGCACCCGCTTATTTTTGTGGCGATTGCCGCCGGGACGAATCTTGTCCTGGCTGTCCTCTTCGTCGCCATCCTGGGCTGGGGCATAGCCGGAGCCGCGACGGCTACCGTCATCGGGCAGGCAACGTCCTTTATGATATCTGTCCGATATCTGTATAAGAATAAAGACGCTTTCGGCTTTGACTTCAAATGGCGAAGCTTCCGGATCGATAAAGCTTACCTGAAGAGGCTGCTGAGGCTGGCGATACCCTTTGCTCTGCAAAACAGCGCCATCAGCATATCCATGCTGTTCGTCAACAAATATATTAATATGTATGGCCTTACCGCCTCGGCGACCTTCGGTACGGGCACAAGGATCGAGCAGATACCGTGGGTCGTTGTGACCGGTATTATGATGGCCTGCGCCACGATGGTCGCGCAGAACATGGGCGCCGGGAAAATCGACAGAATCAAAAAGACCGTCAACATCGCCGCCGGAATCTGCGCCGTATCCGCCGTATTTTTTATGACGTTGTATTTCTTTTTCCCAAGGCAGATATATGCCATTTTCACGACGGACAAGGACGTGCTCCAAATGGCGCCGATGTTTATGCTGGCGCTTGTTGTTTCCCTGCCCGCGACCACAATGATGTGCCCCTTTCAGGCATTCATTGAAGGGATAGGCAACGCCGTGCTCGTCATGATTATCGCCCTTCTGGACGGCTTTGTCAGCAGAATTGTTATCTGTCTTCTGCTGGCCTATGTATTTCACATGGGGCTTATGGGCTGGTTTTTGGGGTATGGCCTGGCAGCCTATGTCAATACAATCATCTGCATGGTGTATTATTACAGCGGCATCTGGAAAAAACGCAGAGCTCTCATCCAATAAATACGCCGCGCTGTTAACCATATAAATATTTAAAGGGGCTGTCACCATAAACAGCCCCATTATTATGCTCAAAACTGCCGATACTGCATTTCACAGCCTGATATTTGCATGTGGCATTCGAAAGGCTTGAAAAAATCGGACGATTTATTATACTGCTCATCAGGAGGCGATGCCGGTGAAGATCAACATAAAGGTAGACGGGACTGTCAATGAAACGGAAATCACGATTTTGTGCAGACAGGTCGATAACGAACTCGACGCCGTGATCTCAAGTCTGGGGCTGATTAATAATACCGTACCCGGCAGGCAGGGTGACGAGACCTTTTTTATCCCAATCAGTGAGATTTATTATTTTGAAACGATCGACAATAAAACATTTTTCTATACCAGGGATCACACATACGAAACGGCAGCAAGGCTCTATCAGCTCGAAGAGAAGCTGACGGATTCGCCGTTTGTCAGGATTAGCAAATCATCCTTAATGAATCTTCAGAAGGTGAAAAGCATTAAGTCTGAAGAAAACAGCAGACTTATTGCAACGCTGTCGAGCGGTGATAAGCTCGTGGTATCCCGTCAATACATACAGCTTATTAAACTGAAATTGGGGGTATAAAAAATGTCTAAAAAAGTAAAAGTAATTGCCAAAACATTTTTCTCCGGCTTGGGAATCGCAGCATTCCTTTTTCTTGTTTCAAATTACTTTAATCCGCTGAAATTCACAGTTAATTTTTTGTGGTGGCTGGCATGTGTGTGCTTTGTTGTCAGTGTATGCGGAGCGCTTATATTTAAAGAGGGCGTCGGACCGAAAAGCCTTTGGATCAGAAGAGGCGTGGTGATATTAATCGCCATTTTAACGATGATTCTGACTGAGTATTTATTTGGCATCAATACCGACGTCAGCATGCTTGCCAGAGACAGCACCGTTATACTCGTTGTGACTCCAGTTGTCACCGGAATAGCATATATCTTTGCCGACAGAGCTGAAAAGCGGTATCTCCAGAAAATAAACGATAAGCTTAATCAAAATAATAACGAGTAAAATACTCAGGCGGTTTCTGTATGGGCAATCAGACGCGTAAACCATTTTTCGTCTTTCGTATTGAGTATTGCAATCCGGTGGTTTATACTGCAATAAATAAGGCAGAAATTGAAAGATAAGTCCTTCAATATGAAAGGTATGAATTTATGGAATATGACAAAATAATTGAAATAGCAACACTGGTTGCGGGCGTGATGGTTATTATCATACTGATTTTGCGTAAACGTACCGACAGTCTCAAGGATATCGGTGATGATGTAGAAAGTAAGATGAAAGCCTATATACCGTTTTCGCTGGCTTATCAAAAAGTGTGCGATAATGAAAGTCCAAGTGCTTATAAGGAGCTGCACTCTGCCGCTTTGGACGTCGCGCTCGTTGCTGATGAGGATTCAAAGGAATTATTGGAACAGATTATCAGCATGACAGATAAAACCACGATACGTTATTTAAATAAAAAAGAACTGCACACAACCTGCAAAGCCTGTATGGAATCGCTCAATACAGGTTTATATCGAAAAAAATCAAAAAATCAAAAAAAGAAGTAAACTTCAGATCTTGAGGGATGATTTTCTTGCAGAAATCTTACGCATCTGCTTAGATTGCTGAAAATAGCGCTTATTTTATAACAGAATACACAAGCAGGCGGTTTGTTACATTAAAACCGCCTGCTGTTTTTATAACTGATAACCAGTAAACATTACCAGATTCGTTACATTGAATTGACATTATACTCCATATATTACAATAAATCAATATAAAAATGGACAATAGGTAAGCGTTATTCTATGAGTATATTACATAAATAACATACTGATATTGAAAGTAAAATTGACAAATTATTAATATCAAATTATAACTGTTAAAGGAATAGTGAAATAGGCACAGCGCATAAAAAATGCGGTGAAATTTTATAGAATATGGTAAAATTGCATCATTATTCCTCGTCACTCTATAGCGTGGGCAATTTCTATGATACATGAAAGGGGGGGAGTCAGCGCAAAGAAGCAGCAGCGGCATTTTCATTCTGTTAACGGACTGCCGACAGAGATAATAGGACGACCTCAAAGCTGATCGGCTGGAACGCAAAGATGAAGATGAAACTGCTTTTTCACAGCATGTATTATGATTTCCCATATCTTAAGAATGCGAAGAAGAGTGTTCTGAATATCACCGTAAATTTCGGCTATTATACCGCACATGCGTTTTTTCAGCGAACGAGTATACATTATAATATATAGAAGGAAATCAGCGTTAATAATAAGGCACCACCTGACACATAAGTATACTGCTCGTCTAATATAATACATATTAAGTGGTATTGTAGTTATCTCACGATTTGTCAGTATCCTTATTCGTTATGGCGGTGCATATCATTGTTATCGACGTTCTTTCGCAATTTCCTTGATTCGACAAAATTTACTATTGCCGTTTGTGCATAATGATGAAGTTTCGAAGCCTTTTAAAACGATTATTGACTTTTATACACAAATGAAGCATACTGAATTCACTAATTTTTAGTATCTCTGAAAGCAAATCCCAAAAAATCATTCAAGTGTAGGAGGAAACCAGATGAAAAAAGTACTCGCACTCGTCATTGCTGTAGTTTTGTTGATAGCAATGGCACCTATTGCGGTGGCGGCCGACACAACAGTCAATGTCAGCGTCAGTGTTGACGGCAAACTCTTAGTTGCCGCACAGCCGGTTACAACCAGCGATCCGACTGTCCAGGGTGCAATCATAGCGGCCCATAAGGCATACTACTCAGGCGGAGAGAGCGGCTATGTAGCCGGTATTGACAAGACTTACAACATGTTCCTTATCACCACGTGCTGGGGCGCTGTCGCAACACCTTACGTCATGGTCAATGGCACACCGCTTGCCGTAACTGCCGATACTGCTCCGATTGCAGCCGGTGACAACATCATCATCTGCACATCCAGCGATTCCAAGGCAAATCCGGCAACTCCGGTTTCGCTGACGGCTGCCGTTAAGGACGATTCCGCAACTGTGACGGCACTGTCCTGGAAACTTGATTTCACAACCTTCACGTATAGTTCAACCCCACTTGCCGGCGCAGCAATTATTGACCCGACATCGGGCACGGCTTTAGGCACCACAGATGCCGCGGGTACTGCTACCTTTAAAATCCCGGCTAGTAAAATTGCCGCTGTTGACGGCTTTGCCGCTATCAACGTAAGTTCCACAAGCGCTGCACCGGCTACTTCTGCTGCACCGGCTGCCTCTGCTGCCGCTTCGGCATCACCTGCCGCTTCAGCTGCATCAGCATCACCTGCCGCGGCTGCATCTGCTGCACCTGCTTCTATAAAGACAGGAACTGATGTGACGGCATATATTTCAATCAGCGTTGATGGTGTACTAAAAGTTGCCGCTCAGCCGATTACTGTAAACACGGCGTCAGTTGAAGCTGTACTTATAGCTGCTACCGCCAAATATGACCCTGCCGGAGAAGCTGGCTACCATGCTGGTATCAATAAACAATACGGCATGTTTTTGATAGACACGTTCTGGGGCATTGTTGCAACGCCTTATGTGAGTATCAACGGCGCACCTCTCACCTCAACTGCTGATGCAACCTCCATTGTAGACGGCGACAATATCACAGTTAAAACAGAGACTGTCGATCCTACAAAAGAACAGGGCGCTCCCCCGACATACCCATTCGCCACACTGTCAAAAGACGATAAAGGCAACATCATCGCAAAGTCATGGGCTCTGGACTTTACAACCTTTACATATGCCAGCACTGTCATGGCTGGTGCGGAAATTATTGATGCACAGACCGGTAAATTAATCGGCAAAACGGATGAAGCGGGCAAGATTAAGATTGACAAGGCTCCGGATTGCGGTGTTATAGCGATTAACGGGCTTGTAGCATTTCCTGTTGGCACTGTGAAAGAATTCACAGCCCTCACCACCCAATATGTCATCCCCAAAACGGATTATTCAATTTTCGGCGGTACTGATGGCAGAACACTTCTTTATATCGTAATCCTGGGACTCGGTTTTGCGATACCGTTGGGAGCAATCGTTCTCTACGGGCAGAAGAAAGAACTCAAAAACCGCGGCCTTAAATACAAATAAGCCTCTATAAGAGCAGCGAATTAAAATCCGATAATTTGGAGGAAAGAATAATGGGTATGAAAAAACAAAAACTAGGAGAGGTTTTCAAACGGATATGGAAAATGGCCGCTCCGTATTGGACAAAGTCCGATGAGAAGTGGGGAAGCCTGGGTCTCCTAATTGCTAACTTCGCGGTAATGATTCTTTCGAATTTCGTAGGCGTCCGCATGGTCATATGGAACAGAGACTGGACGAATGCTTTTACAAATCATGATCCGCAGTCGTGGGTAAAGAATATTTGGGTATTCTTACTTGTCGGTGCGGCGATGATGTTCACCGGAACCTTCAACGTATATATTCAGGCGTGGATTGCCATCCGGTGGAGAAGATGGATGACAGCCCGTTATCTGAGCTTATGGATGGAGAACGGACAACACTACAGAATGCAGCTGACCGGTAATGAAACCGATAACCCTGACCAACGTATTGCTGAAGATATCAGCGCATTCATCGGCAGCACATGGATGTACACATTCTCACTTGGCCAAAACCTCCTGTCACTCGGTACATATCTGGTAATGTTATGGGGTCTGTCCGCATCTATTCCGCTGATGCTCGGCGGCAAGGACTGGTCATTCCCTGGATACTTTATCGCAATCGCAATCGTTTGGGTCACTATTACGACGACCCTGACGCATAAAGTCGGTAAACCGTTATCACGACTGACTTATAACCAGCAGATGTATGATGCCAACTTCCGTTTCTCTCTCGTCCGCGTCAGAGAATGCAGCGAGCAGATTGCTCTGTTAAAAGGTGAAGAAGTCGAGCATACACGCTTAATGACCATCTTCGGTGACGCGGTTGCCAACATATTCAGAACCATGGGACGAAACATGAAATTGGGCATAATGACGACAGCGTTATCATACGGCGACGCTATGATGTTCACTCTGCTTCTCGGACCTGCCTACTTCTATTATGACGCGATTCCCGGATACGGAACATTTATGCAGATCGCAACGGCATTCTTGAATGTTGCTAACGGCTTTAAATGGTTCCAGACCCAATACGTCGGCTTGGCAT
Source organism: Clostridiales bacterium UBA1316 (assembly GCA_002307055.1). Classification (GTDB taxonomy): domain Bacteria; phylum Bacillota; class Clostridia; order Oscillospirales; family Oscillospiraceae; genus Sporobacter. Next base: position 154,700 of record DBTM01000078.1, read on the forward strand.
CGTTTGTTGCTATTATCGATCGTCTATACGCCTTCAATAACAACTACGAGCTGACCAAGAAAGTCGCTGATCAGTCAGAGCTTAAATTCTCACAGAGCACAAAGAATGAAATTGATATCCGTGACCTCGACGTCTATCTGCCGAACGGCAAGCTCCAGATTTCCGCCAAGGAAATGACACTGAGAGCCGGCGAAAAGATCCTCATCAAGGGCAGAACCGGTGCCGGTAAGACAACACTCTTTAGAGCAATCAGCGGAATTTGGCCGTTTGGTAAGGGCAGCATCTCTCTGCCGAAAGACAAAAAGATCATGGTCCTCCCGCAGAGACCGTACTTCCCGATCGGTACACTTGCAGAAGCCATTTGCTATCCGACACCTCCTGGAACATACTCACGCGAGGATGTACAGAAGGCCCTGAGCGATGTTGGCCTGCCGCAGATGGTTAACAGAGTTGACGAGGTATCCCACTGGAACATGGTGCTTTCAGGCGGCGAGCAGCAGCGTGTCGGTATTGCGCGCGCAATGCTCTTCAAACCGGATTATCTGTTCTTTGACGAAGCGACAGCTTCGATGGATGAACCTTCCGAAGACGAACTGTACAAGATGCTTCTTGTGAAGATGAAAGACACCACGATTATATCCATCGGCCATCGTTCATCTCTGGAGCAATTCCATACCAGACTGATATTTGCCGAAGGACAGCCTGAAGGGACATACAAGTTCATTGAGCAGGTTATGAACAAGTAATTTTATGCGGCGCTAAAACGCATATATCCGAAGAAGCCCGGGAAACCGGGCTTCTTCACGTTATTGTGGTTCTAAAAGAATTTTACCCCAGCTGATAAGGACAAATATGACGGAAATACATGAATGGCTATGTTATACTTGAATATTTGCTTAGAATTTTATATTATATAGTAGATTCCAGAAAACTCAGAAAATATTTGGAGGTTTTAATATGGGTCATCATTTAGATGGTAAGGTCGCGCTCGTCACAGGTTCCGGTCAAGGTATCGGACGGGCTATCGCCATCGCACTCGCCCAGGAGGGTGCGATGGTCGTCACCAACAATAGAGCTCCTGTTAAGCAAAATGTCGCCAATCAGCTCGATGAAGCAAAGCTTGCGCGCCTGACAACCGAACAGCTGAAATGGTATTATGAAGAAATCGAAAAATACTCGGGAGATGCCGAGACGACTGCGAAGGCTATAAGAGATGCCGGATACGAAGCGACAGCCTGTTTCGGCGACATCACCGATTTCGACGAAGCAAAAAAAATCGTCGATAAAGCGGCTCAAATATACGGCTCGGTTGATATCGTCATCAATGTCGCGGGCGCTTTTGGCTTTGCACCGATAGAGAAAATAACGCCTGAGCTCTGGGACAAGGTCACAGGAGTCAAACCGAAGGGTTATTTCAATATTATTCGTCATGCCGTTCCATACATGCGTAAAAAGCAATGGGGCCGCATCATCAATTGCGCTTCTCCGGCGTGGGTCGGCGGCGGCGACTTGCTTCAAGCAGAATATGTAACAGCCAATGCCGGTGCTGTTGGGCTTTCCTGGGCGCTTGCAGGAGAGCTCGCCGACGAGGGAATCACCGCTAATGCCTTTTGCCCCGCGGCGAAAACGCGTGCGTCTGTCGATATGGAGCTTTTTGATAAGGTCGTTGACAAGGATGAAAAGTCGACGAAATCCGGAGAACCCTTCATGAAATATGACGATGGGCAGCCTCCCGAATTATTTGCGCCGTTCATCGCGTATCTTGCGTCTGATGAGGCAGCCAACATTAACGGTTCGGTCTTCATGACGATGGGTACCTTTATAGGCAGATATTCCAATCCTACGATCGCAGCCACCATGTTCAGCATGGCCGGTTCCTGGACAATGGATAAAATCATCGAAACAGCACCGACAACGCTATTTAAGGACTACAAAAATATTAACCAGAAATAAATCAAAGGATAATATAAGAAGCTGTGATATCAACGCAATCACAGCTTCTTTCTTTATTCATTTGTTGTTTTCAGCATGCTTTCCGTAGGCAGTTTTAAAAATTGTAAATGCAGAATCGGGAGAAGCGCGTTAATGCTTTGTATGCAGTTTTCCACAGCTGCTTTTTGATTATCCGGCGAAATGTTGCTCTCAATCATCGGACCCCTGATATATTCGACAAAAGCGTTTTTTTCAAAATAAGCAAGATCCTTAATCTTCATGATAATGTCTTCGGCAATCGTGAGCGGAATACCGGAATCAATAAAGTATTTTATTAATTTACATACAGTAATACTATAAGCGGGAAACATCGTATGCGCGTTATCGATAGGAATAATAATCTTCATATGAATGAGCTCTGCTATCGCTTTTTCAGTAAGACCAATTTCACCAATCTGCGCTATTGAAACTGCAGCGTCGTTCAGGCTGTAGGGCAGCAGCTTATTAACCGATTCGAGTATCTGCGCACAAAAATCATTGATGGTTCCCGCTTCGCTGGTAATCAGCTTCTTTATCTGATTCAGCGAATAATTCTCTTTTTTCATGGTTTCAATTAATCGAAGGTTTTTTATGAAATCCTCATCATAATACGCCATGTTTTTTGCGGTTTTTTGCGGTGCAGGCAGAATACCCTCTTTGATATAAAAATTTATCGTAGCCCGTGTCAAATTCGTCAGCTTCTTGAGTTCCCGCATGGGGATCATTTTTTTTGGACTGATGTTTGTTTCACACAAAGAAATCACCTCGGACAAAGTATAAACTATTACTTATTACTTGTCAAATAGATTGACTATTTTCAGTCATTGTCATATAATGTGTTAAGTAACACTTTGTACTATTTGCTGCTATAATAAATCAGAATCGAGTTGACCTTTATGAGATATAAAGCCGTAATATTTGACAAAATGCAATATCTGTATAAAACAACGGGGTTTAACGACCATCAGCTTCACTGTGTGATTCTATTCAACGATAAAATTGATGCCGGAGCAATGAAAAATGCCGTACGCTTGTTAGTGAAAGCCGTGCCTATATTATCGAGGACTTATAGAAATTGCGATGGCAATTCCTACTGGCAGGACAGCAGCTGCAATGAGTGGGCAGACCTCTTCACGATTGCTGACAATGATGAGGAATTTAACAAATTTACTTTTTCAGCCATAAATGAAGAAACAGGTCCGCAAATTAAGGTATGCCTCCTGCCGGGCACATGCGATTCCATTTCAATTGTCCAAAATCACATGGTCAGCGATGCAGCCGGATTTAAGCAGTGCATTTACCTTTTATCCGGTATCTATTCAAGTCTGTTAAAAAACCCGGCTTATTTTCCGGATGTTATCATAGACGGCGATCGGAGTTATTCGGAGATATTACGGCAGCTTCCGCTATTTCAAAGAGTAAAAATACTGCTGCTGAATAATAAAGATAACAATAAAAAAGACGGCTGCCGCTTCCCGATGAGCACTGTGCCGGAGGCTGATACAACCCCCTTCATCGTGACGCATGCCGTCTCGCCTGTAATATATAATAAAATCCGGGAGAATTGCAAAGCAAACGACGCAACGGTGAACGATGTGATCGCCGCGGCCTACTTCCGGGTTTTATCGAAAGTTCTTGATATGAACGGAAAAACGCTCAACATACCTATTATGGTAGACATGCGCAGATACCTGGGAGATAAGCAGTTTAAGTCGCTGACGAATCTATCCTCCACAGCGATCATCAGCTTAAAGGTATCGAATGAGGAAACACTTCAACAAACGATCAGCAAAGTTAAAGCCATTATGAACTATAAAAAGACGAACAATTTAGGAATGAACCCATTGATCAAGCTTCATTCTGTGTTTAAACTCTGCAAGAACAGTCTCGGATATAATCTTCTAAAAAAAGCGTTAAGGAATCCGGAAATATGCATGACGAATGTTGGGATATTGGATTCAAAAATGCTTGTATTCGGAGATTCAGCCATTATGAATGCGTACATGTGCGGCTCAATCAAATACCGTCCGCACTTTCAAATGTCCGTCAGCACCTTTAACGATAAAATGACCTTTTGCGTGAATTTATACGGCAGCAATAAAGACCGGGAAGCAATCGCGCAATTTCTTGAATTGATGGATCAAGAGCTGCTGGATATTAATAATACCGAGCTATAGATCGTAGATGAGTACAACCAAACCCTGTATGTGTAGTTGATACATAGACTTGCAGGGCCTGTATATTTCTGTAATGACATTTACAAAAAAACAGTTGTGTTAATATAAAGTAAAAATATGGGGGGATTGATCTGTATTTTAAAGAAATTATTCATTATTGCTATAACACTCGTAATTCTTATTGCATTACTATGTGCCTGTAATACTCAGCAATTACAGAGCTCAAGCATCAGCGAACCGGCTGATAACAGCATACAGGTAACGACACAGGCGACGACGACACCAACCGAAAACGCACCTGTCTTACAAGCAGATTCAGGTAAGATCCCGGAGACAGGTATATGGGACAGGTCTACTTATTCAAATAAATTTATGGGATTTTAATTCGTCATGCCGAAGGGCTGGGCAGTCGTATCAAACAAAAGTATTGCAAAGATCATCGGTTTACCGGCAGATGTTTTCAGTGATCGTCAGAAATGGATGGTTGAAGCTGCTAAGAAAACGATAATTGATACGGCGGTTCAAGACGCCGTAACAGGAAACAGTATGATGATAATGATTAATTATCTGCCCGCGACATTAGGCGGACAAGATGCGACAGAGACGGATTATCTTGAGACCGCAAAAACACAGATGAATGGTAATAAGGCGCTGAGCTATACCTATGAAAAATATAGTGATGCGACAATCGCCGGTACGGCGTACGTAATGATGCTTCAACTGAGGTTCCCGTGCGGGGGGCTTGGAGCGGCACTACCTATATAAATGAATCTATAAAGCTGCAGATTGATTTTCCTGATGGATGGAAGGTTGCTAAGGATGATTATTTAGCCGAGCTTGCAGGAATGATAACAGCCGCTTTGACTGATAAAGAAAAATGGACCGCTGAAGCCGCGACGAAACCAATAATGTATGATATGATGGCGGTAGAAACTGCATCAAAAAACAGCATTCTTTTAGTGTTTGATAATTTTTCGATGATGGATAACGGATCATCTATCACAGAGGAAGATTTATATAATTCGCAGAAAGCACAAATGGAAGAAGATAAAACTTTAGCATATAAGTTTTATGAACCCAGTCAAACGACAATTGGCGGAGTTACTTATTCCGTATGGCGTGCAGACGAAATGAACAATCACTATTCCCGATATGATATCATTCATAAGAATGGCAAGTTTATGACACGTATCATCATTACGTTAAATGATGATACAAAAATAGATACAATCCTTGCGATGTTTAAATAAGTGGTTTTAATCAAAACCCCATATGAATTATCATATGGGGTTTTGTAATTCTGGTTATTCTAGATTTCGATGCTATATCCGCCCTTCGCCCTTGAGCCAGGCGATGGTGTCGCGGATGGTTTCTTCGAAGGGGCGGGGGCGGTAGCCGAGGTCGCGGGCGGCTTTGGCGTGCGAATAATTGGAATTGCCGCCGAGGGTATAGAGAGAATAGGAGCAGAAAAGCGGCTGCTGCTTTTTGAATTTATAGTAGATCGCTGTCAGCGGTAGCCCGGCTCTGGCGAGCCACATGGGCGCGAAAAAGCGCGTGCGCTTTTTGCCTGTCTCTTTATGAAAGAGGTCAAACATCTCGTGAATGGAGATCTGGCGATTGCCGAGTATATAGCCTTCGCCGATGCCGCCATTTTCAGAGGCTTCGACAATACCCTTTGCCACGTCGCGCACATCAACGAAATCAAAACGGCTTTTGAGACCGACAGGCATCTTCCCCATGCAATATGAGATGATGAGCTGCGTGATATTATTGCTTTTGCCGTAATCGTACGGCCCTAATATACCGGCAGGGTACACAATTGTCGCATTGAGGCCGTTTTTGACGGCAGCGCTGACGTATGCGGTCGCCTCCGCTTTTGTTTTAGCGTATGGCCCGATAACTTTTTCCGGGTCAAAGGAATCGATTTCAGCCATCGTCTGCCCTTGAGGCAGGGTCGGCATGGCGTGGATGGAACTCACATAGACGAGCTTTTTTACTTTTTTCTGGGCGCACATATCGACAATGTTTTTCGTGCCGCCCACATTGACGTCGTATATTTTCCTGCTGGCTTTCATCGACGTGCTGACAATTCCGGCACAGTGAATCACGATAAGGTCAATCTCCGCCGGGACATCGAAGAATTCTGATAATGACGATTTGTCCAGCAGGTCCCCGCTGATCTGTTCAACACCGGCGGGGATTTTAGAACTCGTTTTATCTCCGGGCATCACAAGTACCCGGAGATCCGGATGACCGGTATCAAGCAGCTCTCTGACGACGGCACTGCCTAAATGACCTGCAGCCCCTGTCACTAAATATTTAATACTCATATATATCAACTGCCTCCATATATAAGAAACACGGTGTTGATTATCTTCCACAATTCCATTATAATGACATTATGTGTATTATCAATAATCAGATTGTGCCATTATGCAAGATAACCGACAATCTTTTGAAAAGTTGCCGGATATCACAAAAGTAAGAATAAATATTTATAAACAGGTGGGTACACGATATGCCGGACAAGACAGACAGAAGAATCAAATACACAAAAATGGTGCTCAAGCAAAGTCTCCTCAATCTCATGCGCGACCATCCAATTGAAAAGATATCTGTCAAGGATTTATGCGAGAAAGCAGACATTAACCGTGGGACCTTTTACACGCATTATTCAGACCCGTATGATTTGCTTGGGCAAATTGAAAACGAGCTGTTCAATGATATTCTTGTTTCTCTCGAATCATCGCTTAAAGCCGATGCAATCTCGGCGCTGCTTGCCCAGATATTCGCGGCGATTGAGAAAAACAGGGAGCTTTGCATGGTTTTGTTCAGCGAATACGGCGATAAGGTCTTCTTAAAACGGGTCATGCTTATTGCGCGCGACAGAAGCATTGCCGAATGGAAGAAAATTCTGCCGTCTGTAGGAGACAAGCAGCTGGATATGCTTTATACCTTTTACGCAAACGGCTGCATCGCCATCATCCAGCACTGGATTCAGAATGGTATGAAGGAAAGCCCGGACGAGCTGACGCTCTTTATCGATAAAATTTCAACCCTGGGCCTGCTCGCATTTAAGTAAGGCTGTGCTCATAAAAAGCGCCCCGTCATAATTTTGACGAGGCGTTTTTGTTCTTATCTGCCGGTTTACATATTGAGTTCTGTTCTGCGAATCAGGTCGTTTTGTCCGGTGATGTGCAGCTCGACAAAGTAGGCGGAGAAACCGGCGACGCGGACGACGAGATTTTTGTACTTGTCGGGGTTCTGCTGCGCGGCTTTGAGCGTGTCCGAGCTGATGACGTTGATTTGGAGCTCCATACCGCCGAGACTGAAGTAGGTCTGAATCAGCTGCGAGAGCTTTTTCCACCCATCCTCGCCGGACAGCGCGCTTGGATGGAACTTGAGGTTCATGAGCGTGCCGTTGGAGAAGTCGGCCTGATTGATTTTTGAGACGGAGGAGACGACAGCCGTCGGTCCGTTCTTATCCATCGTCTGCGGTGCGGCGATACCGTCCGCGAGCGGCTCACCCTTGTAGCGCCCGTCCGGTGTCGCGGCGGTGACCATGCCGAACATCACGTTGGTAGTGACAGGATACAACCCTGCGCTGCAGCGTCCTCTTGGGCCGGTCAGGCTGTTGACGGCATCGGCGAAGCATTTCGCCGCGAAGGTGACCTGCTCGTCACACTCGGGAATGCCGTTGCCGTAATGCGGGGCCTCGTTGAGAATGTAGCGGTGGAGCTCTTCAGAGCCTTCCCAGTTATGCATAACAGCGTCATACATTTCACGGGCGGTGCAGATTTTCTTGTCGAAGACGCAATGCTTGATGATGTTCAGGCTGTCCGCGACGTTGCCGATGCCGACGCCCGAGTCGCCGGTGGAGTTGTATTTCGCGCCGCCCCACATGACATCCGCGCCTTTTTCCATGCAGCCGGCCATCGTCGCTGAAACCAGCGGGTTCGGCAGAACCTCGCGGGCGACATATTCGAAGGAGGCGATGTTCATGATGTGCCACTTGACAAAGTATTCGATTTGTTTTTTATAGGCGGCTCTGACCTCGTCAAAGGTCTTCATATTGTAGAGATAGCCGGTTGCCGGGCCGACACGCGGATTCGGCGTCCCGGGAGGCGCCGCCACAAAAGCATTGAGCATCGGCTGCGTGGTAAAGCCGTCGTTAATCGCCAGCAGCAGTGCGTTGGCCAGGTTCATATAGCTCTCGCAGCCCGTGCCGCCGCAGGCAGGCCACTCCGTACCGCAGCCGGCCAGCTCGACGCAGCCGATCAGCGTACAGTTTCTGGCATCCTCAAGCGTCAAACCGCGCGCCAGAAGCGCCGGGATAATCACATCATCGTTTTCATATGTCGGTACGCCTCCGGCAAGCTTGGTTGTTTCAATCGCGGCTTCCCAAAGTGCGGCGGGGGTATTTTTGTGGATGCGAAGCGCCTGCGGGGGGTCGTGTAAAAGCAGGCGGCCCACGGTCTGCAGCATCATAAAGGTAACAATGTTCGAGGCATCGTTGCCGTCCTTGTCGACGCCGCCCATTGTCATGAGCTGACCGCTTGTATAGCCCGGGTTGCTCTGCGTTGCGCCGTAGCTCCAGGGCTTGTTCATCTCGGCGACCTTGAGGTAGAAGAGATCCATGATCTCCTGTGCGTATTCGGGTGTGATACGTCCCGCGTCTATATCAGCCTGGCAGAAATCACCGAGATATTGGTCGACGCGGCCAAAGCTCATACCGTGCATGTTGGCATCCAGGCAGAGCGCGGTCTGATACATAAAGAGGCACTGCACAGCGTCCACAAAGTTGCGGGCCGGCTTTTCAACCGTCCAGTTGAGGGTGTCAACCATCATAGCGAGTTCTTTTTTACGCGTCGGATCTTTTTCTATAGCCAGCTTTTCCTCGGCGAGCTTCGCGTAGCGCTTTGTCAGCGTGATGATGCCCTCGCTGACGATGGAAACGGCGCGGTAAAAGTTGAATTGGTCGATTGTTTTGCCCGGCATGCCCTGATCAATCAGGTCTTGCATCTTCTGCTCGGCTTCAGCCTTGATGGCGCCGAAGCCCTTGCGGATGGCGGTGTTATAGCCTGTGGCGAAATGGCCGACGGGTGTCTGGCACGTATCGCTCGGGCCGAACTGTGTCACGCCGTTGCCTGCGATTGCCTTGTACGCGTCCAGCATCTGAGCGTCCGCTTTGGCGCTCATGCATTCCTTCATCCAAAAATCAATAGTCGAGAGGATATACGCTTTGTCGTCGTCCGCGAGAATATAGGGGTCAATCTCTCTGGTGCAGAGAAATCCGCTCTCAATCTCTTCCTTGAGCCAGCTGACGGAATTTTCAGGATACAATGCGGCGGCACGGTATGTTGCGGACTGCGCACCGACGATTACCTCGCCGTCATCAATGCGGACGGGGATATTTTCGCAGATGTTTCTTAGGTTTTTAGCGCGTTTGAGAATACCGGTCATATCTGGATTCTGCATGTAAAACTCCGTGATGAGCCGGTATCTGGCTGTGCAGATTTCAGGCTGGGTCACGCGGTATTTTTCACGCATTTTGACGACACGCTCCGTAATGGGCTTGAGCTTATACATTGTCAACCTCCTGTTTATCATAAATTGTTATTTATCTGTTTATATATATACAATTCTTCTTTTTATAGTATAGCACAACCGTCCTGCTTTGCAAATGCGGAAGAGTGCCAAAACCATGCAACATTTGAATGACTGCATACAAAAAGCAGGATATATGCACCCTGCTTTTTGTATGTTATATCGCAAGCTCTGTTCTTCGGATTAAATCGTTTTGGCCGTCTTTGGCGAGCTCAACGAAATAGGCGGAGAAACCGGCGACGCGGACGACGAGGTTTTTGTATTTGCCGGGGCTTTGCTGCGCCTGGCGGAGCATGTCGGAGCTGACGACGTTGATTTGGAGCTCCATGCCGCCCATATCGAAATAGGTTTGCATGAGACTCATGAGCTTCCGCCAGCCGTCGCTGCCAGCGAGTGCCGTTGGGTGGAACTTGAGGTTCATCAGTGTGCCGTTGGGGAAATCGCCCTGGTTGATACCGGCAATCGAGGAGATAACGGCAGTCGGCCCGTTTTTGTCGTAGCCCTGCGGCGCGGCGATACCGTCGGCGAGAGGCTCGTATTTATAACGGCCGTCCGGCGTCGCCGCTGTGATTTTGCCGAACATGATGTTGATGGTGACGGGATATAAACCGGCGCTTGAGCGCCCTCTCGGGCCGGAGGTCCGGTGAACGGCGTCGGCAAAGACCTTCGCGGCCCAACCGGCCAGCGCGTCAATCTCGGGGATGCCGTTGCCGTAATGCGGCGCTTCATTGAGGATATACCGGTGCAGTTCCTCGTGACCCTCCCAGTTGTTTATCAGCGCGTCGTACAGCTCCCGTGCCGAACAGATCTTCTTGTCGAAAACGCAGTGGCGGATGATATTCAGGCTGTCGGCGACGTTGCCGATGCCGACGCCGGAGTTGCCGGTGGAGTTATATTTCGCGCCGCCGAACATGACATCCATGCCCTTTTCCATGCAGCCCTCCATGGTTGACGAAACGACTGGCTGCGGTAGGACCTCGCGGGCGACATATTCAAAGGAGTTGATGTTCATGTGGTGCCATTTGACGAACCATTCCACCTGCTTAATAAAGGCTTCCTGCACCTGCTCGAAGCGCTCCATCTCATACAGGCGCCCGGTCGGAACGCCGACGCGTTCTTTCGGCGGCTCGGGAATGGGCGAGCCCTTCGGCAGGCGTTCAATGACGACGGGCGGCATGGGGAGATAGCCGTCGTTCATAGCCAGCCACAGCATGTTGACGAGATTCATGTAGCTCTCCTGACCGGAGCCGCCGCAGGCGGGCCATTCCGTGCCGCAGCCGGCAGGCTCGACACAGCCGATGAGCGTGCAGTTCCGGGCATCCTCGAGCGACAGGCCGCGGCGCATCAGCGCCGGAATAATTACCTCGTCGTTTTCAAACGTCGGTACGCCTCCTGCGATTTTTGTCGTTTCGATGGCGGCTTCCCACAGCTCGGGCGGTGTATTTTTGTGGATGCGCAGCGCCTGCGGGGGATCGTGCAAAATGAGGCGTCCCGCCGCCTGCAGCATCATATAGGTCACGGCGTTTGAAGCGTCCTTCCCGTCCTTATCCACGCCGCCCATCGTCATCAGCTGGCCGGAGGTGTAGCCGGGATTCGAAAGCGTCGGGCCGTAACCCCAGGGCTTATTCATCTCGGCGCACTTGAGATAAAACAGATCGAGAATCTCCTGCGCGTATTCGGAGGAGATAATACCGGCCTTGATATCGGCGTCATAAAAGCCGCCGAGGTACTGGTCGACACGCCCGAAGCTGATGCCGTGCATGTTGGCGTCGAGGCATAGGCAGGTCTGATACATAAACAGGCATTGAACGGCCTCGTGGAACGTTCGGCAGGGCTTTTCCATGCACCAATTGAGCGCCTCCGCCATCGCCTCGAGCTCTTTTTTCCGGGACGGATCTTTTTCAATCGATGCTTTTTCTTCAGCGCGCTTTGCATAGCGCTTTGTCAGTATAATCATACCGTCGCAGACGATGGAGACGGCGCGGTAAAAGTTGTATTGCTCAATGGTTTTCCCGGGCAGCGCTGCATCAAGCAGCGCGGCTCTTTTCTCCTCAGCTTCAGCCTTGATTGCACCGAAGCCTTTATGGATAGCGGTATTATAGCCGGTGCAGAAATGCCCGACCGGTGTCGTCGTCTGGCCCTTGGGGCCAAAATTGGTCACGCCGTTTCGCGCAATCGGAAAATATTCGTCGATAATCTGCGCGTCTGTTTTGGCGCTCATGCATTCCTTCATCCAAAAATCGACGGTGGACAGGATGTAGTTCCGGTCTTCTTCGGCAAGAATATAGGGGTCGATGGTCCGGGTTGAGATATAGCGGTTTTCCACCTCATCCTTGAGCCACTGAACGGAATTCTCCGGGTACAGCGCCGCGGCGCGGTATTTTGCCGACTGCGCCCCGACGATGACTTCTCCGTCGTCAATGCGCACGGGTATGTGCTCACAGATGTTTTTAAAGTTTTTAGCGCGCTTTAAAATACCCGTCATATCGGGATTGCTCATATAAAATTCCGTTATCAGCCGATAACGGGCAGTGCAGATTTCAGGCTGTGTCTCGCGGTATCTCTCGCGCATTTTAACAACGCGGTCGGTAATCGGTTTGAGTGTATACATAAAAACCTCCAGAAAAAACGATAGGTACATTTGAAGTATATCATAACAGATACGTTTTTCAATCATACAGGACGAATACAGCATGCAACATATTTATGAATACATGTGCAAAATAACAGATGACGCGCCGTTGAGAGCTCATGTCGGAGCTGAATTTACCTGTTTCTTATTATTTGTGATTATGATAAACTATACTAATAAAGGCTTCCCGGAGGGGAAGCTGACTGATGAGGGAATTGTGGGGAATCAGTATGAATTTCTCTCAGATAAAATGTTTCTTAGCCGCCGCGGAATGCTTGAGCTTCACGCGGGCGGCTGATCGGTTATATCTGTCGCAGCCTGTACTCAGCCGGCAGATTGCGGCGATGGAGGACGAGCTTGGGATTGAGCTGTTTGTTCGCGAAAAGAAGGCTGTTAAGCTGACGCACGCGGGCAAGGTGTTTGCCGAGGGACTCTCAAAGCTTACCGGCGAGTATCAATCCCTCGTTGAAAAGGCAACCGCCATCCACAAGGGTTTTGCCGGGAATCTGAATATCGGCATGGTCGAGGGGCAGCTCATCTGTCCGCCGTATTCGCAGGCGCTCGGCAGCTTCCATGATGAATATCCCAATGTCCGCGTCAATCTCTCCCGGCATACGATGGGGGGCATGCAGCACGCCATCAGGACCGGCGAAATAGACGTTGCCTTCAATGCGCTGTTCAGCCTGACCGACGAGGATGAGCTGGACTATCTCGCCGTCGGCCGGGCGCAGACGATGCTCGTCATTCCAAAATCGCACCCGCTGGCGGACAGGGAAGGCCTCAGCCTGACCGATTTTAAGGACGACACCTTTTTAACTCTGCCGGAAACGGAATCGCCGTTTATCGCGCGCTTTTCTGAGCGCGTTGCCAAGCATGATTTTTTTAAGCCGAAAACATTGGAAGCGCCCAACATCGGCGCGCTGGCGCTTTGGCTTGAGGCAGGTTACGGGATTTTCCCGCTCAACGAGAATCACGCGCTTCGGAATAACCCGAATCTCGTGTTTAAGGTCATGCCGGAGCTTGAGGATTCCATTGAAATCGTCCTATGGAAAAAGGACAACACCAACCCGATGATCCGTTCATTTGTCAAGCAGTTTAATACAATCAGCTCTTGATATGGCGCAATGATGCATATTGCTTATCAAAGCATGTGAAAAAGGTTCTTTACGGAGCGGCGGTTATCAATTAGAATAAAAATAAAATATATCAATCAATTGGAGTATCAATATGGAGAATAAGAAGCAGACCGGTAAGTTTTACGATATACAGGGTTTTTCCGTCCATGACGGCCCCGGCATCCGCCTGACACTGTTCATGAAGGGCTGCCCCCTGCGCTGCCCATGGTGCCACAGCCCCGAATCTCAGGCTTTCCCGACGGAGCTCAACTGGATGGAGATCAAATGCGTCGGTATCGAAAAGTGCGGAAATTGCCTTGATGTCTGCCCGCATGGCGCCATCACACCCGGTAAAAAGAAAAAATCACTCAAGGGTGATGAAGAGATCACCCTTGTCACCGTCGACCGCTCGAAATGCGATGACTGCGGGAAGTGTGCCGAGGCCTGCACCTCAAAGGCGCTTTACATGTGCGGCACCGATTATACCATTGACGAGATCATGGAGCGGGTCAGAAGAGATATCCCGTTCTTCAATAAATCCGGCGGCGGTGTAACGGTCTCCGGCGGCGAATGCCTCTGCCAGCCTGAGTTCCTGCTCGAAATTCTAAAAACCTGCAAGGCGGAAGGCATCCATACGGCTGTCGATACAACCGGCTTTGCCAAATGGGAGGCCATTGAGTCCATCCTGCCGTATACGGACCTGTTCCTGCTGGACATCAAGGGCGTCGACCCGGAGCTCCATAAAAAAATTATAGGCGTTCCCAACGCGCTTATACTTGAAAACGCCAGGAAGATCGCACAAGCCGGTGGGAAATTCCAAATCAGGATTCCCGTTATACCGATGTATAATGATTCCGTCAAGGCGTTTGAGGACATGGGTCAGTTTATCAAGACGCTTGGCGATTCTGTTGAGGTCGTGCAGCTCCTGCCGTATCACAATTTAGGCACCGTCAAGTGGGAGCGGCTCCAGCGGAACGCCCCCATCCTTGAGGCGACGCCGCCGTCCGACGAGCTGATGCAGGCCAGAAAAGAACAGCTGGAGGACATGGGCCTGAGCGTCATTATCCACTAAAAGGAGATCTACAGCTACTCCGGCAATTTTTTACGCAAAGAGATTAGGAATATCAAAACACCGGTGGGAGTCGAAAACCCACCGGTGTTTTGATATTGTATGAAATTTAACTTAAAAACACGGTGAATCCTTTTTTGACAAACAAGCGGCAGGCTCAGTATAATCAAGGTGTTGAATTCGAAATAGTCTTGAAGGGAGCGCGTGTACCGCCGCGCGGGATGAAAGAAGCGTATGGTTAAATACAGCATATTATGTACTTGCCGCTAATGGTGCATGTTGGTATAATAGGCGCGGATAGACCTAAATTTACTCATTCAAACGGAGGCTCATGATGACCAGTGTTGCAGTGAATCTTGACGCGCTCAAGCATAAGGTGAGAAAGCTCAAGCAGCTAGAGATTAACCTCCGGTTTCATGGTATCAAGCAGCCGGATAAATATCTTGTTTGGGATTATTTTTTTGATCTGAACGGGACGAATACCGGCAAAGCGAAGTACTCGTTATGTATGCTGGCGGCTATGACGCATGAGGAATATAAGAACGCTGTCAATGAGTATTTCGCGTTTGTCTATTATGAGCTCTACAAACAGAACGGTGTTTTAAACATACGCGGGAATTATGACCCCGACATTCTGTCGTCGCTCAATTTGCCGCTGAACGCAAGTGAGAGCGATATCAAAAAAAGATTCCGCGAGCTTGCTAAGCTCTATCACCCCGACGCAGGCGGCGACGCCGCCCTGTTTATAGAGCTGATGGATAAATATAAAAGACTGATTGGATGATAATACTAATTTCCAAATAAGCTTGTTTATTCTTTGTAAGTGACCTTTGTATACACCTGAGAAAAGTCGATAGCGTCTCCGGACCGCGAGCTGAACAGTCCGTGCTCAAGATCATCCCAGGTAACGGTATTATCATTGACCAAAACATAATAGACATAATCGGAGAATATCGCGGTTTTACTGCTTGGCGTTCCTTCATACCTCATTAAGTAGGTGTACTCTTTCGAAACTTTTTTTCCTGTGTCCGTATCCATTTCTTCTATGGTATATTTTTTCCCGTCAAATGACAGATCCTTAATATATAGGACTGGGTAATCGTTTTTAATGTCGCTATACAGTTTCGCTGAGTAATGTGATTTATCCAGCAGCGTATAATAAAAGGCCAGCCTGACGGTTCCGGCTTTCCCCGCATGCGATGCCTTGACAAACGCATCCCATACATCCTGCCCGTGCGTAATACTGATATTTTCGTAAACAACACAATTGTCTGACTCTGCGTTCTGAAGACTGTATGTATCAGGCAGCGATTCCAGGGGCACCGCTGTTTGCCTGCCTGTATTTTTACCGCAACCACCAAGCATGGCTATCATACATCCCAACGCCAGTGCGCACGCTATGATCCTTCTCATCAGCGAACCTCCATCATTTGTATTTTATGTTAAACACAGCATAGCGGATTTTTGTGCTAAGTGCAATATTGATTAAAAACCTCGTCAGTCCCGGCGAGGTTTTTTGTGATAGAATTATGAGCAAACCGATGAACCTTTTACGTCCTCACCCGACTATATCGACGTAAGTGCTTACACGAGGAACCAAATGAATAATAAGAATGATTTAACTGAATATGTTGAAAGACTGTATTCTGCCGCTGTCAAAAAGTCGGGCGACTCTTTTGTTGCCGAAGAAATCACGCAGGAAACCCTTCTTGCCGCGCTCCAGGCTCTGCGCCGGGGCAGTGAGCCCCAAAATCTTTGGGCGTGGCTTATGCGGATTTTATCCAACAAATACTGTGATTATCTGCGCGAGAAATATAGCAAACCAAAGATCAGTTTTGATGATCACATGCTGGAAATTGCCGACGAAAGAGATTCCGGTACCGACGATGACTATTCGGAAAGGCTTGACGCGCTCCACCGCGCGCTTGGGTATCTGGCTAAAACGCATCGGGAGGTCATGATACGTTTTTACATGCGCGGGCACTCAATCCAAAGGATCGCAAGTGAGCTGGGTATTCCCGCCGGCACGGTCAAAAGCAGATTAAATACAGGTCGGCAGCATATCAAAGAAGGAGTCAATGATATGGAAAATTACACAAAACAAAGCTATGAACCGGACATTTTATATATCGCATGCGCCGGCAGCTGCGGGCTTGATGACGAGCCTTATTCGACCGTTAAGTATGACGATAGGCTGGCGCAGAACGTACTGCTGCTCGCTTACGAAAAACCTGTCACAGAAATTGAACTGGCTAAGGCGCTCGGCGTCCCGGCTGCTTATGTAGAACCCGTTGTTGAACGCATGGTGAACGGTGAACTGATGCAGCGAACCGACGGCGGCAAGCTATATACGGATTTTATTATTTATACAGATGAGGACAGGAAAACCAACTTCAAAAAGCAGATTGAAACGGCTGATACCCGTTTTAATCTGTTTTGGAAGGAAACAGGAAGCGCTCTTGAAGCCGTGCGTAAAACCGACTATTATAAACGGCAGAGCCAACACGCCCAGAAAAAGCTCGAGCTGCATTTTTGTGCCAACACACTGATATACGCCTGCACCGCTATCCGCGACGAAGCCACCGGAACGGCGGGTTACGATTATCCATACCGCAAAAATGGCGGCAGATGGCACGCGATGGGCAACAAGTATACAGCGGATCATGATTTTAACGACGGTTACTGGAAATATGCGATAAGCGGTGAAGCCGGTGTTGAAATCAAAAATTTCTGCGGCGCCAAGCAGCTGCAGCTGCGAAAATTCGATACAGAGCTTGGCGGTTACCCGAATCGTTATTTGAGCCCGAATTACGTGAAATGGCTTTATGAGATTGAGAAAAATATACCGCCGGAGAATTCTACAGTCGGCGCGTATGTGCTTGAAGCCGCCGAACCGTTCATTGTGAGCGGCATATTGAAAAAAGACGGGGCTGTCGCGCTCGATCTCCCGATTCTGACAGGCGAAGAATATGCTGAGGAAAAAACATTGTCAAATGATTGTGTAAAAAACATCAGCGCAGATATCCGCAATGTGATGCGGCAGCTCTTCAGTGAGGGCTGTGTCCGCCTTCCCAAGCACTTGACAAGCGTCCCCAAATGGCAGCAATATTATCATTGCGGGGACAGCGTGCCAATGGCTGTCATTTTTAAGGCCGTTGAAAAAGGCCTCTTCCTGCAGGGCGTTGATTACCCCGTTCCGGCGGCGTTGATTGTTGTAGACGAATAAGCCGTAAAATTATATAACCGTGTTCGTAGGGTGTGACGACCCGGCACACCAATCTCCAGGCACGCCGGGGTCGTCGTGCCCTACGAAAAACGTGAGAACAGAAAAGCGGCATCACCAATTAACCAAAACGATATTGCTGGTATTATATTATTAAGAGCACTTAAAGCAGTATGACCGGAAGGAGGGGGCACATGGAGCAGCGGCAGGCGGCGAGGCTTGTTGAGGAGACGATGAAAACGCTTTATGCGTGGGCTTTGTCGCGCGTGTCTCATAAGGAAGACGCGGAGAACCTCGCCGGGGATATTATTGCTGCGGTACTTGAAAACGCACAGAAGATATATGATGAGCACGTGTTTTACGGATTTTTATGGGCTGTCGCGTCGAATATGTATAAAAAGTTTCTTAGAAACAGCCACCGAATAGAGGCAGCTGAGCTTGACGAGAACGCGGCAGATGATAACAGCAGCATGGATAAGACGCTCGCTGACCGCGAGGAACTCAAGGCTTTGCACCGTGAGTTATCGCTGCTGTCACGCGAATACCGTGAATGCACCGTCGCGTATTACTTTGACGGGCTCTCATGCGGTGATACTGCCCAAAGGCTCGGCATCTCGCTGGATATGGTCAAGTATTACCTGTTCAAAACGCGTAAAATATTAAGAGAGGGTATCGGTATGGACATTGAATTCGGCGAGAAAAGCTATAACCCCGGGATTTTTGAATACAGTCCCATATTCTTCGGCTCATGCACGAGCGAATATCATGATCTTTTCAGGAACCGTAAAATACCCGGCAGTATTCTGCTCAGTGCTTATAACACGCCGATGACTATCCGCGAGCTGTCTGTTGAGCTTGGCATCGCAAGCGTGTATATGGAGGACGAGCTGGCTTTGCTCGAAAGATACGATCTGATCAAGTGTGCCGGTAATGGCAGAGGCGCGCAAAAATATCAGACGAACATGGTTATTTTCACGTTGGATTATGTCAAAGAACTGACAAAGAAGCTCGAAACGGAATATACCGTAAAAATCAGCGAAATTATTGCGTTCATCCGTGACAGACTTCCGGAGGTTCGAGCGATTGGCTTCCGAGGCTGCGATATCAAGGATAACAATTTACTGTGGTCGCTTTATACGATCGCAATTTTTAACGGCTGCAATCTTTTTAACGACATATATGAAAAGCAGTTTTATGAAAAAAAGCGCCTCTGTACAGACGCCGTCGGTATACCGGTTGGCCGTGATTTCTCTTACGTGGACAAACCGTATCCCTGTAATGGCTTTATCGGGCGTGCCGGGGTCGAAACAGCTTTTACATTTATAGACTTCGGCGTGCTTGACAGCCATATTTGTGAGAAATACGAGGCGGTAAATAAAATCATTACCGAGTCAAAAACAAACAGAGCAGCCGCTGTGTTTCCGGTATTTGTCGATGGCGGAGAAATAATAAACAGCGACTATGTGCCGGGTGGCGAATATAGTGACATAATGCAAATTTTAAAACAGCCAGTTGAAAAAATGTCCGTCTTATTTGACGTCATCTACAAAACAGCCGCTGACATCATGCGTCATCACGCACCGGCTGCGCTTGCCGGGCAAGTGGATTATGTCATGTACTACTTTCTGCTTAATGAAATTATGGGCTGGCTCGGGGCCGCGGCTTTACAGTCCGGCGCATTGCAAAAACCGGAAAACGGTGAAATGGCGTCGATCTGCGGGTATATCAAAGAATAAGCTTATCGGCATTTATCAAACTGCTGATTTCAGCCGACATCCCACTCAAAAATATTCTCGAACCGCTGACCAAGCTTGTAAAGGTCATGCCACTCGGGTATGGGTGCCATTCGTATGAGCTTAGCGCCGAGCTTTTCGCAGGTGCGTTTGGAAGCGATGTTGGTGTGATTGTTGGATATGATGACCTTTTTCATGCCATGAGAACGCATAACCGGGGCAAGCAGGCGGCAGGCTTTTGCGGCATAACCGTGTCCGCGCTGAGGTGCGTCAACGCCGTAGCCGATTTGACCGCCGTAGTACAAACCGTCCGTATAGCCGATGCGCAGATTGATTTCGCCGATACGGCTGCCCCCCTTGCGAATCTCGAACTCATAAGACGGTACATATTTCTTTTCCGGCACAGCGGGTTTTTTCGCGATGCAAAAAAGCGATATTTCATTGTCGGACAAGTCCGGCGGGTCAACAAAAGCATCGAAGGTAACCGGCATCGCGTTGTAATAGGCGATTTCCCGGGCGATTCGCCACTGCGTATATTCATCGGCAACCTTGCTGACAAAATCATCAACAAACTCAGGTGTGAAAAAGACGGACGATTCTGAGTCGTTTTCTTTGTGCCATCGGTTGTTGCGTCTGATGTATTCCCCCAAATCCTCGGTGGTGACATCGGGGATTTTCCCGTAACCGGAGACATCGCAAGCCTCCAGCCGTTCCCATAGGCTTTCTGCCCAGTCGGTATGATGATACGCGTACACACCGGCCAGGCTAATCTCTTTACGGTAATCGGAAAACCAGTTCCCGTTGGTCATTTTGATAAATTCATCCCTTGCAAGGATATCCCATCGCCAGTCGGTATACAGATGCAGCAGGACACCCTCGGCATAATCATCTGTCGGCGGTGTCTGAAGCGCCAGCGCAGCCAATGGCTCGCTTCTGTCGGAAAGATACCGGAAATGTGTGATATCCTTCTCCTTGAAATTCGGCACCGTATCGGGCGCGACATTTCCTACATAAAACAAAGTGCTGCCGTCCGGCCTGACCTTGTGCGCCATTAAAAAATGTATCATTAAGCTCGGCATGGTAATCCTCCTGCTTTACCTCAATCCAATATTTCCATTCATTTTAAGTATAGCATGCAAATATTAAATTCCAATAATCTCTATGTAAAATCCAACGAATCTCCGCTGTATAGCAGTTATCTTGTCTCGACCCAATATCTCTGTACAATTTCGCCCTTGCCGTCGGTCACTTCATTCTCAAGAACACCGTTGTTTTTTAGAATCGTTCCGGCTGATGCGGCATTGATTTTATCGCAGGTGACAAGCGCCTTTTCGATACCAAGCGCTTTGCATTTTTGCAATGCCAGACGCAGCATTTCGCTCCCATAACCGCGTCTGCGCTCGGACGGCACAATGCTGTACCCGATATGTCCGCCGGTCTGCATGAGGCGCGCATTCAGCCTGTGGCGAATTTGTATCGTCCCGACAAGCTTGTCGCCGTCAAAGGCGAAATACATGGTCGCCGGAACAAATCCATTAACCTCTTGATAAAGGTTGGCAGTGATATCCTCTATCCATTGCTCATAACTCTCCGCCCTGTCAAGCCCGGCATCGCCGTTAATCAGCATTTCCCCATTATCAAAATGCTCCTGCCTGTAAGCGAGCGCAGCGTCCTTGTGTTCAATAGCCGGGAAGACAAGCGTCAGTCTGCTTTTATCTTTCAGTGTGCGCCATTCATTTCTTAAAATGGCGTAGAGATATTCATCAGTGTATTTTTTACCGGAGTTTTTGCTGGCGGGACGCCCTTCGATGAAGCATCCTTCCCGGCGCATGCCAAGCCGTTCCATTACGCGGTATGAGCCGTAGTTTTCGGTATCACAGCGCGCATATAGCCGATGCAGCCCCAGCTCCTTAAAAGCGAATGTTGAAATGCAGCTGCCCATTTCGGTGCCGTAGCCCTGCTTCCAGTAATCCCTATGTAATATCCAGCCGAGCTCCGCCTGGTCATCGTTTAAAATTGCGATATTACACCCGCC
>DBTM01000078.1:176509-177215 GCA_002307055.1 Clostridiales bacterium UBA1316
AAATTGCGATATTACACCCGCCGATGAGCAAGCGGCTGGATTTCAAAACAACGGCGTACTGATAATTCTTGCAGGGTGTTTCATTTGCTTTTGCAATCGCGAATGCTATAAAGGCTTTCGTGTGAGAAGCTTCGTTCGGCCCCCAATCCATGAAGCGTACATTTTCAATCGCACTTGCATAAGCGTGGACAGCGTCAAAATCGGTTTCCTCAAACTGCCGTAAAATTAAGCGCTCTGTTTCTAATGTCTGCATAAAATCAGCGACCTCCTCGAAATAAATGCAAAAACCCCGCGGAATCACATTTTGGTGACTCCGTGGGGTTATATCCACGTGTAGGGCGGCGGCGCCCCCTTGCAGCTCGGGCGGTTGCCCTTATGCACGCTCATCATTTATGGCATTTTTGCATATTTAAGCCACTTTGTCAAGAGGTTTATAGCTTGTTCCGCTGTATTTTACCGCTGATGGTCTTCGGGAGCTCGTCGCAGAACACGACAACACGGGGGTATTTATAAGGTGCGGTGTGCTTTTTGACGTATTCCTGGATTTCCTTTTTCAGTTCTTCGCTGGCCACTGTGCCTTTGGTCAGCACAATGCTCGCCTTGACGACCTGGCCCCTGATTTCATCCGGGACAGGCGAAACGCCGCATTCGAGCACGTAAGGCAGCTCCATGAGGACGCTTTCAATTTCAAACGGCCCGATGCGGT
>DBTM01000078.1:177472-202406 GCA_002307055.1 Clostridiales bacterium UBA1316
CGATGCGGTAGCCGGAGGACTTGATGAGGTCATCCACACGGCCGACATACCATATGTAGCCCTCCTCGTCGCGCCAGGCTGTGTCGCCGGTATGGTAGACGCCGCCCGCCCACGCGGCATCGGTCGCTTTTTTATCGCCGTAATACTCGATGAAAAAGCCGTTAATTTTGCCCCGCTCGGTTCGGACGACAATTTCACCCGTCTCGCCGACACCGACAGAATTACCTTCGCTGTCTATAAGATCAATGGGGTAAAGAGGTGTCGGTATGCCCAGAGAGCCGATTTTTGAGGCTCTGCCTCTGAAGTTGCCGATCATCACCGTGGATTCCGATTGGCCGAAGCCTTCCATAATAGAGATACCGGTGGCCTTTTTAAACTGGTTGAACACCTCGGGATTCAGCGCCTCGCCCGCGATGGAAGCGTGCTTGATGGAGGATAGGTCAAATTTGGAAAGGTCCTCCCGTATTAAAAACCGATACATGGTTGGCGGCGCGCAGAAGGTCGTGATGTTATATTTTTTAAACATGGGCAGAATGTCACCCGGATCAAACTTTTCAAAGTCATAGACAAAAACGGCCGCCTCGCTGAGCCACTGCCCGTAGAGCTTACCCCACATAGCCTTCGCCCAGCCCGTGTCCGAAATCGTGAGATGGAGTCCCTCCGGGTCGACGCACTGCCAGTAATGAGCCGTCACAAAATGCCCGAGCGGATACTTGAAGTTGTGCATGGCAATTTTCGGATAGCCGGTTGTGCCGGAGGTGAAGAACGCCAGCATCGGCTCGCTGCCGCCGGGTGTCTCCTCCGTGCGCGGGAAGGTCCCGCGGAACATTTCGAACTCGTCGTCAAAAGTGTGCCACCCCTCGCGTCTGCCCTCGGCGATGACCCTCGTCGTGACGAAAGGACACGCTTCAAACGCCTGTTCCGCCTCGTCAGCGGCCCCCGTCACAGCCGTGCACACAATCGCGCTGATCCCGGCGGCTTTAAACCGGTACTCAAAATCCTTTTTAAGCAGCTGGTCTGTTGCCGGAATAACGACAGCGCCCAGCTTATGCAAGGCGACGACGGAAATCCAGAACTGATAATGGCGCTTGAGCACGAGCAGAACGCGGTCGCCCTTTTTGATGCCGAGCGAGCGGTAATAATTTGCCGCGCGTGAAGACAGCCGGCTGATTTCCCCGAAGGTAAAGCGCCGCTCGACCTTATTGCGGTCAATGTGCAGCATGGCGAGTTTGTCGGGATTTTTCGCGGCGATGGCGTCCACCACATCATAGGCGAAGTTGAAGCTCTCCTCGTTCTTAAATGAAATCGACGTGAGGTAGCCGTTATCGTCCTCGACGGGACAGATATAGCGCTCATGGACGCGTCCGACATCCGTTTCCTTTTTTGTTTGTGTGATTCGCTCCGGTTTGGGTTCAGAGGCAGCTGCCGCGTTGGGTACAAAACCCTCGGGCGGATTGATGACAATGGCGTAAAAGATACAGTCCTGTCCGCCGACGGCAATCATGCCGTGCGGTGTCGAGCTGTCATAATAGATCGTGTCGCCCTCGCTGAGCGTCTCGGTATGCTCGCCGATCTTGATTTTCAGGCTGCCCTTGAGCACAATGTCGCACTCCTGCCCAACGTGGGTGGTAACCTCAATCTCCGCGTCCGGGCTGTACATAGCCGTCACGCGCAGCGGCTCCGTGGCTCTGTTCTTAAACGAATGCGCCAGATTGTAGTAAACCATCCCGTGCGCCTGCTCAATACGCTGTCCGGTGCCGTTCCTCGTAATGGTATAGGAGGTCAGCGTAGGGCTCGAGCCCTCGATAATGTCCGTAATGTCAACATTCAGCGCCAGTGCGCAGCGGTAGAGAAAAGCAAAGTTCAAGTCCGAGCTGCCCGCCTCGCAGGAGAGATATTCTTCGACCGAAACGCCTGTTTCCAGCGCCATTTTCTCAGCCGAATACCCCTCAATCTCCCGCAGCTCGCGTATTCTTTCCGCAATGACCTTAAGCCGCGTTTCCAGATTCGTTTTCTTATCCATCCTTCAAATCCCCTTTATGGGACGAAAAAACCCGTCCCAAAGTAATTAACTTTGAGACGGGTCATATAACCCGCGGTACCACTCAAATTGTCCGGAATTTTAGTTCCGAACCTCTCTTGGACTCCAATAAGTCCTCCGCTTTAACGCAGCATCTGCGGGAAGCTCTACATAGGAATATGCAGGCATATTCCATTCGGAATATTTGTGGGCGGCAAATATTCGTTTCTTCTGCTCTCCAGCTCAGAAGCGACCTGTCATAAGATTTCTTCGCTGCCGGCTCACACCATCGGAACCTTCAGTTCCCAAGGAACCGAAAGGTTACTTTACCGGCCTCTCTGTAAGTCAAGAAATCCGACCCTCTTCATCACAGCTTTTAATGGCAACTATTCATTTTCCGCAAGTGTAGCACACTTGTCTGATATTGTCAACGGGGGTGTCCGTAATGCGGACTATTCTTTTACAGGCGCTTTATAACATAAATACTAACTGTTGATTTAAATGTATTATTATGGTACAATCTGCTCTGCTTACTGTTTTAGATGGTTGATACAAGCTCTGGCTTGTCGGCATGTTTCAAACCATAGTATATATCCGAGGCTCTGGGCGTTTTTATTCCTCATTTAAGGAGACTTGCAAGAATTAAAATAATATAGGAGTAATGTTTTATGAGAAAATTTAAACAAGCTTTGAGTGTTATATCTGTCGTAACAGCTCTCGTCATATGCCTCAATATGGCTGTTTTGGCTGTAGATTCCGGTATGACGACGGATTCGGTGACAGCAGTACCGACTGCATCCGCTGTGTTAGTCAATGGAACGACAGTTTCATTTCAGGCCTACACTATTAGCGGCTCCAACTACTTTAAGCTTCGTGATCTTGGAAAAGCACTTAACGGGTCAGCAAAGCAATTTGAAATTGGTTATGACAGTGGAACAAGCGCCATAACAATTACCACAGGCCAGCCCTATACCACAGTTGGCGGTGAGCTTACTTCAACTGGAGATACGGCTAATAAACCGGCGACCCTGTCAAAATCCTCGATATACGTTAATGGCACAAAGGTTGCATTAACTGCTTACACAATCGGAGGGTATAATTACTTCAAACTGCGCGATGTCGCTGCTGCGGTTGATTTCGGTGTAACTTACGATAATGTTACCCGCAATATTGGTATTGACACTGCAGCGGGATACACCACAGATACAAGCCCATCAGTAAATCCGTTAGTTGGTTCGTGGTACTTTGATATTGTTGTTAATAGTTTGAAGGATACCTCTTACATAATTTTCTCTGATAATGGTGACATCACCCAGTTTGTCGGTGATCAGGTTGCAACCTACAAAACGGATGATAAGAATATGTATGTAACCGAGCTCGCAGACGGGTCTATAGACACATATAGTTATAGTGTGACGGCGGCACATGGCCAAACAACGCTTTACATCAAAGCGAACCAACTTGGAGAAATGGTTCGGGATGGCGAAACAACAGATACGAGCGCCAATTCGATCCCCGGGTTATGGTTAAGCAAGAATAGCGTCTACGCTAACAATACGAGTGATTTATATTTTTATTTTTCAAAGAGCAGCAATATTCTGCTTGGTATCGCTGACAGCGGTAAATATACGATTTCGGCATCGGGCGATTCATTTAATGATAATCTTACAACAGATGGCTCTTATGAAACAACCACATTCAAAATAACGACAGTCGACGGCATCACAGAGTTAATTGCGACAGACAGCAAAGGTAATCAGACAATTATGTATAAGGAATAGATTCTGCTTAAATCATTTAAGATTAATTAAGCGAAAAAGACCGCCATATCATTGTGATATGGCGGTTTGCTTTTTACAGCTTATTCCTCTGTATCTTCCCGCTGATCGTCTTCGGCAGTGAATCGCGGAAGACGACGATCCGTGGGTACTTATACGGGGCGGTGTGTTTTTTGACGTATTCCTGGATGTCGTGCTTGAGCTCCTCGGTGGGTTCGGTGCCTTTGGTGAGGACGATGCTGGCTTTGACGACCTGGCCTCGGATTTCGTCGGGCTCGGGGGAGACGCCGCATTCGAGGACGTAGGGGAGCTCCATCAGGACGCTTTCGATTTCGAAGGGGCCGATGCGGTAGCCGGAGGATTTGATGACGTCGTCCGTGCGGCCGACGAACCAAAAGTAGCCTTCCTCGTCGCGCCACGCGGTATCACCCGTGTGGTAAAGGTTGTCATGCCAGGCTATTTTTGTTTTATCCTCATCCATATAATAACCGGTGAAAAGACCGCAGGGGGAGCCTTTATCTGTCCGGATGACGATCTCGCCGGTTTCGCCGATGCCGACAGGATTTCCCTCGCTGTTGACGATATCCATATCGTACAGCGGACTCGGCCGACCCATTGATCCGATTTTCGGCGTTGAGCCGACGAGGTTTGCGATACTCAGGGTGGTCTCGGTCTGACCGAAGCCCTC
Source organism: Clostridiales bacterium UBA1316 (assembly GCA_002307055.1). GTDB lineage: Bacteria > Bacillota > Clostridia > Oscillospirales > Oscillospiraceae > Sporobacter. The sequence goes on from DBTM01000078.1 coordinate 181,959, forward strand.
CATGATGGTTAAGCCGGTTGCTTTTTTGAATTGATGAAATACCTCTGGGTTGAGCGCTTCACCGGCAGTTGTGGCGTACTTGATGGAGGAGAGGTCATATTTTGACAGGTCCTCTTTAATAAAGAAACGGTACATCGTCGGCGGCGCGCAGAAGGTTGTGATATTGTACTTTGCAAACATCGGCAGTATATCATGCGTGTCGAAGCGGTCAAAGTCATACGCGAAAATAGCCGCCTCGCAGAGCCACTGGCCATATAATTTACCCCAGAGCGCTTTGCCCCATCCGGTATCCGAGATAGTCAGGTGGATACCGTTCGGATCAACATTGTGCCAGTACTTGGCTGTGATAAAGTGCCCAAGGGGATATTTATGATTGTGCTCAGCCAATTTCGGATAGCCGGTTGTACCCGAGGAGAAGAACATCAGGGCCAAATCGCTGCCGCAGGCGGCGTCCTCCGTACGGGGGAATGTGCTGCTGAACATGTGGATTTCAGTGTCAAAATCATACCAGCCCTCGCGGGTTCCGTTGGCGATAATTTTTGTGGTAACGCTGGGGCAGTTTGCGATAGCGAGCTCCGCTTCGAGCGAGGCGCCGCCGTCCGCGGTGCAGACGATAGCGCTGACACCCGCTTTATCAAAGCGGTATTCAAAATCCTTCTGGAGCAGCTGGTCTGTCGCCGGTATCGCGATAGCACCCAGCTTGTGCAGGGCAATCATTGAAATCCAGAACTGATAGTTGCGCTTGAGAACGAGCATGACGCGGTCACCCTTTTTAATGCCGAGGGAGCGGAAGCAGTTGGCCGCCCTGGAGGAGAGCTTGCGCATATCTTCAAATGTAAAGCGCCGCTCATATTTGTCACGGGATATATGCAGCATCGCGAGCTTATCGGGACTTTTTGCCGCAATGGCGTCGACAACGTCAAAGGCGAAATTAAAGCTTTCCTCATTTTTAAAGGAAATCGACTTGAGCTCTCCGTTTTCATCCTCTTCCGTGCTGACAAATTCCTCATAAATCCGGGGCTCGGTGCGCGCGGCGGTCTCGGCTGTCACTGTCTCCTTGACTTCGGCTAACGCTTCACCCGGGATAACGACGGCGCAGAAAACGCAGTCTTTGCTGTCAACGGCGATCATGCCGTGGGGGGTTGAGCTGTTATAATAAATACTGTCGCCCTCCGACAGTATTTCCGTGTGCTCACCGACCTGTACCTTCAGCTTGCCGCTGATAATGAAATCGAACTCCTGACCGGCGTGCCCCAGGAGATTGATCGGCTGACTCTGCTGCTCCTCCGAATAAGCGTATGTGACCCAGAACGGTTCAACGATTTTATGCCGGAAGAGCGGCGCCAGATCTTTAATCTCGATGCCGGGCTCGTGCGCCGTCATCCGGCCCTTGCCCTTCCGCGTCACCGTATAAGACGACAGGTGGGCGCTGCTGCCCTCAAGCAGCTCGGTCAGCTCTACGCCGAATAGAATGGCGCATTTGTGTATGAAGGTAAAAGGCAGGTCGGCGAGGCCGGATTCATAATGCGCGTACATTTCCGGACTTAAGTCTGTCTTTTTTGCCATCTCCTCCGGACTGTACCCGACAATTTCGCGCAGCTCGCGGATACGTGCGGCAACATCCATCAGTGCATTTGACATTTGTTCTTGTTTTTTTTGCTGAGCCATAATAACCCTCCGTTTCTCCGGCGAATTGTATTCGTCCGGAATAGTGTTCATTTTGTCCTGTGAAACGCAAAAAACCGCCCCAAGGAAACTATCCCTTGAGACGGATCATAAATCCGCGGTACCACTCAAATTGCCGAGACTTTAATGCGCTTGCGCAGAAAAGACTTTGGCCACCTCTTACAGGACTCTGACAAGTCCATGACTTTAACGCAGTCTTACGGGAGGCGTCTACATGTCGCGTACTCAAAGAGTGCGCTTCGTTCGGGCCCCGGCTCGGAAGTGATAGGTTAACGGGTTATCCGGATATCGGCTCACACCAAAAGAACCTGAAAGGTACTTTGCCGACTTCTCTGAAATGAGGACAGCCCAACCGTCTTCGTCACAGCCATTGATGCTATTAACCTTAAAATAGCATATGTTCAATTTGGTGTCAAGATAATAAATACCTAAATATTTTCAGAGGACACAGCTCCGCGGCACGGATTCGTATATGAAGCCCGGAAGCCGAGATACTGGACAACCCCTGTGCGGTGTGGTAGAATTATCTAGCATGTCATCGGGCATGTGTCATAAATTGGATATTTTCGCAATGGAGAATCGGATATGAGAACGGACGTTTTAGGTGTCGGATTTGATGATCTGACAATGGATGAGGCGGTTACTCTGGCTGAAAAGCATCTCAGCGGCAGGCAGGCGGTATATGTTGTCACGCCTAATCCCGAAATTGTCCAAATGTGCCGTAAAGACGGCGCTGTGAAGGATGCGGTTTCAAACGCGGCATTCGTCCTGCCGGACGGTATCGGTATCATTTATGGAGCGAGAATTCTTGGCCGGCCGCTTAAGGGAAGAGTGCCGGGAACTGATTTCGCCGAAAAGCTTATGGAGCAAATGGCGCAGACCGGTAAAAGTGTTTTCCTGTTCGGCGCTAAGCCCGGCGTTGCGGACATGGCGGCTCAAAACCTGAAAATAAAATACCCTGGACTTCTCATCGCGGGGACGGCGAATGGCTATTTTAAGGATGACAGTCTGATTGTTGAAGCTATTAACGCGGCGAATCCTGATTTTTTAATTGTCGGCTTGAGCGTGCCTAAACAGGAATTATGGATGGCATCACATCGGGGCAGGCTGAACGTGGGACTGATGGGCGGATTTGGCGGCTCCATCGATATTTTTGCCGGTACTGTGGAACGCGCCCCGCTGGGCTGGCAGAAGGCCAACCTCGAGTGGCTGTTTCGGCTGCTCAAAGAGCCAAAACGCATCAAGCGACAGATCAAGCTGCCCCTCTTCATTTTTGCAGTGCTTGGGCAGAGAATCAGAGGGAAATAGCCGATGGGAAAACTGATTGTTTTTGAAGGCATCGACGGCAGCGGTAAGTCGACGCAGTTCAAGCTGATGTGCAGCCGCTTTGAAAAGGAAGGCGTTTTGTTCAACCGCCTGACTTTTCCTCAATATCAGGAACCCTCCTCGGCGCTCATCAGGATGTATTTAAACGGTGAATTCGGCGAGAATCCGGAGGCTGTCAATCCCTATGCGGCGTCAACATTTTTTGCCGTCGACAGGGTCGCCTCCTTTATTAAGGTCTGGCGCGCATATTATCAAAGCGGCGGCATTTTGCTGACAGACCGCTATACAACCAGCAATGCCCTGCACCAGGGCTCAAAGCTTCCGGAAAATAAGAGAAGCGCGTTTTTTAAATGGCTTTATGAATTTGAATTCGGGCTGATGGAACTTCCGAAACCCGATATCGTCCTGTATCTGGATATCCCCGTTGACGCGGCGCTTGAGCGGATTGAAAAACGAAAAGCGCTGACCGGCGGCAGCACCGATATCCATGAGCGGGACACGGCTTATCTGAAGGAATGCCAAAGCTGCGGAAGCCAGGCGGCTGATTTTTACGCTTGGCGGAAGATCGCCTGCTTTGCGGGAAAAACGGCCAGAAGCGAGCAGGAGATACATGAGGAAATCTATTCTATTCTTACACGAATGACCGATTTGGAGTAACATATAATTCATGATGAACGCAGAAAAAGCGGCTCTCCGTCAGCTTCTCATCGCCCAAACGGAGGACTTGCCGCGGGAGTATATAACCGAAAGCGACGCGGGCATCTTTAATAATCTGATTCGTTTGCCTGAATTTGCCGCAGCCGAAACAATTTTTTCGTATTACAGCCTGCAGCGCGAGCCCGATACGGTTAAATTTTTAGAATACGCGCTTCGGCTGGGGAAAACGGTGACGCTGCCTGTCTGCCTTAAGAGCGGTATCATGGAAGCGCGCGCGGTGAGCAGTCTCAGTGAGCTGTCGGAATCCGGCTATCATTTGCTTGAACCGCTGGCTTCGATGCACGTCGTTCCGCCTGAAGCGCTGGATTTTATTGTTGTCCCCGCGCTGGCTTATGACCTCGAGGGTTACAGGCTTGGACGCGGCGGCGGATATTATGACAGGTTTCTCTTGAAAACAAAGGCCTATACCGCGGGTATTACACGGGAACGCCTGATTTATGAGGCTTTACCGCGGGAAGTCCATGACATGCCCGTTCATTGTGTTGTTACTGAAAAGACAGCGAGACCCCAAATAAGGAGTCTCGCGTAAAAAGTCGATGACCCGGCGAAGAGGGTTAATGCCTCCTGCGCCTTTTATATCCTGGCTTTATTGTATGTAGTCAGCCAGTTAACGGCAGCAGTTGTTCTCTTCCTTGCATCCGCAGCCGCCGAAGCCGCCGCCGCAGCAGCAAATAAGAACAAGGACAATGATGATGATCCAGCAACAGGAATTATTTCCAAAATTAAACATATTATTAACTCCATTCTGCCGCTGCGCGTCGGCTAATAAATGTAAATCCTCTTATCACGCGCAGTAAGCTGATAAGGGCATATCATCTTCTGAGTAACGGTATTTTTCTATTAGCCACCGTCTGCGATATTCTATGCAACCCCCGCCGTCGGGGTTACTTTTAATAAGATTTGATAAAACGAATTTAATGTTCTTGATTTGGGAGTGATATAAATGGCTGACAGTACTGAATATTGGAAAGAGGTCTTTGGAGATGACTATAACGATGAGTTGGCGGAAATGCTTCAGCTTCCGATTAACAAGTCAGACAAACCGGACAAAAAGCCGTTAAATAACGTCACGCCGCCTAACAGCGGCAGAACAAATATAGAAAAAACAAATAAAAATGCGGGTGTGAGTAAGTCTGCGTCTGGCAAGAGCGACGATGCGACTGATAAATCCGATGATTTTAATGTGGATTTTGATTTTGAGAAAGAGTATAAGGATGCGCCGGATAACGGCACGCCTAAGCCTGTGCGCGATAAAAGGACCGGCTGCCTCAGCGGGATTATGTACGGCGCCTTTATCATCTGCATCAGTTTGCTTTTAGCCTCTCTGCTATGGCTTGCTGCCACCGATGTCCTGGGTCTTGGGAATGATAACGAAAAAGTTCAGGTCACGATTCCGACAGGCTTTACAATCGACAGTGTCAGCAACACGCTTTATCAGGAAGGGCTGATCAAATACAAGTTCCTCTTCAAGCTGTACGCCAATTTTTCGCACGCGTCGGAAAAAATGACGCCCGGTACCTATGAGCTCAACAAAAATTACGACTACCGCGCCCTTGTAAACGGGATGAACATACACAGCGGGAAACGCGTCGAAATAGATGTGACGATACCGGAAGGCTACACGCTCAAGCAAATTTTTGAGCTGTTCGCCGCCAATCAGGTCTGCACTGAAAAAGAGCTGTGGGATACGGCGGCAAATTACGATTTCACCTATGATTTCCTTGACAAGAGCACCTTGGGGGACAAGCATCGGCTGGAGGGCTTCCTGTTCCCGGACACCTATACTTTCTATGTCGGAGATTCGCCGATCCACGCCATTACCAAAATGCTCGACAACTTCAAGGCAAAATTCAAAACGGAGTATATAACGCGCGCGAAGGATCAGGGCTACTCAATCCGTGATATTATTATCATTGCCTCCATGATCGAGAAAGAGGCCGGCGCGGATTCCGAGCGTTCAACAATCGCCTCCGTCATATATAACCGTTTGAACAGCAGCGGCTTCCCGCACCTGCAGATTGACGCGACAATTTATTACGCAATCGCCGAAACCGGCGAAGCGTTTTCGACGAAGGTCGACAGCCCCTACAACACCTATGTGCATAAAGGACTGCCTGTGGGCCCGATATCAAACCCGGGTATCAACTCCATCAAAGCGGCGTTGTATCCGGCGAGTACGAAATATTATTATTACGCGCTCAATAAAAGCGGTACGCACAGCTTCTTCAATGATTCGGACGCATTCAACGCGTTTGTCAATAGTGACGCGTTCCAAAGCCTCACCAAAAAGTGACAGTATGAAAAATAAACGAATTGAGCTTTTGTCTCCAGCCGGGGATATGGAGCGCCTCATTATGGCGCTCACCTACGGCGCCGACGCCGTATATCTCGCCGGGACGTGCTTCGGCATGCGCGCAAGCGCCGGCAACTTCGATGCTCTAGCGATGGAAAAAGCCGTTGGGCTCTGCCATGGGCGCGGCATTAAGGTGTATGTAGCCTGCAATAACTTTATGCGCAACGACGATGTGCGCGCGCTCCCGCCATTTCTGGAAACCCTGCAGGATATAGGAGCTGACGCCGTTATTCTCTCTGACCTTGGGGCGTTTGCTTTGGCAAAAAAATACGCGCCGAAGCTCAAGCGCCATGTCAGTACGCAGGCGGGTATCGCCAATTACGAAAGCGCGGATGCCTATTACAATATGGGCGCGTCCCGCGTTGTCCTTGCCCGCGAGCTCACGCTGGACGATATATGTGCGCTCAGGGAGAAAACACCGCCTGAGCTTGAGCTTGAAGCCTTTGTCCACGGCAGTATGTGCGTTTCCATATCGGGCCGCTGCCTGTTGTCCAGTTATCTGACCGGACGAGACGCAAATCTCGGCGAATGCGCCCAGCCGTGCCGCTGGAAGTACCATCTCGTCGAGGAAAACCGCCCCGGAGAGCTGATGGAAATTACCGAGGACGGCGGGACATTCATTATGAACTCCCGTGACCTGTGCATGATCGAGCACCTGCCCGAGCTCATAGCCGCCGGAGTCACCAGCTTTAAAATCGAAGGGCGCATGAAGTCTGCCTATTATGCCGCCGTCGTCACAAACGCTTACCGGCACGCTCTGAACGCGGCTATAAATAATATGCCTTTGTCCCCCGTATGGCGCGGCGAGGTCGGCAAGGTGAGCCATCGGGAATACTCAACCGGCTTCTACTACAATAAAGACGGCCCCGGGCAGTACTATAAAGACGCGATGTACTTTTCTGACTGCGAGGTTGCGGCTGTTGTCGAAAGCTGTGACGAAGCCGGAAACGCTGTTTTAACGCAGCGGAATAAGTTTTTCGCGGGTGATGCGCTGGAGCTCCTGACGCCAGATGACGAGCCGGTTGCGTTTACAGCTGCGGATATGAGAAATAGTGAAGGTGCGGTTATCGAGTCCACGCCGCACCCGATGATGGAAATCCGAATGAAGCTCCCGATAAAAGCGCCTCAATATTCCGTCGTAAGAAGAATGAAATAATGATACCGGCGCCCCGGCGGCTGCGTTTATTTGTTATTGACACAGTTGGGCGGGATAATATATAATAAACTTCCGCGCAAGCATGTCAAGCTGTTTGACCGCAACGGCAAAATTGCCGTGCCTTTTATAGTCGAAACTAAGGAGATGCCACTATGTCAACATTTAGAACTTATCAACCCAAAAAGAACCATCGCGCAAAAGTACACGGTTTCCGCCAGAGAATGCAGACAAAAAACGGCCGTAAGGTTATCGCCCGCCGCCGCGCAAAGGGCAGATATGAGCTCTCCGCGTAATGGTCCGGCAGGGCAGACAACTCAATTAATTTTTTAGGGCGGGATACCCGCCCTATGGCTGTTTGACAAGGAGTGCTCTTCTTGCGGTTTTCAACATCCCTAAAAAGCAACTACGAATTCAGGCGGCTCTATTCAAAGGGCAAGAGCGCCGCTTCTCAGTATGCCGTCGTTTATTGCAGAAAAAACAGAAGCCCCGTCAATAAGCTGGGGCTGACAGTCAGCGCAAAAATCGGAAATGCTGTCGAGCGGAATAGAATCCGCCGCCGGTATAAAGAGATTTACAGACTTAATGAAGGCAAATTTAATTCCGGATACGATATTGTAATTGTCGCACGGTCAAAAAGCAGGTATTCGCGTTATCATGAGCTTGAAGCGGATTTTTTAAGCCTCAGCAAAAGGCTCGGAATTTGCGGTAATGAAAAATGAAAACAATATTGGTAGCGCTTGTTAAGTTTTATAGAAAGAATATATCGCCCCTAAAGCAACCGAGCTGCCGTTTCAGGCCAACATGCTCGGCTTATGCTTTAGAGGCTTTAGAAAAGTACGGCGCTTTAAAGGGCACGTGGCTGGCGTTTAGAAGATTACTCAAATGCCATCCGTTCCATAAAGGCGGTTACGACCCCGTACCATAAGAGTGCCGGAATAAGCTGCGCGCATAAAGCATCAATTTTTCGCAATTACAATTTTATATATGCCGCTGCCTCGCAGCGGAATGGGAGAGCATATGGATTTTATAACAAAACCGTTTGGCTGGCTTATGATGATGCTTTACGAGTTTGCCAAAAACTACGGTATTGCGGTTATTCTGTTCGCATTCATTATCAAAGTCATTCTCCTGCCGTTTATGATGAAGTCAAAACGCAATACGATGCGATCCGGCCGTCTTGCTCCGAAGATTAAGGAGCTTGAAAAAAAGCACGGGGCGAATAAGCAGCAGTATCAGGTAGAACTCTCGAAGCTCTATAAAGAAGAAAATTTCAACCCGGCGTCGGGCTGCCTTTGGAGCTTAATTCCGTTTCCGATTATGCTTGCTCTTTATGGCGCCATCAGGCAGCCGCTGACCATCATGATGGGTGTGGCGCAGCAGGCAATTGCTAAGGACGGCGTGATATATAACTTACTGCCGAGCAGTCTGCAGGCGGCGTCCACGTATTCGCAGATTCATCAGGCAGAATATATATCGCAGCACTTTTCGGTATTTCAGGGCATAGCGAATTTAAGGCAGATCGATTACAGCTTTTTAGGCATGAATCTGGGCAATACGCCGCAGCCCGACTTTTTGTGGAAAACGAATTGGAGCGACCCATCCATTTGGGTGCCCGGTCTGCTTTTGTTCCTGCTGCCGATAGTCTCCGGTCTCTTGGCATATTTTTCTTCTAAAATCAGCATGAAGGTGAACCCCACAGTGGGTAGCCAGCAGCAGTCTATGTCAAAAAGTATGCTTTTATTGATGCCTTTGATGTCGGTTTATTTCGCGTTTATCATGCCTGCGGCCATCGGCGTCTACATTATCGTGAGTACACTTTTACAGGTGGTTCAGGATGTCATCCTGACAAAGCACTATACGGGTATATTGGATGCCGAGGATGTCGTTAAAAACGAAGCCCGGCGCATCAAGGAAGCGGAAATCGAAGCGAAGCGTCTGGAAACCGAGCGTAAAAGAATAGAAAACAACATGGAGAGAAACCCGAATACCTCCAAGAAAAAGCAGCTGAAAACCGAACGGCAGGAGCAGATAGTCAAGACGGTCGAGTGGGAGAAAAAACACGCGCCTGCGCCGCGTGCCGAAGACCCGAGCCGCAGCGGCACGCGCCGCTACGCCAGAGGCAGAGCATACGATCCGGAGCGGTTCGGTGCCGATAATCAGTCGGCGCAGACAGACGATGTCCGTGCGCTGAATCCGTCCTCTCAAGAAAGCAAACAAGCAAGCCAGGAAGACTATGACTTCGACCCGGATCAGAGCTTTATGACTTTTAAAGACGCGGAGGATGAGCAGGACGAAACCGGCTCGGATGAAGAGGAATAAACCGGGAACCGGCATACATCCATATGGCTCAGCGTATACCGCAGCAGTTATGTCGAATCATGAATGTGTTAATCTGATTTGAGACGAAGCCGTCGGCTTCCCTCAATGATAAGGAGATGACCGGGATGTTGAAATCAATTGAAGTATCGGGCAAAAGCGAAGATGACGCCATCCAGAAGGCGCTGGATCAGCTGGGACTTTTAAGAGATGAAGTCTCCGTGGAGATTGTTGAACGTGCAAAGGCCGGCTTTTTAGGCTTGAAGAGCTCACCCGCCGTCGTCAGAGTGTCCTATGAGTTCGATGTGTCCCATTCCGAACGCGTTGAGAGCTTTTTGACAGGCCTGTTCCTGCGGATGGGTGTTAAGGCTAAGCCGGAAGTCTCAGAGGAGGACGGTGTCATTTCCGTTAATCTGACGGGTGAAGATCCGGGCGTGCTCATTGGGCGGCGCGGCGAGACGCTTGACGCCATTCAGCATCTGACAAATTATGTGATTAACAGCGGCGCTTCAGGGCGGGTCCGCGTCAATATCGACACGGAGAATTACAGAGAGCGGCGCAACGAAGCGCTGGAACATCTGGCTGAAAAGGTGGCTTCCAAGGTCGTGAAATACAGAAGGAATATGACGCTTGAGCCGATGAACTCATATGAACGCCATATCATCCACACGGCGCTGCAGGAGACCGAGAACATCACCACCTATTCCATCGGCACCGAGCCGAACCGCCGCATCGTCGTCGCGTACGAGCGCAAGGGCGGCGCGGAAACAGCATCACCGGCTGCTAAAGAATGGAACCGAGAGATATAGAAAAGGGGATTATCTAAATGATATATGAGAAAGTCAGGGAGCTTCTGGCTTCGCAGTTTGAGCTTGAGATAAGCAAAATTACTAAGGATACGGATATCGTGGGCGATCTTGGCGCCGACTCATTGGATCTTGTTGAAATGATCATGATGCTTGAGGAAGAATTCGGCATCGTCATTACCGATGAAGCGATATACGGTTATAAAACCGTCGGAGAGATCACAGCCTTCATCGAGAATATGCTGGACAAAAACGGTTAACAATTTGAGTATAATTAGTAAAAGGCTGTGCATACATTTCGTACGCACAGCCTCTGTTATTTTTATATTTATATTACGCTGGCAGGATACGCTTGGCGCCATACCAAACATTTGTATAATAAGCGCTGTCGAGACTGGATACGACGACGCCGATTTTCGGTGAGGAGGCGTGGACGAATTGATTGTCCCCTATGTAGATACCGACATGCGTGATGCTGTAACCGCCGTTGGAGGAGAAGAACACGAGATCCCCCGGTAAAAGCTCTGCTTTAGCGATGCGGGTACCGTCCTGCGCGTACTGGCTTGATGCCGTTCTTGTCACGTCGAGGTCAAAATGCTTGAAAATATAAGAGACGAAGCCTGAGCAATCAAAACCGTCGGATGGAGACGTGCCGCCGTAAACATAATCGTAGCCGACATATTGAAGCGCATAGTTGATAATCTGCTGCCGGAGCGAGAGCTGAGCATTTGATGCCTGTGTGCTGCTTGCGGCAGTGGATGTGGTGTCGTCAGAGATGATGGTTATGTAATCAGAGCGGATATAACCGGTATCGCCGCCAAATTTGACTTTGTACCAGCCGTTGTTAATACCGATCAGGTTAACGATCGTACCGGCATCGCAGCTGCCCAGCAGACTGCCTGAGGTTGACGGTGTGCTGCGCATTAAGACATCGTCGCCGGTAACCTTGCCTGTAGCGGTGAAGTTTTCGGCTGTGACGACACTCGTGAGAAACTGTGAGGCGACATAACCCTCCGTGCCGTGGTAATTGATATGGTACCAAGCATCGCTTGTCTGTTCCAAAATAACGATGATCTCGTTATGGCTGATCGTTAATATAATGGAGCTGTCCGTATCCGGAGCTGAGCGGATATTCAGAGATGAGGCCTCGACTGTTGCCGCCCCGTAAGCAAGATTTCCCGCTTCTGCTGTAATAAGCAGCATGGACGAGGTGAAAGCTAAGATTAATAAGATGATGAGCAGCTTTCGTACGTATCTCAATGGTCTCACACCTTTCCCACCGGATTATTTTGAGCTAAGTGCCCGATCAAGCCAGACAGCGGCGACGTCGATTGCGGCGTATAAGCTGCTTTTTTCGCTCTTCTTAATAACTCTGTCGCGGGATTTCAGATCTGGGTCAGTCAGCTGAAGCTGCACGACAACCTTTGTCGCAACGTCCAAATCCTTTACTTTTTTCGATTCGGTAACCTGAAGCATGGCGATATATTTATCCGCCATACAGCCGTAATAAATAAGGCTATCCTTTCTTCTCAGCGGATGACCTTTGTATTCAAGTGAAGTAATTGTTTCGGTAACGGGCGTGGACATAAATTTCCCCCAATAGCACTGTATCAAGTGAATATAGAGCAATATGTGCATACATTCAGCTGCTCACTTCGTTCACATTGTAACGAAATTGTAACACATTGTTTCCCTGCTGTCAACCGAAATGTGGAAGGACCAGTCAAAACATACAATATATTCACCGCATTCCGTGAATATGCACACGGAATTAACAAATTCAAAAAATTCACAATTCAAAAGAAAAAAATAAACAGCCGGTACATGATGTTTGTGTACCGGCTGTCGTTATTAACATATGAAAGGTGTGTTATTTTTCGAGATAGAATTTAACAAGCTCCTGCAGGAGCTCGTCCCTGTCAAGCCGGCAAATAAGGCTGCGCGCGTTATTATAATTTGTTATATAAGTGGGGTCTTCCGATAAAATATAACCGACGATCTGATTGACCGGGTTATAACCCTTGAGACGCAATGATTCGTAGACCGAAGAAAGGATCTCACGGGTTTCGGCCCTGCTCGACACAACGTCAAATTTTCTTGTATATCCGTCCACCTGTGAACCCTCCTCTTTTGATAATTAAGATATAAAGCGACGAACGATATGCTATATAATAATATACGATTTTTCTAACACCATTATAACAAATATTAGCAACGTGTAAAGCCGGTTAATGTTACAATATCATGACAAATAAATGCTTTTACCTGTATTTTCGCCTATTCCATCGTTTCTTTGCCGAAAGCCTCCGGCAGCAGAGCTGTCAGGGGATAGCTGACGTACCGCCCGTCGGCCCGCGCGCAGAGGACCTCAATGTGCGGGGAGAACTCCCAGAGGACCTGCCTGCACGTTCCGCAGGGAAAACAATAGCTGCTGGATTCGGCGTAGATGGCGATACGAACAAAGCTCCTGTGACCGGCACTGACGGCGGCGGCGACAGCCGACCTTTCGGCGCACAGGGTACATTCAAGCGCCGCGTTCTCTATTTTACTTCCCAGGTAAACGGACCCGTCGTCACATTCCAGTGCGGCTCCGACAGCAAAGCGCGAATAAGGAGCATACGAGTTTTTCATAGCCTCGAGCGCTTGTTCGATGAGTTTCCTGTCTGTCATAAATGCCTCCCGCCGGTTCTTTTAGTATAAACAAATATTACAAGAAATATTTGACGCCGCTTTCGAAGATAGGCTGGTGCTTGTTTCCGTATATGTTCTTAGCGACATTGGTACCTCTGCGTTCGCTGTGGCACATCTTTCCGAAGACCCTGCCGTCAGGGCTTGTGATGCCCTCGATTGCCATAACCGAGCCATTCGGATTGACGAGGATATCCTGAGACACCGCGCCTGACGACTCGCAGTACTGCGAGGCTACTTGACCGCCTTTGATGAGGGTCTGCAGCATTTCCTCCGTCGCGACAAAACGGCCCTCGCCGTGAGATACGGGCATCACGTGCACATCGCCGACATCGCATAAATTCATCCAGGGCGATTTGACTGAAGCGATTCGCGTGTATACATAACGGGCTTGGTGGCGGCCGATCAGGTTAAAGGTTAGGGTGGGGCAGCTGATATCCATCGGCCTTATTTCGCCGTAAGGGACAAGACCGAGCTTGACAAGGGCCTGAAAGCCGTTGCAGATGCCCAGCATAAGACCGCCGCGGCGATGCAGCAAATCGTGTACGGCGTCCGTGATGCGCGGATTGCGGAAAAAAGCCGTGATAAACTTCGCAGAGCCGTCCGGTTCATCTCCTCCGGAGAAGCCGCCGGGGATAATGACAAGCTGGCTCGCTTGGATAGCCCTTTCAACCGCTTCAATGGAGTCTTCCAGAAGCGCCGGTGTCAGGTTCTTAATAATTTTTATATCCGGTATACCGCCGGCGCGCTTGACGGCGCGTGCCGTGTCGAGTTCACAGTTTGTGCCGGGGAACGCGGTTATAACGGCGCGCGGCTTGGCAAACCGCTCCCCTGCGATAACGGCAGGCCGTACCAAGCAGCTGACAGCCTCGGCTTTATCCGCGCTCACGGCCTTCGTCGGGAAAACATCCTCCAGGCAGTTATCCCAGAGCGTTTCAAGCTCCGCCAAACTGACGGCTTCACAACCGTCGGCTATTTCGGGCGCAGCCGTAATTTTGCCGAGCACACGTACACCGGGTATTGGACGGACGGCTTCAGCAACAACAGAACCCACAGGGGTATGCCGCAGCAGGTCCGTGTCCGCGTCATCGGTGAGCGTCACGCCAAGACGATTGCCGAGCGCCATTTTGAAAAGTCCCTCGGCAGCGCCGCCCTCTGTTACAGCCCAGGCGGAGACAATGACCCCCTCCGTAATCAATGCGTGAATCTGCTTCCATACTTTTTTCGTATCGGACAGCGTATGACCCGATTCAAACAGAACAACGGAATTACCCGGCGTTTTGAATTCAGGAGAGATCACGAGCCGCGCGTCGCTGGGTGCGATGGCAAAGGAAATCAGAGACGGCGGAACGTCCAGCGCGTTAAACGAGCCGGACATGCTGTCCTTGCCGCCGATTGCGGCGATTTCAAGTTCAAGCTGAGCCTCCAGGCCGCCCAGCAGCGCCGATAACGGCTTCCCCCAGCGCAGCGCCTCTCGGCGCAGGCGCTCGAAGTATTCCTGAAAGGTCAGATACGCCAGGTCGGGGTCGCAGCCGGCTGCGACGAGCTTACCGACCGAGGAAACAACTGCGAATTTCGCGCCCTCGTACGGATTGATGGAGGACAGATACGGGTCAAAGCCAAAAGCCATGACGGAGCACGTTGTCGTTGTCCCCTCCTGTACCGGCAAAAGAGCAGCCATGACCTGCGCCGGTGTTTTTTGTGTTTTTCCGCCGAAGGGCTGCAGCACGCTGCCGGCGCCGATGGAGCTGTCAAAGCGCTCCGTCAGACCGCGCTGTGAACAAAAGCGCAGATCACCGGCAATCGAACGCAATAAATCGGCGAGCGTGCCGGAATTTTCATTTTCAATACCTTTGGCCATTATGGGTATTTGTGCCGAGGCGTGCTTTTCGGCGCCGTTTGAAGATAAAAATTCACGGCTCAAGTCGGCAACAACAGTATCCTGGCAGCGCATAATCAGGCGCGGGGCTGCCGTTATTTCCGCAACAATATAGGCTTCAAGATTTTCGTCCGCTGCTTTTTTTATAAAAGCCTCGGCATTTTCAGGCGTGACGACAACTGCCATGCGCTCCTGCGACTCGGATATGGCGAGCTCGGTTGCGTCCAGGCCTTCGTATTTTTTTCTGACAAGTGACAGATTAATGTCGAGTCCGTCGGCGAGCTCTCCGATGGCAACGCTGACGCCGCCCGCGCCGAAGTCATTGCACCGCTTAATCATTTCCGTAACGGATGGATCTAAGAAAAGGCGCTGTATCTTGCGCTCCTCGGGCGCGTTGCCCTTTTGAACCTCCGAGGCCATCGTCACAAGAGAGGCGTCGTTATGGGTTTTCGACGAGCCTGTCGCGCCGCCGATGCCGTCCCGTCCTGTTCTGCCGCCCAATAGAATAACCTGATCACCCGGCACCGGCTCCATCCTGACGACGTTTTGAGCTTTAACCGCGCCGACGACGGCGCCGATCTCCATGCGTTTGGCGACATAGCCGGGGTGATAGAGCTCGTGGACAAGCCCGGTTGCGAGGCCTATCTGGTTGCCGTAGGACGAATAGCCCTGTGCGGCTGTCACCGTCAGCTTGCGCTGCGGCAGCTTACCGGGAAGCGTCTCTTCGAGCGGGACGCGCGGGTCGCCGGAGCCCGTCACGCGCATCGCCTGATACACATAGGCTCTGCCGGACAAGGGGTCACGGATGGCTCCGCCGATGCAGGTTGCGGCTCCGCCGAAGGGTTCAATTTCTGTTGGGTGGTTATGGGTTTCGTTTTTAAACATAAGGAGCCAATCTTCCATAGTCCCATCGATGTCCGCATTAACATGAATGGAGCAGGCGTTGACTTCCTCGGAGATATCGATGTTTTTTAAAAGACCGCGCTTGCGCAGAACCTTCGCGCCGATTGTTGCGATATCCATCAGCGTCTCGGGACGGCTGGCGGCACCGTCACCGTATACCTCATGCCGGGCATCAAGATACTTTTTATAAGCCCGCTGTATTTGGGCATCCGCGATATCCACATGGTCCAGATGCGTCGAGAAGGTCGTATGGCGGCAGTGATCGGACCAATAGGTGTCAATGAGCTTTATTTCCGTAACCGTCGGGTCGCGCTTTTCCGTGTCACGGAAGTAACCCTGCATATAGCGCAGATCGTCGATATCCATAGCGAGGCCGAATTGGCTGAGTATATGCTGCAGGCCGTCATCTCCGGCGGATATAAAACCGCCGACGATGCCGACCGGAGGAGGAACAGGGAATTCCTGCCGGAGCGTCTCCGGCTTACCGGCATCAGCCTCCTGGGCTTCAACAGGATTGATCAGATAAGCGCGAAGCCGAGCCTTGTCACTTCCGGTAAGTACGCCGAAGAAAATATAGAATTTAGCGGCTTTAACAGCGGGGCGTTCGCCGCAGGTGAGGATTTGGATACACTGCGCACACGAATCGGCGCGCTGGTCAAACTGACCGGGAAGCGCCTCAACACCAAGAATCCAAGGCTTGTCCGATAATTGCGGCAGCAGCTCGTCATACAAGCCGTCGACCTGCGGCTCCGAGAAAACAGTTCCCCGCGCCTGCCGGTAAACGGCATCGCTGATTCCCTCCGTGTCATAGCGGTTAAAAATGCGCACGGCGCTGAGGCCTTTTATTCCGAGAAAATCCCGCAGATCATGCAGCAGCCCCTGCGCCTCAATATCATAACCGGATCTCTTTTCTGTAAAGCATCTGTATACGCGCATATGCAGCATTCCCTTCTTGAGATAACGTTGTTCAGCCGAGGGTTATCTTCCACCCGGTGAGACCGTAGAATAAACTTGATGGCGTCGGTTTCATGCCGGACACCACGTTCTTGTTTGTATGAACGGTGTACTGCCTGTAAAGCACGGGTATAATCGGCGCGTTCTCGCTGACATAGGCGCACAGGCTTTGCGCGGCGGTCTTTTCCTTCGCGTCATCGGCGCTCGCCAGGAAGTCATCAATCCGTGCTTGATAACCCGAGCTCGCCGCGTGGCCGTAGTCAAGAGAGCCGCCCGGAGAAAGAAGCTCGGTCAGATCATAATCGGCCGACAGGCTGATATCGCCGTAATACATATCAAAGCTGCCGGATGTTAAAGCGGTCATGTACGCGTCCCAGTGGAGTTTCTTTAAATCCACATTGATGCCGACGGTTTTCAGGGAATCCGTAATCATTTGAGCGGCGGCGACTTTATACTTATTATCCGCGTTGACAATAAAGGTCAGTGTAAACGGCGTTTTATTTATTTCGAGATACCCGTCACTGTCGTCGTCAGCCATCTGGAGAGAAGCAAATATCTGCGACAGTGAAGCTAAAGGGTCTGAATCACTGTTTTCCCAAGCCGGATCATATTGGCTGTAAGCCGGACTCAGGATGAGCGGAGCGGCTAAAGCATGCGAGGAGTAGATGTTGCTGACAATGTCTTTTCTGTCGATAATGAGGCCTAAAGCGCGCCTCAAATTGGCGTTGGAGAGCAGGGAGTTCCTGACGTTGAAGCCCACATACTGCAGAATGGTCGTGTTGTAATACCGTATCTCATGGTCGCTGAGAATGCTGATATCCGATGAGTCCGCCGGGTCATCCCAGAACAGATCGATAGCCTGGGATGAAAAAGCCACGGAGAGCTCCGTATCCGAGCAGGCCTTTAAATAGATAACAGGTACCGGCATGCTGGCGGCGTCGCGGTACGCTGCCATTGAGAGGAGGCGGGGCGCGCCGGTCCTGTCCAAATAATATGGGCCTGAGCCAGGCGGATAATTCGCATTGATCGAACCCGATTTGATAATGGGGACATCCAGCAGCTCCGGTAATTTATAGTTTGCTGATTTCAGCGTAATTTTCAGTGTCAGGGAATCGGCGGCGGTGATCGCGTCGATAATTTTAAAGCGCCCGACAAATCTGCCTTTTTGCATCGCACTGGTTAAGGAATATTTTACATCCGTGGCATTAAGCGTCGAGCCGTCGCTCATGGCGATATTCGGTTTAAGCTTGAAGGTGTAGTTTATGCCGTCGGATGTATCAAAACTCGCGCATAAGACCGGCTCTGCCGTCAGTTCTTCATTGAGTACAAAGAGGCCTTCATACATAAGCGGCACAAGTGCCATATTATCAGGACTTGTGCCTGTAATCGGATTGAAAGTAAAATCCGAATCATATCTCGCCGTGAATAATTGATCAGCCGAGCTGGCTGATGAGATGTCGGAAGAGGGGGAGATGTCCGGTGTCACGTCGGGGTTTTCAGGTAGTGCCTGATCGACGCAGGAGCAGAGTGATATCAAAAAAGCCGCGATAATAATAAGCAGTATGGACCTTCGTATCGTTAACCGGTTCAATGTAGGCTTCCTTTCATCATGATCACTGCCGCCTGACTTCCGCGCTGTCCGTTTGTGACGCGGTGAGACCAATATTTGTCGCTTAAGCATGAGGTGCATTCAGGGGATACTTCAATATTTTCCGGGCGTAAACCCGCGCGTTTAAGCAGCAGGCTGTTGATGCCCTTTAGGTTAACCATATACTTTTCACCGGCTGCGGTGACGTAACGCGCCGCTTCGCCGCCCAACAGCCGCACAGCGGCGTCTTTGACATCGCTGCCTGTCTCAAAACAGCACATCGATATACTCGGGCCGATCGCCGCCCTTATGTCGGCGGCATTGCAGCCAAAGCAGCGTACCATTTCTCTGACGGCGCTGCCCGCAATATCCGCCATCGTTCCGCGCCATCCGGCGTGAACAGCCCCGGCGGCGCCGGCGGCCGGGTTGAACAGGAGGATGGGAACGCAGTCGGCTGTCGAAATGACGAGCGGAACATCCGTATCTGATGTAATGAGGCTGTCGGCTTCGTAAGGGATGGGCGCGTACGGCGGCAGCCGATCTTTTTTCGTCACACGGCGGACGACAGTTCCATGAACCTGGCGTGTAAAAACAAGGCCGTCCGGGTCAAAGCCCAGCGCAGCGCCCAATATCTCATAGTTGCGCCGGACATGAGCCGGATCATCCCCGAGATTCTGCCCGAGATTCAGTGACGCGTAAATACCGCCGCTGACACCGCCGAAGCGTGTCGTAAAAGCATGAGCTGTGCCGATATTCGATGCGGTCATCCAGCGCAGCGCGCCAAGCTTATTTTCTGAAAATGGCATAGTTATTCGTTCTTGCCGCAGCAGTCCTTATACTTCATCGGCAGGCCGTTGGGGCGCTTTTTGCCGCAGGGACACGGGTCGTTCCGGCCAATCTTTGTGCCCTTTTTAATCGGCTGCTGTTTGACGGAATCGTCTCCACCGGCGTTATTGATGGCGTTGGCGTTTTTAGCAACGCTTTTGCGCTCAAGTGTCTGCTCTTTTTTCACACGGGCAATATAGATGCGGCGGACAACCTCATCCTTAATGCCGCCGATCATGGCTTCAAACATGTCGTAGCCTTCGCGCTTGTACTCGTCAACCGGGTTGATCTGGCCGTATGCCCGTAAACGGACACCGTCGCGGAGCTCTTCCATGGCGTCGATATGCTCTGTCCAATATTCGTCCACCACGCGGAGCATGATCACGCGTTCGAGCTCGCGCATGAGCGGGGTGTCTGTTTCAGGTATGATGCCGAGATCTTTTTCCTTCGCGTCGTACGCGGCGATAGCCTTGCTGTACAACAGGTCTTTGAGCTCGGAATGACTGAGCTTGCTCGCCGCCGACACCTTTGGGATATCGGTTCTTCTCAAAAACAGCTGCTCAAAAGGTTTGACGATATCATCGAGCACGGATTGCTCTGTTATAGCGTCGTGTTCGCCCACAGCGGTGCTGATGGTCGTGTCAATGACGTCGCTGATCATGCCCTGCAGGGACGCTTTGAGGTCTTCGCCGTCAAGGACCTTGCGGCGCTGCGCGTAAATGAGCGTCCGCTGCGTGTTCATGACGTCGTCGTATTCCAGAACATGCTTACGGGACTGGAAGTTGCGGCTTTCTACCTTCTTCTGGGCCTGCTCAATGGCGTTGGACAGAATTTTCTGGTCAATCGGCGTGTCCTCGTCGAGACCGAGCTTATCCATCATGCCCATAATGCGCTCAGAGCCGAACAGGCGCATAATATCGTCTGTCATTGAAATAAAGAACCGTGTTTCGCCGGGGTCTCCCTGGCGTCCGGCGCGTCCTCTGAGCTGATTGTCGATACGGCGTGATTCATGCCGCTCGGTGCCCAGTATAAAAAGCCCGCCGGCGTCCTTGACCTTTTCCGCCTCGGCGGTTATCGCAGCCTTATACTTTTCCAGGCTCGCCGTGTACAAGCGCCTGGCTTCAAGAATTTCCGCATTATCGGTTTCGGCGTAGCCTGTGGCCTCAACGATGATTTCATCTGAGATTTCAGCCTTTTTCAGGTCGTTCTTCGCCATATATTCCGGGTTGCCGCCGAGCTTGATGTCCGTGC
>DBTM01000078.1:202658-203696 GCA_002307055.1 Clostridiales bacterium UBA1316
CGCCGAGCTTGATGTCCGTGCCGCGTCCGGCCATATTCGTCGCGATGGTGACCGTGCCGAACTTGCCGGCCTGCGCTATAATTTCAGCTTCTTTTTCATGGTTCTTGGCGTTTAAGACGTTGTGCGGGATGCCGCGCTTCTTAATCATCGCGGCGAGCAGCTCGCTCTTTTCGATCGAAACAGTACCGACGAGAACCGGCTGCCCCTTCTTATGGCATTCTTCAATCTGATTAATGATGGCTTTATACTTGCCGTTTTCCGTTTTATAAATGACGTCGGCGTTATCGATTCTGACGACCGGGCGGTTTGTCGGGATCTCGATAATATCGAGGTTATAAATTGAGCCGAATTCCTCTTCTTCCGTCAGAGCCGTACCGGTCATACCGGAGAGCTTATCGTATAAGCGGAAATAGTTTTGGAAGGTGATGGTCGCCATCGTCTTGCTTTCGTGCGCGACCTCGACATGCTCTTTAGCCTCTATGGCCTGATGCAGGCCCTCATTATAGCGGCGGCCGAACATCAGGCGGCCCGTAAATTCGTCGACAATGATAATTTCGCCGTCTTTAATGACATAATCGATGTCAAGATGCATAATGCCGTGCGCCTTAATGGCTTGATTAATATGGTGCGAAAGCGTATTATTTTCGAGGTCCGAGAGATTTTCCAGACCGAAATGCTGTTCGGCTTTCTTAATGCCGCGCGCCGTCAGTGTGACCGTTCTGGCTTTTTCATCGACAACGTAGTCGGCGTCAATTTCTTCGTCCTCATCCAATTTGTCGTCGATATTGGCAAAGACCTTCTTTTTCAGTTTCAGGACGAACTCGTCCGCCTTCGTGTATAGGTCGGTTGATTCATCACCCTGGCCCGAAATGATAAGCGGCGTTCTGGCTTCATCGATCAAAATCGAGTCAACCTCGTCGACGATGGCAAACGAATGCCCGCGCTGAACCATATTGGAGCTGTAAAGCGCCATATTATCACGCAGGTAATCAAACCCCATCTCGTTATTTGTGCCGTAGGTAATATCGGCTGCATACG
>DBTM01000088.1:0-12737 GCA_002307055.1 Clostridiales bacterium UBA1316
TCTGCCTGAGCTCGACTGCTCCCGGCGCTGCCGCCAATGAGCCGTCTGTATATGTGTTTATCGTAGCCATGTAGGTTGTCCGGGCTGCCGCGCCCGTTACCGTGCACGTCGCGTTCACCGCACTGCTCAGCGAGCTTTTTGTCAATGCCGCGATCGTCTCGCCGCTCGTTCCGGTTCCCGACCAGGCGTAGGTATATGTGCTCGCTCCGACGCCGACCGCCGTGATCACCAGCGTCCTGCCGCCGAGCACCACCGTTCCGTTTGCGACCGTACTGCCGTCATACGTAGCCGAGATTGAACTGCCCGTTGCCGTTCCGGCATTCGATACGGCGAACGTTACGGTGTAGTAATTCACATTTGCGCTGGCCGCCGCGCTCCCTATCGTGATATCCGTTCCGGTATCCGCGCTGTTGATATAGACGTCGTATGTCCCGCTCACGGCCGGCGCGGTATACACCCCTGTTGTGCCGCACGTCGCGGCCGTGTATTTTGTCGTTCCGCTCTGCTTCAGCTCGACCGTTCCAGGCGCCACCGCGAGCGCGCCGTCCTTATATGTATTAACCGTCGCGGTCACGGTGAGCGAGCCGCTGTCGGAAGCGAAGGCCGTGCTGCTGCTGCCGTCGTCGCCAATTTTCTTGTTGCCGTACTCCACAAAATAACCCTTGGCATCCCAGGATCCGGTTCCTGCCGCAGAGTAAGACTTATCATTCCAGGAAAACTTCGTGCTGTGCTCCGAATAGCCCCCGTCTACTATAAGCGTTGTCAGGCACGTTTCATAGTTGCCATCCGTAGATGTCACGTTAGCCGTATCATTATTCGGCTCGTAGTATGTAGAGCCCCTGCCCCAGTTGTGATAATAGGTCGTGTTTTCCGCGTCCCTTTTGGCGGCATATTCTGCATTTTGATTCCCGCGCAGACTGATCGTTTTGTAAAATGTCGTTCCGATTTCCGGCCCGCATGCCCAGTACCAGCCAGAAGAAACGACGCCGGTTGTATCAAACGAGGAATAGTACAGTTGAGCTCCCGAGGTCCCTCCGGAAGCATCTGTGATACTTCCGCTGCTTTTCAGGATCGTGCCACCCAGCCAGCCGACTTTTCCTCCGGACAGCGAGTTTAAGTAGGTGTCCTCTTTCTCGCTCATGACGGTTGCGAGATAGCCGGTCCTGCCCATGTAGGTCATACCCTTCGCAGCGGTATATGCGTCCGTCCAATATGTTGAGTTGCTTGGTATGTACTGATAATAATGCTCCGTGTCGATGTTGTAATAGGTATCGGTCGTGATACTCTCTGTCGTGACCGTGACGCTCACCGTCTGGGACGCGCTGGCGAGCGCGATACCCACTTCGCGCAGATAGCTCTGGACCGCACTTGTCAAAGTGCCGCTGTCAAGGTTTATACGTTTGGTGTAATCGTTTGAGCTTGAAGAGACCGTAAATCCGGACGGCGCCGTCGGCAGAACGATCTTGTCGCCGGTCGCGACGTTGTCGGAGAAGCTGATCAGTATTGTCCTGATGCCGTTGCCAGTCACCTCGGCGTCCGCGTAGTAATATTTATCGCCGGAAAGAACGGTGTCCCCGAGCGCGATGCCGACTGCCGCGCCCGTCACCGTACAGGCAGCGTCCACCTTGCCGCCGAGTGAGGATATGGTCAGCGCCGCCGATGTCTGGCTATCCGTTCCGGTTCCGCTCCACGCGTATTTATACGCGCCGGCACCGGCACCCACAGCCGTGATCGCCAGCGTCTTGCCGCCGAGCACCACCGCTCCGCTTGTGACCGTACCGCCGCCATACGTCGCAGATATCGTGCTGCCCGACGCGTTTCCGGCGTTCGCCACGGCGAACGTTACGGTGTAGTAGTTAACATCCGCGCTGGCCGCCGTGCCGTCTATCTTGATATCCGCTCCGGTATCGACGCTGTTGATGTAGATATCGTAAGTTCCATCCGCGGCGGACGCTGTATACACTCCCGTTGTGCTGCTGCTCGCCGTGTATTTCGTCGTCCCGTTCTGCCAGAGCTCGACTGCTCCCGGCGATACCGCCAGAGAACCGTCGGTATGTACGTTGACCGTTGCCGTATAGAGCTTAGCGCTTACAGAAAAATCGGCATCACCGGATGCGCCGCCCGAGGCGACGGCCTGAACCGTATGGCTGCCGACGCTCAGACCGGATGGTATACTGTAAGCATACCCGGATGTACCCACCGAAACGCCAGTTTTTTTGCAGCTGCCGTCAATATAGATATCCACTGTACCGCTCATCGCCGCGCCGGAGGCGTCATACATCATTATCGTCGCTGTGGAAGGGTTGGTATTACTGCTGGGGGATACACTTACTGTGGACACCGCTTGCGTGTAGCTGCCGGAAACCGGGTCAATACCGCCGCTGATAGGCGTGTTGCTGAAATACCATGCTTTGATAATATGATCTTCCGCAGCTGAGCCTGTGGAAGCACTGAAGCCGACATAAACGCTGTCATTGAGTAAATTCTGATTTGATAATTGCCTTTTAAAACTGTAATTTGAGCTATCAGCTCTTGTGCTGCTTTTCCCGTAGGTTACGGTAACTTCGGAGGTACCGTCGTTGTTCTTCGTCAGATCCGCCCACACATGGATATCGCTGCTGTCATTCAGGGCGCTATAGCCATGTGCGACACGGGATGTACTGTCGTCTGTCGGGCTTGAATAATCAGTGCTGGTCGAATCGGTGTAAGTACTATGCAGGATATTCGCACCTGTGCTATTGGAGGTGCTGTAGCGGCTGAGTTTATCCGTTGAAGGAGAATTATTGGGTCTGCTGCCGTCCCAGTCGTTTGTATCTATGGCCACATGGTGATAATCGGACGACTTACCAGACAAACCCTCGTATTGGCTGTTGCAGTAGGTATCCAACTCGACGGCGAGTGAGTCTCCCTCAATAATGCTTCCGCCACCGTCATAATCGCTGTAGCCAAGATTGATGCCGGAGCCTCCGCTCTGCACGCCGTTTGATGAATCGTAAATAATAAAGCAAAGTCCGTCGCCGCCGCCGTTTGTCTGGTTCGCCATATTTACCACAAAATATGTGCTGAAACCGCTGCCAAGCTGGATCGGGCTGCGGCGGACGACCGTTCCAACGCCAGTTCCCGTCAGCTGCAGACATTTATCGCTGTTGACCGTGGTAACGCCGGTCGATTCGAGCAGCGTGTTTCCGCTGCTGTTCGAAACCAGGCCCGAGAAATTGCTGATTGTACTATTAGCAACGTAAATTGGAAGGGGCGTGGAATCGGTCGCACCCGCCGAGAGCGTGACCGCCGGCATCAGGCTTATCACCATCGCCAGCGTCAGAATAATCGCCAGAAATTTTCTTTGCATTTTTTTAGCCATTTTGTATCCTCCTCATTTGAAAAAAATGTATATCCGTATTTTATTTTTCTCCATACCGTACCTTTTTGAATATCAGGGAGTCCATCACTTCCGCGAGCTTTTCCTCCGTCGCCGGAAGCAGCAGATACGCGTCGACGCCCCGCGGGAAGGCTTCGAGGGCGTACCCCTCGCCAGCGGCCATCCACACGACCTGAATTTGGGGATAAACAGCCGTTGCCTGTCTTGTCAGCTCCAGGCCCGGAATAGACGGATCGTCTATTCTGACAAATACAGCGCCGTCCTCGGGAGCGCGGATAAAGGCCTGAAACGCGTGTTCATTCTGCCATACCTGCGGCCATATGCTATAATTCTCTTTAAAAATGCGGATAAGCCGTTCTGTGCTATATTTGTCTTTATCCGCTAATAACACCCTTTTCAGGATTGCATCACCTCCCATTTTTTGAGACTTTATCATTCCGGAATTAACGGGGAATTAACAAAGAGGCCTTTTTTGCCGGAGCCGGGCATATTTTAAAAAATATTTTTGCTTTTTGTCGAAAATTTCTGGCCTGAGTCTTATTTGCCGTGTGAATATATGGTAGTATTAATTTGTTATTCTGTTTTGAGGCTGGAATCAATATGAAGCTTTTAAGATATGTCTGGCTTCCCGCGCTGTTGTTGTTACTGCTCACTCTCACGGGCTGTGAGGGGCAGGATGGAAAAGCGGGGACAATAGAAGCGCACAATGGAATATTTGATCTTTCCGGATGGAGCTTTTCCGCGGACGGCAACGTCTCGCTTGATGGGGATTGGGCTTTTTACTGGGACGCGCTTCTCTCGCCGGGGGAATTTGCTGACAGGGCGCCGACCGGTTATTACAGGCTGCCGTCCGGCTGGGCAAAATACAAGGAGCTTTCTTTGCCCGCCCACGGCGTTGCCACATACAGGCTCGTAGTGAAAACCGCCGCCGGGGGGCTTTACGGCATCTCGGTTCCCAATGTCTATACGGATTACGCGCTGTGGGTAAACGGCTCGCTTTTGCATGCCTGCGGCAGCTTTGCGCAGGCCCAAACCGTTTATTTTCATCCGCAGACCTACGACATCTACTTCACCGGTTCAGAGCTGGAAATTGTCCTGCAGGTAAAAAACAACGATCTTGTCTTTGGCGGGGGCGTCGGTCAGAGCATTAGGCTGGGAACATCAACGCTGATTCATAAAGAGCAAAATATGTGGGCCGCCGTTGATATTATTCTGATTTCAATCTGCATGTTCGCGGGCTTGTTTTTTCTTATACTCCGTCATTTTAGGAAAAACAGCTTTGAACTTGCCTGGCTCTCAGTACTTTGCATTTCGGTCTCCCTGCGAAATCTGTTATCAAATACGACGCTGATGATGCAGGTCTATCCGGGGCTTCCGTTTTGGCTTGGGTCGAGACTTGTCACGCTGACGATCCCGACCATTATTATTTCCATGCTCTTCTATACGCGCGGGCTTTACAGAGATGTGATGCCGCGGGTAGCCTTCCGCGTCATTTTATCGCTGAATGCGCTTTACATATTCATCGTCCTTGCGCTTTCCTCCACAATCTACTCCGCCGTCTTTGTCCCGTATCTGCTGACGGTCGGGGCCGCCTGCGCGCTTGGCTGCTACGTCTCCGTAAAAGCGATGAAGCGCCGGGAAAAGGAGTCCTTCTTCTTTCTGGCGGGGATGCTGATTTTAACGTTGGGCGCGCTGCTGGATAGCTTGGTTTACATGAGCGTCCTTTCCGCCCGGTATATGCTCTCGGCAGCTTTGTTCGGCTTTATTATCATTCAGGCCGTATTGCTGTCAAAAAGATACTCGGAGGCCTTCCGGCGTGTGGGGCTTTTATCAGCCGACCTGCAGGTATCCCTGGATAAGGTCATAAACACGGAAACCGCGTTCTTGAACGCGCAGATAAAGCCGCATTTTTTATATAACTCCCTGAATATCATCGCGGAATGCTGTGGAACTGAACCGCAGGAGGCGGAGAAGCTCATCCTGTCTCTTTCAAAATACCTGCGGGGAACGCTGGATTTTGAAAACCTCGGAGGTCTCATTCCGCTGAAGAAGGAGCTTGAGCTTGTCCGCGCCTACGCGTCGATTGAAGAAGCAAGATTTGAGGATATAAAGATTGAATTTGATTTGGCCGATCCGCTCCCGGATATTCAGATCCCGCCGCTGACCATACAGCCGCTGGTGGAAAACGCCGTAAAGCACGGGCTGCGCAAACGGGAAAACGGCGGTGCTGTTACGGTCAGAGCTGTAGTGATCAGCAACAGCGTTTTGTTTTGTGTGGAGGACGACGGAGCCGGGATTCCCGAGAAGAAGCTGGGTGCCCTGCTGGATACGCCGAAAGGCAGCGCCAGCATCGGTCTGTATAATATCAACACGCGCCTTCTCAGGCTTTACGGCAAGGGGCTTATGATACGAAGTGCAGTCAATGCCGGAACAAGGGTCAGCTTTGATATTCCAATCGGGGAGGGGTCAGCGTGTTCAAAATTATCGGAGTAGACGATGAAAAAATAGCGCTTGATAGATTTGAGCGGATCATGAAGGAAGACGCGCGGGTTTCGGTGATCGGAACATTTACCCGCGTTTCGGACGCGTTGGAATTTGTGAGGCGCAACCCAGTGGATATCGCCTTTCTCGACATTGAAATGCCGGGGATGAGCGGCCTTGAGCTGGCGGAAAGGCTGGCTGAAGAAAACCCGTATATCGAGATTGTTTTTATAACCGCTTACGACAAATATGCACTGAAGGCCTTTCAGACTCACGCCATTGGATATCTGCTGAAGCCATTGGATATCGACGAGGTTAGAGAACAAATCGATAATTTCGCCCGAAAGCTCGGATGCCGTCGGGAAACAATAAGCTCTGAATATCTGACAGTCAAATGCTTCGGCCAATTTTTATGCTGCGCGGATAAAAACGCCGCCGACCCGATACGCTGGAGAACGGCGAAGGCGGAGGAGCTTTTCGCTCTTTTGGTCCATTATCAGGGCAAAGCCATATCGAAGGAAATCTTAATCGACGCCCTGTGGCCGGAAGCGGAACCCGAAAAGGCCGCGAACAATTTCCGTGTTACCTGCACATATCTCAGGAACACGCTCACGGATAAAGGCTTCGCAAACATTTTGCTACGCGACCGCGACAGCTATCTCCTCGATACCTCGAGGCTCCGCTGCGACCTGCTCCTGTTTCTCCCTACGACCGGCGCGGCGTCGTTGGAGCTGTCCGCCCTGGAGAAAGCTTCCGCTCTGTACGCCGGCGGATATTTTGAGAATAAGCCCTACGAATGGGCGGCAAATATGAGGGTGTGGCTGGAAAGAGAATATAAAAAAATCCAGTACCGGATTGCCGACGAATATCAAAGCATCGGGGAAAACAAAAGGGCATACGCGGTGCTGGAAAAAGCGCTTGAGCATGACCCTTACGATGAGGAAGCGTATGAAAAACTATTATCACTTAAGTTGCGGTCAGGCGACAGCGTTTCGGCGGTCAAAATCTACCTGGAATATGAGCAGAAGCTTTTGAAAGAGATGGAACTGTCACCATCAGACAAGCTGAAGGAACTCATGGCTGCAATAATGCAATGAGATAAAAATCCTCTGCAACAGGCAGGCGGGAAGGAAAACCCTTTCAAGTTATCCTTCCCGCTTGTCTCTAAGGCTGTCATTTCAGACAGCTTTAGAAGATCATTTGGATAATATAGAAAATGTTGTTAAAAAATCAGCGCGTTATGCCACGGAACATACGCCGGACTTCCCGCCAAATGCCGAGTTTCCCGTTCAAACATGCCTCCCGCAGCCTGGCGAGGGCTTTTGCTTTTGCCTTCAGCACCGCGCTTTCGGTCATTTGAAAGGTGAAAGCAAGCGCCTCCGGCGGCTGTTCTTCATAGCCGAACGCGCCGAAAAGCCCACCGAGGATTTCTTTGTCCTTGAAGGAACATTGCTCAAACTCTTTTCTGAGAAGTTCCAGATAGATTTTGCGAAAACGGCGCGCTCCACATCAATCGGGGAAGCCGGAACGAGCGACCACTCATCGCAATCTTCATCCTCAAAGGCTTCATCCAGAGAAACGAAAGCGAATTCGAGTTGTTTCTCAAAGCCCCGTTTTGAAAAGAGCATCGAAAAAAGGCTTGTCTCAAGCTCCCGCCGCATCGCGCCGAGGATGAACGGATACAGGTATGTAGTAACTGCGGCCCCGCTGCCTGTCAGGTAGTCCGCCGCCCGTTCCAGAACGGCGAGCCTGCCGCAGGAGTTTAAATCCTCCCGCAGTCCGGGACATTCGAAGTGGAAGCACAACTTGTCCGCGCAGCTTTGAATCAAGATCTCACAGACGTTTAAAATTTCGTCCATGCCGCCGCCCCCTTGTCAAACAGAACTTACCGTCCGCCATTTCTTGTAATATGCAGGGACGCATATAATGTGTCCTTATCCATACATTCCTCAGCCTCCCGGTCCAAAAGCCGCCCCGCCTTTGCCATGTCCCGGATGTCCGCGAGGGCGCGTTTCGCCGCGCCCCATTCCTCCTCCGTGATCCGGCCCCTGCTTTTGTCCGCCGTGATCCTCTGATACGCCATGCCGTATCCGCGGAGCACCGGGTTGCCCTCGGCTTTTTGCTTGGCCATATTTTTGGCCCCCTGCTGGCGGCAGGTGCGTTTTGGATTATCCGTAAGAGGACGGTCGCAATAAATGGTCTTGTATCCCTGCGTCGGCAGGAAAAAACGTTTGCAGTTCTGGCAGCGCCGGATGACATGCCCCGCCATGACCGCTTTCATGAAATCCATCTTCAGAAAGCCTTGCAGGGTATCGCTGGAGTACACCTCGTAGATAACGTAATTGTCCGGCTTGCCGGGAACTTCCATCGGGATGAAGCGAACCTCGATGTTGTCGAACAGCGTAAACGAATGCATCGGATCACGGAAAAAATTCACCATCATCTTGTCCAGCTTGGGATCGGTGTAAAAATCATAGAGTGCAGCGGCGTAATTCTCGGGATCGAGCTTTTTTAGCTGCATCAGGAAGCGGTCAATGAACCAAAACAGGGTCTGGTTGAAGGAATAGATATCGCCGACGATTTCGCGGAACTTATCCGCGTCCCACCGGACGCTGTTCACAGTGAGCAACTGAAACAGCCGTCTATCTTTCAGCAGCGCATAAATTCCATCCTTTGCTTCCTGATCCTTGCCCTTCCCGAGATTCCCCGAAAGGGCGTAAAGCCGGTCGAATTCCTCCGGCATGATGTTCAGGATATCCGCCGTCAGCTCCCCGAGTGGAAAGGCCTGTCCTTCCACTTCAATATGGCTCCCCTGAATACGGAAAGCAATTTTGTCAAACATGCCGTGCACCCTCCAAAGCGTATAGGATCGAGTTTTGAACGTTAATCCCTTTTTCTGAATTTTTTCAAAATGTTCCACAACTATATTGTAAGAGATAATGATTTGAAAATCAATCCCAACGATAAGGAGGTTCGACATGGGAAAAGAAACGCTGCGGCTCATATCCATGAGCGACATTCAGGCAGAGGAGGTGAAATGGCTCTGGTACCCTTATCTTCCGCGCGGAAAAATCACGATTGTGCAGGGCGACCCCGGCGAGGGGAAAACGACCTTAGTCCTCGCATTAGTAGCGTTGCTCACAACAGGACGGCCCCTGCCGGAAAGCGATTCGGCACTGCCGCCCATGAACGTGATCTATCAGACGGCAGAGGACGGGTTGGCAGATACGATCAAGCCGCGCCTGACAGCGGCGGGGGCGGACTGCTCCCGTGTGCTGGTCATCGACGAAAGCAAAAAGGAGTTGACTCTGCGGGATGAGTGTCTGGAGGAAGCTGTCAATGAAACCAGCGCGGGGCTGATCGTTCTCGACCCGCTGCAGGCGTATCTGGGCGACGGGGTGGACATGCACCGGGCAAACGAGGTGCGTCCAGTTTTCAAAAAGCTGTGTGCCATGGCGGAGCGCACTGGCTGCGCGGTCGCCCTGATCGGCCATATGAATAAGATGCAGGGAGCCAAGTCCTCATACCGGGGGCTTGGCTCCATCGATTTTCAAGCGGTTATATGAGGACAATGTGCTGGGGCGTGTCACCAACGAGCAGTTCCGCATTCTCTCAGGTGATTACAACGCCGAGCAAAAGGAACTCTCGGCAGCCATTCCTGAGAAGGAAGCCCGTCTGGAGAAGCTCAAGGATTCCGCTGCTAACGTGGAGGCCTTTATCGAGAAGGCCAAGCGGTACACGGAAATACGAGAGCTCACACCCGAGATTCTGAGGCTGTTCATCAGCCGGATTGAGGTCGGCGAACGCGGGGAAAAATACTCCCGCACCGCCGAGCAGAGCCTCCGCATCATCTACCGCGATGTGGGTGTCATGGACAGTGTGGAGCAGGTCGCGGTAGATACGGAAAATATGGGGCAAGCAAACATTGCATAGAAAGTGCAAGAGGCGGACGACTTTCGCCGCCCGCCTCTTGCATAAGCTGGTTCAAAATGTGTCCCTGTGAACGCTAATAGAAGGGTTGAAGTCCTTTTTGATTTTTAAACGCGGTTTATTATCAGAATTTTTTACTGGGGTCGATCCAGGTGTTGTCGCTCTTGGCTTTACCGAAGCCGACGTCGACATACCCGCCCGCGGGGGCTTGCGGCGGCGTTCTGGAGGTGGAGATGTCATAGCCTTCTCTCTCGGCGTTGTGCTTGTTTGCTTCCTCTGTGGGGGGCTGCTTGGCTTTCTCAGCCAGGCGCTTCATGCCCTCGGGGCTGGCGTAATCGACGAATCGCTCGAGCGCAACCTCTACCATTCTCGGGCCGCTCGGATACGGGACGACGAGGAACTGCTCGTTCTCAATGCCTTTCTTGAGCCAATCAGCCAGAACGCGCGGGTCCATACCGTTGGCATGGATTGACGCGAGGAGCTTTTGCGTGTCTTCCGTGACATTGTAGCCGGTATTCTTGAACTGCTCGGGACGGCCCTTGAGTGCCGACTCATAGATTTTGGAACGGATGTTAGCCGGGCACAGCGCGGAAACGCCGATACCGTATGGCTTGAGAGCGATTTGATAGCTCTCGAGCAGGTTGAGCACAGCAGCCTTTGCGGCGGAATAAGGAGCCGTCATCGGTCCGGCGCCGAAAGCGCCCCAGGAGACGGTAGATGCGATATAGCCGCCTTTTCCAGCCTTGATCATGCGCGGTACAAACGTGACAAGACCGTTGACGACGCCGCCGAAGCAGACGCCCACAACCCAGTCATAGTCATCGTAGGTGGAGGCCTCCGCGGGGCCGAACACGTTGACGCCGGCGGTCAGAACCAGCAGGTCAGGAGACGATCCGAATACTTTTTCCACCTCGTCGGCTGCCGCGGCATATGCCGCGCGGTCAGTGACATCGAGCTTAATGGCGTGTGCCGGTGCGCCCTTGGCCTTGAAATATGCCATAGCTTCGTCGAGATGATCTTGACGGACATCAGCGATGACGACTTTCATGCCTGCCTCGGAGAAGATCTGTGCCTGTCCGAGTCCGGCGCCTGACGCGCCTCCGGTGATAAATGCTATTTTCCCAGCAAAATCTTTCATTATTTTTCGCTCCTTGCGTATTAAAAATTATGAAACTAGAATATCACCATCTGAGCATTGATGCAATAATAATTCCCGTGAAAATAATATTTACCGATGATTTCCGCAATCGGATATATTTATGTAAACACGCAACTGATATCGGTTGCATTTGTATATACCGTGCGTCATTTCTCTGAGAAAGTTTGTATATATAGCTAATAAATTTAAATTGACGCCGAAACGCCCATATGTTAGAATGACGTCACATTTCGAATTTTGGCGGCGCATTATCGTAGTTATTATGTAAACGTCAGAGCATCGAAGCAGTTTAACATAATGAGTGGGGCAAAAATGTCGATTGAGACGGCGAAAGCTCATTTCCGCAGATACGGGATTGAAGACAGAGTTTTAGAGTTTGAAGCGTCAAGTGCAACAGTGGAGCTCGCCTCGCGCGCCCTGCGCGTGAGCTTAGCCAGAATATCGAAAACACTGTCCTTTAAAACAGAAAAAGGCTGTATGCTGATCATATGCGCCGGTGATGCACGTATTGACAATCATAAATTCAGAGACCATTTTTATTATAAGGCGAAAATGCTGACGCATGAGGAAGTCATTGAAATGGTCGGCCACCCCGTCGGCGGCGTCTGTCCGTTCGGCATCAACGAGGGCATACCCGTCTATCTTGACGAATCGATGCTGCGTTTTGATACGGTTTTTCCCGCAGCTGGGAGCAGCAACAGCGCTATAGAGCTGACCATCGACGAGTTGTTTAAATACTCCAGAGCCAAAGGCTGGGTCGATGTCTGCACCGTACCCGAAGACGAAACCGCCGCCGTTTAAGCGCATACGAAAACCGCCGGGGAATTATCCCGGCGGTTTTTTAATCGAACGAAAAAGGGTTCAGACGATCCGCTCAAAATCGGAAGCGCCGTGCTTGCAGATCGGGCAGATAAAATCAGGCGGCAGCTCCTCGCCCTCGTAGACATAGCCGCAGACGCGGCAGCGCCAGCCCTTTACAGCCGGCCTGGGGGTTGACGGCTTGACATTTTTCTGATAAAAGGCGTAGCTCATGGATTCGCTCTCGGAGAGGACCTCGGCATCTGTCACATCGGCGAGGAACTGCGTATGCGTCCCGATATCGGTCGCCGAGACGATTTTGCCTGAAAGAAAACAGTTGGCGTATTTCGTCAGATACAATAGCCCGTTCTCGCTGCGGTATACGTCTTTAAAATCGGCAAATTTATCAGCCGTTTTGCCGCTCTGCATTCCAAAATTCTGGAAAACGGAAAACGGCGCTTCCTCCGACAGTGTTGAGAGGTTAAAGGTGCCCGATTTCATCATCATGTCATGCGTCAGGTTCTGTTTGTTGACAGCCAGCGTGATGCGGTTGGGTGATGTTGTGACCTGCCCGGCTGTGTTGATGATGCAGCCGTTGTCCTTCGTCTCGTCCTTCGCCGTGAGTACATACAAGCCGTAAACAATCTTGTACATCGCCTTGTTATTCATATAGTCATCTCCTTACATTGATTTATGTGCCGATGAATTATTAACATAATTATTGTACCATTTGCGCCATAATATCACAAGCCTAAAAACCCAACCTTCCGTCTGCGCGATATCCGGCGATATTCTTGAATGAGACCTTGACAAGCACCCATCCGATATGTTAACATGACAAGCACGGAAAAATGAATACGCGGGGGTATAGCTCAGCTGGGAGCGCGAGCAATGCGGTTACCTACCCCCAATCCAAAAACATCAACTTAATACAACGTTTACTAAAAAAATACCATAATTGGTAATATGTGGGGGTATAGCTCAGCTGGG
>DBTM01000088.1:13015-13976 GCA_002307055.1 Clostridiales bacterium UBA1316
AATGGCATTCAAGAGGTCAGCGGTTCGATCCCGCTTATCTCCACCAAGAAGTCCTGAATCTGCGGAAGATTTAGGACTTTTTTATAACTTTTTTACGCGTAATTCTGGCTACGCTAAATAGTCAATATCACAAATGCGTTCCATCTACGCAAATAAGAACGCAGTTCTATTTATACTTAAGTAATAGGATACTGGATTTGATGGAATATGATTACAGGTTGACGCCGGATGCTGTTGGCGTAGAGCTCTAATATGGGGGTATGTGAATCTTTCGTTCGTGGCCTAGTGGGTACCCATGATCGTATAATAGACATTTTCTCGAAAACCTACTATAATACAAAAGCCGACAAGAAGCACCCCCTGGAGGTGACGATGATGCTCAAAATCGCTATTTGTGACGATGAACAGGGTGAAATTAAAACTGCTAAGAAGTATATGCAGCAATATTTCGCAACGCATCCTGAATTGAACGCAGAGGTTTACGAGTATACCTCTGCAATGGAGCTGCTCAGTCAAATGGAGAACCAAGTCAGCTTTGATATTTTGCTGATGGATATTTTTCTGCCGGGGATTCTTGGCATCGAGGCAGCGCGGCAGCTCCGTGAGGCCAGAAATAATTGCCAGATTATTTTTCTGACAACTTCTCGCGACTATGCGGTGGAAGCCTTTGCGGTTAATGCTGTTCACTATATCATGAAGCCATATTCAGTTCCAGACTTTTTCGATGCAATGGATAAGGCTGTGGGAAAAGCAGCGGTGAACAGCAGACAGTATCTGAGCATTTTTAATCGCGGCAACGTTTATGCGCTCAATCTGAAAGCTGTTTTGTATGTGGAATCAATCAATCACAGTCAGTTTATATATAGCATCAATGAGCGTCCGATTGAATTGAGGATGACCGTGAGCGAGCTATATGAAACTCTGTCTCATTCCAGTTGCGATTTCCATCGAGTGGGGAAAG